>SVLS01000001.1 GCA_015067835.1 Oscillospiraceae bacterium | reverse complement strand
TCCACTGAGGCACGTCGTAGACGATGACGTTGATAGGTCAGGGGTGTAAGTGCAGTAATGTATTTAGCTGACTGATACTAATAAGCCGAAAGCTTGATCTAAGCAGGCTCAGTGTTGACCAGACCCGGAATTGCGGAAGAAGTAATGATGTTCAGTTTTGAGGGTGCAAAGCACAACCTCATAAAGAAGGATCTGCACCTTTAGCTCAGTTGGGGACGTTTGCGAGCGCCGCCGGTGGCGGAAGAAGCGAGCAAAAAGGAGTGGCTGCAACTTGTTTTTTTGGAGCGGAAGCGCGAACAAAAAAACTTAGTTGCAACAGGAAGAGCAACTGAGCGAATGCAGAATGAAAAGTAAAGGATCTGCACCTTTAGCTCAGTTGGTAGAGCAACTGACTCTTAATCAGTGGGTCCCGGGTTCGAGTCCCTGAAGGTGCACCATGGCCCGTTGGTCAAGCGGTTAAGACACCGGCCTCTCACGCCGGTAACGGGAGTTCGATTCTCCCACGGGTCACCATCCTTTTTTGCGTGAATATTTTATTGACAAGCGCATAAATGTGTGCTACAATGCATATGCTATTAGAAGCGGAGACGCTTTTGATATAAAAGATGGTTAAAAGCCATCCATACGAGTTGGTGTTGATTACGATGAGGGTCCACCTGTTCCCATACCGAACACAGAAGTTAAGCTCATTTGTGCCGACGATAGTTGCCGGGTGACTGGCCGTGAAAATAGGTAATGCCAACACAAATATTCCTCTTTAGCTCAGTCGGTAGAGCGACGGACTGTTAATCCGCAGGTCGTTGGTTCAAGTCCAACAAGGGGAGCCAAAAAGAACACCACCCATTTGGGTGGTGTTCTTTTTGGCTTTCATTGGCGCATTTGCGCCAATGATCTACAGATCAGCTAGTTGTTGCTATACCGACTGAGCGTGGCGAAGGAGGTAGGGAGCGAAGGGAGCGCCGCCGGGGGCGGGAGAAGCGACCTGAGCGAGTGGCAGCGGTCGGCAAGAAGCAAGCTTGTTGTGACAAGCGCCGCTTCTGCCGGGCTCCGCAACAGTTCATAGCAATATCCAATTATCCTGCGTTGTATAGTGCGGAGAGAATCTGTGTTCAAGTCCAACAAGGGGAGCCAATAAAAATCACCATCCTTTTGGATGGTGATTTTTATTGGCCTTCTTTGGCGCTTGCGCCAAAGAATTGTGATATTTTGGCGAATTCTACTATCAAGTGCTGCACGAAATAGCAGAATTTACGGGATAACAAAAAACGGTACCGTTTATTCGGTACCGTTTCCGTATTTAGCCAAATGTGCTTTGATGGCATCAAGGGATTTATCGCTGATGACGTGCTCAATGCGGCAGGCGTCCTCTGTTGCAGACTCCTTATCCACACCCAACGCCATCAATGCCGCGGTTAAGATGGTATGCCGCTCATAGACCTTTTTGGCAGCAGCAATTCCTTTGTCCGTCAGAATTAGAAAACCGCTCTCGTCAACAGACAGATACCCATCGTTTTTCAACAAACCAACGGCTCTGCTGATGCTGGGTCTGGAATACCCCAAGCTTTCCGCAACATCAATGCTGCGCACGAAATGATTCTCTTGAGAGAGCGTATATATTGTTTCGAGATACATCTCGGCAGATTCGTGCAGGGACATCTCAAATTCCTCCGAATAATTAGTGTATGATAATCATATCATGAAAAATTGACGATTTCAAGGGGAAGCTTTTTACAAAAAAGTTTACAATAGGTATTGACAAATGATTCCAGCAGAGCTATTATATGGGGGAGGTTAGCGGCTGCTAACGCATTATTTTTGCAAGGTTGTTAGCCGCTGCAAACAAATATCCAAACCAGGTGATATTTATGAATTTGATTGTTGCAGAAGAAGGCAAGGAGTATATCATTCAGCGGATCGAAACTGATGATGAAGAGTTGGATAGCTTTCTGTTTTCCTTGGGCTGCTACAGCGGTGAGCCGATTACAGTGATTTCCCGCAGAAAAGGTGGCTGCACCGTTTCCATCAAGGATGGCAGATACAACATCGACAATCAGTTGGCAGAAGCGATCATCGTTTGACGGTGAAACGCGAAAGGCCGTCCGCTGATTGCCTTTTGCTTATATGTTAGCGACCGCTAACAAAAGATGTCATTCCACAGTAAATGCTGTTAGAATTTGAAATCGAAAAGGAGGAAACCCAAAATGAGAATTGCTTTTGCAGGCAATCCCAACAGCGGTAAGACCACGATGTATAATGCTCTGACCGGCCGCAGCGAAAAGGTCGGCAACTGGGCAGGTGTTACCGTTGACAAAAAAGAAGCTCCTATTAAGAGGAGTTATGCAGGCGACCTGGAACTGATCGCTGTCGATCTTCCCGGCGCCTATTCCATGTCTCCCTTCACCTCCGAAGAGAGCATCACCAGCTCCTATGTCAAGAACGAGCATCCCGATGCCATCATTAACATTGTGGATGCAACCAATCTGAGCCGTTCCCTGTTTTTCACCACCCAACTGCTGGAGCTGGGAATCCCCGTTGTTGTTGCCCTGAACAAGCACGATATCAACGAAAAGAAGGAAACCAAGATCGATGTGAAGGCACTTTCTGACAAGCTGGGCTGTCCTGTGGTTAATACCACTTCCACCACCGGCGACGGCCTGAAGGAAGTTGTGCAGGCAGCGATCACTCTGAGCGGAAAGTCGCAGACGGCACCCTACAATCAGGGAAATGTGGATCTGACTGACAAAAGGTGCGTTGAAGCGGCTGACCGCAAGCGCTTTGAGTTTGTCAATAAGATCGTTGCCAAGGTCGAGACCCGTAAGGTCCTGACCAAGAACAGAAACTTTCAGGATAAGATCGATGCGGTGCTGACCAACCCCATTGGAGGGCTTGCGATTTTTGCTTTGATTATGTGGGCAGTATTCTGGATCTCACAAGCAGGCCCCGGTGTTTGGCTCGCAGAAGGCTATGACCTGGCAAACGGCACCCATTTATGGGGTCTGGGTGATTGCATTGGCTGGTTTAAGGAACTGGTCACCGGCTGGATGAGCGGTGCAAACGAGATTTTGCAGGCCATCGTGCTGGAAGGCATCATTGAAGGTGTCGCCGCTGTTGTCGGCTTCCTTCCGCTGGTTATGGTTATGTACTTCCTGATTGCGCTGCTGGAGGATTGCGGATATATGGCTCGCGCCACCGTGGTTTTGGATCCCATCTTCAAAAAGGTTGGCCTTTCCGGAAAGTCTGTGATCCCCTTCGTCATCGGCACCGGCTGCGCCATTCCCGGCATTATGGCATGCCGCACCATCCGCAACGAGCGTGAGCGTCGGGCAACCGCAATGCTGACTCCCTTTATGCCCTGCGGTGCAAAGCTGCCGGTCATTGCGCTGTTCGCTGGTGCTTTCTTCGAAGGCGCTGAGTGGGTGGGTGTGACGATGTACTTCGTGGGTATTGCTCTGATCCTGCTGTGTTCTCTGCTGATCAATAAGCTGAACGGATACAAGGTCAGAAAATCCTTCTTCATCATTGAGCTGCCTGAGTATAAGGTGCCTTCCTTTGGTCTGGCATTCAAGTCCATGTGTCAAAGAGGCTGGGCTTACATTGTGAAGGCCGGTACTGTGATTCTGATATGCAACTTTGTTGTTTATATGATGCAGACCTACGGCTGGAACCTGCAGGCTGTTGAAGATCCTGCAGACTCCATCCTGGCCACCATTGCTTCCCCCATGGCTTACCTGATTGCCCCTATGGTGGGCGTTGTGCTGTGGCAGCTGGCAGCTGCAGCCATTACCGGATTCATCGCGAAGGAGTGCGTTGTTTCCACTCTGGCCACCGTTTTCCTTTTCGAAAGTATGATTAGCGAGGATCTGGAGCTGATCGAAGGTGCAACCATTGGTGCTGGTCAGTTCGGCAACATCACTGCTGTGGCGGCTTTGGCTTTCCTGATGTTCAACCTGTTTACACCCCCTTGTTTCGCGGCCTTGGGTGCGATGAACGCTGAGATCAAGAGCAAGAAGTGGCTTTGGGCCGGCATCGGCTTACAGTTTGCTGTTGGCTTTACTGTCGGCTTCCTGGTATTCTTCTTCGGTACGCTGTTCACCGGCGGCAGCTTCGGCGCTGCTTGGATGCCCATCGTTGGCTGGACCATCGTAGCAGGTATTGCCGCCATTTTCACGGCAGTGATCATTAAAAAGAATAAGCAGATCGCTGCGGAATACGCTCTGAGTGGTAAGTAAAATGAAACCCATTGATATTCTTATTATTGCAGTCATTGCTGCTATTATTGGCTCTGCGCTGCTGTATGTTTACAGATCCAAAAAGAAAGGGATTAAGTGCATCGGATGCCCCAATGGCGCGAAATGCTCCGGCAACTGCTCTGAATGCAATGGCAAATGCGGCGGCTGCAGCGGAAGCGAAAACAAACAATAAGTAAGGCGATTTTTCCTTTAAATATTTTCCCAATATGTGCAGAAGCGGTTCTCCTTCGGGCGAGCCGCTTTTGCTTTTATCCATCTATCGCAAGCACAAGAAAGCACAAAGAAAATGATTTGAAATAATGCTGCACTTATTGCACCGCATTTGGGACTGTTAAGCAAAGCCCAGACGGAATACTTTCTTGAGAATATGAAATCTGCTACGGAAAATGCAGCGGGGGATTTGCTTGCCAGCATAAAGGATGGACTCAGCGATGCGTCATGTTTGCGCTAAAGATTGACTTTGAAAATATCGTGTGTTATTCTTTACTTATCCGAGATAAATAGAAAAGGATGTGTAAAATAATGAAGAAAATATCTGCACTGATTCTTGTTCTGTGCATTATCCTGTCCATGTTTGCGTTTACGGCTTGCACGGGAGAAGTTCCTGGCGCCCCTTCCGGCAGTGAAAATGGTGGCGCAAATAGCGGCGGCAGCAATGGCCCTGCTGCAACCGATGCGGCATCTATCTACAAGGTCTATAAGGATGCGCAGGCGAAGACTCTGGCTGCAACCAGCTTTGAGGCCAAGACCTACCAGCTGCGTGCAGACATCCATGATACTGGGAAAAACCAGGAAATCATTGAAAAAAGTGTGGTTATTTCCGACCGAGACTCGGAAAAACCCACTGGAAGAATTGATGTTACATATCCGCAAACAGACGATACGAGCTACAATTATTACGATGGTGAGTGGCAGTATATGCATTCAGGTGGCCCCCGAAACAAGGCACGCGTGGAATTTGATCGTTTCTACAAGAATGCGGAGGAGCTGGAGGACGTGGCGCTTGAACTTCCGGAAGCATTGTTTACCGGGGCGGAGGTAAAGCAAACTGCAGATGGCTCCCAAATGGATATTCGGATTAAGCTTAATGAAGCAACCGCAGGAACACTGTTCAACGAATATATTCTTGACAAGATGGAACTTGATGTGGTGGCATTGGGTGAAGAGTTTAATCTGGATGAGATAAGCATTTTTATGACCATTGATAATGGCTACCTCAGAGTTTTCGAGATCAGCATTGTATGTGACCACAGCACTGATTTCTTTAGCATTGCTTACAGACTCCAACGGGAAGTTAAGTATATCAGCTGCGGAAAGCCGGTGGAAGTGGTACCTCTGGAAAATCTGGATAGTTTCAGAGAACAAGAATGGAACTGGTAAAATAAGCGCCTGCTGATCGAAAGGTCGGCAGGTTTTTTATGCCAGCGCAGCTGTTCCTACCGGGTGATTGACAAGCGCACCTTTCTGTGGTACTGTTAACATAGCGCAAAAGCGAAAGGGGTAGTTCGATGAATACGATTGAAAAGATGGACTCCAATTTCAAAATCGAAAGCAAGTTGGATGTCAGCGATATTAAATTCTATAATGTCCGCCAAGCACCCTTTCAGGTTTTTGGCTTGATTTACGAGGATGGGCGATTCAGAAGATGTCCAAAGCGCGTTGCGGAGACAGTCAGCGAACCGGTGACCTATTGGCATACGAATACCGCCGGCGGCAGAGTGAGGTTCAAGACAGACAGCCCTTATGTCGCGATATACGCGGTGATGCCGGAAATAAAGGAAATGTCCCATTTTGCAAAGCTGGGTTCAGCGGGTTTTGACCTGTATGTTGCAGATGAGGAAGAAAAGTATATGGGAAGCTTTATTCCGCCGGTGGATTTGAAGAGCGGATATGAAAGCATTGTGCGCTTCAATTCTTTTGCAATGCGGGAGATTACCATCAATTTTCCACCGTACAGCAATGTAGGAGAGCTGCATATCGGCATCAGCGAATCTGCGCAAGTGTGCCCGCCTGCGCCATACAGCATTCAAAAGCCCATTGTATATTACGGTTCCTCCATTACGCAGGGTGCCTGCGCTTCCCGTCCCGGAAATTCCTACACCGCGATGGTGTCCCGCAGATTGAATGCCGATTATATCAATCTGGGCTTTTCCGGCAGTGCCAAGGGTGAAACGGAGATGGCAGAATATATCCGGGATTTGGATATGTCGGCCTTTGTGTACGATTACGATTACAATGCGCCGTCGGTGGAGCATCTGAAGGAAACCCATGAGAAAATGTTCCAGACAATTCGCCGGGCACATCCCGATATACCCATTTTGATGTTGTCACGACCGAAATTTTACATCAATCAGGACGAGGAATTAAGGCGGGAAGTTGTTTACACGACCTACAAAAATGCACTTGCCGATGGCGATGGGAATGTTTATTTCCTGGATGGAAAGTCGCTGATGGCTCTTGCGGGAAATGATGGTTCTGTGGACACCTGCCACCCCAACGATTGGGGATTTGCCTCTATGGCAAAGGCAATTGGGGATGTTCTGGAAGATGCATTGAAGGATAAGTAAAGGGCTGCAAATGCAGCCCTTTTTCCACACGCGGAAGGAGGATTGCTTCGATCCTTCCTTGATATACGGGGAAAACTATGCTATACTAAGCTGGCAGAGGTGATTTCGTGAAAACATATTTGTTTGATTTTGACGGCACTTTGGTGGATTCCATGCCGACATTTGTCTCCTCGATGCTCCGGATTTTGGACGAGCATCACATTCCTTATGAGGAAGACCTAATTAAGGTCATTACGCCTCTGGGTGTCCTTGGTACGGCGGAGCATTTTATAAAAATGGGGCTCGACCTCCCGCTGGAGGATATTGTTTCGGTTATGAAGCAGTATTTGAAGGATGCTTATTTCTATCACATCCCCGCGAAGAAAAATGTCATTTCTACATTGCAGGAATTAAAACGGCGTGGCATAAGCCTGAATATTTTGACCGCCAGCCCCCATTTGACGCTGGATGCCTGTCTGAAACGACTGGGCATTTACGACTGCTTTGACAATGTATGGTCCTGCGATGATTTTGAGACGACGAAGGCAAACCCCGAAATTTACAAAATGGCGGCGCAAAAGCTGGGTACAGCGGTTGCGGATGTGCTGTTTTTGGATGACAATCTGAATGCCTGCCAAACAGCCAAAAGCGCCGGTATGACCGTTTGCGGCGTTTATGACGACAGCTCCAGAGATTACACAGAAGCGATAAAGAGCGCAACAGATTACTATGTATTTGATTTTGCGCAGCTGCTGGATTTGAAGACAGGTTAATAATAAAGCCGGTTACCAACCGGGAGGGATGAATATGTTTAAAATACTTGTGGTGGAGGACAATAAAGAGCTTCTTCAGCTTTTTATGCACGTGCTCTCCAAGAATGGTTACGCAACCAAGGGCGTCACCAACGGCGTGGAGGCTTTGCGCGCCCTGGATATGGATTATTATGATGTGATTGTGTCCGATATTATGATGCCGGAAATGGACGGCTACGAGTTCGTCAGCGAGCTTCGCTCCGGCGGCAGCACCACACCGGTTTTGATGATTACAGCGAAGGATTCCTTTGACGATATGCAGAAGGGTTTCCTGGCGGGCACAGACGATTATATGATTAAGCCTATCAATGTCAACGAAATGGTGCTGCGGGTGCAGGCACTGCTGCGCCGGGCACAGCTCATCAATGACCGTCGGCTGACGCTGGGAGATACGGTTTTGGATCTGGATTCTCTGACGGTTCAAACCGGGCAGGAGAGCCTCGTGCTGCCGCAAAAGGAATTTATGCTGCTTTACAAAATGGCGTCCACCCCCGGCCGCATTTTCACCCGGATTCAGCTGATGGATGAGATTTGGGGCTATGACAGCAGCAGCGACACCCACACGGTGGATGTCCACATTGGCAGACTGCGGGAGAAATTCAAGGAAAATCCGGATTTTAAAATTGTGACAATGCGGGGCATTGGCTATAAGGTCGTGAAGCTATGAAAAAGAGCAAATACAGGAAAAAAGTGGAGCAAGGCGCGGCAAAAATCGGCTTAAAGACCAGATTGACGCTCTATGTAACGGCGGAAATGCTGTTCTGCGTGGTGATTGGCTATGCTCTGGATGAGCTGCTGCTGTTTTTACTGGGCGACCGGTGGAAGGTTCCCTTTGTGGTGGAGCTGATTGCCCTGTGTCTGCTGGTGGGAATCCTGATAACCTGGGTACTTTCCAAGCAGTTTTTTGACCCCGTCAAAAAGCTGCGCAAGGCGATGGAGAAGGTGGCAACCGGCGATTATTCCGTCCAGCTGACGGACAAGACCAGCTTCCGGGAAATTCAAGAGGTCTACACCGGCTTTAATGTGATGACCCGGGAACTGGGCTCTACGGAAATGCTGCAAAATGACTTCGTGTCAGTGGTGTCCCACGAATTTAAGACGCCTCTGGCGGCCATTGGCGGCTACGCAACCTTGCTTCAGGGCGGAGAGAACCTCAGCCCAACGCAGCAGGCCTATGTGGAAAAAATCAATTTCAACACCAAAAGACTTTCTGATTTGGCATCCAACATTTTGATGCTTTCCAAGCTGGAAAATCAAAGTATTTCCACCAACAAAAAGAACTTTGATCTGGACGAGCAGATCCGCCAGTCGGTTTTGGCCTACGAGGATGCCTGGGCGGAAAAGAATCTGGAGTTTGACGTGGAGCTGGACGATGTCACTTATTATGGCAATGAGGGTCTGATGCACCACGTTTGGGACAACCTCATCAGCAATGCCATTAAGTTCAGCCCGGAAAACGGCACCATTCGTATTGCCCTCAAGACCCAGAAAAACGCGGTTCGCTTTACCATTGAGGATGAAGGCCCCGGCATTGGCGAAGCTGCGCAGCGACATATTTTTGACAAGTTTTATCAAGAGGACACCTCTCATAAGGCAGAAGGTCACGGGTTGGGCTTGGCGATGGTTAAGCGGATTGTGGACCTGTCTGACGGAAAGGTGACGGTGGAAAATCGCAAGGAAGGCGGCTGCCGGTTCACGGTGACGCTGAAACATAAGAAATAAAAAAAGAGAGTATAAACGATGGGTTTATACTCTCTTTTCTCAACAAATATTGATATTCAGTTGAAGTTGGGTTGCAAAATGCGCCTTAAAATGAAGAGGATGAAAGAGGCGGAGCATTCATTCCGCAAAAGCGATGTGGAAGGATTCGACAAAATGGCAATGTTCTGGAAGTGCTTTTGGTTTTTACTCTGTATGAGCGGCGTTGGATTTCTGGTAGGGAGAGCGATGCCGAAGCGTTGGTTCAAATGGAACCGTTTCCCCTACAAAGAGCTGAAAATTGAAAATGGCGGGCAGATATATAAAAAGCTGATGGTGCATCGCTGGCACAAGCATGTACCCGATATGAGCAAAATCTTCAAAAAAATGCCCCAAAAGGGTATCAACGGAATGGTAAAAGAGGACACCATCGTGCTGATGACCCAGGAAACCTGCATCGCAGAATGTACCCATTGGGTGTTGGCCTTGCTGGGCTTTTCCTGTGTGTTTATCTGGCCGGGCATCGGCGGAGTGATCGTGTCTCTGATTTACCTGTTTATGGGGCATCTGCCCTACATTCTGATTCAGCGTTACAACCGTCCCCGATTGGTAAAGGTGCTGAATAAAATGCAGGAGAAGAAGGAAAAAAGCGGCGTGTGCACAGGTGCATAGCAGTCACAGATGAGGGGTGTGAGAGAATATGCTGGCGTTATACATATTGCTGGGTATCCTGGGCGGCATTATCGTTAGCGTGCTTTTGGTTTATATCATCAGTGCGCTGTTGGTAAGCCCCAAAAAAGAATTTGAAACGGAAAGCCCGTTTTACCGGATGCTTTTAAATGGTGTTGCGATTTTTCTGGTGAAAATGTCCCGCAGCCATGTTACCGTTCACGGCGCAGAGAAGCTGCCGCAGGACAGAAAGTTCCTGCTGGTCAGCAATCATCGGTCGAATTTTGACCCGATTGTTTCCGTTTATGCGTTTCCCGAGTATCATCTTGCCTATCTTTCAAAGGGAGAGAATTTTAAAATTCCCGTCATCGGCAGGTTGATTCGCAAATGCTGTTTCCTGGCCATTGACCGGGAAGACCCCAGAAAGGCGCTTCCCACCATCCAAAAGGCTGCCCGTATTGCAGAAAAGGGCGTCAATACGGTTGCCGTTTATCCGGAAGGCACCAGAAGCAAGAAGTGCAAGCTCCTTCCATTCCATAACGGCGTTTTCAAAATTGCCCAAAAGGCGCACATGCCTGTTGCGGTGATGACCCTGGAGGGGACGGAGAAGATCCACAAAAACTTTCCCCTACACAAAACGCAGATTACCCTGCGGGTATTAGAGGTAATTCCCTACGAGGAGATTGATAAAAAGCGCACCAATGAAATCGGAGACCGGGTGCGGGACGCAATCTCTCAGGCGCTGCAGGCCGACCAAGAGACTGCCGCTCAGGATTGAGCAGGGTTCCGGACAGAGAGATAAGGAGAAACGATTATGGCAAAGGCTTATGTATTTTATAATCCACTTGCAGGTAATAAAAAATGCACGGATGAAGTGAAAAAACTGGAAAATATGATTTCCGACCCCCTGGTGCTGTGCGATATGACCAAGAGCGAAACCTATGAGCAAAATCTGTATTCCCTGGATGCAGAGGATTACATCATTCTGTGCGGCGGTGACGGCACCCTGAACCGGTTTGTCAATCTTCTGGAAGAGGTGGATGTCAAAAACGACATTTTGTATTTCCCCTGCGGCAGCGGCAATGATTTTGCCCTTGACCTGGGACACACAAGAGGGGACAAGCCTTTTTCCATCAAGGAATATCTGAAGGAGCTGCCTACGGTGACCGTCAACGGCAAGAAGTTCCACTTTATCAACGGCGTTGGCTACGGCATTGATGGCTACTGCTGCGAGGAAGGCGATCGCTTGAGAGAGACTTCCGCTGAGCGCATCAACTACACCTCTATCGCCATCAAGGGCTTGCTGTTTCATTATAAGCCCACCGGTGCGAAGGTGACAGTAGACGGGCAGACCCATACCTATAAGAAGGTGTGGCTTGCACCGACAATGTACGGAAGATTCTACGGTGGCGGAATGCTTCCTGCTCCTAACCAGCGTCGTGGAGACAAGAAGCTGTCGGTGATGATTATGCACGATATGGGCAAGCTTCGCTCCCTTATCATTTTCCCCTCTATTTTCAAGGGCGAGCATGTGAAGCACAAACGGACAGTGGATGTCTTTGAGGGACAGACCATCACCGTGGAATTTAACCGTCCCACCCCACTGCAGATTGACGGCGAGACGATTTCCAATGTCACCTCTTATACAGCACAACGATAAAGAAAAGGCCGCGCCTCTGGGCGTGGCCTTCTGCTTGACTATCTGCCGATATTTATGTATAATAAGGATGGGAAAAAGGGGACAATAAGTATACTTTTTCGGAGGAGGTTTGAATGTGGGCTGGATAATAGCAGGGTCCATTTTCGGCACAATATCGCTGATTATTGCCATCATTCTGCTCCTGCCGGTGAATTTGCATATTAAAAGCGGCAAAGACGGGGAAATGCTTCTGTATTTTCGGATACTGTTCTTTAAATTCGGTGAAGAGCCCAATCCGGACAGCATCATTGTGAATGAACTGAAGGACACCTTCGGTATTTCCAAATTCCAGAACCTGCAGAGCATTCAAAAAACGGTGGAAGAAGAATCGCTGATTTCCGCCGCCAAGCTCTTTGTGGATACCCTTGTGTCTCTGTTCGGTTACCTTTTTACGCTGCTTTCTGCCTGTTCGGTGACACGGCTGCGGCTGAACATTGTGGCGGCATCTGAGGATGCAGCTGCGGCGGCCATCCAGTACGGTATTCTCAACAGCATTGTGTATCCCATTGCCGGCTATGTTTCCGAGTATGCGCGGGTACGCAAGCGGGCGGTAAAGGTAAATGTGAGCTGTGATTACAGCGTGCAGAAGGCGTCCGTTGAGTACGATATTGTGTTATTCGCCAGATTGTACAAGGTATTTTCTGTTATTTTTGCGGCAGAAAAAGAAAAGCTGATAGAGGAGCGTCCTTATGAATGATATGGAAAAGCGGCCAAGCGCATTTGCTTCGGCCATTGATGTAACAGTTCAAAACCTGTTGCAGATGAAGGAAAAAACCCAAGTTGCCGGGAATATCATTGAGGCAGAGGGAATGAAAATCATCCCCATCTCCAAGGTTTCCATCGGCTTTGCCGGCGGCGCAGCCGATATACTGGACCAGAAAAAGGGCAAGAAGAAAAGCCCCTCCGGCTCCGGCGCAGGCATTACGGAAACGCCGGTGGCGTTTCTGGTGATTTCCCAATCCGGCGTAAAGGTAATGAGCGTGGAGCAGAAGGAGAAAGACGAGTCTGAATTTCTCAGCAGTCTCATCGCAGAAGCCAAAAAGCTGTTTGCCGGAAAAAAAGAAAATAAAAAATAAGGCACTTTCGTGCCTTATTTTAAAAACTCCTCAATGGCAGAGTAGAAGGTCTCCAGAATGAAGGCGCTGCCGTTGGACAAATTGTGCTTTGCTCCGGGGATGAGAATTTGCCGGGCGTTTTTCAGCAGGGCAATCAGCTTGCGGTCATATTTGTTGAAGACTACCTGATCCTTTTCGGCAGTAAACAGCAAAATGTCGGTGCTGATGGCCTTCGTCTTGGCGGACAGGAGCGTCTTGTGAACCTTCAGTGCTTCCGTAATCCAGCCATTTGTAATCTGAGAATTCTGATAATGGACATCGGAAATCCGGATTTTCAAATTGGTGCGGAAACGGTTGATGCTCAGGTCGGAGCTTTTCTCCACAACGGCGTTGGCATCAAATTTCCGGGCACCCCGGAAGGGCGCATCTGAGCCGTATTTCTTCGTGTCAAGCCGAACGGCGGCGGACACAATGAAACGGGGAACATCGTTGGTTCTGGGGAGAATCATCGGTGCACTGAGCACTGCCTTTTGAATGGCGTCCGGATGCCGCTGCATATACAGCAAAGAAACCGTGCCGCCCAGAGAGTGGCTGAACAAATAGAGCGGCTTATCGCTGATGGGACGCACCACCCGGTCGATGAACGCCTCCAGGTCTTTGGCATAGGCATCAAAGCTGCTGACATGTGCTTTGGAAAAATCCTCTGTTTCCCGACCGGACATTCCGTGTCCGCGTTGGTCATAGAGGAACACATTGAAGCCCATATCCAGATAGAATTTACACATTTCGTGGTATTTCTCCATAAACTCCGTAAAGCCGTGGACGATTACCACAGAAGCTCTGGCGTTTTCCGCCAGATAATACTCATACACCAGCGGCAGACCGTCGAAAGAGGCGAGCGTACCGGTGTTGACATAGCTGGACAGGGTGTCCGACAAGGCCTGATACTCCGCAAAATAGTTCTGCTCTGAGAGAAAATTCGGTTTTCCGTTTGGCTTGTAAATCATCTTCTCAACTCCGTATAGTAATTTTGAAAAGTGGTGATAATGATGTTGCACAACAAAAGCAGAACGCGGAGGATTATACGCAACATTATTATCGCATTTTTGGTTTTTATAACGGTCAATTTTTTGGGAACGAAAATTGTCTACGATTCGATTTTCGCCCGCTATGATACCGGACCGCAGGCGGAAACGCCATTTTCTAAAACAGCCCAGCTTTGCAGCTTTGAGGTGGGGAATAATCAGCTGGTCGGCCGCTACTATGGCGCGCCGGATAGTGACACACTGATTGTAATCGTACCCGGCCATCACGCCGATGCCTCCAACTATGTGGAGCAGGCAGAATACTTCCATGAAAGCGGACAATCGGTGTTTTGCTTCGATGCTACCGGCAGCGGCAGCAGCGAGGGAAATTCTTCCGTAGGATTTTCGCAAATTCTCTTTGACTTAGAGGGCGCTTTGTCGTATATTAAGGAGAGGGATAATTTCGGCTGCGAAAACCTTGTCCTGTTTGGTCACAGCCGGGGCGGCTATGCTGCCTGCTGCGCGCTGGAGAACAATGAGGATATTTCGGCGGTGGTTTCCGTCGCCGGAATCAACAGCGCCATGGAGGCGGTTATCTTACCGGCCACCGATTATGTTGGTCCCTTTGCCTATGCAGGCTATCCCTTCCTGTGGGCCTATCAGTCCATGCTGTTTGGCGCGGATGCGGTTTCAGCAGAAGCCTCGGACAGCATTATGGGAAGCGATACACCGGTGCTGATTGTTCACGGCACCCAAGATGATGTGGTTCCTATGGAGGAAGGCTCTGTGGCGGCTTACCGTCAGGAGCTGAACCGGGAAAATATTGAGTACTATATCAGCGATACCCAGAACCAAAGCGGCCACACGGACATCCTTTTTGATGCTGACGGCACAGCAAATCAAAAGCTTATGGAAGCCGTGATGGACTTCATAAATAGACATATATAAGAAGGAAAGAAAGATGAGAGGCATCGTTTTACTGCCGGCTTACAAGCCGGACAAAGAGCTGATTAAGCTGGTGGACTGCCTGAAAGAGCAGTTCAAGCTGATCGTTGTGGACGACGGCAGCGGAGAAGAATATCGCCCCATTTTTGAGGCAGTCTCTCCCTACGCAACGGTTTTGCATCACCAGGAAAATCGCGGCAAGGGCGCGGCACTGAAAACCGGCATCGCCTATATTCAGGACAACTGCACCAATGATTTTTCTTATTTTATCACAGCGGACGCGGATGGTCAACATCTGGTCAGTGATATTATGAAGGTTGCGGACAAATTGGAAAGCAACCGCCGTATTGTCCTTTCTATGCGGGTGTTCAAGGGAAGAATTCCTTTCCGCTCCCGGTTTGGCAACTGGCTGTCCAGCTATGTATTTACCACCTTGACCGGCAGCTATTTTCAGGATAATCAGTCCGGTTTGCGGGGCTTTGCTGTCAGCGAATGCCCTTGGCTGCTGAAGGTCAGAGGCGATCGGTATGACTATGAAATCAATGTGCTGTATCACGCCAAAAAGCAGAACATTCCCATCCATACGGTACGCATCAAGGCGGTGTACATAGACGGGAACAAGTCCTCTCATTTTGACCCGGTGAAGGATACGCTTCGCATTTATAAGCAGCTGTTTTACAGTGCAAGAGGCACCTTCCTGGCGCTGGCGCTGACGGAAGTGCTGCTGCTCATCTCCACCTTGACGATTAACTGGGAATACCTGTTTTTTACCCTTCCCACCATCGGTATCGTGTCCGTCGGATTTAATATTTTTTACTGCGTTTCCATTTCAATGCGGCAATTTGCCTTCCGGGATGTGGGCCCGATGATTTTAAGAGCCGGCCTGCGATACAGCATTTATATTCTGTGCGCGTGGCTGTCCAGCATTTATCTGCCCTGGATGCCGGTGTTCGTCAGCTTGAACATCATTATGGTACTGCAGAGCATTTTGGAAAATCAAACGATTCTTCTGCTTACCCTTCTAACGAAAAAAGAAAGAAACCCCAAAGTAGCGTAAAGCTATTTTGGGGTTTTTATTATTGTGCCAAAGACAGAGCGTCAATTTGACCCTGACGGTAATTGGCGTTCTCCATTTTTATCAGCTGATCGATGCAGGAGCTGGGCGTAATTTCCGTCGCACTGCCGTGCATCTTGATAATCGGCTTGACAGTACCCAGGAAGCTGGCGCCGCCGTAGGGATTGAAGTCGTAAGATACGGACAGCCGCGCTTTGACCTTTTCCAAATCTGCTTTTGCAGCGGTGTCGCAGGTTTTCAGGGCGTCATTGACAGCGGCAATGCCGCTCTTGCCAACGGCTTCGATGGTTTTCAGCAAAATGTTGCCGGAAAAACCGTCTGCCACGATAACCTCAGCCTCGCCGCTGACCACATCCAGTCCTTCAATATTGCCAATGAAGTTGACAGGCAGTGCGGAAATTTTGCTGAAAGCCTCCTGCGTGAGCTTGTTTCCCTTGGAATCCTCTCTGCCTACGGACAGCAGTGCGACCCGGGGAGCAGGGGATTCGCCCAGACTCTTCATCAAGGCGCTTCCCATCAAAGCAAAATTCACCAGATCCTGACTCCGGCAATCCATATTGGCGCCGCAGTCCAGAAGAGCCAGCAATTTGCCGTCACAGCAGGGAATCACGGAGCAGAGAGCAGGGGTTTTTAAGCCGCAGACCAGACCCAGACGGAAAATAGAACCCACAAACAGAGCACCGGTGCTGCCGGCACTTAAGAAGCCAATGGCGTTTTCGTCCTGCTTCAGTGCGGTCAAGCCCATCACAATGGTGGAATTGTCCCGACCGTTAAATACGCAGGAGGCGGGCTCGTCGTTGGTCACATAGTCCGTGGTGTGCATAATGGAAACGCGGCTCTCCAGCAGCTGTGGGTCATTCACCGCAGCGGTGATAATGTCCCGGTCGCCGATGAAGCAGATGTGTAAATCTGCATACCGCTCCAACGCGGTCAGCGCACCCCGGATAATTGGCTCCGGGCCGATGTCTGCACCGTAAATGTCAATGTATACAGTTTTCATCCGAAAACCCTCTATTCGATAGAAATAATGAAGGGATAGACAGGCTGACCGCCGTCTACAAAGCCAATGTCAAACAGGGGGAATGCATTTCTCAGACTGGATTCCAGCTCTGCAACCTCTTGCTCTGTAGCATCGCTTCCGTAAAAGACGATAACGGTCTCTTTGGAGTTGATGTTGGGAATGGCTTTCAGGGTTTGAATTGCAGTTTCTACCTTGTTGTCACAGGAGTAGAGAATGCTCTCGTTATCCAGGCCGATGTATGCGCCCTTGACCACATTTACACCATTCATCACCGTGTCGCGGATGGCGGTGGTGACATAGGCGGTGGTAACATACTCCAGAGAAGAGGACATTGCGCCCACAAATTCCTCCAGGGTTTCAGCATAGGGATCCACCATGGAAAGGGCGGAATAGCCCTCTGCCAGCGTGCGGGTTTTCAGCACTGTCACTTGGGCTTTTTCATAAAGGTCAGCAGCCTGCTGCGCGGCCATAATGATGTTCTTGTTGTTGGGCAGAACGATGATATGCTCCGCATCCAGCTGGTCGAAAGCCTTGACAAAATCCTCTGTAGAGGGATTCTGCGTCTGCATTCCGTCCACAATAATGTCTGCACCGATGCTCTTGAAGTATTCACACAGACCCTTGCCGGTGGCAGTGGCGACGATGGCAAACTTCTTGTGTTCTGCCTTGGGAGCGGGAACATTTGCCTCGTTGTGCTGCACGGTCATATTCTCAATTTTCAGCGTGTAGAACTCACCGTAGGGATGGACATAGGCCAACACCTTTTCCGGCTCGAAGGTATGCACATGAACCTTTACCACCAGACCGTCCTGAACGGCAACCACGCTGTCACCGATGGACTCCAGAAATGCAATCATCTCCTGCAGGGAGAAGTTGGCGGATTCCGGCTTGTAATTCATCAGCTGCAGAATAAATTCTGTGCAGTAGCCGAATTCCAGCTTGGTATTCTCGTCCATATAGCCCAGCGTAGGTGCGCTCTGCACCTGGAAAGAGGAGACGTTCTCAAAATCCCGACCCTCTGCAATGGCCTGCATACCCTCAAAAATGCACAGCAGACCGGCTCCGCCGGAGTCCACCACACCGGCTTCCTTCAAAACAGCAAGCAGGTTGGGGGTGTTGTTCAAGCTGACACGCATCTGAGGAATCAGCCGTTGGAACAGCTCCACAAAGCCGCCGTCGGACAGATTTTCACAGATAAACTCTCCGCTTTCCCGCATCACGGTCAAAATCGTTCCCTCTACGGGACGAACCACCGAATGATAGGCGTGCTCCGCACCCTGGCGCAATGCATTTGCAAAGTCCCGGGGTGTAATTTCGGAAAAGCCGACAACGGCATTGGAAAAACCACGGATGAACTGAGACAAAATCACGCCGGAGTTACCCCGGGCAGAGAAAAGAGTGCCCTGGGAGAAGGCGGCCATCATTTCGCCGACAGCTTCCTTGTTCTCTGCAGCGGCAACACCGCCGGAGAAGGTCATGGCCATATTTGCACCGGTGTCGCCATCCGGAATGGGGAACACATTGAGATCGTTAATGGTTGCTTCGTTTATCTTCAGATTTTTGAAACCGCCTAATAAATAATTATAAAGCGTAATTCCATTGATTGTTTGTGCGGACAATTTTAAAACCCCTTTTATTCTTTTCCTTCAATCGTAACTTCCTTGCCGCGGCAGAAAGCAATGACCGTTCCAGGACCGACGGAGGCACCCACGATGGGGCCGATGGTACCGATATGTACATTCTTGAATTCCGCGACCTTGAGGATTTCGTCCTTCAGGAGCATCACATCATCCAGACAGTCAGCGTGGCTCAGGTAGAGGTCTTCACGGGGATAGCCGTCAGAATCGTCTGCAATCATAGCGGCGATTTCTGCATAGGAAGCGGCCTTACCTTTCACCTTCTTAACTGCGTAGTTCTGACCGATTTTGTCGGAAATAATCAGAGGCTTCACGCCAAACAGGTTGCCGAAGAAGGCCTTGGAGGCCTTGATTCTGCCGGCTCGGCGGAGGAAATCCAGAGTTGCAACGGTGCCGCACTGATTGACGGTCAGCTTGGTGGCGTTGATGCAGTCTGCAATTTCTGCGGCGCTCTTGCCTTCTTTTCTCATTTCAGAAGCCTGAATCAGCATCATAGCCTGACCCAGAGAGCTGCAAAGGGAGTCCACGCAGTAGACCTTGTTGGGGTACTTTTCGTTCAGCTCATTGGCCACCATAAATGCGGTGTTGACAGAGCCGGAAAGGGCGGAGGAGCAGGAGATGTACAGAACATCCTTGCCACCCTGTAAAGCACTCTCAAAAGTGTTGCGGAAGGTTTCCATAGAAACCTGGGTGGTGGTCACAACCTTGCCGCTGCGCAGCAAATCATAGTATTCGTGAGCGCTGTGGGATTCCCAGTCGAGAGAAGCCGGGTATTCCTTGCCATCCAGAACATAGTTCATCTTGACATATTCCACGCCGTACTTGCTGCGCATTTCGCTGTCCATATCGCAGGTGGAGTCGCCCAGCAGAATGAAGGAATTGTCGGTATTGAGGGCGACGGTTGCGGAAGTTTGTTCCTTTTGTGTGTTGGAAGTGCCGTTTACAATGTCATTCATAATTGCTTTCTCCTTTGAACCGTCTTCACTGATTCTTTCGCCTACATAGAAAGCTGCACAGAGGCCGGGGCCAATGGCAGCGCCGCAGGCCATACCCACAGGATTGATGATGATTTCCTTGGGATGGAACTTTTCGCGCACCATTTCAGCCAGGATGTTTGCGGCACTTTCTCTGTTGGAGTGTGCAATAAAGATGGTTTGCTCCGAGGGATTGACGATGGTCTTTTCTATGTATTGCAGGGTTGCGGCAAAGGCGCTGGATTTGCCCTTGAACTTTGCCAAAACCTCAGCCATACCACGGCTGTTGAAGTCCGCCATGGGATTGACACCAACCAAAGAGCCAAAGAAGGCTTTGAAGTTGGAAATACGACCCATCTTCACCAGGAAGAACAAGTCGTCCATAGGTCCCATCTGGTGAACACAATGCTTGATGTTTTCCACATATTCAGCGGTTTCCTCGATGGTTGCGCCGCTTTGACGCTTGGCATCAGCCAGAGTCAACAGCACCGCCAGAGAGGTGGAGTACCGCAAAGAGTCAATACAGAAGATTTTCCGCTCCGGATACTTTTCCTTCATCGTCGCAGCGACGGAAGTACAGTTCTGATAGGTGGCGGAAAGTGCAGAGGACATCACGATACACAAAACATCCTGTCCGGCGGAAAGATACTTTTCAAAAACGACCTCGGTCTCGCCGACGGAGGGACAGCCGGTACGATACAGGACCTTTTTGTCCTTCATAGAGTCGTAATATGCTTCCGGCGTAATGGAATTCCAGTCCAGGTCTGCCAGCTCAGAATGGCCGTCAGGGAAGTGGACACTGCCGTGCAGATAATCGTGAATCTGCAGCCGTTCCCGCAGCTGTTTATTCAGGTCACAGGAGCTGTCGGTGATAATCGCAAAATTGCTCATAATACTTGCCTCTTTTCAAAAGGTTTCTGATATGGCACATCTGCCATTAAGCGTCATTATACCACACAGATTCGGTGTTTTCAATATTTTGTGACAAAATTATGAATAATGTGCTTCCTTTTTTCCTGTTCTTATGGTATAATGAGGCGGATATTTATAATGACGGTGGTGTAGAATGGAGATTTATGTTTGGATTGCATTGGCGGTGCTGCTGAGCGGCATTGGCGCAATGCTTTGGTTTACCCTGCCCATTGCCATCCGGGTATATAAGGCACAGCTGGTGCGCACCTCTAAGGATGTGTGGGGCAGAGTGTGTTCCGCGCCGGATAATCAAGAGCAGCTGCAGATGTGGAACGAGGGCTGCCAATGGGCGGATGAGCACAAGGATGCGATGGAAGAGGTCCATATTGTTAACGAGGAGCTAAACCTGTACGGCGAATTTTATCGCTTCGGCGATGATAAGTGTGTCATCATCCTTCCCGGCAGATGCGAGAGTCTGAAATATTCCTATTACTTTGCTGAACCCTACCGTAAAGCTGGGTACAATGTTCTGGTGATTGACTCCAGAGCCCACGGTCATAGTGACGGCGAGCGCTCTACCATCGGAAGAAAAGAGAGCGGTGATGTAATCGCCTGGGCCAATTTCCTGATAAAGCAGTACGGCATCAAGACAATTTGTCTGCATTGTATTTGCGTGGGCAGCGCCACCGGCATTTTGGCGTCGATTGCCAAAAACTGTCCGGCCGAGGTCTGTGAGTTTGTGACAGAGGGCTGCTTTACCACCTTCCGGGAGACCTTCAAGCAGCACATGATTGCAGACAAGCGGCCGCTGTTCCCGGTGTTGGATTTGGTGATGCTGCTGATTTATTTGAACACCGGCACAAATGTGCTTGCGGCTTCCCCTATTGCAAACATCGGAAAGCTGAAGTCCCGCACCCTGTTTTTGCACAGCGAAAAGGATATTTTCTCCCGTCCGGTACAGGCAAAGCGGCTTTTCAAAAAGTGCGGCAGTCCGGACAAGAAGCTGGTTTGGTTTTCTCAGGGAAGCCATTCTCATATCCGGATTAACAACAAAGAGAAGTACGATAATACGATTGTGGAGTTTTTGAAGTAAATGCCAACAAATAAGAAAAAGTACGCTGTATTTACCATTGATGTGGAATGCTTTTCCGATACAGGCTGTATCAGCGACATGGGGGTCACACCGAAAGAGGATATGCTGGACGGTCTGGATGAATACATCCGCCTGTTGGAAAGATATAACATCAAAGCGACGATGTTCACCCTTTGCGGTGCAGCGGAGCGCATGAAAGATAATATTGCCGAATATATTAGACGTGGGCATAAACTGGCGCTGCACGGCTTCGACCACACGCCTTTGAAGTTTGTGGATGAGCAGAGCTTTTGCGAGCGGACGCAGTTGGCCAAGAAGAAGCTGGAGGATATGTTCCATGTCGCCATCGAAGGCTTCCGCGCACCCTTCTTTTCCCTGAGCACAGAGCAGTTGAATGTATTGCGGAAGCTGGGCTTCAAATATGACGCCAGCTACAATCAATGCTCCCAAGCCCGCTATGCACCCCACTGGGAATTGTCCAATTTTGACAGCGAGCTGTCCGGCGTATACCGCAACGATAAATTCTATGAATTCGGCCTTGCCTGCCAGGATATTCTGGGTCAGCATATCCCCTTAAGCGGCGGCGGCTATACCCGCCTGATGAATTGGGCGTTGGTTAAGCCGGTTATTAAAAAGTACATAAAGACCCACGATTACTATGTGTTCTATCTCCATCCCTTTGAGCTGTCCCGGAAAAAAGTGCCGAAAATCAAGGGGCTGAAGAGCTATGACAGATATTACCTGTCTCAGGGTGTAAAAACCTTCCCATCCCGGATTGTTTCCATCATCGAAATGCTCCAGGAGGAGGGCTATGAATTCGTTACCTTCGAAGAGCTGGTAAGTGCGGGGGCATAAATCCGAGGTGTAAATGTGAAAAAAGACATTAGAAAATTATTCAATCAGCGGCTGGGAGTTTTGCAGGGGCGTGATTACACCCTGCAGACCGTCTATGAAATTATGTTCAGCGACGACAGCAGAATCCTGGCAGAGGAAAATGACGGATTTTGCATCAAAAAGCATACCTTCGGGGATGTTCGCAAGAGAATTGAAAAGGCTTCTGCGGAGCTGAACCGGCGCATTGGCGGTGACGGTCAATATGTAGGTATTGCAATGGAAAACAGCGTCAGCTGGATTGTTGCCTTTTGGGCGGTTCTCAGAAGCGGAAATCAACCCTTTCTGATTAATATGCGCCATCCTGCCACACTAACGGAGGAGTTTTTGAAGATATTGTCCATCCGCACGGTCATTGCGGCGGAGGAGGGTGGACTGCCTGCGCAGTATCTCACCGTTGCGCAGCTGGAAAGCGGGCAGAGCGAGGGCGATTTTGCCGGTGCATTTGCAGACGGCTTTGCCCTTTCTACCTCGGCTACCGGGCTGAAGCCGGTGGTTTGCTATTACACGGGAAGGAAGATTGTGGAGCAGCTGCTCAATTCCGGAGATATTGTGAAAAGATGCCCGCAAATTGCAGATACATACAGAGGAGAGTTGAAGCAACTGGCATTTTTGCCATTCTATCATGTATTCGGTCTGTTTGCCGTTTATTTCTGGTTCGTCTTTTTCGGCTGTACATTGGTTTTTCTGCAAAACTATGCGCCCGAGACCATTACCAAGACCTGCCGGCGGCATCAGGTTACCCATATTTTTGCCGTCCCGCTGTTTTGGCACAGCGTGGAGGACAGCATTACAGAGGAAATCTCCAAGCTGGAGCAAAAGGAGCAGGACAAGTTCCGCAAAGCCGCAAGGCTTTGCGAAAAGCTGCAGAATTTCCATTTTGGTCTGGGTCAGTTTGCGGCACGCAAGCTGCTTTCCCGGGTGCAGGATTCTGTTTTTGGACCCAGCATCTGCTTCTGTATCAGCGGCGGCAGCTACATTCGCAGCTCTACGCTGCAGCTTCTGAATTCCATCGGCTATTCTCTGCACAACGGCTACGGAATGAGTGAGGTGGGTATCACCTCTGTGGAGTTGCGGGTAAAGCCCAAATATACCAATTCCAACTGCATCGGTCAGCCCTTCGGCTCAGTCGAGTACGATATTTCTGAAAAGGGTACGCTGCTGATCCGCGGACGCTCCATTTGTCAGGGAATCTACCGCGACGGCAATTATGCCGATGTGGAAGGCTGGTATGACAGCGGCGACCTGGTGGAAATTGTAAATGGCGATTATTATATCAAGGGTCGTATGAGCGATGTCATCATCGGAGAAAACGGTGAAAACGTCAACCCCGACCTGCTGGAAAAGGAATTTTCCTTCCTGCCCTCCGGCTCCTTCTCCATTTTGGGAATGGAAGTCAACGGAAAAGAAACAGTTACGATGGTCGTCAAGGTGGGTGCCGGCATTTCTCAGGAAGCGCTGGAGCAAATGATTCAGCAGATTTATCAGGTCAACAGCAGCCTTCCTGCCACCACCGCCGTTCAGGCATTTTTCATCACGCAGGATGACCTGATGTCGAAAAATGCTGTGAAGCTTTCCAGAAGCTACATTGCACGGGAAGTGAAAAACGGTAGCATCCGGCTGACACCCTTTGCTCAAGCAAAGGCGGTGGAAGCGGCTGCCCACGACAATCAGGCGCTGGAAGCAGAAATCAAGGCGGTGGTAGCAAAGATTTTGAAGCGCCCTGCGGATGCTATTGCCAACGACGCCAACTTCATCTTTGATTTGGGCGCCAGCAGTCTGGAATACCTGTCGCTGATGCTGGAGATTGAAAATCATTTTTCTGTCACCAACATTCTTGACGGCAAGAATTGCTATACCGTCAACGATTTGTATGAATATATAGAGAGGCATAAATAAGCAATGCAACATACAAAACCCAGTAAATTGGTACAGGCTTTTGTAAAGCTGACGGGCTTTGTCCCGGGATGGCTGTTTTTGAAGCCGAAGGTGCATCTGGCACCGGGTGCGTCGAAAAAATTGCCAAAGCCCTGTATTTTAATGTCCAACCACACATCTTTGATGGATTTTGTCCTGTACTTGATTGTATTTCCCTTCCGGAACATCAGCTTTCTGATGGCGGAGGTGCTGTTTGCAAAGGGAAAGCTGTTTTCCTGGTTTCTTTACAAGCTGGGCGGCATTTTCGTCGACCGGGATGCCTTTGACTTCAGCTTTGTGGGGCGGACAGTGGAGGCACTGGAGCAGAATCATACGGTTGGAATTTTTCCACAGGGAAGACTTCCGGTGAACGGCAAGCCCTTTGCCTTTAAGCCCAGCGCTGTCTATATCGGCCTGCGCACAGACAGCCCCATTATTCCGGTGTATACCGATGGTGTATACCATCCCCTGAAAAGAGCCAATGTGGTCATTGGCAAGCCCATCTACCTGCGCAGCCTCTGCCCGGAGGAAAATCCGGGGATGGAAAAAATAGAGGAATTAAGAGCCTATCTGGAAAATGCCGTTTATGAGCTGAAGCAGGAATTGGAGAAGGTGGACAATGAAAAAGGCTAGACTTTTTGATTTCAAAAGATTTCCCATGGACTTAGGCCGTCTGGTATGCGCGCCGCTGCTGCTCATTTTCAGAATGAAGCGGCTGACCGTAGACGGAAAGCCTTACAAGGGAAAGCTGAAAGGCCCGGCGGTCATTGTCGCCAATCACACCGGCTTTGTAGACCCTTTTACCACCGGCGTTTGCTTCTGGTACAGAAGAATGTACTTTCTGGCCTCGGAGGAGGTTATGAAGGGGAAATTTCGCAGCCTGCTGCTTAAGGGAATGGGCTGCATCCGGATTGACCGGACGGCTTTTGACATCAAGGCCATTCACCAGGCGGTGGATGTGTTGAAGGGCGGTCGTTTGGTGTCGATTTTCCCCCAGGGACAAATTCAAAGCGACAGCGCCATCGACCATATTAAAAGCGGTGCGGCGTTGATTGCACTGCAGTCCGGTGCGCAAATCGTGCCGGTGTACATCCCCAAGGCGAAGCATTTCTTTTCCCGTCGGGTGGCGGTCATCGCAGATCCGATTGTGATGGATGAGGAAATGCGTGCCGGCGGTATGCGGCAAATTGATGCGCTGACAAGCAAAATGCGGGACAGTATGAACCGCTGTATGGCAGCTTGCGAGGAAATGCAGGCTGCAACAAAGTGAATTGCGAGGAAAGACGATGGATATTCTGAAGGAATTGAAGGAAATTTTCGCCAATATCTACGGTGGAGATGTGGACTTGAACAGTATTCAGGAGGACACCGGTCTGTTTACAGATTTGGGAATGACCTCCATTTCTATGCTGTATATGGCGCTGGCCATTGAGGAAAAATTCTCTTTGCACTTTGCCAATGAGGACTTTTCCCAGTTCCGCACCGTTGGCGATATTGTAAAATACATCGCTGACAAGAAAACTGCATAAGAAATGCAAAAGAAGCCGCACTGAATTTCAGTGCGGCTTGTACTTTAGTGGTATAAGGCAAGGCCCGGAGCCCGGGATGCAAGGCAATGAGCGCGATACAAAATCACAGCCACATCTGCCCGGGTCAGCTGCGCAGTTCCGTTAACGGGAATGCCGTTGTCATTCATGGCAATGACGGCGGCGGTTGCCCAGTCAGGGGTTTCCTTATCCACCAGAACGGAATTGGCAGAAATGGACAAATCCATAGCGTTTTGCAGCATCACAGCTGCTTCTGCGCCGGAAATGGGATCTTCTGCTCCAAATGCGCCGGTTTCGGATACCGGCAGCTTTGCCGTCAATCCGGCACGCATCGCTGCGGCCAGATAAGGCTGCAGCCAAGTGGGGGCTTCATCGGTGTAGCCGGTGAAGGTGGCGTTTTCATCCACAGGGATGCCCAGGGTTTTCACCATCATTGTCAGAAAATCTCCCTTGCTGACGGTACTGGTTTCCCGGAAGCAGAGAGCACCGCCCACCCGTTCACCTACGAACAAGCCGGTATTTTTCATCCATTCTGCCTCAAAACGACACGCAGAATTCCAGGTGTCGGCATAGAAGGTGGCATCGCTGGGCTTCAGAATACTGATGGTCACCGTTGCTTCCCGGGAGACATTTCCTGCCGGGTCGGTGGCGGTATAGGTGAAGGAATCCACGCCTACCTTATTCTTTTTGGGCGTATAGAGGAAGGTGCCGTCGGCACGAAGCTCCACATTGCCCCGCTTGGGCTGACGCAAAACAGAATAGCTCATCGTTTTGCCCTCCGGGTCGGTTGCCTTCAGCGTCCCCTCGTTGGGAAGATTTTTGTAGGTTTCTACCGTGAAATCCTCCGCGATGGGAACCTGATCCACCTTGCCCCGTACGGTAATCACAGCGGTGGCGGTGGGTGCTACCCGGTTTTCATAAATGGGCAGATATGTGACCGTTGCCTCCCGGTCCACCTCGGAGCGCAGAGGGGAAAAGGTCATCTGTGCAACCTGACCGGCGGTGAGAATGTCACCGGGGCGCAGAACCCGGTTGCCCAACATAATGGTGCCCACATCCGCATCAGGAAGACCGGTGATGCAGATGCCCATAAGTGCTTCTTCCTCCGAAAAATCTTCGGCGCTGAAGCAGTAGGTGCTGTCGCAGTCCACTTCCACAGCTGCCACGCTGACACAAAGAAGAAGCAGGCAGACAAGCAAAGAGCAGATGCGCAGGATTGGTTTTGAGAACATAAAAAACCTCCTTGGATTGATGTTCAGAGGTATTGTTTGCCATCCGGGGGAGTTTTATGCATCACCGTCAGAAAAAGGCAATGCTGTTGATTTCAGGGCTTTTTTATGCTATTCTGAAAAAAAGGAGGGGATATTCTTGAAAAGAATGAGATGGATTGCGTTGCTGCTGGCGGTGGTGCTGTTATTCACTGGCTGCAGCAAGTGGGACTGGAATGAGCTATTAGGAGAAATCGGCGCACAGACGGTGACGCCCTTCTCGGAAATGAAATACACCCGACCGGATATGGACAAAATGGAGCAGGCGCTGCAAACCTGCTGTGAAAACTCCAAAACGGAAACGGATGCACAGGTTTTGGTAAATCAGGCGCTGGAATTCTACAGACTGTATAACAGCTTCTACACCAATTACAATTTGGCCAGCATTTACTATTTCCGGGATATGACGGACAGCCAATGGGAGGCAGAGTACAGCTTCTGTATGGAAAATACCAGCGTGGCGGAGGCAGGACTGGAAGAGCTGTTTTCTACGCTGGCAGACTGTCCCTTGAAGGAGGAGATGGAAAAAACAGAAGCCTTCGGGCCGGACTTTTTCGATGCCTATGAGGGGGAAGTCCTTTGGGATGAGACCTTTACCAGCCTGATGAACCGGGAGGCGGAGCTGAAGGAGCAATACTACGAGTTGTGCACCCAAGCCCAGGAAGAGGTTTATTATTCTGATGCCTATTTTTCCACCTACGGCCAGCAGATGGCGCAGGTATATGTGGATTTGATTGCCTTGCGGCAGGAGGTGGCTCAATATCTGGGCTATGAGGATTATCCTACCTTTGCCTATGATTATTACCATTATCGGGACTATACGCCGTCTCAGGCGCAGGCGTATCTGACAGAAATCGGACGGGAGCTTGCACCTCTTTACCGGCAGGTGGAAAACCAAACGCTGGAGGGGGAGAATCAGCTGTGCAGTCAGAATGACACCTTTTCCTATGTGGAGAAAGCGTCAAAGAAAATGGGCGGCGCTGTCCAGCAGGCGTTTATCCTGCTGCGGCAGGCGGGGCTGTATGACATTACCTACAGCGATCGGAAATACGACGGCTCTTTTGAAATATACCTGACGGATTATGCGGCACCCTTTGTATTTGTCAATCCCTCAGGGACGCAATACGACAAGCTGACCTTCGCCCACGAATTCGGACATTTCTGCCAGGATTATGCTACCGGCGGAAACATCAGCGGCATCGATGTGGCAGAGGTGTTCTCTCAGGGAATGGAATATCTCAGCCTTTCCTACGGCGGCGCATCGCCGGCATTACAGCAGCTGAAAATGCGGGACTGCCTGCGGATTTACATAGAGCAGGCGGCTTATGCGTTGTTTGAACAACAGGTGTATCAGTTGAATGAAGAGGAGCTGACCGTTGAAAATGTTCAGGCCCTTTACGAGCAGATTGGCAGGAGCTTCGGCTTCGACAGCTGGGATTGGGACAGTCGGGATTTTGTGTTGATTGGGCATTTTTTCACGGACCCAATGTACATTGTCAGCTATGTAGTCAGCAATGATGCGGCATTTCAGCTGTACCAGATGGAGCAGGCGCAAGCCGGCAGCGGTCTGGCATTGTTGGAGCGGGAGCTGACCACGGAAAAGCAGTATTTTCTGGAATTTGTACAGGAAGCCGGGCTTCAAAGCCCCTTTTTACCGGGGCGTATGGCATCTGTGCGCCAAACCCTGGAGGGGATACTCAAATAGAAAAAGGTCTGCCTCGGCAGACCTTTTTCGGCTTATTTTGGGATGGTGATGGTCAGCACAATTTCCTTTTCCGTTTCCCGTCGCTCGGAAACGGCGCTGATGCCGGAGGACTGAATTTTTTGCAGGGATTGGTTTAAGCTTTGCAAAAAAGCCCCCACATTTATCCGGGGCGGCTTTTCCAACTGTCCGGTGCGCAAGTCCTCAATATACTTTTCAGCCCGGGAAACATTCATCTCCAGCCGGGCAATGACAGCGATGGCGCGCAGCTTCTCTCCCTCGTCATTCAGCTTCAGAAGAGCACGGGCGTGGCGCTCGGTGAGCTGTGATTGGCGCAGCGCCTCCAAAACCCGGGAACTGTGGCGCAGAATCCGCAATTTGTTGGCAATGGCGCTTTGGCTTTTTCCAAGCATTCGTGCTACCTGCTCCTGACTGAGGGAGCATAGCTCCATCAATCGCGCGATGCCGGTGGCCTCCTCTACAAAATCCAAATCCTGCCGCTGTAAATTTTCAATCATTGCCGCCATAGAGGACTCCTGCTCGTCCATATTCATAATAATGCAGGGAATTTCCGTCAGACCGGCCAGCTGACCGGCACGCAGGCGGCGTTCGCCGGCAATCAGCTCATAGCCTGCCCCGCTGCGGCGAACGGACAGCGGCTGCAAAATGCCGTGCTGACGGATGGAATTGGCCAATTCCTCCAGAGAATCCTCCCGGAATATCTGCCGCGGCTGGGCGGGATTGGGCCGAATGGCCCGTGCCGGAAGAAAAACGACCCTTCCGGTTTCCATATAAGTTTTCAGTTTTTGACATTGCATCGCCATTCCTCCCTTGGTGCTTTCTGCGTCCTATTGTAAAACGGCAAAAATGGGAAACTCCACGAAAGGGGGCAGCGGCAAAGAAAAAATTTTCGGATGCCGTTGCCAGTTGGGGAAAGCTGTGTTACAATGAAGAAAATACCAAAAGGAGGAAGTATTATGAACTGCTTATTCTGTAAAATTGTCGCTGGGGAGATTCCCTCCACCAAGGTGTATGAGGATGAGACGGTCCTTGCATTTCGGGACATCAACCCTATGACACCGACGCATATTCTGGTAATTCCCAAGATGCACATCCCTTCTGTGGACGGCGTGACAGCCGAAAACAGCGCCGTGGTCGCCCATATTTTTGAAGTGATTCCCACCATTGCTGCAGCCGAAAAACTGGTCAACGGCTACCGGGTGGTTTCCAACTGCGGTGCAGATGCCGGTCAAACGGTGCAGCATCTTCATTTCCACATTCTCGGCGGTCGGGAATTGACGTTGGAAATGGCTTGACAAATCGACAAAACAGGTTATAATAACCTTAATCGCATAACAAATCGATCTTCGGGGAGCCGGTGGCAATCGGCTGAGAGTGGGCTCAGAGTCCAGACCCGTGAACCTGATACGGTCAGTACCGTCGTAGGAAAAGATGCATAGATGAGTAAATTATCGCATTGCACCGGGACGGATTTGCAATGCGATATTTTATTTAAGGAGGTTTTGTTATGCAAAACAAAACACGGCGCTTGGTGGAAAGCGCAATGCTGTTGGCCATTGCCATTGTTCTGGAGCTGGTCAGCAAAATGTTCATCCCGGAATTTCCCTTTGGCGGTCAGCTGACGCTGGTCAGTATGCTTCCGGTGGTGCTGATTTCCTATCGCTACGGGGTAAAATGGGGACTTGTATGCGCCCTTGCCTATGCGCTTCTGGAAATGGCCATCGGCACAAAAACCCTCATCGCGGCCTTCCAACCGGACTATTTCGGGGAAGGCGTGATGATTGTCAATGCGCTGATTATGTGCCTGCTGGACTATGTGGTGGCTTTCACGGCACTGGGCTTGGGCGGTGTGTTCCGCAATCGCATCCAAAAGCCCGGCGTTTCCTTGATGGCAGGTTCTCTGGTTGCGCTGGGGGGGCGGTATCTTGCCCATATTGCATCCGGCTACATCCTGTTTTCCGGCTATGCAGAGTGGTTTTTCACCCAGGAAGGCTTCCCGCAATGGGGTGCAGCATTGGTGGAAAGTTTAAGCCCGGGGCTGTTGGGCTTTGTGTACAGTGTGGTGTATAACGGAATGTATATGGTGCCGGAAATGGTGTTGACTGCTGTGGTGGCGCTGTTTTTGGGACGGATGCCCAAAATTGTTCAAAAAATCGGCTGATTTTGCGTTACAAAGAGCCCCTCTTCGGAGGGGTTCGTTTTCTGTGGTGTCTCCATACTCCTTGCAATGACATAAATGGGACATTTTACGATATAGCATGTCATTCCGAGGCCCAACGGGCCGTGGGAATCTCCTGGGAACATCTGTCGATATGTATTGCAGGAACAAACTGCGTACCGGGAGATTGCCACGTCGCTTCGCTCCTCGCAATGGCGTGGTGGGGGGATTGCCACGTCGCTTATGCTCCTCGCAATGACATAAAAGGGGCTATGCCGCCCCTACATTGCGTTACAACCGGAAGATAAGAGAAAACAACAAAATTCTTGGTTTACATAACACAGAAAAAGCAGGGAATGGATTTACCTTTCTGATTTTGGGAAGAATAGAAGGGAAGGAAACGGAAAAGCTTTCCTCTGTTGGAGATATTATCGTGGGTTTTTTCTTTGTTTGCAAAGGATGAACCCTTGATTTTCCATAGGGTTAGAGGTATAATATATGCTAGCTTAAAATAGGTGTAGTGTCGGAATATGCGAGGTGTTCATTATGAGTAGAAAACGGAACAATTCTAAAGGGATATCCTGGATTATCGTCGCAGTTTTTGCTGTGGCTGTATTTGCAGCTGTACCCTTTGTAGGAGATTGGATTGCAGATGCCATTCTTCCGCCTCAGCAGAATCAGCCTTCCGTTCAGGAGGATACAACACCACCTACTGCGCAGCCAAAGAATGTGACAGTGTATGCACCCGGAGCGCTGAAGGCATCGGATTTTGTGGAAAATATTGTGGATGCTTCTGAGGTGACGGTCACATTTGTGACAGAGCCGGACTGGAGCAAGGAGGGGGCGCAGGCGGTAACGGTGCGCTTGACGGATGCTGCCGGCAATTCTTCTCTGATTTCTTCTACCCTCACATTTATTGTGGACAAGCAAGCCCCTGTTATTTCGGGCGTTCGTGATGTGGAGGTTTATGTGGGAGATACGGTCTCCTATCGCAAAGGCATCACGGTGACCGATGATATGGACGCCGCACCTGTTCTGGAGATTGACCAATCCACCGTCAATCTGGCTCAGCCCGGTGTCTATACGGTTACCTATCGGGCAACGGATGCGGCCGGCAACGTGGCAACGCTTACGATGAAGCTGACGGTAAAGGTAAAACCCCTGAATTTTGTAGAGCCCGATGTGATTTACGCCCGGGTGGATGCCTTGCTGGACAAGTTTATTACGGAAGATATGACGGATCGGCAAAAGGCTGAAGCGGTCTATGTGTGGACACGCCGCGAGAGCCATATTGGACCGGGACATTTTACCTACTCCGGCTCCACTTCCCGACACGACGATTATTTGCAGGCAGCCTATGAGTTCCTGGAGAATAAGAAGGGCGATTGCTTCTATTTCTATGCCATCCAGAAGCTGATGCTGGAACGGCTGAATATTCCTACCATCGATGTGCAAAAGGTAAAGAATTTCCCGGAGGATTCCAACCACTATTGGCTGTTGGTCAGCGTGGATGGCGGCAAATCCTACTATCACTATGACAATGTATGGTCCTGGGAGCTGTGTCTGGTAACCGACCGGGAGTTGGATGCGCTGTCTTCTACGGTGGACAGCAATCCCTTTAACCGGGATAAATCTCTGTATCCGGCAACACCGGTGCAGAAGCTTCCTGAGAGCACGCTTCCCTGGGATAATGCGGCCATTGCCAATGCAAAGCCCTGAGGTAGAAATATGGAAAACAAGAAGATTTTAGGCGTCATCGGCGGGCTTGGTCCGCTGGCAACAGCCTATTTTATGGAGCTGGTTATTCAGATGACAGATGCCCGGGTGGACCAGGAGCATCTGCCGATGATTGTTTACAATATGCCGATGATTCCCGACCGCACGGCTTATATTCTGGATAACAGCAAGGAAAATCCCTTTCCGATGATGTTGGAAATCGGCGAGGAGCTGAGCCGTCGTGAGGTTGCCTGCATCGCCATTCCCTGCATTACAGCCCATTACTTTATGGGCGGTCTGCAGGCCGGTCTGAATGTGCCGGTCATCAACGGCGTTGAGGAAACAGTGGCGCATTTGAAAGCCAACGGCATCAGGAAGGTGGGCATTCTCGCCACCTCCGGCACCATCCAATCCGGCATTTTTCATCAGGAATTGCGCCGTCAGGGCTTAGAGCCCATTGCGCCTGACGAGCAGGCACAAAAGGATGTTATGCACCTGATTTTCAACAATGTGAAAGCAGGCAAGCCGGTGGAAATGGAGCGGTTTTCTGCTGTGGAGAAGAATCTGCGCAGCAAAGGTGCAGAAGCGATGATTTTGGGCTGTACGGAGCTTTCCCTGATTAAACGGGAGAAAAACATCGGCCCGGGCTTTATCGATGCCATGGAAGTGCTGGCAAGAGAGGCTTTGCGCACCTGTGGCAAACCGGTGAAGAAGGAATATGACTGTTTGATTACGAAGTAACCGCCAGCAGGCGGAAAAGCCTCCCCGGCATAAGGGAGTCTTTGAAAGGAGCAACTGCTATGCAGACAAATATTTTGGAATATCTGGAGCAGACGGTTGTCCGCTGTCCGGAAAAGGTTGCCTTTGCCAATGAAGAAATGGGGCTGACCTTCCGGGAGGTTTATCAGCAAGCCCGGAGCATCGGAACAGCGCTGAATAAAGCAGGCTATTACCGCCAGAGCATAGTGGTCTTTATGCGCAAGCATCCGACGACCCTTGCGGCGTTCTTCGGCGCTATTTACGCCGGGTGCTACTATGTCCCGCTGGATGATGAAATGCCCCGTCACCGCATTGAACTGATTTTTAAGACGCTGGGCGAAGGCGGCGCCTTGATTTGTGACGAAACCACCCGGACATTGGCCAATGAGCTGAACTATCAGGGAAAGGTTTTCTCCTATGAGGAGCTGGCCGGCGGTGCAAGCGACGATGATGCACTTGCCGCCGTTCGGGACAAGCAGTTGGATATTGATCCCATCTACATTGTGTTTACCTCCGGTTCTACCGGCGTACCCAAGGGCGTGGTGGCCTGCCATCGCAGCGTCATTGACTATGTGGAGAACCTGTGTGATGTACTGAAATTTGACGAAAACTCTGTTTTTGGCAATCAGACACCCCTGTATTTTGACGCCTATCTCAAAGAGGTGATTCCTACCTTGAAGTACGGCGCAACCACGGTGCTGATTCCCAAGCAGCTGTTTATGTTCCCCATTAAGCTGGTGGAATTTTTGAATCAACACAACATCAACACCCTGTGTTGGGTGGTGTCAGCGTTGACGATGATTTCCTCCTTCCGCACCTTTGAAACCGTGAAGCCGGAACACCTGAGAACCATTGCTTTTGCCAGCGAGGTGTTCCCCATCAAGCAGTTTAAGCTGTGGCGGCAGGCATTGCCGGAAGCCCGGTTCATCAACCTCTACGGACCGACGGAGACCACCGGTATTTGCTGTTACTACGAGGTGGAGCGGGATTTTTCTGAGGAAGAGACGCTGCCCATCGGCAGACCCTTCAAGAATACAGAAATCCTGCTGCTGGATGAAAACAATCAGATTCCTCCGGTGGGGCAGCAAGGCGAAATTTGTGTGCGGGGCACCAGATTGACCCTGGGCTACTATTGCAATCCGGAAAAAACCTCAGAAGCTTTTGTTCAAAATCCCCTGAACCACCTTTATCCGGAGCTGATTTACCGCACCGGCGATTTGGGGCGCTGGAATCAGCGGGGAGAGCTGGAATTTGCCGGTCGGAAGGACTATCAAATCAAGCACATGGGACACCGGATTGAGCTGGGAGAAATTGAGGTTATTGTGAATATGCACCCTCAGGTGCGCAGCGCCTGCTGTATCTTCGACAATGAGAAGAAGAAAATTGTGCTTTATTACACCGGCGATTTGGCGGTGGCGGAGCTGACGGCTTATATCAAGGAAAAGCTTCCCAGATATATGATTCCCAATGTGACCAAGCAGCTGGAGACTCTGCCTCTGACGCCCAACGGAAAAATCGACCGCAATTTGCTGAAAACGCTGTATGCTGAAAAATAAAGGAGAAGGATTATGGAAGCATTGCTGAATATTTTGTCGGAACTGCATCCCGAGGTGGATTTTGAGACAGCCACCGGTTTGATTGACGAAAAGGTGCTGGATTCCTTTGACATCGTGACCATTGTGGCAGAAATTGACGCAGAGTATGATGTGCAGATTCCTGCCGTGGAGCTGACACCGGAGAATTTCAATTCCGCACAGGCGCTGTATGCCCTGGTGGAAAAGCTGATGGACGAATAATATGCAGATTACATCCGTAAGCTTTTTGCTGTTTGCTGCGGCTACCTTGCTGGTGTACTATCTGCTGCCGCAAAAGGTAAGATGGTGCTTCTTGCTGCTGGCAAGCCTGGTTTTCTATCTGTGCGCCGGCGTCCAGTACCTGACCTTCCTTTTGCTGACGGTTCTGTCCACCTACGGGGCAAGTATGCTGATGGACAGGAATCTCCAAAAGCAGGAGAGCTATCTGGCGCAGAACAAGGAAAGCCTGTCCCGGGAAGACAAAAAGGAAATCAAGGGAAAAACCAAGCGGAACAATCGCATCATTTTGATTGTCTGTCTGGTTTTGAACTTTGGCGTATTGGGTATGTGCAAATTTTTGCTGGCAGAACCCTTTAAGAGCCTGGCCAATGGTGGTTTTCTTTCCTTTTTGACGCTGGCTCTGCCGCTGGGTATTTCCTTCTATATGTTCCAAAGTATGGGCTACCTGGTGGATATTTACCGGGGAACGGACAAGGCAGAGAAAAATCCGCTGAAGCTGATGCTGTTTGCATCTTATTTCCCTCAGCTGATTCAAGGCCCGATTAACAAGCATTCAGAGCTGGCACCCCAGCTGTTGGCCGGGAAAGGCTTTGACGGGAAGGAATTTTCCTTCGGCCTGCAGCGAATGCTGTGGGGCTTCTTCAAGAAAATGGTGATTGCCGACCGCATTGCGGTGGCGGTGCTTGCTCTCCGGGGACCGGAATTCACCGGCGTGGGATTTTTCCTGCTCACCCTGTTTTATGCGGTGCAGATTTATGCGGACTTCACCGGCGGCATTGACATTGTGATTGGTCTGTCTCAAGCGTTGGGCATTAAAATGCCGGAAAATTTCATCCGCCCGTTTTTCTCAAAAAATATTGCCGAATATTGGCGCAGATGGCATATTTCCCTGGGAGAATGGATGAAAAGTTATATTTTCTACCCCATTTCTGTCAGCGGTCCAATGCTGAAGCTGAGCAAAAAGGCGCGCAACAAGCTGGGCAATTTCGGCAAGCGCTTGCCGGTGTATGTGGCGTCGATAGCTACCTGGGCGATGACAGGCATCTGGCACGGAATCACGCCCAATTTCCTGCTGTGGGGTATGATGAACTGCTTTGTCATCGTGGTATCCGAGGAATTGACGCCGTTGTATGAAAAATTCCACAATCGCTTTGGTTGGAAAGAGAAGAAATGGTACGGCGGCTTTGAAATCCTGCGGATGTTCATTTTGATGAATCTCATCCGCATTGTGGATTTGTTCCCCAATGTAGGGGAGTATTTCCGCCGGATGGGTTCGCTGGTAACGACCTTCAATTTCCCCATTTTGTGGAATGGTACGCTGATGAACCTGGGGCTGTCCGGAACGGATTACGCCATATTGGGTGGCGGCATTGCGCTGATGTTCGGCGTCAGCCTGTTTGAGGAAAAGAGGGGAAGCATCCGGCAAAATTTGTGGGAAAAGCCTGTTTTGCGGTACATCCTTGTTCTTGCGCTGCTGATGGTGGTGCTGCTGATGGGCAGCTATGGCATCGGCTATCAGGCAAGTAATTTTATTTATAACCGGTTCTAGGAGGCAGTATGAAGAAGAAAATAGCACTTATTACCGCCTCTGTGTTGATTTTTGCAGTATTGTGGTATTGCCTGCAGGCCTTGCTGATGCCCAAGTATATGGACAACAAGGAAGGCGCTTTGATTGGGGAATACTACGATAACGCCGGCAACAATGATGTGATATTCATTGGCGACTGCGAAGTGTATGAGAATTTTTCCCCCATTACCCTGTGGGAAGAGTACGGCATCACCTCCTATATTCGGGGCAGTGCCCAGCAGCTGATTTGGCAGTCCTATTACCTGATGGAGGAAACCTTCCAGTATGAAACCCCGGATGTGATCGTGTTTAATGTGCTTTCTATGAAGTACGACACGCCCCAAAGCACCGGCGATCAGGAGAAACGGGAGGCCTATAACCGAATGACCCTGGATGGAATGCGCTGGTCGAAATCCAAATGGGATTCTATATGGGCTTCTATGACGGAAGAAGAGCGGGAGAAAGAGGCAATTTACAGCTATGTGCTGCCGCTGCTGCGGTATCACGACCGTTGGTCGGATTTGAAGCAGGAGGACTTTACCTATTGGTTTCGCAGTCCTGCACCGGTGTCCGACAACGGCTACCTGATGCAGACCGGCGTAAAGCCTTACACGACGGAGCATCCGGAGCCGCCCCCGACCAGCTATGAGCTGGGAGAAAACAGCTGGTACTATCTGAATAAGATGGTGGAGCTGTGCAAGAGCAAGGGAACCCAGCTGGTGCTGATAAAAGCGCCGATCGAGTCGCCGAAATGGTATCCCCAGTGGGATGAGCAGGTGGAGCAGTTCGCGGAAGAAAATGACCTGCTGTATATCAATATGCTGGACTGTCAGGAGGAAATCGGCATTGATTGGAATGCGGATACCTATGATGCGGGTCTGCACTTGAATGTGTACGGTGCAGAAAAGGCATCCCGTTGGTTCGGCAAGGTGCTTCAGGAGAAGTGCGGCGTTGCCGACAACCGAAGCGATACACAAATCAGCGCCCTTTGGGCGGAAAAAGCCAAAGCCTACCACGACCGCAAGGCGGCTATGGAGGCGCAGAAGAATAAGGAGACATTATGAAAAGACGGATTGTATTATTGATCGTTGCAGCATTGCTGTTGGTCTGCTTCGCAGGCTGCCAGGAGAGCCCCGTAGAGCCGGTTGAGGAATACACCTTTACCTACAAAAATACGGAAGTGAAGCTTAATGCCCTTGCCGCACCCATTGTGACCGCTTTGGGCGATCCTTTCACCTATAGCGAGACCACAAGCTGCGCGTTTAACGGTCTGGACAAGACCTATGGCTACGGCAGCTTCTATATTCAGACCTATCCCAAGGACGGTCAGGACTATATTTACAGATGGTGGTTTGTGGATGACCTGGTAGCAAATGCAGAGGGAATCCGCATCACCTCCACCAAGGCCGAGGTGGAAAAAGCCTACGGTACAGAGGGCTTTGACGGCAAGAATTCCTATACTATGAAGCAAGGAAACGGAAAGCTGATTATCATTTTGGAGAACGACGCTGTCAGCTCCATCCAGTATGAGGCAATCGTATAAAAGGAAAAGTCCCCGGTTCAAACCGGGGACTTGCTTTATTCCTGAAGCAGCCGAAACCAGGAGCCCTTGCTGTCCAGAAAGCCTTCCTGACGAAGCTTGCTCAGCTCAGCGGACATGGCACTGCGCTCTACACCGAGAAAGTCGGCCAATGCCTGACGGTTCAGCGGAATGGTGAACTCCATGGCGTTATGCTGCTTGGCCTGATCCAGCAAATAAGCCATCAGCTTTTCCTTAGTGGTTTTTTGGGACATAAACTGGACTCGCTGGCTGAGCAGCAGATTTTTCTGCGCAACATCCTGCAGCAAATTTTGAACCAGCGTATTGTGGAAGCTGCAGGCGTTGGTGCAGACGGTCAGCATCCGCCGGCACTCCAACCACATAACCTTACAGTCCCGTATGGCAAATCCGCTCAAAGGAACATACTCCAGGTCAGTACAGGCAAAAGCTTCTCCAAAGATGTCACCCTGTTGTGCCAGCATCAGCAGACTCCGGTTGCCATAGAAATCATCCCGGACAATCTGAATAGAGCCCTCCAACACAATGCCAATAAAGCCGGCAGGGTCTCCCTCCATAAAGACAGGGCTTCCTTTCGGATAGACCTTTACCTTGGCGGCCAGACAGGTCATTAAGCTGCGCAGATTCTCTGCGCCGATTCCGTTGAACAAGGGATTTTCCAAAATTAAATCAAAATATTTTTCCATAATTACCCTCCGATGTTGGAAATCCAACATACTATTTTAAAATAGTATAGTAAAATAAAGCCACAAAGTCAAGGAGGTAATGTATATGATTTTACACGGATGCCAAGCAAAACCCAGAACTCCGACCATCATTGAAAAGATTTGTCCCCAATGTGGGCATGAAATAGAGATGTTTTCCATTGATACCCAGATGCCCTGCGAGCATTGCGGCTTTGTTGCCTATAATGACACGCTGAGCTGTGTTCAGTGGTGCGCCCACGCAAAAGAGTGCGTTGGAGAGGAAATGTATGAGCAAATGATGAAGATTGTGGAAAGCCAGAAGAAGCGAGGTGCTTGATATGGTCAGAAGAATCATCCAGATAGATGAAGAAAAGTGTAACGGTTGCGGCGCCTGCGCCGATGCCTGCCACGAGGGCGCGATTGGAATGATAGACGGCAAGGCAAAGCTGCTGCGGGATGATTACTGCGATGGCTTGGGAGACTGCCTTCCTGCCTGCCCGACAGGTGCAATCACATTTGTGGAGCGGGAAGCAGCGGCATATAACGAAGAAGCAGTCTTAGCCGCAAAGAAAAGCACCGGCTGCGCCGGAGGCGGCTGCCCCGGCTCTGCTGCAAGACCGATTCTCAGAATGAAAGAGACGGCAGCCCCGGTAAAGGTGGAATCCAAGCTCAGGCAGTGGCCGGTTCAGATAAAGTTGGTTCCCCTTCGGGCACCGTGGCTTGACGGTGCCAGAGTGTTGGTTGCCGCAGATTGCACGGCCTATGCTTATGCCAATTTTCATCAGGATTTTATGGATGGTCACGTGACTCTGGTGGGATGTCCCAAGCTGGATGCAGTGGATTATTCCATCAAGCTGACGGAGATTATCAAGAACAATGACATCAAGTCCGTCACGGTAGTGCGGATGGAGGTGCCCTGTTGCGGCGGCATCGAGTTTGCGGTGAAGAAAGCATTGCAGGACAGCGGGAAATTCCTGCCGTGGCAGGTGGTGACCATTTCTACCGATGGAAGAATTTTGGATCAATCTTAAAACTATGCATAAGTGAAGGCGTCGCGCTACAGTGACGCCTTTACCTGCGTGTTTTGTTGCATTAATTGGTGTTGTTTTTTGTAATATTATCGGAAATTACCTCTGCTACCCAGGTGAGAGCATCAATACATAAAATCACTTTTAATAGCTCATGATTGATATCGCCTCTTTGTAATAAATCTGTTTTTATGTTTTAAGATTTTCTGGCGCGGAAAGCTTTGACAACGATTTCAACAAAGTCCCAGATGGGGGGTTCCAGCCATTTGTCGTAGAGGATGCACATATATAAAGCCTGATGCCAGTTTTTAATGGGAACATAGGCGATCCCCGGTCGCTTCTCCGCACACTCGGTAGGAATAAAGCTGATGCCTATACCGGCACTTACCAAATCCAATGCAGAACGTGCTGTATCTACAGTGCAAACCACGGCCTCATCCATTGGTGTACCGGTGGTCCATTCCTTGAAGCTTTTACCTACATTGTAATTGAAAACCACTTGAGGTTCGGATACCACCTCGTGAGGCTCAATGCAGTCGCGGTTCGCAAGTGGATGGGTAGCAGGCAATGCAACAAGGAAATCCCGCTGGTATAATTTGCGGAAATGAAGGCTGCGGTCTCGGTCAGAGGAGTCTACGATAGCCATATCCAGCTTTTCCTGTCGAACCATATCCATCAGTTTTTCAGAGGAAGTTTCTGTTAGGTCGAAGCGAATCCGCGGGTTGTTTTGGGAGTATTTGACAATTTCTTTGGCCAGCAGCCCATTGACAGTTCCGGAAACAACACCCATTCTGATTACAACCGGTGCTTGTGTTTTGCTGTCGCGTAAGAGAAGGGAAGCACCGTGTAGTTTTTTGATTGCTTCATCCACCGTTTCTTGATAGAAGCGTCCCTCCTCCGTCAACCGGATATTTCGCCCTACCTTTTCAAAAAGCTTGACGCCGCCCAAAGAATTTTCCAGATTACGAATAGCACTGCTGAGGGCAGGCTGGGAAATGCCGAGTCTTGCAGCGGCGGTGGTGTAGTGCTCTGTTTGCGCTAAAACTGAAAAGTACAGCAGATAGTTGTAGTTCATAATGATTCCTCACAATCTATAAATACAAGTTATAAATAAAGTATCATATCTTTATTGGTTATTGCAAGCAAAATCTGTATAATTAGCGAGGTTTTTTAATAAAAGCAGGTTTTCCGTCGCTTTTTTGCGGCGGAATTCGTGTTTTTCTTGAGCGTTTATTGTGTTTAATAATAAGAATTCAGATATATGTGGAGGTAAACAATGGCACATATTAACGAAGCCGGGATTAAGAAAATCAATGAGATTTGCGACCGTTATATTGGTGAAAAGACTCCTCTGATGATGATTCTCAGTGACATCCAGAACGAGTATGGTTATATTCCTTTGGAGGTTCAGCAGATCGTTTCAAAAAGAATCGGCATTTCCGTTGCAGAAATTTATGGTGTTGTTACGTTCTATTCCTTCTTCTCTCTGGAACCGAAAGGGAAGTATGTTATTGGTTGCTGCCTTGGCACAGCCTGTTATGTCAAGGGAGCGCAGCAGATTATTGATAAGTTTTCCGAGATACTGGGTGTACAGCCCGGTCAGACGACTGCAGATGGTTTGTTTACCATCGATGCGCTGCGCTGTATTGGTGCATGCGGCATTGCACCTGCTGTCACCATTAACGGCAAGGTCTATCCCAAGATGACTGTGGATGCCGTTCAGAGTGTTGTGGATGAGTATCTGGCTAAGGAGGGCAAGTAAATGAAGAATTTTGCTGAACTCGATCAAAGAATTTGCAGCTGCACCGATGCGCTGACTGCCAAGCTGGACGGCAGCAACGGCAAGCGGGCAATTTTGCTGTGCGGCGGTACCGGCTGCATCTCCTCCAATTCCATGGACATTAAGGCCAAGTTTGAAAAGCTGGTTGCGCAGAACCATTTGCAGGATAAGGTTACTGTCAATATTGTTGGCTGCTTTGGCTTCTGCTCACAGGGACCTTTTGTTAAGATTTTTCCAGAGGATACGCTGTATCGCCTGGTAACTTTGGACGATGTGGATGAGATTTTTGAAAAGGATATCCTGGGCGGCGAGATTATTGAACGTCTGCTGTATGTAGAACCAAACTCCGGTGAAAAGGTAGCCCGTCAGGATGACATTAACTTCTATAAGAAGCAAAAGCGTGTTGCTCTTCACGGCGGTGGTGTCATTAACCCGGAAGACATTGACGAAGCAATGGGCTACGGTGCTTTTCAGGGCTTGAAGCGTGCTTTGAATATGAAGCCTCAGGAGGTTATCGATGAGGTTCTGGCTGCCGGTCTGCGTGGTCGTGGCGGTGCGGGTTTTCCTACCGGTCGCAAGTGGTCCTTTGCTGCCGCAAATGCCGCTGACCAGAAATATGTGGTCTGCAACGGTGATGAGGGTGACCCGGGTGCGTTTATGGATCGCTCCATTCTTGAGGGTAACCCCTATGCGGTTATCGAGGGCATGATGATTGCCGGTTACGCCATTGGCGCTACCGAAGGCTATTTTTATGTTCGTGCGGAGTATCCCATTGCTGTTAACCGTCTGCGTAATGCCATTAAGCAAATGAATGAGGCTGGCATTTTGGGCGCGAATATTATGGGAACCGGTTTTAGCTTTCAAGCGCATATCCGTCTGGGTGCAGGTGCATTTGTCTGTGGCGAGGAGACGGCTTTGCTCAATTCCATCGAGGGCAAACGAGGTATGCCCCGTCCCAGGCCTCCGTTTCCCGCTGTAAAGGGCTTGTGGGGAAAACCCACTATCGTGAATAATGTAGAAACCTTAGCCTGCGTTCCCTACATCCTGCGCGAGGGTGCTGCCGAGTTTGCATCCTGCGGTACAGAAAAGTCAAAGGGCACGAAGGTGTTTGCTTTGGGCGGTAAGGTAAATAATGTCGGCCTCGTGGAGATCCCTATGGGAACAACGTTGCGTGAGCTGATTTACGACATTGGCGGTGGCATTCCTGATGGCAAGAAATTCAAGGCCATTCAGACGGGAGGTCCTTCCGGCGGCTGTCTGACCGAAAAGGATTTGGACGAGCCGATTGATTTTGATAACCTTGTGGCCCGTGGCTCTATGATGGGCTCCGGCGGCGCTATCGTTATGGACGAGGATAACTGCATGGTGGATGTAGCGAAGTTCTACATGGAGTTTATCTGCGATGAAAGCTGCGGTAAGTGTTCGCCCTGCCGAATTGGCACGAAGCGAATGCTGGAAATTCTGACCCGGATTACTGAGGGCAGAGGCACGATGCAAGATCTTGAGGAGCTGGAGGAATTGGGACAGACTGTCAAGGCCAACTCTTTGTGTGCATTGGGTCAGACTGCGGCAAACCCCATTATCTCTACATTAACCCATTTCCGGGATGAGTATCTTGCACATATCGTGGATAAAAAGTGTCCTGCCAAGGTTTGTAAAAAACTTATGGAATACACGATTGATCTGGATAAGTGTGTCGGCTGCGCCCGTTGTGCCAAGTTCTGTCCGGTGGACGCCATTGCAAAGACAACCTATACTGCACCCCATAATCGTTTGGCTTCCTACCAGATTGATGCTGAAAAGTGTCTGAAGTGCGGTGCTTGTATCGCAACATGTAAGCTGAATGCCATCTATAAGAAGTAAGGAGGAAACGAAATGGTAAATATTAAAATTGAAGGCGTTTCCTATCAGGTTGAGGAGGGCTTGACCATTCTTGAAGCTGCCAAGAAGTGCGGCTACGAGATTCCTTCTCTGTGTGCGTTTAATCACGGTGAGTGCAATGCAGGCTCCTGCCGTGTATGTCTGGTTGAAGTGGTAGGTGCAAGAGGTCTGGTTGCTTCCTGCGTATATCCCGTAAATGAGGGTATGGAGATTATCATTTCCAGCCCGAAAGCTACGGAAGCAAGACGTGCCTCTGTGGAACTGCTGCTTTCCAACCACAACATTAACTGCCAGCAGTGCGACAAGAATGGCAAGTGCGAGCTGCTGCATGTAGCCGGAATCACAGGCGCGCGGGAAGGTCGCTATCGGGGCAGTAAAACCGAAACCACGTATGATGAACTGTCCCCGGCCATTATCCGTGATACCTCTAAGTGTATTCTTTGCGGTCGTTGTGTCGCCCGCTGTAAAAATGCTCACGGCGAGGATATGGGAATTCTGGGTTTTGAGAATCGTGGGTTCAACACCATTGTTGCTCCCGCACAGAACCGTTCCTTCCTGAATTCTCCCTGTATTCAGTGCGGTCAGTGCGTCAGCGTTTGTCCCACCGGCGCGCTTATGGAGAAGTCCGAGATTGGAAAGGTCGATGCGGCTTTCAAGGCCGGCAAGCATGTTGTGGTGCAGACTGCTCCTGCTGTACGTGTTGCATTGGGTGAAGAATTTGGTATGAGCGTTGGAACGCCTGTTACCGGTAAGATGGTTGCTGCGCTGAAGCGCTTGGGCTTCCATAAGGTTTATGATACCAACTTTGCTGCTGACCTGACCATTATGGAGGAGGGGACAGAGCTTCTGGGTCGTATTCAGAACGGCGGGAAGCTTCCGATGATTACTTCCTGCTCTCCTGGTTGGATCAACTATGCAGAGTATAATTACGGCGACCTGCTGGGGCACCTGTCTACCTGTAAGTCTCCTCATCAGATGCAGGGCGCAATCATTAAGTCCTACTATGCTCAAAAGAATGGCATTGACCCCAAGGATATTTTTGTTGTATCCATTATGCCCTGTACTGCCAAGAAGGATGAGAAGGATCGCCAACAGCTGAAGGTCAATGGTATTGCAGATGTAGATGCAGTTCTCACAACACGGGAGTTGGCTCGTATGATCAAGCGGGCAGGCATTCTGTTCACCCGTCTGCCGGACGAAGAATTTGACCAGGATTTGATGGGGGAATACACCGGTGCAGGTGTAATCTTCGGTGTCACAGGCGGCGTTATGGAGGCGGCACTGCGTACGGTTTACTTCGTTCTCACCGGTAAGGAGCACGAGGCAATCCAGTTTGAACAGGTGCGTGGCTTCGAGGGCGTCCGTGAGGCTTCTGTGGACATTAACGGTATGACAGTCAATGTTGCGATTGCGCACGGAATGAAGAATGCAAAGGTTTTGCTGGATGAAATCCGTTCCGGCAAGTCAAAGTACCACTTCATTGAGATTATGGGTTGCCCCGGCGGTTGCATTGCAGGTGGCGGTCAGCCCATCGTCCGTTCCTGCTTCCTGCCCAATGAGGATGATGATATTCAGGATACCTTCCGCAGCAAACGGGCAGCCGCACTGTACAGCGAGGATGAGCGCCAGCAGCTGCGCCAGTCCCACAGAAACACGCAGGTACAAAAGCTCTATGATGAGTTTCTGGGTAAACCGAACTCTCATAAGGCACATGAGCTGCTTCATACAACATACCAAGCAAGAATAGGCTTTAATGATTGACGTTATATGGCATTAAGCGGTATGCGTTTCCCGTTTGATGTCTGCCTCAGGGGAATCCCGGTTTTGCCCAATCCCGGGATTCCCTCCATCTTTTGCAGATTTTGATAATAGAGGGATTATTATGCGTAAAAAAATTTTATGGATGACGGAAACGGCGGTTTTACTGGCGCTTCTGGTTACATTGCAGGCATTGACCAAGCCGATGGGGCAACTGGTTACCGGCTCCTGCGTGAATGCTATTTTAGCGATTGCCGTTTTGGTAGCGGGGATGGGGAGTGGTATTACCATTGCTCTGGTAAGTCCCGTGTTTGCATATCTGTTTAATATCGCGCCTAACTTTGTGACAGTACTGCCCATTATGATTGGCAATGTTTGCTTTGTAGTGCTGCTGCGGTTGATTGCGGGCACACATCATAGACCTTTGTGGCGGCAACCGGTGGCATTGCTTGCTGCAGCTGGGATGAAGTTTGCTGTGCTGTATTTGCTGGTAGTGAAAGTGATTTGCGGATTTGCTTCCGGCGCCTTGCTGGGTCAAAAGCTGGGCAATGTGGTTGTCCTGGCACCGCCTATGCTGAAAATACTGCCGACGATGTTTGCCTGGCCGCAGCTTGCAACGGCGCTGATTGGCGGTGCGGTAGCGCTCTTGATCACCCCCGTACTGCGTAAAGCACTGCACAGATAATTTAACAGATATTCAAGCCTCCGGTTTCGACCGGAGGCTTTCTTTTTTGCCTTGAGGTGGCGCTTCTGAGCACCACCTCAAAAATATTTCCGCCAGTGGGGTTGCCCTTACCCCCTCCTTATTTACGGATATGTGAAGGGATTTTTTCTGGACAGCGGAAGGTTGCCTTTTGACAGAAGGTGATGACCACAAGCATCACCTTAAAAATATTTCTGTCGGAGGCTTGACTTGAGGGGGTCCAAAAGTCCGGATACATGAAGGGTCTTTTCTTCGGCACAGTTAAATACGGGAACCCCCACTTAGGTGATAGCCATAAGCATCACCTAAATAGGCTTCAAAAGTTTTTCCTGAATTTGGGTTTACAAATTGACCTCTGAAATTCGGAATTAGTGAAGGGACTTTCAAAAAAGTTTCTGAGCTAGGGTTTACTTTTACCCCTCCTCACTTCCGAATAAGTGAAAGCTTCTTTCAACTGCACCTTGACAACTGAATACCCGCCATCCGGGGGACCACAACCGCAAGGAGCATGACGACACCCCCCTCGTTCTCCAAGACATCGTCACAATCGTCATTTGCGTCATGGGAGGTATTAACCGACCCGGACGATGAGCTGCCTTTCCAATGACGACCTCTAAGGAAATGGCAATGGCATTTTCTTAGCAAGCATCGCGAAATGGTCCCAACGGACATTCCGCACCATTTGGGGCAACCCCAAACCCTTACAGAAACGAGAGGAGATAACTATGGGAAAATCAACAACAAGACCACATGAGATCCACCTGCGCCTGAACAAAGAAGAGTACCAGGCGCTGGAAACCAACCGGAAGAAATGCAATCTGCCGCAGCAGACTTACCTGAGAAAGCTATGTCACGGCATCCGTCCCAAAGAGTTCCCGCCGGCGGAATACTGGGAGATTCACAAGTTGCTTCGACAAATGAATTTAACACTAACGGGTATTGCGCTCAAGGTGTGTCGGGAGAATCCGCTTGATTATGAATTCATATGGGAATGTATGAATTTGGTGGAGCGTGCAATATGCAAATTAATAAACGAGCTGTATAAAGAAGAGGAGGAATTTGATGGAGAACATCTGCAGTAACTGCAAGACCAATATTACCCCGGTATGGCGGCGGTATACGCTGACCGTTGAGGAAGCAGCCGGGTATTATCACATCGGAGAAAACAAGCTCCGGTCACTGATCAACGAGCATCCTCACGAGAATTTTTATGTTATGAACGGCAATCGTGTTTTGATCAAACGGGCAAAATTCGAAGAATATTTGGAGCAGGCAACGGCAGTTTAACCCCTAAAAAGGCAAATGTTATACGACATCTGATTATTTTTCTGTACAGAGAGCCGGATTTGTGCTATAATTGTTGCGCAAGTTTGGCTCTCCTTGAAGAAAGGAGACGCGATAATCGCAATCGCATTCTCCGTGAAGCAGAGTACCAGCGTGCTGACGGGAGGTATCGTTACCGCTATATCGATGAGAACGCACAAGAGAATAATGTGTACAGTTGGCGGCTGGATAAGAATGACCGGATGCCGAAGGGTAAGAAGCCTGAACTGTCTTTACGGGAAAAAGAACGGCAGATCCAAGCAGACCTCTTTGACCACATCGTGACCAAAGGTGGCAACTACACCGTACTGGAACTGGTGGAGAAATATCTGTCGGTAAAGACCGGTGTTCGACCCAACACCAAAGCCGGTTACAAGACCGTAACCAACATACTGAAGAAAGATCCCTTTGGTCAGCTTCGCATTGATAAGGTTCGGCTTTCCGATGCAAAGCTTTGGCTGATCAAGCTGCAACAGAATGACGGCAAAAGCTACAGCACCATTCATTCCATCCGAGGGGTACTGAGACCTGCCTTTCAGCTGGCGGTTGACGATGACTTGATCCAAAAGAATCCTTTTGGATTTGAACTGGCATCGGTCATTGTGAATGACTCTGTGACCCGGGAGGCGATCACCCGGAAGCAGCAGCGGGATTTCCTGAACTTCGTGAAGGAGGACAAATACTACAATAAGTATTACGATGCCTTCTACATCCTGTTCCACACAGGACTCCGCATTTCCGAATTTTGCGGTCTTACCATGTCGGATATCGAGTTCGACCAAAACCGGATCCATGTAGATCATCAGCTTCAGCGCACAAGCGAAATGAAGTATGTGATCCAGGAGCCGAAGACGGAAAAAGGTGTGCGCTATGTGCCGATGACCGACGAGGTGGCTATGTGCTTCCGCAGAATCATCAAGAACCGGAAGAAGCCGCGGAAAGAGCCAATGATCGATGGCCATGCAGGTTTCCCCTGCCTGGACAAGAACGATATGCCGATGGTGGCGCTTCACTGGGAGAAGTACATGGAGCATGTGATTGCCAAGTACAACAAGACCTACCGCGTGCAGCTGCCGAAGATCACACCCCATGTGTGTCGGCACACTTTCTGCTCCAACATGGCAAAGTCCGGAATGAATCCCAAGACGCTGCAGTATATCATGGGTCACAGTGATATCAGCGTAACTGTGAGTATCAAAAATAGTAACACAAATACGTTGAATAGGCAAAGCCACTTGATTTTGTACCATTGTCTTTCAGCATAAACAAAACATATTATCGAATCGCAAACGCGAAAATTTTCGTTACGAAATCAATCAAAAAAACATTAAATTCTACGGAAGCATTGCACACAGCAGGCTAAATCTATATCCGCAGCATAAGACCGAACTATAGAAATTCATATTGACTATCGCCGAAAAAGCCAACATCGAAAGTAGAGAAGCTTTCAATGTTGGCGTTTTTCTTGCTTTTTAGATTGCCATGTTTCATCTTCTGAACGAAAAAAGATGCCATCCAATCAGACAGCATCCCTTGAAAACATATAACGCACTATGATAAAATATTGAACTTTTTTCGCAGAGTTCAACACTCTACGGACGTTGATTATAGCACAAAACTCTTGAAATTGCAATAGGTTTTAGGCATTCAAACAGAATTTTCACAAAAATTTACATTTTAGAAGGAGATCTCACCCCGGAAACGGGTCGATTTAGGCGTTTTCACAAACAAATTCGCCGTCAAAAGTTCCGTCCAACCTTGTTGTTTGGGAAAAAATCAAATCTGTTATTTAAAATAATACATACCCAATAATTAAAGGAGGACATCATTATGTCAAAAAAAGGCGAAAACATCTACAAACGTAAGGACAAACGGTGGGAGGCGCGATATATTAAGGCCTACCACCCGGACGGAACACCAAAGTACGGCTATTGCTACGGTAAAACATACCGTGAAGCCAAGCAAAAGGTAACACAGGCAAAGACGGCGTTGCTAACGGAAAAACCGATAGCAACAACTTCGCGCAAACGGCGTTTTGCGTTCTATTGTGATGAATGGTTACGGATCAATCGCAACCGCATTAAGGAATCCACCTATGTAAAGTACAGCGGTATTATTGAAAAACATATTAAACCCAGGTTGGGAGGTTGCCTTGTGCAATCGCTGACATCGTTGATTGTAGAGCAGTTCAGCCACGATCTGCTGTATGAGGAAGAGTTATCTCCTAAGACCGTAAAAGATATTCTGACAATGCTCCATTCGGTCATCAAATACACAAGCAGACAGTTCCCGGATCCATTGCCAATGATCGAGATTGCATATCCAAAGGTTCCGAAAAATGAAATGCGGGTTATGTCCGTTGAAGAACAAACCCGTTTTGTAAAATATTTGCTTGAAGATATGGATGAGTGTAAATTCGGCGTGCTTCTTGCACTGGTTACCGGTATGAGAATCGGGGAGGTGTGTGCTTTGCGTTGGGAAAACGTATCCATAAAGGAACAAACGATCAAGGTAAAAGCTACGATGCAACGCCTTCAGAATTTGGATGGGAATGGAGACGCAAAAACAAAAGTTGTTATCAGCGAGCCTAAAAGCGATACCTCCGTCCGAATAATACCCTTAACGGAATATGCCGTAAATCTATGTAAAACCATGTTTTGCAGCAATCCTTCCGCATTTGTTTTGACGGGAGAAACAGATCGCTTTATTGAGCCGAGAACAATGCAATACAAATTGGAGCGCTATACTGCAAAGTGCGGACTGGAAGGTGTGCATTTTCACACACTCCGTCACACCTTTGCTACTCGTTGCGTTGAGGTGGATTTTGAAATTAAATCTCTTAGTGAGATATTAGGTCATTCCAGTCCCCAAATCACATTAGAGCGATATGTTCATTCATCCATGGAACTAAAGAGAAGCAATATGAGCAAACTCACGGCAATAGGTTTCTGATTATACGCCGTCAAAAAACTCCGTCCCATATAAGAAAAAGCCCTTTATCCAAGGGGCTTTTTCTCATATACGGCAGAGTGTTGAACTCTGCGAATATGTTGTGAGGCTGGCAACCTCGTTGGTTCGTAATTGTTCAAGAATCGTGGTTTATGGACTGAATGGGGAGTTGTCCGCCTATTTTTCTGTTACAAAAATAGCAAATGCTTAACTTTGCAGAGAAAGGAGGCTATTTCCCGTGAAGCACTACGATGTGCGAAACCGACTGATTGATCGGACAATCACGGTCATTGCAGAAAGTGGTATGGATAAAACCACGACAAAGGCCATCGTCAAGGGAACGGACATCAACGAAGCATATATTTACCGTTTTTTCAAGGACAAAGAAGAGCTGCTTTCCCACGTCTTTGAGGAACTGGACGAAGAACTCGTGGCAAAGGCAATGCAGCACGTGGAAGTCATGTATATGCCGGAGCTGGAGTACGAGCTGCGGTGCAGGGTGTTCTTTACGGCAATTTGGAAATTCCTGCTTGGCAACAAAGAAAAGTGTCTCGCCTTTGTTCGCTATTATTATTCGCCGTATTTTCAAAAGTATTCCTATGAAGCACACAAGCGGCGATACGCGCCCCTTGTAAGTAAGTTTCAGGATGCTTTCAAGGATGAGGCGGATACGTGGATGATCCTAAACCACATATTAAATGTAGTACTTGATTTTGCCGTGAAGGTTCATAACGACCAAATGCCCAATGAGGATATTTATGCGGAACACGTATTTCGAGTGGTTTACCGATCCATTGAGCAGTATTTCAAAACCGCTTCGGCGTGAAAGTGAGTGTGAGCGAATAAAGCTATGAATCCAAAATTGAAAACGGCATTGAAGATCACCTCCAACACGCTCCTTGCTTTGGTTATTGTTCTTGCCATTCTGCTTGTTGGTGTCAGAATCTTCGGTATTAATATTTTGACGGTTCTGTCCCCGTCGATGGAGCCGAAGTATCCCACAGGCTCATTGATCTACCTTGTGGACGTCGATCCGGCAAAGTTGGAGGTGGATGACGTGATCACCTACCGGATATCCGAAAAGACCACGGCTACCCATCGGATCAAGGAGATCATCCCCGATGAGGACGATCCGAGCATTGTCCGCTTCCGCACAAAGGGCGACAACAACGATGACTATGATGGCAGCCTCGTAGAATTTGAACAGGTCGAAGGTAAAGTGATCTTCTGCATCCCGCTACTTGGACATTTGGCCATGTACATCCAACGTCCGCCGGGACTCTACGTTGCCATCGGCACTGCACTTGCCATTATTTTCTTCGTGATGGTCGTGGATACGGTCACCGATGATAAAAAGTCAAAAAATAAAAATCAACATAAAGGAGAATCCGACAATGAAAAGATCTAAACCCCTCGTATTGGCACTGTGCGCAGTCCTCCTGGTAGTAGGCACGATCCTCGGAACCGTTGCCTATTTGCAGGATACTGCCTCGGTTGTCAACACATTCACCGTGGGAAACGTACACTTAAAGCTCGATGAAGCTATTGTGAACGAAAAAGGGGAACCCATCGGTGGCAGAACCGATACTGGCAATACGTATCATCTAATTCCCGGTCAGACCTATACAAAAGACCCCACCGTTACTGTCCTGGAGGGTAGCGAGGAATCCTACGTGCGTATGCTCGTAACCATCAACTGCTATGACGAGCTGGTAGCGATCTTCGGCGATCCCTTCCTGCCTCAGAATTTCGTCAGCGGTTGGGTTGATACCGTGTGGCTGACCACCCGCGTGATCGACGTGGACGATGCTGCGAACACCGCAACCTACGAATTCCGCTATCACACCACCGTCAAGGCTGGCGCGAATGCGGATGAGCCCCTTGCCCCCCTGTTTACCACCGTGACCGTCCCCAACACCATGACCGGCGAGCAACTTGCAACCATCGCCGATCTGGAGATCTCCGTTGAAGCTCACGCAATTCAGGCAACCGGCTTTGCCAATGCCGATGAAGCTTGGGCAGCATTCTCTAAATAAACTATGGTTTCACACAGACGGATGAATTCGTGTTCCTCCGCTTGTTGAAATATAAAAACTGAAGAAAGGAGGAACACGAAATATGTATCGCGGAAAATACTCTGCACCCAAGCACAGTCACCGCCGTAGAGGATCTGCCTTGAAGGTAGCCCTTATGTCCTTTATGGCCTGCCTCATGATCTTCTCCGTGATCGGCGGCTCTCTTGCGTGGTTGATAACCTCGACCGAACCCATCGTTAACGTATTCACCTACGGCGATATCCGCATAACCCTTACAGAAACAAAGGGTGAGGAACTGAGCGACGGACGCTACTTCAAGATGACCCCCGGCAAGGTGATCGAGAAAGACCCGAAGATCTCTGTATTGGCCGACAGCGAAGATTGCTGGCTATTTGTGAAGATCGAGGAATCCACCGACAAGGCACTCAGCGATTACATCGAATATGCCATTGCTGACGGTTGGACGGCTCTGCAGGAAGCTCCAGGCGTTTACTTCCGTACCGTGGACAATAGCTCTGAAGCGCAGACCTTCTCTGTGCTGAAGGACGACAAGGTATCCGTTAAGTGCAGCGTAACGCTGGAAATGCTCCAAGTGCTCAACAGCTCCAACTATCCCACGATGAAATTCACCGGTTATGCTGTGCAGCGCGACATGAGCATCGATGCCATCGACTCCGCCGCAGAAGCTTGGGCACTCATCAGCGCAAGTAACAACTGATCCCGCAGACGGATGTCTGCACAAATCCATGATGTAAAGGGACAACCCGTTACATAACCAAATTTTATCTTATTTTGAAAGGAAAGATGACCTATGAAACTGAAAAACATTCTTTTGTCAGGTCTCAGCCTCGTCCTCGTTGCGGCTCTCGCAATCGGCGGCACCGTGGCTTACCTGCAAGACGATGACAGCGATGTCAACGTAATGACCCTCGGCAACGTAAAGATCGAGCAGCACGAGTATGAGCGTGTTGTGAACGCTGACGGTACCTTTGCTACCGACACCATTGACAATGTAACCAGCTATGTGCTGAAGGACTTCACTCAGGCTAAGCCGCTGCTGCCCGCCACTGAGCTCGATGCCAACGGCAATCCTTATAACTTTGGCGCTGGTGATTGGGACAATACCTTAGTCCGGATGTCTCAGGTTGACTCCTACGGCGGAATGCAGGTATTCGACTCCAAGAACGCTCAGGATAAGTTTGTGACCGTGGAAAACACCGGCAAGACCGATGCGTACGTGCGTACGATTATCGCTATGGAAATCGGTTCTTTGACTGAGGCTAGATTTGATGAAGTTATCAAGACCAGCAGCTTTATGACGGATCAAGGCGTTTGGAAAGTAACCGATATCGGTATTGTTGAGATCGATGGAAACAACTACTATATCATCGAGTATGTCTACAACGGTGCAAAGGCTCTGGGCGGCGTTCATGAAAACGGCGTTCTTCCCGCAGGCGACACTACTTATCCCAGCCTTGCTCAGGTTTATATGACGGCTTCTGCTACCAACGAAGACGTTGAGAAGATCGACGGCAACGGCAATGGCACTTACGATATCCTTGTTGTTTCCCAGGCTGTTCAGGCTGCCGGCTTTGCCAATGCTGAGGCCGCTCTGAACGCTGGCTTCGGTGACATCACCACCGACAACCATCCTTGGGCTGGCGGCGTAAAGATCCCCGCCGTTGTTGAAGACGCTGACGGACTCGTTGAAGCGCTTGAAAGCGGTAAGGACGTGGTCCTCAACGATGACGTTAAGATCGACCCCGCCGGCATGAGCAATGCTTACGGTACTACCGGTATCAACGTTAAGAACGGTCAGACCATCGACGGCAACGGCAACACCCTGGACATCAAGGGCGCAGGCGGCACTTGGGACTCCGGTATCAACACCACCGGCGGCCTGATCAAGAACCTCACCGTTACCGGCTCCTTCCGCGGTATCTTCATCAACCACAACAGCAGTCACTCCGAGCCGGTAGTTCTTGAAAACGTTATCATTGACGGAACTACTTACACCATTTCTTGCGACCAGGGTATGAACCAGAATTTTGAAGCATACAACTCCACCTTCAACGGCTGGACTTCCTATGCTGCAACTCTCGGTAATGCCAAGTTCGAAAATTGCAAATTCGGCGAAGGCAACGGCTATGCATACTGCCGTCCCTACGCTCCTACCACCTTCGTGGGCTGCGAGTTCGAGGCTGGCTATACTCTCGACCCGAGAGCTGACGTGACCTTCGAAAACTGCACCTTGAACGGCGTTGCTTTGACCGAAGCCAACATTGCAGATTTGGTTACAGACACTGCAAAGGTAACAGTAAAGTAATTATTCAAGTCCGTCCTAACTCCCCTCGGGGAGTTAGGCGGCAATCAAAGGGTATAAGTCGTGCTTGTACCTTTTGATTGCCGGAAGGCAAATCCCTGTGGCAAAGAAAAGAGTGACTCCGGCAAATGGAAGATAAAGAATTATGGATAATGATCGCATTGTTCGGCGGTATATTCGGCTTTGCATTGATCGTGAAATTCGCAATATGGCTGAATGACTTTAGTGGCGAACTGAAATACTTGAACAGTGAGATCGGCAGAACAGACGGCAGCGAGCAGCGCTATTGGAAACGGCAAAAACGGCGCTTGTGGCTCTCCATCATACCGTTTGTCCGATACCGAAACGATGGATGAATGGAGATGAAGTGTTGAAAACCCTTAAATGGATCGGCATTACAGTGCTTTTGGCAATGCTGACTGTAGTTGCTATTAACGGCTCTCTCGGTGACCAAAGCTCCGACGGAAAACACTTATGTATCGTGCAGTCGGAGTTGGATCGAAGCGGCTCCGGTCTGACAGAGGTTGCCGATGATCGGAAGTTGTTACCCGTAACCGATGTGGAACTGAAAAAGCAAGCCGTGCAGCTTACGGATCAGTTCATAGTGACGGATAAAAAGAATCATACGGTTAATGTGAATCTTTCGGTTAATGCGGATCTGTACACCGTCGAGAACGTGCTGGATCACATCGTGGTGATCACCAATGCCGGCAATCACATCGGTTACGTCCGCACCTGGTTCGCTTTCGAGATGGGCAATCTCACCGAGGACGAATTCAAGGCATCGGTGCTTCTCAATCAAAATTCCGCCCAGTGGACTTGGGGCGAATTCACCTACGGTGTACAGATCGGCGGTGTGCGTTATGCAGTGGTATGCGCCAAATACAACACTGCACTTGACGGTGGAGCGACCACGTCTCCCAACCTTCTGCAAATTCTACTCAAGAGCGATGTGGCAAATGACACCGCCAACAGACTTGACGGAAACCACGACGGCAAGTACGAGGTTCGCGCCTACAGCCAGGTAGTCAGCGATGACGGTGCGTGGAGTCAGGTAAGCAAACCGTGGAATATGGAATGACAACAGCCACCCATCGGCTTTCGATGGGCGGTAATCAAAGGGCATAAGCGAGTCTTGTACCTTTTGATTGCCGAAAGGCAAAACGCTTTCTTCGATATAAAGCCTGCATTATCGAAGGAAAGTTAAGACTTAAATGCAGGCAAATATCAAAAGGAGGCATACATATATGTCAAAAATGAAAAAGGTACTCTTAATGTGTACCGCATACGTGCTTGTTGCCGCGCTTGCTATCGGCGGCACCATTGCATACTTACAGGATACCGATAGCGACGTAAACGTAATGACCCTCGGCAACGTGTCCATTGATCAGCACGAGTATGAGCGTGCGACCAACACCGATGGCTCTTACGAAACCAAAGAGATCGACGGTGTAACCAGCTACGTGCTGAAGGACTTCACTCAGGGCAAGCCCCTGCTGCCTTCCGCGCTTGTTACCAACGGTTCCGGTTGGGGTTGGGATTCCACTATTGTCCGTATGACTCAGGTTGACTCTTACGGCGGAATGAATGTCTTCAAGGCCGCTTCTAATGCACAGGATAAGTTTGTTACTGTCGAGAACACCGGCAAGACCGACGCTTATATCCGTACTCTCGTTGCCATTGAGATTGGTTCTGCAGACGGTTCTCTGATCGGAACCTCTTATCACAGCACTTGGAACCAAACCGAAATCGGTGAGATTACCATCGATGGCAATACATACGTATTGATCGAGTATGCTTACGAAGGTGGTGAGCTGACCGATGGCACTTGGAGACATCAGTACGGCATCCTGCCTGCAGGCGATACCTCTTACCCCAACCTGTCTCAGGTTTATATCTCCGCTGCAGCTACCAACGAGGACATGGTAAAGCTCGACGGTAACGGCAACGGCACCCTCGATATCCTCGTTCTTTCTCAGGCTGTTCAGGCTGCCGGCTTTGCAGATGCTAAGACTGCTCTCGATACTGCTTTTGGTAAGTCCTCTGAAAAGGCTGCTGAGTGGTTTAACGGCGTATGGGCAAAGCACGTTCCCGATTTATGGGACGGTAGTGTTGATACCACCTGGTACAACGACACCGATACCGAGTTCACCCTGACCACGGCTGAACAGCTTGCAGGTTTGGCAGAACTGGTTGATGGTGGTAACAATTTTGCAGGCAAGACTGTAAAACTTGGCAAAGATTTAGACCTTGCCGGATTGCCTTTTAACCCCATCGGTCATTCCAGCAACGGCAAGTCCTTTAACGGCACTTTTGACGGTCAGGGACACACAATTTCAAATATGTACGAACAGAGTGACCTTTCCGCATGGCAGTATGAGGGCGAATACTACGGTCTTTTCGCTTATACCAACGGTGCTACCATTAAGAATGTAACAATTGCTGATGCATACATCTCCAGCGGCAGAAATGAAGCGGCGGGCGTTGTCGGTAATGCAGTTAATACTACATTCTCTGATATCACAATTTCCAATACCACTTTGATCGCGTATAACAACTCTGCAGGTGGTGTAGCAGCTGAATGCTATGGTAATTGCTCTTTCACCAATATTACGGTTGATAAAGATACCGTTATCGGACCCCTTTGGGGCACCTACGATGTCCGTCTTGGCGGTGTGGTAGGTATGGTTCAAGCCGGAAACAACGTAACTTTCAAGGACATTACTGTTGCTTGCCAGCTTGATGCAATCAATGACGTTGCAGCGAACTACCAGTATTGGCTCTACCGCTACAGCGGTATGCTGATCGGTCATGTTGACGGTGTGAATGGAGTTGCTGATCCCTCCGGATACGTTACTTGTGAAAACGTAAAGGTTATCTATGGTGATTGGGTAAACTACCATTATTGTGAATTTGAGAGCCTTGGTGCCGGCAGCTATAATGGCCCCGGCGAATATAAGTACGCTCGTGTTGAAGCAGGTACCGGCACGGACGGCATTGATCTCTCCACCTGCAACCACGATGCTGACGAGTCGCATAATGTACTTATCGTGTTCGATCAGTTGTTTGGCGGTGGACAGGGTGTTTCCGGTCTCAAGACCTATGACGGAGTAACCGTTGTTTATCCTAACAATTAAAAAATAAAGTCCGTCCTATCCCTCTCTGTGAGGGATAGGCGGCAATCAAAGGATACAAAATCGGTTTGTATCTTTTGATTACCGACAACGGATGATTAATAGATAGTTCCTTAACACAGGAGGCAGATAAATTTGAGAACAGGCAAAATAATAAGAAGAATAGCGATGCTGCTGTCGCTTGTGATGCTGATCACCTCGACGATCGGCACCACATACTGCTATATCGTGACGAAAACAGACCCGATCACCAACGTATTCGTTCCCGGCACGGCAGGCGTAAGCGGTCTGGCGATCAACAAGACGGTGGAGCATCCCCTGGGTGATGATTATGCCATCCCCGACAATATCAGCTTCGACTTCAACGTCGAGCTTGGTGCCTATTATGCAGGCACAAAACTGAATACTACCGCCGGAGAAATGACCGCCGACGCAAGCGGCACGTTGAGTGTTACCATCAAGCCCGGTGCAACCTTTGGCATTGAAGGTCTTGAAGAAGAAACGGTTGTAAAGGTAACCGAGAAAATGACCACCCTCGACGGCTTTGCTGTGAAGGGCGACGCAACCAAGACGGTAACCGTCGGAGCAGACGGCACGGCAAGCATCAGCTTCATAAACACCTACACTCCCGATGCCGTGAAGCCGAGCAACGTCACCGTCAGCGGTGTCAAGGTCTTGGAAGGCCGCCAGTGGCAGGTCGGCGACAGCTTCTCCTTCGTACTGGAACAGAAGGACGGAGAGAGCTGGACCAAGCTCGGTGAACAGACCGTAACCTACGATGCAGAAAACGCCGATTTCAGTAAGTTTGATTTCAGCGATGTATTTAAGGCTTTGACCTTTGACGAGGTCGGTACATACTCCTTCCGCATGAGCGAGGTTGTCGGAACACTGGAGAACGTTGACTACGACAAGACCGTCAACCACTTTACCGTTAAGGTGACCGACGTGGACATGGACGGCAAGCTGGAGATCAATACCGTTACAAGCACCGAGAATGCAGCCGTGACCAAAACAAACGATGGCTACGTAGTTTCCGTGACGTTCAACAATACCTTCGTTCCTCCCGTTGTCCCCGATCCCGATCCCATTACTGTGCAGATCGGCGTTGATAAGATCGTCAACAATGTCGGCGAAGCTACCCACGGAAAAGGCGGTTTCCAATTTGTGCTGAAGAACACCGAAACCTCCGAAGGCTTGGGAGTAACTTCTGCAGATGACGGTAAATCTTCCTTCTCTTTGACCTTTACAAAGGCAGATATCGGCAAGACCTATACCTATAAGCTCTCCGAAACAAATCAGGGCTTTGCGGGAATGACCTACGATGCGGACGTTCACGAGATCACCATCACTGTATCTCTGAACGAAAACAATGAGCTGGTCGCAGCTCTCACGATGGACGGCAAGAGCGTAAATGCTTTGAATGCAACGTTTGAGAACACCTACGATGCAGACACACCTGTATCACCTCCAACCGGAGATAACTCCAACCTCACGCTGTGGTTCATTGTGATGATCGTCAGTGGATCTGCACTTGTAGCCCTTACGGTTTACGACAGAAAACGCAGCAGAATATAACGTCAAGACAGCCCATCCCCTGTTGGGTGGGCTGTCATTCACAAAACAGCAAAATCAGAAAGTAGCGAACATATATGGCAAAAAAAGATAAGCAAAACGGCATATTTACCAGAATATCCCAATTTTTCGGGGGAGGGGGTACACCCTGTCAGCCTTCTAAAAAGGAGGTCGGCAGCGTGAGCGAAGCTCCCATAAAAGAAGAATACGAAAGGTGTATCTTGTGCGGTCAAGTGACCTGCATTCCCGTTTCCATGCCGATAGATTGGCGTGAAAATTATGAGGTCGGGCTTGGCCAGGTCTGTGCTGAGTGTGCCAAGAAACAACGTGAGGCAACGGAACGGGAAACTCTATCCCATGCCAAAATTCTCCGTGCCGTAGAACTCAGCCGTAAAGAAAGCAATAAGAAATAGACGATACCGTCAATCGGTGATCGAAAAAGCCATTCCGTCGCCGTATGTGTCGGAATGGCTTTTTATAAAGGACGGATGAAAATGAGAGAATTTCCATCACTTATTGGGAAACGATTTGGAAAACTAACGGTTGTAGCACAACTACCATCTACCGCACGTGGCCAGCGCAGATGGCTTTGCAAGTGCGACTGCGGCGGTGAGCATATCGCCACAAGCGGAAATCTTAACAGCGGTAGATCAACGAACTGCGGATGCAAGAAGTCTCCCGACCTAACGGGGAAAGTATTCGGCAAGCTCACAGTACTTGGACGCTCCGATAAAAGAAACCCTCGTGGTGCTCGAACAACGCCCATGTGGGAGTGTCGTTGCGAATGCGGCAATATCACTTATAAAGCAACGGATACTCTTACCAATCCCGACGAAAGTATGTGCCGGGATTGCCAAGGCAAATTTGCAGCAGAAATCGCACGGAAGTCCGCAGGCTTCGTAGAGGGAACGCAGCTCTCCAAGATCAGGGATATGACTCCCAGTGCTGCCAATACAAGCGGATACCGTGGAATCTATTATGAATCCAAGTTCGACCGATACCGAGCGCAAATCATCTTCCAAAGAAAGAGATATTATTTGGGAACGTATAAGAATATTGAGGATGCCATTAAAGCACGACAACGTGCGGAGGAAGATCTGTATGGAGCGTTCCTTGAAAAGGTCGGAGCCGCGAATGAATAAGGTTAAAGATCTGAAAAATCAACATTTCGGACAGTTGACTGTGATCGGAGATTATATCACGATAAGGAATACCCGCAACCGTCAGGAACGCAAGTGGTTGTGTCTCTGTGATTGCGGTACAGAGAAATACATATTGGAGCGCAGCTTGCTTCACGGTGGAACCAAGAGCTGCGGATGCTTGACACGGATAAACAGTGCTAAAGCCAATGCATACGATCTGCACGGCAAGACCTTCGGTGAGCTTGAAGTGCTGAATATAGCCAAGGATCATCCAAAGGATGCTCGTGGCGGTGTATGGTGGCATTGCAGATGCTCCTGCGGGAATGAGATAGATGTGCTTGCCTCACTGCTTGTGACCGGCAGAAAAACGCATTGTGGCTGCAAGGCAGACCCTCAGTATTACTCTGCAGATATTACCGACCGACAGTTCGGACGGTTAACAGCAAAATATCCTCTTAAAGACCGTGATCGCAAGGGTGGTGTCGTTTGGCATTGCAAGTGCGAGTGCGGAAACGAGGTGGACATCCCATATAACTGGCTGATGTATAGCAGGATGCAGAGCTGCGGTTGTCAGCGACGTGAGCATGAACAAAGCCTATCGACTTACTTAACCCACGTAAACGGCACATCACTGGATATGATTCGCAGCAAAAAAGTCCCCAATGATAATACCACCGGCTATCGTGGCGTGTACCTTATTAAGGGCAAGTATGTGGCAAAGATCGTGTTTCAGAAAAAAGCATACTATCTCGGCGTATATGACAATATTGAGGAAGCGGCCGAAGCTCGGAAAGAAGCCGAGGAACTGCTCTTTGACGGAGCTACAGCACATTATGAGCGATGGAAGATAAAAGCTGATGCCGATCCCGAAAGGGCAGCGAATAATCCGGTGGAAATCATCGTATCAAAGAAAAGCACAAGCGAGCTGTCAGTTGTATTTTTACCGTTGATAGTCTAAAAACTGCGATCCCATTGACAGTACTTTCCCGACCGCCGAGCTATCGGCGGTCAATTTTTCGCGGTACGACAGCAGATACGACACCTCTGACAGCCCGAAAACAATGGGGGAATTGGAATTTCTCAATTCCCCCATTATTTCCCCCTTTAGAATGTTAAAAAAGATGATACTCTTTTTCGTTATGATAAGAGGTAAATCCCCCTACTTCCGAAATGAGGAAGTGGGACAATCATAGAGGAATGCTATCCCTGTCATTCCGAAAGGAAGGTTAACCCGCCATACCTAAAACGAGGTTCCGGCATCATTTGAAAATGAACGGATAAATCCGTCATAAATCAAAAATAAATCTACAAGGCTTTTTCAAATGACGGTCATTCATTCCCATTAAAGAGAATGGGCCGCAAGCCAAGCCGCATAACTCGCAGACAGTATCCATACTGCACCGCACGCAGACCCGTGGCAGATCTGCGACGTTAATAAACAACGGAGCGATTTTCGTCAAGAGAATCGCTTTTTTTGCCTGTGACGACCCCAATGTCACGGGCTTTCTCATTTCTTGACGAAAATTTCGCCCGAATTTCGCACCGGCGTTCAGGCGGCAGGAGAGGCGGATTCGCCTTAACGGATTTGTTCTGTACGAAAATTCAAGATGGGTGAAGCTCGCTGCGACGAGCAGCGGATCGGAAAAACTGTCGCCCTTCGGAAAAGCTCTTGACGAAAAGTGAAAACCCGCTCACGGCAGTCTGCTCGCTGCCCAGTCGTCTGAAGTGGCAGCGTTTGCTCGGATGTAGTGCCTTTCTTGACGAAAATATATTTTTTGTCAAGAGGTCGTGGCAGGGTTCCTTCCTTATCTGATTTATCTGTCATCCCTGATTTTGATTTCGTGACCAAAGTAGATTTTTCGTTACGAGGGCTTGGAGGCGATTCTGCGGGACGGTATCTGATCGTACGGCGCACAGTCCCTATTCTCTTGACTAAAATCGCCCTCACTTTCGCACGGGCAGCCAGAGGGGTTGCGGTTCGGGATTGTCTTGCTTGAATTGGTCAGCCGTCCTCTCTGTTGAGGGTTGCCCTCCCGTCTGTGCGGTAGCGTAGCCGAAATCATCAGTTCATTGAGCAAACATTGTGATTCACTTGGTCGGGGTTTGCCCTTGCCTTTTGCGGGAATATGTGCGCCGTCCCATTGGCATGATTTTCTATTTCACCGCACACCAAAGTTATATATGCTTTTCCCTTCTCTATGCCAAATTTGCCCTTCCTATGGATATGACTACTCTCATATCAAAAGTGACTTCGCCCACCTTTCCTATCGATATGACAATCATCATTTGGATTCATCTTGGATTATTTCCGGACACTTTCATATGGATATGATTGCAACCACTCTCGTATTGATATGATGATCCTAATGGATTTTTTAATTGATTTGAACTTGATTTTTTTCAGACACTCTCTTATTAATACAATTTTCGATGAAAACTCTCCTATCGAAATGACTACGACCTCGTATTGATATGAGGGGATGGAAAGGGGATATTTTACCCTCTGTTATCTCTCAATTTGAGTATCATTTTTCTTGTCATTGGGATAGGAGAATTTGAAGGTCACTTGTGTAATTTTGAAGGGTAAACTCATAAGCAAAATGACCGTTCATTTTGGGCACCGAAAATACTTTCAATGGGACAGCAAATCCACGCCCAAAAACTCTCAATCTTTTATCATTTCAATCGGACAGACGATTTTTAAAGAAGATATTATTGAAATCATATTAGAACAGATTATCCCCCCTGAGAAGGATTTACAGCGAACCTGCTACTGCTTTCAATACACTAATCCGTGGATTTTGAACGCTTTTTATACGGAAAGGTAGGATAATCGATATGTAATCTATAAGGGGGACTCTGTGTTTCAAAAACGTTCCCAACTGTATTTTTCGCTCTTTCGGAGTCTGTCCTTTCTTTCTCAATGGGATATCCCATTGGGGGTGCATTGGTTCGGTTTATATGGGATATCCCATTTGCAACTTTCGTCTTATCCCATTCAAATGAAGCGGCAGCATCCCATTCGGAAAGTTAAATGGGATACGTCAATGGGACAGCTATTTTGGTCAGAACATTCTTTTTCGTCACGAGAATGAACGCACAATTTGTTGTAGGACATTGCGTGTCATATTGCTATTTTCTTCGAGAAATCTTGCTTTGCAATAAGTTTTCTTGATTCTTTTTTTATTTCGGCTATCTTCTTACTTGAATTCGGAAGGCTGCCTTTTAGTCTTTCTCTGTACCAGAATTCAGGAAGGAGGATTGTCTATTGAAACAAAATACAACGTTGCAGGAGCTTCGGGAACGCTTTGCGGATAAACCGTCAAAGGCAAGCGTTTATACCATCGAAGGCATTGCCTACACCGTTGTGAGCCATTATGCCGGTGAAAAGGATATTGATGCAGTGATAAGAAAATTGGCGACACAACAGGCTTATGAGGCAATAACAGTATCCGAAAAACCAAACTAATTTCGAACAAACGACAGAAAACACGGTCGGCTTCTTGATTTAGCCGTGAAAATATTGTATAATGAAAGAACAAAATCTAGTGGCTTTGACTGACAAGGAGGAAAGAATGAAGTCAAAGCAACAACAGAATAAAAACGCAGGGCTATATTACCGATTGTCCAAAGACGATGAGCGTGCCGGTGAGTCCTTGTCCATCGAGAACCAAAAGCTGATGCTTCGTAAGTTCGCTGCCGAACAGGGCTTTACCGTGATCGACGAGTATATCGACGACGGATGGAGCGGCACCAACTTCAACAGACCGGAGGTAAAGCGGCTGCTTGAGGATGCCAAGACCGGCAGGATTAACGTTATTATCGTCAAGGATCTCAGCCGCTTTGGAAGAAACTATATTGAGGTGGGACAGTACACCGATTATATTTTCCCCATGCACAACATCCGTTTTATCGCTCTCGGTGATAACGTGGATTCGGCAAATACCGAAAATGCCGGTATGGATATGATGCCGATTATGAACGTGTTTAATGAATGGCACACGGCAAGCACCAGTAAGAAGATCCGCGCCGTCATCGAAACCAACGCTAAATCGGGAAAGTATCGGGCAAATGCCGCGCCTTACGGATACGTTAAGGGAAACGACGAAAACAAGCTTCCCGTGCGTGACGAGCCGGCGGCGAGCTACGTGCTTCGGATGTTTGAAATGCGTGCAAAGGGTATCAGCCCAAACAAGATCGCGGATGCCTTGAACGAAGAAGGTATCAAAACGCCTGCCGATTACAAGGAAGAAAAGTTTGGGATCCCCAACACGAGAAAATCCCATCATCTTTGGTCTTGTGCAACGGTCAAGCAGATTCTCACCAATCCCACCTATCTCGGACATCTTGTGCAGATGCGGACGACTACTCTGTCCTATAAGAACAAGAAAACCGTGAAACGTGATCCGGAGGATATGGTATGGGTGTATAACACCCACGAAGCCATTGTAAGCCAAGAACTGTGGGACAAGTGCCGTGAGATGGAAGCCTCGGTAAGCCAAGGTAAGAAGAACCGCACGGGCGTAGTACTGCCTCTTTCGGGACTTGCCTACTGTGCGGACTGCGGAGCAAAAATGCACTCGGGCTGGAACAACACCCGACATAAGCGAACCGATCCGCGCACCTACCACCGCAACCATTTCAACTGCGGTAGCTACACAAAGTTCCAAGGGCGTTCCTGTTGCAGTCATTACATCAAGATGGCAACGCTGGAACAGATCGTATTGGAGGACATTCGTTCCAAGATACAGCTTGTAGAAACTGACGAATCGGAAGTGAGGGTGGCATTTCTGAAACGGTGCGATCTTGTTTCGGCCGAGGAAGCCATGTGGGACAGAAAGCGAATAAGTCAGATCCTTCGCAGAGCGGCAGAACTTGACAAACTGATCTCGTCTGTTTATGAGGATAAGGTCAGCGGCAAGATTCCCGAGGATATTTGTGTCGGTCTTTTAGAGAACTATCAGGCAGAGAAGCTGAAACTGCAAAATGAACGCTCCGAGATCGAAAAAAGACAGGCTGACATCACGAAGGAAAGGGCAAACGTTGACGAATTTATTTCTCGGCTGAAAACCTATCTGACCATTCCCACACTTACTCGTGAGATGTGTATGGAGCTGATCGAGTTCGTAACGGTAGACAAATGCCCCGGCAAATACAGCAAGGAACCACGAGAAATCCACATCTACTACAAACTGATCGACAAAACCCCACCACCTGAGAAAAAGTATCTCAGTACACCATCATGTGAGGATTGTTGATATTCACCACGCTGAACACCTACACGCACGTTCAATTCGATGATGCGAAGCAGGAACTCCTGCGGGTAGCCGGCAGATAGACCGTTGGTAAACTCTTTATTTTTACCAACGTTTTTACCAAAGTTGTCCGTGAAAGCATGAAAAGAAACGAGAAGATTTGAGAAGATACGAAAAGCGTCCCTAACATTTAGGCAGTGGAAGGGGCGCAAATACAAGGATTTAAGAAGAAATCCGGTGCTTTTAAGGAGATTCATAAGATGGTAAAAATCTTATTTGTTTGCCATGGCAAGATTTGACCCAGCAGCGGCATACCAAGCTATGCAATGCTATACCACCCTTTGCAACGGGTTTGCCCCATTTGTACTACTGGCATACTACTTTTCAAAATAACCACATTTTGCCCCAACATGACACGAAAAAGCACAGCCGCCGACCATCAGGTCGGCGGCTGCTTTATTTTCTCTCGGCAATTATACAATTAAGAAATCCGTTCTGTTCTCTACTTCAAATTCCATAGCATCCACATCCAAGATATGAACGCTGCAATTAGCTGCTTTGAACGCATGGCTTTTATTGCTCCATTCGATACCCGCTACCAGATGGTAAATAACATTGATGACTCCACCGTGTGTGACAATCAAAATATTATCGTCCGTATTTTGGTATTCGGAGCAGAACGCCCAAAACCACTGTTTGATTCGCAAATAGAAATCTTGCGGACTCTCTCCATTTGGGTATGCCTCATCCATTCTTAATGAATTAAAGAATAACCCTGGATATTGTTCAAGTGCAGTATCATTCAACATACCTGCCAAATCCCCGTTGTTGGTTTCTCTTATCCGAGATTCCTCTTGGATAGCTATTCCTAATTCTGCGGATATAAATTTGGCTGTAGTCATAGTTCTGGGTAAATCACTTGAAATGATACGCCCAATTTTATATTCACCGTTGTTTTCTTTAAGGTGTTTTGCCAGTTGTTTGGCTTGCTCTACACCCTCTGGAATCAAGTCCAACTTGCTCCATCCACCACGATATCTATCATCGTCTTTGCCGTGCCTAACAAAAATCAGCTTCACTATAACCACCTCCCAATTTAGTTATCCTCCAAAATTATACTCCGATAGCACACAGAAATCAAGATTTTCTGATTCCCCCATAAATTATCGCTGCCCGCCCATAGCCGTAAATTCGACTATGATACAGGTAGCGGAATTTTTATACCTATGCTGTCGGGTATTTGTTCCGCACCCAAAAAGCCTTCCCCCAAGGGAAGCCTTTATTGCTTTTTTGCTGCTGCCGTGCTATAATACCCCCAACGAAAGTGAGGAAATAGCATGATCAAGGTACTTTTCGTCTGCCACGGCAATATTTGCCGCAGTCCTATGGCGGAATTCGTATTAAAGGATTTGGTGGCAAAGGCGGGGAAATCCGGGGAATTTGAAATTGCCTCCGTGGCGGTGAGCCGGGAGGAGGAGGGGAACGCCATCTATCCCCCCGCCCGACGGGAGCTGGAGCGCCACGGCGTCCCTTACGAAAGCCGGCGAGCCCGGCAGATAACGGCTGCAGATTTGGCACATTTTGAACATATTTACTATATGGATGCCTCCAATGCCCGGTATCTGCGCAGAATGTTTGGCGACGGTGCAGGTAAATGCCGCCCCTTATTAAACAGAGATGTGGCAGACCCCTGGTACTGTGGAAATTTTGATGAGAGCTACGCTGATATTTTAGAAGGCTGTCAGCGGATTTTGAAGGAGTTGGGATGATGGACAGAGCTGAATTGCTGGAAAGCTTGCAGGAGCTGCCTCTGTATTTTTATGATTTCATCGACCCCGCTGAGCTGGAATTTTCCGAGAGAATCCGCTGGATTTGCACCCAGGAATGCCCGATGTACGGCAAAAGCTGGGCTTGCCCTCCGGCGGTAGGAACGGTGTCGGAATGTGCCAGCCGTTGTGCCAAATTTGACAGCTGTTTGATGATTGCAACCATCACAGAGGTTTCGGATATTACCAATATTGATGAAACGCTGGCAACACGCCCGGCTCACGAGGCAGTAACCAATCAGGTGCAGCGGCAGATGCTTCTGCGTGGGGTAGAGCCCTATGTTTTGTCTACAGAAGCCTGTACCCTGTGCGAACGATGTTCTTTTCTGGATGGACAGCCCTGCCGCTTCCCGGAAAAAATGCATCCCTGCGTGGAAAGCCACGGCATCAATATCCTGCCCCTGCTGGAAAAACTGGGACTGGAATTTCAGTACGGAGAAAATGTGGTAACCTGGTTCTCTCTGCTGTTTTTTAAGGAGTAAGCGATGGAAACACGGAAGCTATATTATGAGGACAGTCACCTGCGCTGTTTTTCAGCGAAGGTGCTGCGGTGCACTCCGGTGGAGGGCGGTTATCAAGTGGTTCTGGATGCCACAGCTTTCTATCCCGAGGGCGGCGGCGAAGCACCGGATTTGGGTGTTCTGGCAGGCGCAAAGGTGCTGGATGTGCAGGAAAAAGAGGGGGAAATCCTCCATCTGTGCGACAGTCCCTTACCGGTTGGTGAAACCGTGACGGGAGAAATCGATTGGGAGCGGCGCTTTGATCTGATGCAGCAGCACACAGGCGAGCATATCATCTCCGGACTTATTCACGATAAATTCGGATATATGAACACCGGCTTCCATGTGGGAGCGGATGCGATGGAAGTGGATTTCGACGGACCGGTTTCGTCGGAGGATTTGGCTGAAATCGAGAGAAAGGCCAACGAAGCCGTTTGGGCGAATATTCCCCTTCAATGCTGGATACCCACCCCGGAAGAGCTGCCGGGAGTCTTTTACCGCACCAAGCGAGCCTTGCCCTGGCCGGTTCGGATTGTTCAGGTTCCCGGGTATGACAGCTGCGCCTGCTGCGGTGTCCATGTCAAGCACACCGGTGAAGTGGGGCTGATTAAGATTCTCTCCTGTGTATCGCTGCGCGGCGGCATCCGGATGGAGTTGGTGTGCGGCAAGCGTGCTTACCGCCATATTGTGACAGTTTTTGAAGAAAACCGCCGTGTTTCTCAGGCGTTTTCTGCACCGATGAACAACACGGGAGAAGCGGCACAGAAGATGAATGAGGCCCTGGCAGCAGAAAAAAGCCGCGCAATCGGTCTGCAGAACCGGATTTTGGATGGTGTTGCAGAAAGTTATGTAAACTGCGCAGAGGTGCTTCATTTTGAGCCGGAACTGGATGGCAATGCGCTGCGCTATGTGACGGATAAGATTGCCCGGGTTTGCAATGGACGGGTGGCGGTTTTCTCCGGCACAGAGGGAAATTACGCCTACTGCCTTGCCCAGCGTGAGGGAGACCTGCGGCAGCTGAACAAGACTATGTGTGAAACGCTGAACGGACGGGGAGGAGGAAAACCCCATTTCCAGCAGGGAACGGTGCGCGCCACCAAGGATGAAATTCTCAAATTTTTTGCATAAAAAAGAGCTTCCGAAAGGAAGCTCTTTTTCTTATTCCAGCTCAAAGGCACCGGTGTACAGTTGATAGTAAGTGCCTTTTTCCGCTATCAAATCTGCGTGGGTGCCACGCTCAATAATGCGTCCGTGGTCCAAAACCATAATACAGTCGGAATTCATAACTGTGGACAGCCGATGGGCAATGACAAAGGTGGTTCGCCCTTGCATCAAGGCATCCATACCCTTTTGTACCAAAGCTTCAGTACGGGTATCGATGGAGGAAGTTGCCTCGTCCAGAATCATTACCGGCGGGTCGGCGACGGCTGCCCGGGCAATGGCAATCAGCTGACGCTGACCCTGAGAGAGCTGGGTACCGTTGGAGGTCAGCTCGGTATCGTAGCCCTTGGGCAGGCGGATGATGAAATCATGGGCGTTGGCCAGCTTTGCCGCACGGATGCAGTCCTCGTCGCTGGCATCCAGATTGCCGTAGCGGATATTCTCCATTACTGTGCCGGTGAACAGATTGGTTTCCTGAAGCACTACGCCCAGAGAACGCCGCAGATCCGATTTCTTGATTTTGTTGATATTGATACCGTCGTAGCGGATTTTTCCGTCATCAATATCATAAAAGCGATTGATCAGGTTGGTAATGGTGGTTTTGCCGGCACCGGTCGCGCCTACAAACGCAATCTTCTGCCCGGGATGGGCGTACAGCGTAATATCGTGCAGCACCGTTTTCTCCGGGACATAGCCGAAGTCCACCTGATTCATGGTGATTTCGCCCTTCAGCTCCGTGTAGGTCAGCGAGCCGTCATTATGGGGGTGCCGCCAGGCCCAATGTCCGGTGTGTTGGGGACATTCGGTGATGTTGCCATCGCTGTCGATTTCGGCATTAACCAGGGTGACATAGCCGTTATCAACCTCCGGCTCTTCGTCCATCAATTCAAATATCCGTTCCGCACCGGCCAAGGCCATAACAATGGCATTGATTTGGTTGCTGATTTGGGAAATGGGCATATTGAAGTTCCGGCTGAGGAGCAGGAAGGTGAGCAAATTACCCAGAGAAAGGAGCTTGCCCTCGCTCATCACCACGAGCAAACCGCCCACAATGGCCAAAATGGAATACTGGATATAGCCCAGATTGTTGTTTACAGGGCCCATCATATTGGTCAGCTTTCCGGCGGTGTAGGCGTTTTTGCACAGCTCATCGTTCAGCTTGTCAAATTCTTCCTTACAGGCGTCCTCGTGATTAAAGACCTTAACCACCTTTTGCCCGTGAATCATTTCTTCCACATAGCCGTTCAGCGCACCCAAGGATTTCTGCTGCCCGACAAAATATTTTCCTGCCTTGCTGACCACCTTCACGGTGACAAGCATAATGCCGGTGACGGTAAACAGCATCACAATGGTCAAAATCCAGGAGGAGCGGAGCATGGCAATGAAAATCACCACCACCGTCACGATGGACGAAACGGTTTGGGGGATGGATTGAGAAATCATCTGCCGCAGGGTGTCAATATCGCTGGTGTACCGGGACATAATGTTGCCGGCGGTATTGGAGTCAAAATAGCGAAGAGGCAGCCGCTGCATTTTGGAGAACATTTCGTCCCGAATCTGCTTTTGCGTTCCCTGGCTGACCGTAACCATGAAAAACTGCACCAGGAAATTTGCCACGATACCTACAGCGAAGATGGCGCCGATGCGAATCAGATATTGCAGCAGGGGCGTAAAGTCCGTAGAGCCGGATTCCACCATGGGCGTGATGAAGTCGTCTACAAGATTACCGATGTTTTCGCTGCCTGTGGTGCTGGCGTAGGCGGAGATAACGATGCAGACACAGCAAATAATCAAGATGGCAGTATGCCGCTTCATATATCCCAGCAGACGGGAGAGGGTTTTCTTGGGGTTCTTGGCCTTTCGGCCATCACCACGCATTCTTACAGGGGGCATATCATTCCTCTCCTTTCTTCTGTGATTCGTAAACTTCCTGATAAATGGAGCAGGAAGAAAGGAGCTGTTCGTGGTTGCCCACGGCCTCAATCTGCCCGTTTTCCATCACCACAATCATATCTGCATCCTGCACAGAGCTGATGCGCTGTGCAATAATTAGCTTGGTAATGCCGGGGATTTCCTCCCGGAAGGCTTTACGGATGGAGGCGTCGGTGTGGGTGTCCACCGCGGAGGTGGAGTCGTCCAGAATCAGAATTTTGGGATTTTTCAGCAGGGCGCGGGCAATGCAAAGGCGCTGTTTCTGTCCACCGGAGACATTGGTGCCGCCTTGCTCAATGTGGGTATCATATTTGTCAGGGAAGCTTTCAATGAACTCATGGGCGCAGGCCAGCTGACAGGCGTGAATCATTTCTTCGTCGGTGGCGTTTTTGTTGCCCCAGCGAAGGTTTTCTTTGATTGTGCCGGAAAACAGCTCGTTTTTCTGCAGAACCATCGCCACATTATCACGCAGCACCTGCAAATCGTAGCTGCGTACATCCACGCCGCCCACCTTCAGGCAGCCCTCGGTTACATCGTAAAGCCGGGGAATGAGCTGCACCAGCGTGGTTTTACTGGAGCCGGTACCGCCGATAATTCCCACGGTCGCGCCGGAGGGAATATGGAGATTGATATCCCGCAAGGCTCGGTGCTGTGCGGTTGCGCTGTACCGGAAGGAAACATTTTCAAAGTCAATAGAACCGTCATCCACAGTGATAACGGCGTTTTCGGCAGGAGAAGTCAGATCCGGTTCTTCTGTCAGAACCTCATAGCACCGCTTCAGAGGTGCCCGGGACATAGTCAGCATTACAAAGACCATAGAGGTCATCATCAGACTGCTGAGAATTTGGGTGGTATAGATGAACATGGAGTTCAGACCGCCGATACCCAGTCCCAGTGCCTCATTATTTCCGGAGGCAATCACCATGTGAGCGCCAATCCAGGAAATCGCCAGCATACAGCCGTAAATACACAGCTGCATAATGGGATTGTTCAGCGCCATAATGCGCTCTGCCTTGCAGAAGTCCTTAAAGATTGAACCGGAAATGCCGGTGAATTTCTGAACCTCTTCATCCTCCCGGACAAAGCTTTTCACCACGCGCACGCCGTGGACATTTTCCTGCACCACATTGTTCAGCTTGTCATAGGTTTTGAAAACCCGGTCGAAAATCTTAAACACCGCCGGCACCAGAAGCACCAGTGCCAGAACCAAAATCGGCAGAGCCACACAGAAAACAAGACTCAGCTTCATATTGATATTCATTGCGGAAATCAAGGCCAGCGTCAGCATCATAGGGCTGCGCACAGCTATCCGAATCATCATTTGGAAGGACATCTGCAGATTTGCAACATCAGAGGTCAGTCGGGTGACGATGGAAGAGGAGGAGAGCCGGTCAATGTTGGAAAAGCTGAAGGCCTGAACCCGGTGGAACATATCGTGACGCAAATTCTTCGCAAAGCCAGTAGCTGCCTTGGAGGCAAAAAAGGCAGAGGCTACGCCGAAAACCAGCGAGCAAAGGGCGCACAACACCAACAGCAGAGACTGCTGGACAACAATCTGCATATTCTGCTTGCTGGTGCCTTCGTCAATCAGCACCTTCATCACCAGGGGAATGGTAACCTCCATTGCCACCTCGCCAATCATACAAATGGGGCTGAGAATTGCCGGCCATTTGTATTCCCGAATACATCGGGCCAACCGTTTTAACATCTGTACATTACCTCCGCAAAAAACTATCTTTTCATATCCTAACACATTTTATTGGGTTAATGCAAGAAAACCGGAAAAAATTTACAATTTTGTCAAGTTTTTAAGTGAGTATCTGCCCAGGATGGAAGCAAAGGCACGGGGCAGGGAAAAGCTTGTAGCGTTTTATGTCATCGCGAGGGAGCAAAGCGACCGTGGCGATCTCCTGGTACAATTTTGAGCTTCGGTAGGTACTGCCGGGAGATTGCCACGTCACCCCTTACGGGGTTCCTCGCAATGACACACAAAAAGGAAAAAACTCCCCAACCGGCAGGTTGGGGAGTTTGAATAGGAACGATTACTTCTTTGCGCTTGCAATCTGAGCAGCGACTTCGTCAGCAAAGTTCTCTTCCTTCTTCTCAATGCCTTCGCCCTTAATGTAGTGAATGGCATCAATGAAGGTAACCTTGCCGCCCAGCTTCTTGGCAGCGTCAGCAATATAGCCGGCCACATCGCCCTGGAAGATGTCGGAACGGACAAAGTCCTGCTGCAGCAGGCAGCATTCCTTGAAGAATGCAGCGATCTTGCCCTGTGCAATCTTTTCCTTGACCTGAGCGGGCTTGGAAGCCATCTTGGGATCGTTGTCCATTGCAGCGACCTGAACGGCCATCTCGTGGTCAACATCAGCCTGGGGAACCATGCTCTTGTCCCAGTACTTTGCGCCCATAGCAGCGATCTGCATTGCAACGTTCTTGCCGATTTCGGTAGCATCAATGCCGCCTTCCACAGCCAGGTTAACCAGAACGCCGTGGGAGCCGCCTGCGTGAACGTAAGCAACAGAGGTGTTCTCACCGAAACGGGAGAAACGGCGAATCTGCATATTCTCGCCGATGGACATAACCTTCTCCTGCATAATTTCGGTAACAGTCAGGTTGGAGTTGGGGTAGGTGCAAGCCTTCAGAGCTTCCACATCAGCGGGGTTCTGTGTTGCAACAACCTCGGCCAGGTTCTTCACCAGGTCGATGAAGGAATCCGTCTTTGCAGCGAAGTCGGTTTCGGAGTTAACTTCGATGACAACACCGATGCCGTTAACGACGGTTGCGTAAGCAACGCCTTCTGCAGCAATACGGTCAGCCTTCTTAGCGGCCTTGGCCAAGCCCTTTTCACGGAGCCAGTCCACAGCCTTGTCCATATCACCGTCGGTAGCGGTCAGGGCTGCCTTGCAGTCCATCATACCAACGTTGGTCATTTCACGGAGCTTTTTAACATCCAATGCGGTAAAAGCCATTTGTTATTTCCTCCTAAAAATCTGTCTGTGAATTATTCAGCCTCAGTGGCCTCAACTTCAGCTTCGGGAGCAACTGCGATTTCTGCAACAGCGTCCTCGCCCTGACGACCTTCGATAACGCCGTTAGCCATAGCAGCAGCAATCAGACGAATGGCGCGGATAGCGTCGTCGTTGCCGGGGATAACGTAGTCGATCTCGTCGGGGTCACAGTTGGTATCAACGATAGCCACGATGGGAATGTTCAGCTTGTGAGCTTCAGCAATTGCGTTGCGCTCCTTGCGGGGGTCAACGATGAACAGAGCAGCAGGCAGCTTCTTCATTTCCTTCACGCCGCCCAGATACTTCTCCAGCTTTTCAATCTCGCCCTGCAGCTGAATGACTTCCTTCTTGGGAAGCATAGCGAAGGTGCCGTCAGCTTCCATCTTACGCAGCTGAGCCAGACGGTCAATACGGGTACGCATGGTGCGGAAGTTGGTCATCATACCGCCCAGCCAACGGGCGTTGACATAGTAACCGCCGCAACGGGCAGCCTCTTCCTTAATAGCGTCCTGAGCCTGCTTCTTGGTACCGACGAACAGGATGTTACCACCGTTAGCAGAGGTCTCGCGGATGAAGTTATAAGCTTCGTCCAGCTTCTTTGCAGTCTTCTGCAGGTCGATGATGTAGATACCGTTACGCTCGGTGTAGATGTAGGGAGCCATTTTGGGGTTCCAGCGACGGGTTTGGTGACCGAAGTGTACGCCGGCCTCCAACAGTTGTTTCATAGATACGACAGCCATTTTTATTTTCTCCTTTTGTTTTGTCCTCCACCCCGATCATCCCGGCCGCCCGTCCGAATCGGACACGGGAGCGACAGGTCCCCGGGTGTGTGGTGTTAATAATGTCACAGGAAAAATCCTATGCCGAGGTATTATACCCCATTCGCGGCGAATTTGCAAGTATTTTTTCCAAAAAAATAAGAAAATATTCCATTTTTTGAAAAAGCTTCCCTTAGAAGGGAAGCCAAAGAGGTTTTGGGCGGGGACGACAGCATTCTTCCGGCCGTATATCCACTAAAATAATGTCCGGACCGATGCGTTTGATGAATTTCCAGGGGATCACGTAGTCATCCTGCCGGCCAATCACTCCCAGAAAACGGCAGGGTCCCGGAACCATTATGGCCAGCACCCTTCCTTCCGGGACTTCAATTTCCACATCCGACACAAAACCCAGCCGCCGGCCGTCAGAAACGCAGATAACCTCTTTGCAATGCAGGTCCGTAACGCGAATGCCCATACATATCCCTCCAGTCAGAGTTTTGGTACAGGATACGTATGGGCAAATCAAAATATGTCTGTTATTTCATTTGTTCCAGCAAATAATCGCAGATAATCGCGGCACCGTTTTTCCGGTGTGCCAGAAGATTCCTGCGCATTTTAGCCAGCCGGTCCTTGTCTGCCAAAAGCTCCAGACAAAGCTCAGCGATTTCCTTGGGATTCTTTGCAGCGACTGCGCCGTCCAAATCCTGGAAGTAGTGCATATTGTAATCCTCACAGCCGGCCACCGCATCCACAAGAACCATCGGAAGTCCCATGGTCATTGCCTCTGAGGTGCTGATACCGCCGGGTTTCGTTACGCAAATATCAGCAGCGGCCATCATTTGGGGAATATTCTGCACATAGCCGTGAACGATTACCTGGGGATTATCTTCGTATGCGCTTGACAGCCGGTTGTACAGCCGCTGATTGGTGCCGCAGACAATGGACAAAACCGTATTCTCATCCATGCCGGACACAATCCGCTTGGTCACATCGGTCATCGGACCGCAGCCCATACTGCCGCACATCATCAGAACATACTGCTTATCTTCCGGGATGCCCAGAGACTGGCGGATGGCAGCACGGTCCATCTCCTTGAAGAAGCGCTGCTGAACGGGAATGCCGGTAACAACGGTTGATTTTCCTTCGTAATCACCGGAAAGATTTTCGTCCGGGATGAAGTAGGAATCCAGAACGCTCCACTGCACACCGGGATAGCTGGTGTAATCCGTTGCCACGAAGTAGCCGGGAACGTTGTAATCATAGTTGTTGCGCACATCTGTCAGCATCAGCGCGGAAAAAACGTGAGCGCAGATAATGGCGTCATAATTCTGCTCTTTACAGTATGCATACAGGTCCTCTGAGCCCCGGGCAAACAGCCAGTAGGCAGGAGAGCCTTCGTCCAAAGACTTTGGATGCTTTTCCGCAACGCTGTAGCCGACGGTGAAAACCTTGGGACAATGGCAGTAGATGAAGCTGTGCCCCCAAGACATAATTTTAGAGGTTCGGTCAGAGATAAACCGAAGTGCATCCACAACCTCGCACTGGTGACCGCGGTCTTCCACTACCTCGGCAATGGCATCTGCAACAGAGTTATGACCCTGACCGGTATTACAGCTTAATATCAGAACATTCATAGAGGGACCTCCTGAAAACATCCTTTATACAGACAGCGCAGCCGGCTGCTGCGCACAGGTAATCATACAAGAAGCAGCATCCTTTCCGATGCTGTCGATACGCATTATACCTTATTTTCCCAAAAATCGCAAGGCTGGAAATGTAAAGAAAACCTTAAATCTTTTTAAAGAAGCGGTCTTGTGCAGACCGCTTCCTTAAATTTCATATACATTTACGATTTCGGTAGGCCCTTCCAAAAACAGGGCTGTGATGGCTTCGCCGTGCCCTTCCACGGTTATTTTCAGGTCACCGCCCGGATTTTTTACCAATAGCACACCGCTGGGGACTTTTCCGGCGGCCCAGAGGGCGGCGGCGGTTGCACCGGAGCCGGTACCGCAAGCCAGGGTGTAGTCCTCCACGCCCCGTTCGTAGGTTAGAATGCGGATGGAATCGTCGGAAAGCCAGGTGTAGAAATTCGCGTTTGCGCCCTTTGGGAAGGCGGAATGGAAGCGCATTTCTTTGGCGAAGCTTCGCAGCTGCTCCCGCTGCTCCCAGCAAAGGCCGGGAATTTCGGTAACGGAGTGAGGAACGCCCGGATTGCCCAATTCCACATAAGCGGCATCCGATGTTCGATGCAGATCCAGAATACTGGGCACATTCAGCTGAACCCGGTAGATGTCCTGACTGATGCGCGTGCCGGGAACAAGCCCGGCATCGGTCTGAATCACCATTTTCTCACCCACAAGACCCAGCTCGTAGGCATAACGGCAAATGCAGCGGGCGCCATTTCCGCACATTTCCCCCCGACTGCCGTCGGAATTATAAAAATGCAGACGAAAATCCGCCGTGTCAGAATGGTCAAGAGCCATAAACCCGTCCGCGTCGGTAAGTTTACATAACTCATTTGCCAGCTGGGGAAAATTCAAATTCCGCCCCCGGGCATCCAGTACCATAAAGTCGTTGCCTGCGCCGTTCATATAGTGTACTTTCATTTTATGCCTCCAACAGCTCCTCCATGGTGTAAAGACCTGCCGGCTTTCCAACAATAAACGCTGCAGCATTGACTGCACCCTCGGCAAGCATTTTCCGGTCGTTGGCCTCGTGACGCAGGGTCAGGCTTTGGCTTTCTGTGGAAATGTGAACCTCGTGGACACCCACCACATTACCCATCCGCAGAGAGGCAATGCCAACTTCCTCTTTCTTCCGCTTGCCCTCGCCGGCACGACCGCAGGCTTCCACTGCACCGGGACGAACCTGACGGATGGCGTTAAACAGCATCCGTGCCGTTCCGCTGGGAGCATCCACCTTGCGGTTGTGATGGATTTCCAGAATTTCAATATCGGCATCCGGGAACAGAGCGGCGGCCTGCTTTGCCAAACGGCACAGCACCGCAATACCCAGACTCATATTGCCGGAATAAAATACCGGCAAGGTCTGAGAAGCCTTATAAATCAGCTCTTTTTCCTCCGGCGTATGACCGGTGGTGCCCACTACTACGGCACAGTTATGAGCTTGGGCATAGGCAAGCACATCGGCAATGGCGCTGTGATGAGAAAAATCAATCACGGTGTCGCCGCAGACGGACCCCAGCTCTTCAAAGGTTCTGGGAACACCGTTTTCTCCGTCCAGACTGACACGACCGACGATTTTATCGCCAAGAAGAGCGTCAATCAGCTTTCCCATTGCGCCGTTGGCGCCGCATAAAATGGCTCTCATAGAGAAACCCCCAATTTTTTCATTTCTTCAAACAGCTTGGAGCGGAAAGGCTCTTCCATAGGTGTCAGAGGCATCCGCAGATAATCCTGACCGAAGCCCATTGCCGATACGGCAGCCTTGGCCGGGATGGGATTGACCTGACTGAACAGCGCATCCACCAGAGGAAGCATCTGAAGCTGCAGCCGGGCTGCTTCCTGATAATCGCCGGCAAGTGCTGCGGCGGCCATGGCAGAGGCCTTGGCAGGAACTACATTGCTCAGTACGCTGATGGCGCCCTTACAGCCCATGGACATCATCGGTGCGGTGAGGGCGTCCTCACCGGAGTAGATGGCGATGCGGTCGCCGCACAGGCGCATCATTTCCATAAACTGCGCCATATTGCCACTGGCCTCCTTGATGGCCACGATATTGGGATGGTCTGCAAGGACGGACAGTGTTTTCGGCTGAATGTTGCAGCCGGTGCGACCGGGGACGTTGTAAACAATCACCGGTACGGTGGAAACATCCGCGACAGCGGTGAAATGGGCAATCAAACCGTTTTGTGTTGCCTTGTTGTAGTAGGGTGTAACCACCAGCACGGCATCCGCACCTGCTTCACAGGCACGCTTGGTATTTTCCAGCACGTGGGCAGTATTATTGGTGCCGGTACCGGCAATTACCGGCACGCGACCGGCAGTATGCTGCACCGTAAAGCGGATGACCTCATACTGGTCTTCCGGCTCGATGGTGGCATTTTCTCCGGTGGTACCCATGGCAACCAGAGCATTGATGCCGTTGTCAATCTGGAAATCAATGAAGCGACCCAGGGTTTCATAATCGATGCCGTCCGGAGTCATCGGGGTTATCAAAGCAGTGGCCATACCTGTAAAAATTGTTTTCTTCATAGTGATTCCTCCTTAAAACTGATAGAAATAGTCGTATAGAGGGGTGAGCTTTTGCAGCAGCTCCCGCACACGCTCGCCCAGAGCAGGACCAAAGGTGTCGGGGCTGAAATCCTCGTGCTGAATGATGGCAAGGTTTGCCTTCCATTGAAAGAATTCGGCAAGCTTGGGATTGGGACAGGCCTCCGGCCGCTTATAGCAGGCGGCGGTCATATTCATCCCGGTATCCTTTTTAACTTTGTTGATGATGCGCAGAAATTCCTCCGGCTTTTCGGCAATGCGCCGGCGAAAGGCCTTCATCACGGCCGGCTTTGGCTGCCAGAAGCAGAAGCCGTATTCCACGCCGTCGGGATTGATTTCAAAAAACAGACAGGGATTCTCTGCCCACCACTGCACATCCTGACGGATACAAATCCACAGGCTTTCCTTATAGGGTAGGGGGTGGTGCATTCGGGCATCCCGGTAAATGCGGCTGACCTTGATGATGGTGCCGGATTTATCCAGGAAAGGCTGGAATACATACGCGCCCAATGCCTTGGTGGGCTCATACAGGGTGTTCACATATTGCTGTTTATGGGAGAGAAACCACTCCCGGTTGTTGTTCATACGAATGCCCCAGAGAAAATCCACAGTTTCGGGGCTGTAGCCTTCAAATGCCATAGTTAACCTCTTTCTTTGCGGCTTTTCCAGAGCAGGACATTGTGATTTTCCGGCCGATGAGGAAAATCCGGAATGTCCAGGACATAGCGGCCGCAGGCGTTGACGATGGTGGTGCTTTCATAAGCAGAAAGACGGGGAAGCTCCTGCTGATAATTCAGATGGACATGACCGTGCACCAAATAGGCAGGGTGATATGTATCCAGAAAATCCCGCAAGGCGGCGAAGCCCTGATGGGCGGGATCTTCACCGTCACCCAGACCCTGTGCCGGTGCGTGGGTCAGTACCAAATCCACACCGCCTGCACGCCGAATTTGATACCGCAGTCGCTGAATTCGCCGCTGCATTTGACTTTCCGTGTATTGGTGCGGACCGGGATGGTACTTCCGGCAGCCGCCAAGACCTAAAATGCGCAGACCGTTATAAGTGACCAGCTTGTCCTCAATGCAATCACAGCCCTCCGGCGGCCGGTTGGCATAATGCCCATCGTGATTGCCGTGGACATACAGCAGCGGGCAGCGTGCCATGGTCACCAAAAAGGACAGATACTCTGACTTCAAATCTCCGCTGGAGAGGATGAGGTCAAAATCTTTCAGCCTGCCGGGAACATAATGCTCCCACAGGGCGGGGGATTCTTCGTCGGAAATTGTGAGAATCTTCAAAGCGAACCCTCCTTTTCCGGGGGAATGGTATCGCGATGAATGCCCAGCTCCCGCAAAATCGGCTTGGCATAGTCCTCTACATCGTCGTATTCGGGTATTTGACCGACGACATTTTCACACAGCCAGTCGATATTGAGCAGCTCCTCCGGCGAGAAGCTTTTCTTGCCGTCATTTCGTACATTGCCTTGCTGGTCGATGATTTTTCGGCAGAAGGGATCAAGGCGGCCGGATTTGAGTCCGTCGCGCAGACAGTCTGCCAGAACCTTCAGCCCGGTGGGCAGCTGCTGGGACAGCTGTACATCAATGACACCGCTGTCCATACCCCACCAATAATCAACAGCCTTGTGGGGATGCTCCTCCTGACCCCAGGTACCGGCCAGCATGGAAGAAACGATATTCTCATAGAAATTGCCCCAGAGCCATATCGGTGAGCCAATGGCTTCCCACTGACCAGAATCGTCCATACAGTAAGTGCCGTAATTGCCGAAGTTCAGGTAGGCCGGATTTTCCGTAGGTGCATCCCGATTGGAGATGACGCGGATGCCTTTTTCCAGGAAATCCTGTTGATGGGCCCCTCGCTGGCAGGACCAGCGCAGCAGAATTTGCGCCCGGGGATTGGTCATCTGAGCACCCAGCGCAAAGGCATTGATGGAAGCAGGCACGCCAAAGGTGGGAGAGGAGGCAATATAGCCGATGCGGTCGTTTTGCGCCATAGCACCGGCCAATGCACCGGTGATGAATTTTGCTTCAAAGATGCGTCCGTAGTAGGACGGGACGCTGGAATAGCGGGTGTCCACCGAGCAATTAAAGAATCGCACCTTGGGATATTTTATTGCAACGCGAAGGGTACTGCGCCGCAGCTGAGGCGTGGAGGTAAATACAACATCTGCGCCGTCCTCCACCGCTCGCTCCAGAAGCTGCTCCGCCAGAAGCGGATTATCTGCGTGGAAATAGCTCTTTACGGTAATATGTTCCCTGAAGGTATTTTCCAGATGCCGCCGACCTTCGTCGTGCGCCTTAATCCAGGTGCTGGATTCTGCATCCAGAGGATGCACAAAGGCAACCTGAAGATGGGAGGGAGCGGTAATCCAGCTGAGCAGACCTGCCTTTGCTTCCGGCTCGGTGCTGACCACAGAGGAATCCGGCTGAGAAAGCACCACCATATCATCCCAAAGCTCGCTGAGGGATTTTTTCAGCTCCTTGGCAGGCAAGCGTCCCAAATCCCGGAAAGGATGTACTTCCAGCCAAAGCAGAAGCGCCTCCTCCGGTAAAATTTCTAATTTTTCGGTTTCCAGGCAATAAAATGCCTCCCGGAAGTATTGATAATAGGCGCAGAAGGTGCGCTGTTCCCGCTCTGCCCAGGCTTCCTTCGGCTCTTTTCCCAGGAAGGAAAGGAGCTTGGCATAGTCTCCGGGATGGCGGAACTGAATGTTGTATACACCGCTGGCGCGGTAGAATTCCACAAACTCATAGTAAGCCTGAATGCGAGGCGTTCCGTCAGGAGACGGCAGAATTCGCTTGACAATGCTGGGAATGCGGGGTGCGCCCAGATGCTTCAGCACGCTGACCCGTTTGTTACCCTCCTGCACATACAGCTTACCTAAAAATTCATAGCACAAAATCGGTTCACGGATACCCTCGGACAGATGGGCGTCACACAGGTGAACCCACTTGGAGGCAAACTCCGTATTTGTGCCCAAAAGGGGCATAAAACCGGCAGAAAAAGCCCGGGTACGGCCGGCTTCCTTGGTGCCGACGATCTGCTCTGTGGGAACCTCAATGATTCCCAAATCCACCACAGAGTCGCCGGAACGACCCTTCAAAAGGGTATCCAGCACCTCCGGATAGGGATTCTTTCCGGCAGCAGTCAATGTGCGATATTCTTTTTGACCCAAGCGTAGCGCTTGTGCGTATTCTTCCTGCGCCTGTTGCAAATCCATAAAGCTTCCCTCTTTGTTCATCAGATACTTATCCATTCCTATCATACCCCTTTTTGCGCCATTTTGCAACTGTTAAGATAGGAGAAAAGAATAAAAAGCAGGAAGGAGAAGAGCAAACAAACACACTTCAGATAAAAATGTGCTTTTACTAAAAACACTTGACTTTAATTTGTGGAATTTTTATAATAAAAATACAGGAAAAAGGGATACAGGAGGCGTATGAAAAATGCAGGAGCAGCAAACAAAATTGCAGGAAACCGCTCTGGAAATTCTTGCCCAAATGCGCAAGGTTATCGTGGGAAAGGACGAGACATTGATGTGGGTGCTGGCCGCGATTTTGGCCAAGGGACATCTTCTGCTGGAAGACATTCCCGGTGTGGGAAAAACCACCATGGCAGTGGCTTTTTCCAAGGTGCTGGATTTGTCCTATAACCGGGTTCAGTTTACCCCGGATGTGCTTCCTTCCGATGTGACAGGCTACTCCGTGCTGGATTCTGCCACCGGACAGATGCGCTATCAGCCCGGCGCAGTGCTGTGCAACCTGTTTTTGGCGGATGAATTGAACCGTGCAACCTCCCGTACCCAATCTGCATTGCTGGAGGCAATGGAGGAAGGGCAGGTTACGGTTGACGGTGTTACCCACATTATTCCCCAGCCCTTTGTGGTGATTGCCACCCAAAATCCCACCGGCGCAGCAGGAACGCAAATGCTGCCGGACAGTCAGATGGACCGGTTTGCGGTGCGGCTGAGTCTGGGATATCCGGCGGCAAAGGAAGAGCTGACGATGGTGATGAACCGCCAGAAAAGCAATCCTCTCAAGGAATTGACCCCTCTGGTGACTAAGGAGCAGCTTGGAAGGATGCAGGAGGAAGTGGCAAGCACCTATATTGGAGAGGCTGTGGTGCAGTATGCTGTGGATTTAATCCACCTTACCAGAAAGCTGGATTGCATTCAGCAAGGTGCCAGTCCCCGGGCAACGCTGATGCTGGTCAGTATGGCCAAAGCCTTGGCGCAGCTTCGCGGTCGGGACTATGTGATTCCGCAGGATGTGCAGGATGCATTTCCTCAAACGGTTGCGCACCGGCTGATACTGTCCCCTCAGGCAGAGGGAAGAGGCATCACAGCACAGCAGATACTCAGCAACATTATACAGCAGGTGAAAGCACCTGTCATTGGGTAAATTATGGTTAAGAATCGGATTTGCTACCTGGCCTGTCTGGTCGGTGTCGTTATATTTTATCTGGCATACCGGCAATGGTTGGGATGGCTGTTGCTGGTGGCGGTGCTATGCCTGCCGATACTGTCCCTTTTGCTGAGTCTGCCGGCACTGTTTACATTAAAATTGGAGATAAATTGCCCCAAAAGACTGAAAAAAGGCGAGGCAGAGTGCCTGAAAATCAAACCGCGTTGCTTTTTCCCAATTCCGGTATACGATTGCCGCGCAGAGGTGACAAGGACAATCACAGCGGAGCGGTTTCTTCTGCGGCTGAACGACCCTCTGCCTACTGAGCATTGCGGCATTTTACAGTGCAGCATCAAAAAGTGCTGGGCTTATGACTATTTGGGACTGTTTCGCTTTCGGATGCGGAAAATTGCGCCCTGTCGTATGACTGTGCTGCCGCAGGAAATTCCAATGGCGGCTTTGCCGCCCAGGCGGCGCGGCATTGCGCAGGCTTGGAAGCCAAAGCCCGGTGGCGGCTTCGGAGAAAACCACGAAATTCGACTCTACCGCCCTGGAGACCATTTGACCCAGATTCATTGGAAGCTGACGGCCAAGACCAACAAGCTGATGATTCGTGAGCCGATGGTCCCTGTGGGAAGAAAAGCGGCGGTGACAATGTGTATTACCGGAACGGCAGAAGAACTGGATGTCAAATTCGGTCGATTGCTGGGGATATGCAACCGGCTGCTGCTGTTAAATATTCCCCACGACATTTATGCCCTGACCGCCGAGGGGCTGCAAACCTTTCCTGTAGAAAAGCCTCAGGATTTGTCAGAAGCAGTGGAAGAGCTGTTGGGTGCAGGCGGAGCGAACGAGGAACAAGGCATATCTTTGCCCGGAGTCTGGGTGTACCGGATTGGAGGGGATGCGGGTGAATAAAAACAGTATTTTTACCGGCATTTCTGCCTGGCTGCTGGCGGCGGCCATTTCCTTTGGCGGCGTCGGCTGTTTGCTGACGGGCTTCTCCTTTGAAAATGGGAATATCGTCGGGCTTCTTTTGTTCTGTATGATTGTCAGCCTGCTGTGGAGCATCGCTTTCCAATTTCGTTTCGGCGCAATGGTGGGATGGCTGGGCATTGGAACGATGGTGATTGGAGACTGGATGTCCGGAGGCTGGCTGCTGATGCAGCTGCGGTTGTCCTTTGAGGTTCTCATTCACCAGATTTCGTACAAATATAACATCGGCTATGGCTGGGGTGTGGTGCAATGGAGTGAGATTTTGCCGAATACCAGTCCGGATTTCGCGCTGGCAGCTGTGGCGCTGATTGTGAGCTTTGTGGTGGTTGGGACGGTCTGCTGCCGCAAGTCCACTCTGCTGGCGGTACCGGTGAGCGTGTTGCCACTGGCGGTGTGTCTGGTTCTGATTGATACCGTTCCTCACAGTATGTACCTGATTATTTTGCTGGCTGCGCTGGTGCTTATGATGATGACAACGCCCTTGCGCCGCCGCGATGAGCGGCAGAGCAACCGCCTGATTGCGTGGCTGCTGGTGCCGGTGATGTTGATGACCTGCCTGCTGTTCAGGGTGATACCTCAGGAGGGGTATCAGCCGCATTCTTATTTCCCGTTCTTTGATGGATGGTTACAGCAGGACGATTCCGGCAATGCGGTGTACGCAGACACGGTGGAGTTGAACCGGCTGGGGAACAAATTCAATGATACACGCACAGCACTGACGGTTACCGCTACGAAGGATGGCAGACTGTACCTGCGGGGGAAATGCTATGACAGCTATGACGGCTGGCAATGGACAACCTCAGCGTGCAGCACCGGCGTTGACTATGGCTGGGGATTTCCCAGGGGAACCATGGGTATGGTACGCATTGAGACGGAAGAGCCTCTTGATTTCTATCTTCTTCCCAGCCCACTGCAGGGAGCCCAGAATTTCGATTTTGAAAATGGTGCGCTTCCCAACAAGGAGCACAAAAAAGTATACAGCTATCGCTGGATGGATGAGTCGTCCGGCGGATTCATCAATATGCAGGTGAGGGAGCAATGCCGGTCTTTGCCGATATATACGGCAGTGCAGGTGCAGAAATACCTTCAGGAAAGGAACTGGAGAAGCGAATCCTCCGGCAATACAGAGCAGTTGGCGCAGGATGTGGGCAAATTGGTGCGTCAATCGGCAAGGTACAGCCTGTCGCCGGAAAAGACGCCGGCAGGAGAGAACGATTTTACACTGTGGTTTTTGACAAAGGCTGAAAGTGGCTATTGCGCCCATTTTGCCACAACGGCAACTGTTTTGCTGCGAGCGTTGGGTGTGCCTGCGCGATATGTCACCGGGTATACTGCCGATGTGCAGGCCGGAAAAGCACAGCAAGTGCCTTACAGTCATGCCCACGCCTGGGTGGAATATTTTGTCGACGGCAAGGGATGGATCATTCTGGATCCCACGCCGGGCTACGGCACAGTGGGAGCATCAACCGCGCCCACTCAATCCACCCAGCCTACCACAGAAGCGACTGAGCCTACCACAGAGGCGACTGAGCCTACCACGGCACCGACGGAGCAGACGACCCAACCCTCCACCCAGGACAGTCAGGGGACCACAACTGCCACCGGAGGAGAAGCTGCCCCTCAGGGAGCGCAGGTTCGCGGGGAAGGTTTCCTGTGGATTTTGTGGTGCCTTTTGGCCATCGGCGCAATTGGGGGACAATACCGCCTGCGGTGCTTGCTTTTGAAACGGCATCTGCGCCGCGGTGAGTCGAATACACAGGCACTGCGGCACTGGCGAATATTGAACCGCAGATACCGGCTTTTGAAAGAGAATCCATCCCCCCACCTGAAGGAATTGGCAGAAAAAGCGAAATTCAGCCAGCACACCTTAACGGAAGAGGAATTGGAAGAATTCCGGCGGGAAATGCGTTTGCTTTCCGGTAAATTAAAAGAAAAACCGTGGCCGGTGCATACACTTCTGTGTCTTGTTTTTGCCATAGAGTAAAAAGTACCCGGAGGATTTTCCTCCGGGTACATATTTTTTAGCCGCCGGCGAAAAATAATGCCGGGGTGAGATTGTGAAAAAAGAAGAAAAACAGCAGGAGCAGAAGCCGGTGCCCTGGGAGATGACGGACCCCAAGCCGCCGGTGATTCAATCCGGGAGAATGGAGCAGCACAGGGAATACAGGCTGAAGTAAATGTGTAATATGGGCGGCCAACAGCCGCCCATATTTCGCAAATTGTAATTTCAGGAAATCGGCAGGGGGCGCAAAACGCCGTATGCATCATAACGGGTATCGTTCAAATCCGTCAGGAATACCAGCTGTGCGGTGGGGTTTTCCAATTCCCACTTGGAAACAGCCTGCGAAATGTCCGCAGCCGCTACATTTTCCAGATATACCCGGCACCGCCCCTCGGGAAGAGTCGTAATTCCTCCCACAAAGGAAAGGGCGAAGCTCTCTGTGCCGCAAGCCTGTACCAGCGTTTTTGCGGTGTCCCGGAGGGTTTCTTCCCAGTCCCCTTCAAAGCGAATATCATCCGTAGCGGGGAAGCGGAAATCGTTGAATACCACCTCGTCAAAACCAAGAGTACGAAGCTCAGTAATCACCTGTACAAGATAGTTTTGTGTGCCCACAGCGGCGGGATTGAACCAATAATGCAGATTGCCCGCGACGCTGGTGTCCGGCCAGAGAGAGCCGTTACCGTTTTTCTTCGGCAGACCGTAGGGAACACGGGTTGCCTCATCCTCCAGAAAATACCAGTAGTCCCGAAAAGCGGAGAACCTGGCTATTAAATAACAGTTTTTTTCTTTCAAAGAAGTGATAAGATTGCTGACAGCCTGGGTATCAATTTTTTCGTTGCCGCGTCCCAGGGAAGAGGGGTAGGCAAATTCGCCTTGCAGATTCTTTACATCCAGCAAGACCGTTGCTTCCCCAGGAAGCTGTTCCAGTGCTTCCTGAACTGCCGGCAATTTCGTTTCCAGCATTTCGGTGGTGACCACATAGCCGCTCAGCTGCGTCAGCTGCGTGGTGGAAGGATTCAAAAGGTCATCCGTATTGCCGTAGACGATAGGAACGGAGGGAGCAGTAGTGGAAAATTGCGCCAGCTCGCCCTGAGAATAGTCAAAGGGGAGGTTAAAGTCGATTTTTGCGCCCTCGTCTGTGTATATAACATAGCGGCTCAGCCACAGCATCCAGGACAGAATTGCCGCAACCAGAACAAGTGTCAGCACCGCCAGAGTGATGAGGAAGCGCTTCAGCCCACGGCGGTAGCGATAAGGGATCGTCATCATAGCTTTGCTTTGGCGATTACGCATCGCCAATCCTCCTTGGATTTTATCTCCGTAACACAAAGTCCGGCGGCTTCCAAAGCAGCTGTCACATCCGAAAGGCGGATATCCAGAATGCCGGAGCAAATCAGCGTGCTGTGGCTTTGCAAAAAGTGGGGCAATACCGGTGCAAGATGGATAATCACATCCGCAACAATATTGACGAACACAAAATCATATTCTGCACCGGACAGCCGCTTCATCAGCGATTTGTCGGCGGTGACATCTCCGGTGAAGGCACAGAAAGCAGGTGCTTCAAAACCGTTATAGGCGGCGTTGGTACGGGCGATGTCCTCTGCCTTCGGGTCAATGTCCACGCCCACGGCTTCTTTTGCGCCTAACCGCAGGGCGGTAATGGACAGGATGCCGCTTCCGCTGCCTAAGTCCAGGCAATGGGCGCCGGGAGTCAAACGCTGTTCCATTGCTTCCATAACCATCTGGGTGGAGGGGTGTGCGCCGGTGCCAAAGGTCAGTCCCGGGTCGAGAATGACGGGCAGCCGACTGCTTTCATCGGACTGCGCCAGCCAGTAGGGGAGAACCACCAGCTTTTCCCCAATTTCCACCGGTGGATAATGCTCCTGCCAGCTGTTTTCCCAATCTGTTTCCGGCAAAGCGGTGACGGCAAAGGAGAGCTTTTGCTCCTCCAGCAAGGCAGTCAGACGGGCAAGGGCATCTGCATCTGCTTCCTCCAGGTACAGCTTGATGTGGGAAAGTCCCTGAAGCTGCTGCTGGAGCTGTTCATCAATATAGTCCCAGTAGGCGCGGTTTTCCTCCAGAAAATCTTCAAATTGATTCTGATCCTCCAGCACCAGCTCCTGAAATCCGGCAGCAGTGAGCATTGCCGCAGTTTCGTCAATGGATGCCGCGGTGGTATGAACGGTGATTTCAAGCCAGGCCATAGGAAAACCCTCCTTCATCAGTTACATTTTTCTTATTGTACTCCATCCCGGAAAAAATCGCAACCGGAAAGATGTGAATTTTTCTATAGGGACTTCCTATTTTGGAAAAACTGTTATATAATAGAGCAATGAAACGAAAAAGGAGACCCTTTATGATTGAGACGAAGGAGCTTATGCCCGGTGTACGGCTGCACAGCTTTCGTGACACCCGGTTTAAGCACGGTGCGCTGAGCATTCAATTTGTCCGCCCGATGGCAAAGGAAGAAGCGGCACTCAATGCGCTGCTGCCGGCGGTTTTGCTCCGGGGCACCCGGGATTATCCTGATCTGCGGGCGATTACGCTGCGGCTGGATGATTTGTACGGTGCATCTGTCAGCGCTTTGGTGCGCCGCATCGGAGATTACCAGACCACCGGGCTTTATACCACCTTTATTGAAGATAAGTTTGCTATGGCCGGCGATGAAATTCTCAAGCCAATGCTGGAATTTCTGGGTCAGATGATTTTTTGTCCGCTGATAACAGATGGCGCATTCCCTGTAGATTATGTGGAAAGCGAAAAGAAGAATTTGGTCTCCACCATTGAATCGGAAATCAATGACAAGCGGGTCTATGCCTCCGGGAAGCTGTTGAAAAATATGTGCCAGGGAGATTCCTTCGGTCTGCCCCGACTGGGCGAGACAGAGGATGTGGAGAGGATCACCGCCCAAGCGCTTTACAGCCACTATGAAAAAATCCTCCGGGAAAGCCCTGTGGAGCTTTTCTATGTGGGAAGTGCAGATGCGGACGTGGTGGGAAATCTTTTGAAACAGGAGCTTCAGAAGCTGTGCCGTCAGGTACAGCCGCTTCAGCCCCAGACGGCTTTCTCCGGTCAGGAGGGCAGTCACGAGACGGAGAAAATGGACATTGCCCAGGCAAAGCTGTGTATGGGCTTTGTCACACCGATTACCAACCGCGACCCGGATTTTCCGGCTATGCAGGTGCTGAATACGGTGTTTGGCGGTGGGATGACCAGCAAGCTGTTTGAAAATGTACGGGAACGGATGTCCCTTTGCTATTCCATCTATTCCGGCTATTACGGCGTCAAGGGAATTATGACAGTTTCTGCCGGCATTGACGAAGCCAAGGAGGAGCAGACCCGTGCGGAAATTTTGGCGCAGCTGGAGGCGTGCCGGGCAGGAGATATTTCCGAAGAGGAGCTGACAGCGGCCAAGGAGGCGCTGCTGGCATCACTTGCTACCATTCACGATTCGCCCAGCGCTATTGAAAGCTATTATGCAACAGCAGCGTTGAGCGGAATTGCCTTCCAGCCGGATGCCTATGCTGCCGGTGTGGCGGCTGTGACGGTGGCGGATGTGGCGGCAGCCGCCCAAAAAGTCCGGTATCATTCCAGCTTTTTCCTGAAAGGAGGGAGCCAATGACACGGAAATATTACCCCAGTTTGGCGGCAGAGGTTTTTACCTGCCGTACCTCCTGCGGCTTGACGGTTAAGGTGGTGCCGCAGCCGGGCTTTACCCGGAAAATGGCATATTTTGTAACGGATTTCGGCTCTGTTCACACAGATTTTCAGCTGGACGGACAGGAATACCATGTACCGGCGGGCATTGCCCATTTTTTGGAGCATAAGATGTTCGAACTGCCCGGTCGGGATGTAACGGCGGAATTTGCAGCCCGTGGCGCAAATGTGAACGCCTTTACCAGCTATGATATGACCGCATACTATTTCTCCTGCGTGGAGAATTTTTGGGAGAATCTGAAGCTTTTGCTGGAATTTGTCTCCACACCCTATTTTCCGGAGGAAAGTGTGCAGCGGGAAATGGGCATCATCGACCAGGAAATCGGGATGCACGAGGACACACCGGATACCCGGGTGTTTGAGGATTTGATGAAGATTGTGTACAATAATCATCCTGTGCGTGTACCGATTTTGGGGAGCCGGGAGAGCCTGCGGCAAATCACACCGTCCCTGCTGGAAAGCTGCCACCGGGCATTTTACACGCCGTCCAATATGATTTTGTGCGTGGTGGGCGATGTGGAGCCGGAGAAGGTGGCAGAGCTGGCGGAGACGGTTTTGGGAACAGAAGAAAGACCGGCAGGCAAAAAGCTGCGCCCCTGGCAGGAGAAAATGCAGGTGGAAGCACCGCAATGTACAGGAAAAATGGAAGTGGCAATGCCGATGTTCCAGATGGCCTTCAAGTCAGAGCCAGTTGGAACAGGAATGGAAGCGATGAAAGCGGAAGTGATTGGCGATTTGGCGGCAGAGGCGCTGTTCGGAGAATCCTCACCCCTTTATCTGGAACTGTATGAAAAAGGGCTAATTGATGCTTCCTTCGGCGGCGGCTTTGAAACCGTGGACGGCTGCGCAATGCTGACCTGCGGCGGTGACAGCGAGGATGGTCAGGCGGTATGCAGCGCCATCTTAAGCCGTGGCGCAGAATTGGCACAGGAAGGTATCTCTGAGGCGGATTTTTTGCGGATGAAGCGAAGCGCAATGGGTCGCAGAATCCGGGATTTGGACAGCTTTGATTCCACCTGCTTCCGTATTTGCGCTTATCATTTCAGCGATTTTGAGTATTTCGATTTTCCTGCAGCTTATGCAGAAGTGACGCAGGAGCAAGTACAAGAATATTTGAAACAAGTCGTGACAAAGGAGCGCTGTGCTCTGTCCGTCATCGAACCGAAGGAGGAAAAAGAAAAATGAGCAATCCCATATCCTTCCCCTATCTTGGCATTGAAATTGACCCGGCTCAGGGAATCAGCATCGGACCGCTGTATATTCATTTTTACGGTCTGCTGATTGGCTTGGGTCTGATTCTGGCGGTGGTATACGGCTGGAAGCGGTGCCAGCAATTTGGCATTAAGCAGAATGATATTACCGACGGTGTGCTGTATATCGTGCCGGTTGCCATTATTTGCGCCCGGCTGTATTACTGCATTTTCAAATGGGATGTCTATGGAAGCGATCCGCTGTCCATTCTCTACATTTGGGAAGGCGGTCTGGCCATTTATGGCGGTGTCATCGGTGCAATTATCGGAATGGCGGTTTACTGCCACTTCAAGAAAATCAAGCTGGCGGCATTGCTGGATCTGGTGCTGCTGGGCTTTTTGATTGGTCAGTCCATTGGTCGCTGGGGCAACTTCTTTAACCGGGAAGCCTTTGGCGCCTATTGTGATAATTTCCTGGCTATGCGGATTCCAATGGATAACCTGCAGATTCCGGCGGATGCCTCTGAGCAGTTCTTGGAGCAGGTGGAATTTTTGAGAACACAGGCAGTGGAGGGAGGCTATGCCGGATATATTCAGGTGCATCCCACCTTCCTGTATGAAGCCTTGTGGAACGGTGCCGGCTTTGTGCTGCTGCATTTCCTGTCGAAAAAGCGGCAGTATGACGGCCAGATTGCGCTGGGCTATGCCCTGTGGTACGGCTTGGGCAGAACCATTATCGAAGGTCTGCGGATGGACAGCCTGTATTTGGGTTCTCTTCGTGTCAGCCAGATTTTGGCGGCTGTTACCTGTATTGCGGCGGCAGTGATTCTGTTCATCATGATACGCAAGCCCCAGGATCCTCAGAAGCTTTTTGTCAATCAGCTGGCGGCCAGAGCTGCCGAGCAGGAAGCACCTCAGGAGGAAGCGCTTCAGGAGGAACTGGCGGAAAGCGTGCCGGAGGAAGCGGAAGAATCTGCGGAATAAGCAGCGTGCAGCCCGGGGAAAGTATTGACAAAATCAGCCAATCCGGGTATAATACGGCAATAAAGTGAAAAAGCGTTGAACAGAAGAGTACGCCGCCGGAGGCGTTCAGCGAGTCCTGCAAGGTGTGAGGGGACACGAGGAAAGCGGCAGAAGATGGTCTGGGAGCTGAGGGGTCGATAGGTAGGCCTTTCCGGGTACGCCCGTTACAGCAAAAGAGGCAGATTGCTGTCATTGCGAATTAGGAAACCTATGGGGATTGCCACGTCACCCCTTCGGAGTTCCTCGCAATGACGTGCGTTGCAAAACAAGGTGGTACCGCGTCGATTTTTGTCGCCCTTGAGCTTTCAAGGGCGACTTTCTATTTTATAAGGAGGAACAATATGAGCGAAAAGAAACCTTATTATATTTCTACGGCCATTGCCTATACTTCCGCAAAGCCCCATATCGGCAATACCTATGAAATCGTGCTGGCAGATGCCATTGCCCGGTATAAGCGGCAGGAGGGCTATGATGTGTATTTCCAGACCGGCACAGACGAGCACGGTCAGAAAATCCAGCAAAAGGCAGAAGCTGCCGGCATTACGCCGCAGGAGCATGTGGACCATGTGGCAGGGCAGATCAAGGACATTTGGGACTTGATGAACACCACCTATGACCGGTTTGTCCGCACCTCTGACCCGGCGCACAAAACCAAAATCCAAAAGATTTTCAAGCGCCTTTACGAGCAGGGCGATATTTACAAGGGAAAATACACCGGCAAATACTGCACGCCCTGTGAATCCTTCTGGACAGAAAGCCAGCTGAAGGACGGCAAGTGCCCTGACTGCGGACGGGAATGTGTGGATGCAGAGGAAGAGGCCTACTTCTTCAAAATGAGCAAGTATGCGGACCGGCTGATGGCTCATATTGAGGCACATCCGGAATTTATTCAGCCGGAGAGCCGGAAAAACGAAATGATTAACAACTTCCTGAAGCCCGGTCTGCAGGATCTTTGCGTTTCCCGTACCAGCTTCACCTGGGGCGTGCAGGTGGACTTTGACCCCAAGCATGTTGTTTATGTGTGGCTGGATGCCCTGTCCAACTATATCACCTTCTGCGGCTATGATCCCGACGGCAACCACGAACCTCATTACAAGAAGTTCTGGCCTGCGGATTTGCACCTCATCGGCAAGGACATCGTCAGATTCCACACCATTTACTGGCCGATTTTCCTGATGGCATTGGGTGAACCCCTGCCCAAGCAGGTGTTTGGCCATCCCTGGCTGCTGGTGAAGGGCGATAAAATGTCCAAGAGCCTGGGCAATGTGATTTATGCCGACGATTTGGTGGAGATGTTCGGTGTGGATGCCGTGCGGTATTTTGTGCTGCACGAAATGCCCTTTGCTGCTGACGGCATTATGACCTATGAGCTGATCATTGAGCGTATCAACAGCGAGCTGGCCAACATTTTGGGCAACCTGGTCAACCGTACTGTTGCCATGAGCAATAAATACTTCGGCGGCAAGATTTGTCAGCCGAATATGCCCAATGCTCTGGATGAGGAGCTGAAGGAAGTGGCATTGGCAATGCCCGGCAAGGTGAAGGCAAAAATGGACGAGCTGAAGGTGGCGGATGCCATTGATGAGATTTTCGTTCTGCTTCGCCGTGCCAATAAGTATATTGACGAGACGGCTCCCTGGGCGCTGGCGAAGGACGAAAGCAACCACGCCCGTCTGGGAACGGTGCTGTATAATCTTCTGGAAGCCATCCGCTTTGCGGCGGTGGCGCTGGAGCCCTTCCTGCCGGATACCTCCAAGCGGATTCTGGCGCAAATCAACTGTGAAAACGGTGGTTTGGAGAGCCTGGAAAGCTTTGGTGTTCTGCCTGCCGGCGGCAATGTCGGTGCCGGCGAAATCCTGTTCGCAAGACTGGATATGGAGAAAAAGCTGGCTGAAATTGACGCATTCAATGCCGAAAAGGCGAAGGCAGCCCTGCCTCCCATTGAGATTGAGCCCTACGCAGAGGAAACTGTGGATTTCGACACCTTCTGCAAGAGCGATTTCCGGGCAGTGAAGGTCAAGGCCTGCGAGCCGGTGAAGAAATCTGACAAGCTGCTTCAGTTCACTTTGGATGACGGTACCGGTACAGACCGGCAGATTCTCTCCGGTATTGCCAAGTTCTACAAGCCGGAAGAGCTGGTTGGAAAAACCCTGGTAGCCATCACCAATCTGCCGCCCCGGAAGATGATGGGTCGGGATTCCTGCGGTATGCTTCTCAGCGCCGTTCACACGGAAAAGGGTGAGGAGAAACTGAATCTGATTATGCTGGATGACGCCATCCCTGCCGGCGCAAAGCTGTGCTGAAACAATCCCCGGAAAACAAAAGTTTTCCGGGGATTTTAGATTGACAAACCGGGTGGAGAGGTGTATGCTTAAGGCGCTTGCATAAGTCGTTATTGAAAAGATGAATGAATGCCGGGCATTCAATCAGAAAAGAGGGATGCGTATGCATAGCAAGAATGTAAATATGCTGGAAGGTTCGGTTGTAAAGGGTATTTTGGGGCTGACAGTTCCCATTATGCTGATGAACGTCCTGCAGTCCATGTTCAACATTATTGACTCAACCGTCTTGAAAATGTTTGGTAACGATGGAGGAACGGCCATCGGTGCGGTTGGTGTTTGCGGTGTACTGATCACCTTGATTACTTGCCTGGTTATCGGTGTATCTGCCGGTGCGAATGTGGCGATTGCCAAGCACATCGGACGAAAAGATCCGGAAGCGGTGGAACGGGCGGTTCATACCTCCATTGCTTTCGCTGCAGTGGGCGGAGTGATCGTGATGGTGATTGGCATCCTGGGCGCAGAATTATTTCTGACCTGGATGAATTGCCCCAAGGAGCTGCTGCCCCAGGCAGCTTTGTATTTCCGGCTGTATTTTGCCGGTGTTCCCATTGCTGCTGTTTATAATTTCTCTGCTGCGATTTTGCGCGCCTCCGGAGATACCCGCCGGCCGATGATGTATTCGATTTCCGGTGGCGTCGTCAAGGTTGTGCTGACCTTTGCCTTTACGGCTTTCTTTAAAGCAGGTGTAGTGGGTGTAGCAATGGCTACCATTGCTTCCTGGCTTCTGTCTGCTACACTGGCTTTGTGGAAGCTGACCCATACGGATACCGTTGTACGCCTGTCTTTCCGGAAAGTGCGCTTCCATAAAATGGAAATGAAGCAGGTGCTGCATGTGGGCATTCCGGCGGGCTTGCAGCAAGCGCTGTATTCCATTGCCAATGTGCTGATTGTTACTGCGGTTAATGCTTCCGGACCGGACGCCTCGACCGGAATGTCCATTGCCAACAACTATGACAATTTGATGTACCAGGTCTCGGTGGCACCTTCTCTGGCGGTGATGTCCTATGTCAGCCAGAATGTGGGTGCGGGCAATATTGGCAGAGCGCAGAAATCTGTCCGCAGCGGTATGCTTCTTACCGTCTGTATGGGTGGAACTCTGGGCGCGCTGTCCGCCATATTCTCCGGACCTCTGGCGTCCATTATGACGGATAACCCTGCGGTGATTATGTACGCTCAGCAAAAAATGGTTCTGGTTTCCAGTACCTATTTTATCTGTGGCATCAATGAAATTTTGGGAGCATCCCTGCGGGGATTGGGAAAACCCACGGTTCCGACTGCTTCTACATTGATCTTTATGTGCTTGCTGCGGCTGCCTTGGGTATGGTTCATCTACCCGTTAGTGCCGGGAAATTTGACATTTTTGTACCTGATTTGGCCCATTGGATGGATTCTGAGTCTGGCAACTGAGCTTTGCTGGTACTTCCCCGCAATCAAAAAACTGCGTGCCCAACACGCAACGCTCTAGGATAATGTAAAAAACGACCCGGTGCATTTGCACCGGGTCGCTTGTTAATCTTGGGTAAAAGCAACAATATCGTTGGGTGTACATTGCAGCACATTGCAGAGCTTTTCCATCGTATTCATTGTGATGCTCTTATTGCGCTTCAAATTAGTGATGGTATATGCGCTGAAACCCATTTTGTAAATCAGCGTGTAGGTTGTAACACCCTTTTCTCTCATTGTTTTCCACAGAGGCTCGTAACTGATCATAGGTTTGCACCACCTTTTCAATAGATACCTATATTATCTACTGAAAAATACTGCTTGAATATTAGCAAAAATTTGCCTATAATATCGGCAGGAGGTGGTATTGTTGGAATGGCTGGAAGCAAATCCTTTGCCGGAAGCTTGTGTAGATTGCACAGAGCAAGAATGTTACAATTGTGAAGATGCCGGTATGCGCTGGTATTTATCCAGTGAAGATGAGCTAAAAGTACGGAGAAAGATGCTGGTGAGCGCAATTGAACGCCTGCAAAGACAATTGACGGCAATCGATGAAGAATTGGAAATGATCGGCGCAAAGCTTTGCTAAAATAATAACGGGCGTGCATTGCACGTCCGCAAAATGACCCGGTGCAAAATGCACCGGGTCGTTCAATATTATGTTATTTCCACAGACCGTCGGGATACAGGCCTTCCTCGGTCTTCTGCTTCAGAGCCGCAACCACCTGCGGCTTGTCTGCCGCGTAGGTGACGCCGTACCACTTGTCAGGAGACTGGAGAACCTTTACCGTTGCCTTGCCTTCGCTCAAAAGATTCTCTACGGCAAAGGGCAGGAAGAACTCTGCTTTCTCCGGATTTTGAACAGCCAGCGTGTCCAGGAATTGAGGGAAGCGAGCTTCCAGCTCCTTCAGGAAGCTGGGTGTATAGCCCCACATATTCATGGAAACGATGGTGTCTGCCGACACATCAACCCAAGTTTCACCATCCTCGGTGAAATGGATTCCACCGGCGTACTTCTCAATCCGTGTCCGCTCCACTACCTGGGTCAGGTAGCCGTTTTCATCTGCCTGGCAGATGCCGCGGGCGACGCTTCCGTTGTCGGTCACGGTGTTGCCCAGCTGATAGCCTACCATACAGTAATCATACTTCTGAGCATCCTGCGCCTGGCACAGGGCATTGTAAATCACCTTATAAGCGGATTTTCCATAGTAATCGTCGGCATTGATGACCGCAAAGGGTGCATCGCCGATTTCATCCTTGGCGCACAGAACAGCGTGGCAGGTGCCCCAGGGCTTTACCCGTCCGGCAGGAACGGAGTAGCCGGCAGGCAGCTTGTCCAGCTCCTGATAAGCATAGCGAATTTCCATTGGACACTTTTCCAGCCGCTTGCCAACGGTTGCCATAAAATCCTCGCGAATGGCTTCCTTAATAATGATGACAGCTGTTTCAAAGCCGGCTTCGTGGGCGTCGAACAGGGAATAGTCCAAAATAGCTTCTCCCTGACTGCCAACGGGGTCAATTTGCTTCAAACCGCCATAACGGCTGCCCATACCGGCGGCCATTACAACTAAAACAGGTTTCTTTGCCATAATATGGTCTCCTTATGTTTTTTTGTAGCTATATCATACCATTTATCAGGATAATTTCAAGAGGCTTACCCTTGGATTTGCAACTTGATATTATCCATTTTCAACTTTTTCCAAGAAAAATCACCAGCCAGCTCTGCAGCGGAAATGGGCTGATAGGCTTCCAGCAGTCCACAGCTATGAGCCAGACAGCCGATGATTTCCTCCGGCTTTTTGTGCAGGCGCAGCGTGCCTAAATCCAAATCCTTGTCCCGTTTGCTGAGACGGCGGCCGTCCGGCGCAACCAGGAGGGGAATGTGCCCGTACTGAGGGTGAGGAAAACCAAACAGCTCCTGCAAATACATCTGCCGGGGTGCAGAGCCCAAAAGGTCAACGCCCCGCACCACTTCGGTGACACCGGCTTCTCCGTCGTCCACGGTTACAGCCAACTGATAAACAAAAACGCCGTCTGCCCGCTGCACCACAAAATCTCCGCAGTCACGGGAAAGATTTTGGGAAAAAACTCCCTGACACAGGTCGGTCAGGCAGTAGTCCTTATCTGGAACCTTGACACGCCAGGCGGGCGCTCTTTGAAAAGCGCTTTTTTGCGCATCGGACAGATTCCGGCAGGTGCCGGGATAGACATAAGTACCGTCGGAAAGATGGGGCGCATTGACACTGTGCAGCTGACTGCGGGTGCAGTAGCAGGGATACAGCAGGTCAGCATCCCGCAACTGCTCCCAATAGCGCTGATAAACAGCACTTCGGGTGCTTTGCGCAGGAGTTTCCAAATCCCAGGAAAGTCCCAGCCAGCGCAAATCATCCCGCAGCTGGCTGGCGAATTCCTCACTGGTTCGCTGGACATCCAAATCCTCCATCCGCAGCACAAAGCTGCCGTTGCGGGATTTGACAGAAAGCCAGGCAATCAAAGCGGCAAAAACATTTCCAAGGTGCATTCGCCCGGAAGGCGTTGGCGCAAAACGACCGACAGGAGTTTTACAAGCTTCCATCTCGTTAAAACTTTAAAAAGTTCTCCAGCCAATAAATCAGCACACCGATGATGCCGACACAGAGAAAACAGGCGGTAATCAGCAAACCGATCACCCATTTGTCATCCCGTTCTTTGGCAGCGGTATCCTTTTTTCTCCGTTCTGCCCGGCGCGCCAGAAGGGAATCTTCCTTTTCTTCTGCTAATTCCTGCTCCAGCTCCGGAAGAACCGGGTCGTCTGCCGGAACCTCGACTTCTGTATCTTCCGTCAGGCGGTCGTCCTGCAAAAGGGCGGAAATGTCCGCCAGCAAAGTCTCGTCATCAGGCAAATCATATTTCAAAAGCTCCTTTTCAAGAAGCTCCCATTCTTTTTTCTCGTCCTCGTTCACGAAAAACGCCTCCTTCAATGTTACTTATTTTAACGCAAAAAAATGTGACTGTAAAGTGAAAACCGGCAGAAATAAGGTAGATTTAAGAAATGAAACCGTAACTTCAAACATTTTTAATAATTATTCACTTTTTTTCTTCACAAATTGAGGGTATGATGATATCAAACGATTCAACTACTCCTCTTTTTCATTTTTCATCTCCTCTTTTTCTTGTAGCAAAATCCGCAGACGACCTGCGGATTTTGCTATTTTCAGGGGTGATGAAATTTTTCTTTCACGGCGCTGACACCTGCCGATAAAATTTTCAATGCGTCATCGCCCAGAATGCTGTGGAAAAGAGAATACTCAGTATCACATCCGTGGGGAACAGCCCAGGCACCGGCATCGGAGCCGGGAGCGAGCAGACCGCCCATGGCAGCAAATTTTTTGACATTTTGAGAAGCGTTTTCAAAGATGGCGGCCACCGCATCCTCATCAAAGCGCCCGGTGCCCCGGAGATTGGCAACGGTGGACAGCGTGGGAACCCAGACAGTTTTTTGCGCCGCCATTGTTTGCAGCGCATCGTCGTTGGCATAAGCACCGTGTTCAATGGAATCCACACCGGCAGCTGCTGCCGCAGCAATGGCTGCAGAGCCGTTGCAATGGGCCATTACTGCAAAGCCCTCCTCGTGGGCAATATGAATCAGCTGGGCAATTTCTCCGGGAGGGAGCCCCTCCTCTGTCAAGACCCCGGCTCTGTTGAAGTCCATCAGCCCGGAAATCATAATTTTGATAAAGTCGCCGCCGCTGCGGCGATTTTTTTCTACCAGTGCGGCATATTCCCGGAGATTTTCATAAGTCTCACCGATAAAACTGCCGTAGTGTCCTTTTTTGCACAATGGTGCAAGGGGCGTGGCATAGGAAATGCCGTATTCCGGAGCCAATTCTCTGGCGGCTGCACCCACGCCCCAGCGGTCACCGCCATCACGCAGATAGGTGTAACCCTGCTCCCGGTATTTTGCAAGTGCCTGATGCAGAAAGGGAAGGGCGGGAGCGATTTTGTGGCGGTCAATGGCAGCTTTCCAGTTGATTCCATCCAGCACAAAGTGAATATGGCAGTCCGCTTTCATAAAAAATCCCCCCTTCCTTTTTTATTATACCTCGATTGCAGGAAAGAATCAATCCGCAGCGCATATTTTATAGGGACAGAGGTTGTCCGAAGGGCAGGATGGGGGAGAAGCGAGAATGGAGTTTTTGGGAAGCCTGTTGGCTTTTGCGCTGGGAATTTTTCTGGTGGTCAAGGGTGGAGATGTTTTTGTGGAGGCGGCAAGCGGCTTGGCAAGGGGCTTGGGTTTGCCTGCTTTTTTAATTGGTGCAACGGTGGTCAGTCTGGCAACGACACTCCCGGAAATGATGGTGTCTGTTTTGGCGGCGGCACAGGGAAAAGTGGAGATGGCGGTGGGGAATGCACTTGGATCTGTCACCGCCAACACAGGGCTGATTCTGGCAACGGGAATGGTGGCAACCGCCAAAATGCCCCTGAAGCGGGGATTGCAGATTCCTTGCCTGCTGTTGCTGGCTGCGGCAGGTATTTTGTGGGCGGCTTGCACCGGCGGCAGATTAGCTGCCTGGGGAAGTTGTCTGCTGGCGGTAATTTGCGTGGGATTTATTATGGAAAATGTCCGTCAGGCACGAAAGGAACGAACAGAGGAACGTTCTGCACAGGCCGGAAAATGGATATGGCGGTTTTTGCTGGGTGGCGGCGGAATTATTGCCGGGTCGCAGCTGCTGATTTCCGGCGGTGAGGGAATAGCAATCTTTTTTGGCGTGCCGGAGCGAATCATTGCGGTGACCTTGCTGGCGGTGGGGACGGGACTTCCGGAATTGGTAACCACCTTGACCGCCTTGCGAAAAGGAGAAGCGGCGATGTCTGTGGGGAATATTATTGGAGCAAATATTATCGACATAACGCTGATTTTGCCCCTTTCTGCGCTGGTGTCAGGGCAGGGCTTGCCGATTTCCGAGCAAAATCTTTTGGTGGACTTTCCGGGCTTTGCGGTCATTCTTTTGATTGCGGCAGTACCTTTGCTGTTGTGGAAGAAAGGCAGTCGCGTGCAGGGCGTCCTGCTGTGGCTGCTGTATCTGTGCTATCTGCTATGCATTTTTTGATAGAAGTAAAATTGACGAAAAACCCCGCGTGTCCGGCACGCGGGGCATTTTTAGAAGAGCGGGTCAATGGCGAATCTGCTTTGCAGGCGTCGCTCCAATGGATTGTGCAGAAAATCGTACAGCCACATAGAAAGGAAACTGATGGGAATCCACAGCAGGGAATAACGCAGGCAGATTTGCCCCTGCAGATGATATAGCTGATTGCGGTAATCCCAGACACTGTAATCCCGGTTGGCAAGCAGTCCGGTGAGAAGCTCCAAAGCGGTAATCAGAACTGCCCCTGTCAATAATCGCAGAGCAAGGGGAAGCCGGGGAATCCGGGCAACACAGCCACCCACCAGCAAAAAGCAAAGCCCACCCAGCAGAAACATACTGCCGTGACTGCGTCCCCGCCACAGAAATTCCAAAATCATATAGCCGGCGCCGCCGATGTAAAACAAGATGCAGGTTTTTAAAAGCTTCAAAATCATCCCTCCGGGGAAGAGTATCTCCGGAAAAAGGAAATTTTACACCTCCAGCAGCCCGATCAGCTCCGCGATTTGACAGCAATGTGACCGTTGCTGCTCCGCTAAAAAGGAGAATACCACACCGTATTCGCTGTCCCGTGTTCGCGCCTCATAGGCGGCCAATGCCTTAAGGGAATGAGCGTAGCTTTTCCGCAGAGCAGGGATAAGCTGCGTTGTATCAGGCGGAACAGCCGCTACATTCATCGATACCCCGGCGATAAGCTGATAGATGCCCTTGAGACATCGGGCGTGTACCCCCTCCTCCTGCTGAAGCTGAAGGAGAATTTTTCTGCCCCGCCCTTGAAAGCGCTGTGCAAGATTTCCGTAGAGAATGGTGGCCGCCAGAGCGTTTGCCGCCAGGCCCGGCAAGCCGTCTGTCACCGGCGGTGCCTGCGCGTGTACGCGCTGCCAGATTTTAATTTGCTCCGGTGTATCCATAAAAATCCCTCCCATTGCAAATGTCGCTACAAGTATATGGGCGCATAAAGGCGGTATTCCAAAAAATTATCACAACCCTCTTTCTTTTTCCGTTCATTTGTGCTATAATCAAAACAGAACTTATACTATGGGAGGGAATGCTATGCCCCGTACCAGCGACAAAGCAGAAAGAATTTTAGAATATGTGAATGCCTTTATTCAAGAAAACGGCTATGCACCTTCCGTGCGGGAAATTGGTGCGGCCGTGGGGCTGCGCTCCACGGCATCGGTCAGCTATCACATCCAGGCACTGCAGGAGAAGGGCTTGCTCAGTCAGCCCGGCGCCAAGGGACGTAAGCGGGCGTTGTCCACGGGAATTCGCCCGGGGCAGATACCTGTTGTAGGCGTGGTGACCGCCGGTGTTCCGATTCTTGCCTTTGAAAATCAGGAGGGAACAATGGCCTGGGACGGCGACCCCAACTGCTTCGCTCTGCGTGTGCGGGGAGACAGTATGATTGGCGCCGGAATCCTCGATGGGGATAAGGTGGTTGTACGCCCCCAGCAGACGGCGATGGACGGTCAGATTGTGGTAGCGCGCATCGGTGACGAAGCAACGGTGAAGCGTCTGCGCCGGCGAAACGGTGAGGTTTGGCTGATGCCGGAGAATGACAATTACGAGCCCATTGACGGTCGGGAGGCGGAGCTGATCGGCCTTGTCAAGGCGGTTGTCAGAGAATATTAAAGAAAGTGCCTGCTGCGGCTTGCAGCAGGCACATTTTTATTGGAAACGGGGTTCGCAGGTGACATTGACACCCAGACGCTTGAAAATCATTTCATCCACCTCGGAAAGAATGACGGTGGAGTGCAGCTGACAGCCCCGCAGATTGCTTAGCTGCTCCATTGCCAGCTCAGCAGTGGGATTTGTGGCGGCACTGATGGACAGTGCAATCAAAATCTCATCGGTGTGAAGCCGGGGATTGCGATTGCCTAAATAGCCGGTTTTCAAGGTTTGAATGGGGTCTATGACCACAGGAGAGATGATGTGAAGCCGATCCCGGATGCTTCCCAATGCCTTCAGGGCGTTCAGCAGAAGCGCAGCAGAAGCACCCAGCAGGTTGGAGGTTTTGCCGGTGACGATTTGACCGTCCGGCAGCTCCATTGCAACGGCAGGTAAACCGGTAGCCCGTTCCTTTTCCAACGCAGCAGCCACCACACGGCGGGAGGACAGCTCCACGCCGGCTTTTTTGGTTAAAAGCTCCAGCTTACGCACAACCTCATCGGAGGCAATGCCCTTTTTCTGGTCACACAGGGCAGTATAGTAGCGGCGGATGATTTCCTGCCGGGAGGCTTCTTTTATCAGCTCATCATCGGTGATGCAGCTGCCCACCATATTAACGCCCATATCCGTAGGAGATTTGTAGGGACAAGCGCCTAAAATCTGCTCAAACATCGCCACAAGAACAGGAAAGGCTTCCACATCCCGATTATAGTTGACAGTAGTGGTGCCGTAGGCTTCCAGATGGAAGGGGTCCAGCATATTCACATCGTTGAGGTCAGCGGTGGCGGCTTCATAAGCCAGATTCACCGGATGATTCAGCGGCAGATTCCAGATAGGGAAGGTCTCGAACTTGGCGTAGCCGGCCTGAACACCTCTGCGATGCTCGTGATACAGTTGGCTCAGACAGACAGCCAATTTGCCGCTTCCGGGGCCGGGAGCGGTCACCACCACCAAAGAGCGGGAGGTTTCAATGTAATCATTTTTGCCGAAGCCGTCCTCGTTGACCACCCGGGAAGTGTCGGAAGGGTAGCCCTCGATATCATAATGGCGGTAAACCTTTAAGCCAAGACCCTCCAGTCGGGACTGAAAGGCTTTGGCGACGGACTGACCCCGGAAACGGGTCAGCACCACGCTGGAAACAAACAACCCAAGGCTTCGGAAAATCTCCAGAAGACGAAGCACATCCCGGTCGTAGGTGATGCCCAAATCCCCCCGCACCTTATTCTTTTCGATGTCGCCTGCATTGATGACGATAACAATCTCCACCTGCTCCTTCAGCTGCAGGAGCATTTGCAGCTTACTGTCCGGCTCAAAGCCGGGCAGAACCCGGGCAGCGTGGTAGTCATCATACAGCTTGCCGCCGAATTCCAGGTAGAGCTTTCCACCGAAAGAATTCAGCCGCTGCTGGATATGAGCAGATTGCATTTGCAGGTACTTGCCATTGTCAAAGCCGTGTCTTTCCATGGGTGGGCACCGTCTCTTTCTAAGAAATATACTTTTATCATTTTACCCTAAGCTGTGTGAAATAGCAAGGGCTCAGATAAAATTTTCCTACAGTGGAAAACAGTGGTGAGGATTCTGCCGCTCCTGCTCTTGACAGAAAAACGGATAACCACTAGAATAAAAGTATAAGATAGATATTGAGGAGTATGCCCAAATGGCTTTTTGTGATTTACACGTTCATTCCACCTTTTCCGACGGAACAGACACCCCAAAGCAGCTGATTGCCCTGGCACAGACGCAGAAGCTGCAGGCAATCGCACTGACAGACCACAATACCGTGGCAGGATTGCCGGAATTTCTGAAAGCGGCAGCGGGAAGCGGCGTTTGCGCCATTGCCGGAACAGAGTTTTCTACGGATTATGAGGGAACAGAACTTCATATTTTAGGTTTGTTTTTGAAGCCGGAGGACTATGCCCCCATTACCGCTTTGCTGGAGGATTACAAGCTGCGCAAAGAGCAAAGCAATCTGGATTTAGTGGATAAGCTGTGCCGCGCCGGCTATCAGATAGATTACCAACATATTAAGGATAGTACACCGGAAGGACAGGTGAACCGGGCGCTGATTGGTGCGGAGCTGACACGGCTGAGCTACACAGAGTCCATTCAGGATGCGTTTAAGCAGCTGCTCAGCCCGAAATGCGGTTATTATGTACCGCCGCAGCGGTTTTCGCCTTTTGAAATCATCCGCTTCATCAAATCCCTGGGTGCGGTGGCGGTGCTGGCACATCCGTTCCTGAATTTGCAGGAGGAGCCCCTGTGCAGATTTTTAAAGGAAGCGGTAGCGTGTGGGCTGGATGGGATGGAGGTTCTGTATTCCACCTATTCACAGGAGACGACGGCACTGGCAAAACAGGTAGCAGATGACTTTGGGCTGCTGCACAGCGGCGGCAGTGATTACCACGGAAAGAACAAGCCTCATATCCAAATGGGCGTGGGACAGGGGGATTTGGCGATACCCTGTAGACTAATGACAGCCCTGGGTGAACGGGCGAAAAAATATAAAAAAAGTTGGAAAGTTCTGTAAGTTAGTGTGGATTTTTGCGGAAAGGTGTGCTATAATAAGGACGATATTATAGAATCTGTCGCTGCGCCCATTGCGCATAGACCGTGGAGGCACAAAAAATATGAGATACGATATACAACGGGCGGGAATGATGAAGCGAATTGCTGCGTGGGTTCTGGACGCAATTCTGTTTTTCACCCTTCTCGTAGGCGCATTTACCGGCTTCAGCGCGCTGTTTAAGCTGGATAACCGCGCACTGGAAATGCATCAGATTTACGAAACCTATCAGGAAACATACAAGATTGACTTTACCATTTCTCCGGAGGCGTATGAAAAGCTGACGGAGGCGGAGAAGCAGGTGTATGAGGATGCACAAAAGGCTTTGGCGGAAGATCCCAAGGCAAAGAAGGCTTATGAGGATTTTCTCTATGGGACTTTGGCAATGGTGACCCTTAGCTTCCTTGTGACCTATCTGATTTTGGAATTTGGCGTTCCGCTGCTGCTGAAGAACGGGCAGACGGTGGGCAAAAAGGTGTTCAGCCTGGCGCTGATGCGCACCGACGGCATAAAGGTTTCCACCTTTATGCTTTTCGTCCGTGCCATTATCGGTAAATATACATTGGAGACGATGGTACCGGTGGCGATTCTGGTAATGCTGTTGTTTGGTACTGTAGGCACTTTGGGTCTCATTATTATCGGGCTTATTCTGCTTCTGCAGATTGTTATTTTGGTCAAAACACGCAACAATTCGGTGATTCACGATTTGCTGGCCTGCACAGTGGTGGTTGACTACTCCAGCCAGATGATTTTTGACACACCGGAAGCTCTTCACGAATATGAGGAGCGGCTGCGTGAGGACTTCGAATCCAGAGCAGATTAACGTTCAGCCAAGAAAAAATGAAAATTTTTATATAGGAAGGGAATTATATGAAAGTTGTTTTGCAAAATCTGACGAAGGTTTTCCCCAGTCGGAACAAGAAAGTAAACGAGGAAGTCGTTGCTGTTAACGATTTCACATTTACCATCCCTGATGGCAAGCTGATTGGTTTGTTGGGACCCTCCGGTTGCGGTAAGTCCACCACCCTTTACATGATCAGCGGCCTGCAGAAGCCCACTGGCGGCCAGATTTTCTTCGGTGATGACGATGTAACGGATTTGCCCACAGAAAACCGCGGTGTCGGTCTGGTGTTCCAGAACTACGCACTGTATCCCCACATGACCGTAAAGCAGAACATCCTTTTCCCCTTGCAGAACCTGAAGGGCGCTGACAAGATGTCCAAGGACGAAATGCTGGAGCGTGCCTATTATGCAGCAAGACTGGTGCAGATTGAGGACCTGATGGACCGTAAGCCCGGCGAAATGTCCGGCGGTCAGCAGCAGCGTGTGGCCATTGCCCGTGCGCTGGTTAAGATGCCCCGTGTTCTGCTGCTGGACGAGCCCCTGTCCAACCTGGATGCCCGTCTGCGTCTGCAGACCCGTGAGGAAATCCGCCGCATTCAGCGCGAAACCGGCATCACCACCATTTTCGTTACCCACGACCAGGAAGAGGCAATGTCCATTTCCGATATGATCGTGGTTATGAAGCTGGGCGTGGTTCAGCAGATCGGCGCACCGCAGGAGGTTTATGACAATCCTCTGAACCTGTTCGTTGCAAAGTTCCTGGGCACACCTCCCATCAACGTGTTCGACGGCAAGGTCGCAGGCGGCAAGCTGTACATTGGCGAAGAAGCTGTTTTGGATGTTGCCGGCGTGGAAGACCAGGAGGTTTTCGTTGGCATCCGTCCCGAAGGCTTTGTGCTGGATGACAATGGCCCGATGAGCTGCAAGTTGAGCAGCGTGGAAGTGATGGGTCGCGATGTAAGCATCGTTTCTGAGAATGCAGCATCCGCAAATCCCGTCGTCCGCTCCATCATCAATGCTGACAATAAGATTGACTACAGCCGTGAGAATGTTCAGTTCAGCCTGAAACCCCATAAGGTATTCCTCTTTAACAAGGAAACAGAAGAGCGCATCTATTTTGAGGTGAAGTAATATGGTAGATAGTAAGCAACAATGGAAAGCATGGCTTTACCTGTCACCTGCTATCGTATTGCTGTTGGTGTTTACCGTATGGCCCATTATCAATACGGTCCGTATCTCTCTGTTAGAGGGATATAACAGCATGGGTGCCTCAGGCGGCGATGTTTTCAATTTCGGATTCCAAAACTTCGTGGATGTGGTGCAGTATCAAAGATTTTTGACCTGCCTGCAGAACACTGTGCTTTTGTGTGTTCTGACCGTTCCGCTTTCCACTATTTTGGCACTGCTGATTGCAGTTGCCCTGAATTCCATCAGACCTCTGCAAAGAACCCTGCAGACCATCTTCTTCCTGCCCTATGTTACCAACTCCATCGCCATCGGCATGGTGTTTGCGGCAATGTTCAACATCATCGGTCTGCGTCCTGCTGCAGGAACGATGATGGCAGATACCTGGGGTATCATCAACAACGTCATTACATTCTTCGGCGGTCAGCCGGTGAACTGGATTAACCAGGGCTCCGACTATTGGGCAAATATGGCGGTTATGGTTATCTACATTGTGTGGAACGCCCTTCCCTTTAAGATTTTGATTCTGCTGGGCGGTCTGCAGAGCATCAACAAGCAGTATTACGATGCTGCAAGAGTGGACGGCACACCCCGCCGCCGCGTTCTGACCAAGATCACCGTTCCGCTGCTGTCCCCCATGCTTGCCTATGTTGTCATTACCGGCTTTATGGGCGGCTTTAAGGAATACTCCAGCATCGTGGGTATTTTCGGCGAAAAAATGGGTCCTGCCGGCGCACACGGAAGCCTGAATACCATGGTCGGTTATATTTACGACAATATCGGCAATCAGGAAGGCCGCGCCAGTGCGGCAGCATTGATTCTGTTCGGCATCATTCTTGTGGTGACCATGATTAACCTTCAGGTCAGCAAGAAGCGCGTTCATTATTAAGAGGTGGCACTATGGCTAATAACGATAATATGAATGTTATGCGGGACAGAGATCTGCGGAAGGTAACTTCCTCTGCCCGGGTAGGCGGCGTATTTGCAAAAATCGGAACCTACACCTTTTTGATTATTATGGCACTGATTGTGCTGTTCCCCTTCTATTGGATGATTATTTCCTCTCTGAAGTCTCTCGATGAATACCGAATGAATGTACCCACCTTCTTCCCTCAGAAGATTATGTGGTACAACTATGTAGAAGCATTTAACACGGCAAATCTGGGACGGCTGTTCATGAATACGGTGTTTGTTGGTGTTGTATCCACCGTTCTGAGCCTGATTATCACCGTGCTGTCCGCTTTTGCCTTCGCACGGCTGGAGTTCAAGGGCAGAGAGCTGATGTTCGGCGCATTGCTGGCAACCATGATGATTCCCGGCGAGCTGTTCACCATCACCAACTATGCAACGGTCAGCGAGTTTACAAAGATTCCGGCGTTGAGCTGGATGGGCACCAACACCTTCGGTGTTTTGATTGTGCCGTTCCTGGTCAGCGTGTTCTACATTTACCTGCTGCGCCAGAACTTCCTGCAGATTCCCAATGAGCTTTATCTGGCCGCCAAGGTTGACGGCTGCGGCGATTTGAAGTATCTGTGGAAGGTTATGATTCCTTTGGCAAAGCCCACCCTCATCTCCATCACCATTTTGAAGATGATGGGCGCATGGAACTCCTATATTTGGCCCCGCCTGGTTGCCAACGATGAAGCCTATCAGTTGATAACCAACGGCCTTCGCAACGCGTTCACTGCCACCACCGGCGATGTGAACTATCCGCTGCAGATGGCAGCTGTTGCCATCGTATCTGCTCCGCTGTTTATGGTGTTTATTTTCCTGCGGAAATACATCATGGCAGGCGTCAGCCGCAGCGGCATCAAGGGTTAATAGGCAATACATTGCCTGATAACAAAATATATTTAAACGAAGGAAAGGAACGAAAACGATGAAAAAGATTTTGGCATTGCTTTTGGCAGTTACCATTGTGCTGAGCATGGGCATGATGGCCGGCTGCAGCGGCAGTAACAACAGAAATGCCGGGGAATTTGTGGTTCCCGAAGAAGGCTATGACGGCAGCGCGGTAGAAATTACCTTCTACCACACCATGGGTGCAGCTCTGCGGGATGTGCTGGATAAGTACATTTTAAAGTTCAACGAGATGTATCCCAACATCACCATTAAGCACTCCCAGGTGGGCGGCTATGATGATGTCCGCGACCAGATCAAGACCGAGATTACCGTTGGCAGCCAGCCCGACATCGCTTACTGCTATCCCGACCACGTGGCACTGTACAACAAGGCTCGTGCAGTTGCAACTCTGGACGGTCTGATTGACAGCCAGATTAAGGTGAAAGACGCCAAGGGCAACGAGACCATTTTGGGTCTGACTGCTGAGCAGAAGGCTGACTTCATTGAAGGCTACTACAACGAAGGCAAGAGCTATGGCGACGGTCTGATGTACACCATGCCCATGAGTAAGTCCACCGAGGTTCTGTACTACAACAAGACCTTCTTTGACAAGCACGGTCTGACCGTTCCCAAGACTTGGAAGGAATTGGAAGAGACCTGCGCAAAGATTAAGGAAATTGACCCCGACAGCATCCCTCTGGGCTATGACTCCGAGGCAAACTGGTTCATCACCATGTGTGAGCAGTACGGCTCTCCCTACACCAGCGCAACCGGCGACCACTATCTGTTCAACAACGACAAGAACAAGGAATTTGTCAAGATGTTCCGTGAGTGGTACCAGAAGGGCTACCTGACCACCCAGGAGCTGTACGGCGCTTATACCTCCGGTCTGTTCACTGCAACCGAAGGCAGCAAGAGCTATATGTCCATCGGTTCTACCGGTGGTGCAAACCACCAGCGTCCCGGCAAGGACACCTCCGGTGAGTACCTGTTCGATGTTGGCATCGCACAGATTCCCCAGGTAGATGCTTCCAAGCCCAAGGTTATTTCTCAGGGCCCCAGCCTGGTTCTCTTCAAGAACGCTGCAAATCCCCAGAAGGTTGTTGCTTCCTGGCTGTTTGTCAAGTACCTGACCACCACCGTGGAATTCCAGGCTGAGTTCTCCATGACCTCCGGCTACGCTCCTGTTCTGAAGTCTGTTGATACCATCCCTGCTTATGCTGACTTCCTGGCAAATGCCAACGGCGGCGACAACATCACCGCATTGAGCACCAAGGTAGCTCTGGAGCAGAAGGATGCTTACTATGTATCTCCCGCTTTCGTTGGCTCTTCCACTGCCCGTGATGAGGTTGGCGCTCTGATGACCGCTGCACTGGCCAATGCGGACAACGGCGATGTGAACGCCCTGATTGACGGACTGTTTAAAGCAGCCATCGACGAGTGTGAATACAACGGATAATTGAGCGTGTGCCAATGAAAAAAACATGGATTAAAATTGTATCCTTGTTGGTACTGGTGTGCCTGACAGTCGGCTGTTTTGCCGGCTGCCAGACCTCAGACCAACCTGGAACCACTGCTCCCTCCGGCCCGGATGTGGGTCCGTTTGTGGATTACGCGGCTACCACCAAGCTGGATAAGAGCACTTCTACTGTGAAGCAGGAAGTCACGGTCAAGACCTTTGTTGACGGTGACACCACCCACTTTTATGTTCCTTCCTCTGTGATGGAGCACGGCGTGCTGAAGGCAAGATATTTGGCCATCAACACCCCGGAATCCACCGGCAAGATTGAGGAATACGGCAAGAAGGCTTCTGCCTTTACCCGGCAAAAGCTGGAAAAAGCCACCTCCATCATCATCGAATCCGATAACGAAACCTGGAATGCTGACTCCACCGGCGACCGCTATTTGGTCTGGGTCTGGTACAAGACCGCAGAAATGAGCGATTACCGCAACCTGAATCTGGAGCTGCTGCAGAATGGCCTGGCCATTGCTTCCAATACGGCACAGAACCGTTACGGAACCATCTGCATGAATGCATTGAATCAGGCAAAGGCACACAAGCTGAATGTGTTCTCCGGTGAGAAGGACCCCGATTTCTACTACGGTGAGGCGCACGAAATCACCCTGAAGGAATTGCGGACCAACACCGAAGCATACGGCGGTCAGAAGGTTGCCTTTAACGGAATCGTTACCCTGAATAACGGTCAGGGCGTTTATGTGGAGTCCTTGGATGAGGAGTCCGGCCTGTACTACGGCATGTATGTATACTATGGCTTCAACCTCACCGGCACCGGCTTGTCCGTGGTAAAGCCCGGCAACGAGGTGCGGATTGTAGGTTCTCTGCAGTACTATGAGACTGGCGGAACCTGGCAGGTTGCAGACCTGAAGTACGATTTGATGGACACCAAGAATCCCAACAACATCCAGAAGCTGAGCGACGGGCATAGCCCGGCCTTCGTCACGACCACTGCTGCCACCTTTAACAGCACAGTGGAAGTGGACATGGAAGACGGCAAGCAGAGCTTCCCCTATGCGCAGCTGGCAATGAATTCCACCATCGAGATGAAGAATCTGGTGGTAAAGGACATCTACACCACCAGTAAGGAGGACAGCTCCTCCAAGGGTGCGATGACCTTGACCTGCGAGGTGGACGGACAGAGAATTTCCGTCCGTACTGTCGTACTGAAAGATGATGACGGCAATTTGATTACCGCCAGCGCATACCTGGGCAAGACCATTGATGTCAAGGGCGCTGTGGATTATTTCGATGGCGGTTATCAAATCAAAGTCTTTACAGATGATCATATTACGGTTCACAACTAAAGAATGAATAAGGAGTTAATTATGAAAAAAATTATTTCTTATATTCTGCTGCTGGTTTTGTGCGTTTCCATCTTCGCAGGCTGCACACCTGCTGCTGAGGACAACGCTCTGACTCAGGCAAAGGACTACCTGTACGCAATGTACAAGGATGCAGAAGCAAAGACTGCTGTTGACTACACTGTGGTCGGTCAGGTTCGTATTGACGACGTGACCTATCCCATCACCTGGACCACTGACAAGGCTGACAATGTTCAGATCGTTGCCGGTGAGAACGGTATGGTTACCGTTAAGCTGACCCCCAGCACCGAGGACGTCACCTATAAGCTGACTGCAACCTTGAAGGACGCTGACGGTGCAACCGCTTCCGTTTCCTTTGAGCACTTCATTCCTAAGGCTGACGGCCTGCCCGCTACGATTGCTGACGGCACTTATGTGATCCTCGCCGGCAACCTGACGATGAGCGCCCTGGCTGCTGACAAGAGCTACGGCTATCCCTATGCGACCGAAGTTACCGTTGCTGATGGCAAGGTTTCCGGTTATGTGGCTGCTGACGTTCTGACCATTAAGAATGTTGACGGCGGCTTCACCATTCAGGATGCTTCCGGTCGCTACTTCTACCTGAAGGGCACCTACAACAGCTTCAATGTGGACGCAGCTGCTCCTGCTGAGGGTCATATCTTCTCCATCCTGGTTAAGGAAGGCAAGTACCTGATTCAGAACAACCTGAACAAGAAGACCCTGGCTTACAGCGCTTCTTACTCCTCTTGGGGCTGCTATCCCGAGCTGACCGATGACCACGCTTCTCTGGTGGACATCATTGCTGTAACCGCTGACGGCGCAGCTCCTGCTCCCGACACCGGCAACACCGGCAATACCGGCAACACCGGCAACACCGGCAATACCGGTAACTCTGGCAATACCGGCAACTCCGGCAACTCCGGCAGTACTACCGTTCCTTCCGGCAGCGTTGTGATGTCCTTCCCCAAGGATAACAAGTTTGTTACCGGTAAGCACTATTCCTACACCAGCTCCAGCGGCAAGACAAAGATGGAATTGGTTCTGTCTGAGAGCAAGGCTGAGGCTCTGGCTCTGGAAATGATCAAGAACAGCGACAACACTGTTACCTTCAAGGCTGGCGGCCAGTATCTGTTCTGCGATGGCACTGACGTTAAGTTCGTCACCAGCCAGAGCGACAACACCAAGTTCGTTCTGGAAACTGCCAATGGCGGTTACTACATCAAGTGTGCTGTTGCCAACTATCAGGGCAAGGCACAGTACCTGGAAGTTTACAGCGGTTACCTGACCTGCTATGGCATGGGCACTGATACTTCCATCTACACCTTCAAGCTGGATGCCGCCAGCGGTGCCAACGGCACCATCAGCGGCCAGGATGGCAGCAACAGCGGCAGCAGCTCCAGCGGCAACTCCGGCAACTCCGGTAACACCGGCAACTCCGGTAATACCGGCAACACCGGCAGCGCCACTGTCAACGGCAAGCTGGCAGCAAGCATTGACCTGAAGGGCACTACCACCCTGACCAGCTGCACCGACACCCAGACTGTACACAGTGCAAACGGCATTAAGTACACCAACGACAAGGCTTCCAGCACAACAGCGAACTACTCTGCTCAGACTCAGTATTCTGCAAGAGCATATAAGAGTTCTACGGTTAAGATTGAGTACACCGGTATGGTTGCTATTGTCCTTCACCTGGATGATCACAGCAGCGGTGGTAAGACCTATATGGCTGGTTTTGACGGTATGGAGGTTGCTGGCGCAACCATTACCCGCGACAATACTGTTATCACCATCACCTTTGCAAGCGCTACCAATGTATTCCAGTCTGCAGAGCTGGCTTCTCAGACTCGTATTAACAGCATCGACGTTTACACTGCAAAATAATTCCTTTCCTACTTATATGGGCCGCACCCCCGGGTGCGGCCCTTTTGTTCATAATTTGCTTTCATTTTGTTTTCAATTTCGTGATGGCTTATTCAAAATTATCTTTTACGATGATACCGTAAAGATGCGGATGCCGTGAGCCGCTGCTTTACAGTGTAGAAAACTCTTTTCTACCTCTCTTCTTTCCAAACCCCTTAATGGGAAAGTCCGCTGCCGAAAAGCAGCGGACTTTTTCTATGTAAAGACCGCGAGGAGGGAGAGGGATAGACCTTGACATTTTTTGCCGTTGTAGTATAATAGCATCGGAAAGATTTGTGCTATAAGGAGCGGATTTCCTATGTTTTATACAATGACCATTGCCGGATTGGAGCGCCAGCTTCCGATTTGCAAGGTGACCGATGATTTGTACATTGCCGGCTTCGTGATTTTCGGTGACCCGGAATTGACGGTGGCCTGCGCCGGTGAATTGCTGAAAAAAGCACCGGAATATGACTACCTGATTACGGCCGAGGCCAAGGGTATTCCCCTGATTCACGAAATGGCCCGTCAGGCAGGGGATAAGAAGTATGTGCTGGCCCGGAAGGGTGCGAAGCTGTATATGAGAGACCTGTTTGAGGTGACGGTGAATTCCATCACCACAGCCAAGGAGCAGCATTTGTATCTGGACGGTGCGGATGCGGAAATGATGAAGGGCAAGAGAATCCTGATTGTGGATGATGTCATCTCTACCGGGGAGAGCCTGTCGGCGTTGGAAGCACTGGTTGAAAAGGCCGGCGGTATCGTGTGCGGACGAATGGCGATTCTTGCTGAGGGCGATGCGCAGGAAAGAGACGATTTGATTTATCTGGAGAAGCTGCCGCTGTTCCATCCTGACGGAACGGTTATGGAGTAAAAACGATACCCTGCGGAACTTTCCGCAGGGTATTTTTTGCCAAAATGAGACGAGAAATTGTAGTTGAAATCTCAATTTGTTTTTGTTATAATACAGCCATATCCAATGCAGGGTTAGTTTATCGGTAGAATTTCTGCTTCCCAAGCAGACTGGGCGGGTTCGACTCCCGTACCCTGCTCCAAAACAAAAGGCCACCCCACGGGGTGGCCTTTTTAGCAATCCTGATCCCAGTTGTGCCAGACGTTCTGCACATCGTCATCCTCTTCCATAATGTCGATGAGCTTTTCCATCAGCTTGATCTGCTCCTCGTCCTCCAGCTTTTGATAGTTCTGGGGAACCATCTCAATCTGAGCGGAAACGAAGTTATACTTTTTCTCGCCCATTGCTTCTGCAACGGCGTTGAAATCATCGGGAGTGGTGTAAACGGTGAATACATCGCCGTCAGCCTCGAAGTCGTCTGCGCCGCAGTCCATTGCATCCATCATAACGGTGTCCTCGTCATAGTCACCGTCTTCATTGTCGATAACCAGCACGCCCTTCTTGTCAAAGGACCAGCTGACGCAGCCGGATGCACCCAGATTGCCGCCAAACTTGTCAAAGTGATGACGCATCGAACCGGCGGTGCGGTTGCGGTTATCGGTCATGGTTTCTACAATCACGGCAACGCCGCCGGGACCGTAGCCCTCATAGGTGATGGTTTCGTAGTTGTCACCGCCGCCGGCACCGGCAGCCTTTTCCAGACAACGCTTGATGTTGTCGTTGGGCATATTGGCGGCCTTGGCCTTGGTGATGACGGTGGCCAGACGGGAGTTGTTGGCAGGGTCAATAATGCCGCCGCCTTCCTTCACAGCCACAATCAGCTCTTTTGCGATTTTGGTAAAGGCTGCAGCACGCTTGGCGTCCTGTGCGCCCTTGGTTTTTTGAATGTTATGCCATTTGGAATGTCCGGACATAAGTATCTTCCTTCCTGTTGTCTTCTGAAATTTCTAACCTATTCTAGCAGATTGACCGGAGAAAATCAATAGAATTTCATACAATCCCCGTGTTTTTCCGATAAAACAACCTGAATTTCCGGAAAAGCCTTCCGAATTTTCTCAGCCAGTACAGGCATTGTGGGATTCTCGGTGTGGAAGTGACCGGCATCAATGAGGTTTATTCCCAGGTCATAGGCCGCCCGGAACTGATTGTATTTGATATCCGCGGTCACGAAGGTATCGCAGCCGGCCTGGTAGGCGTCCATCATATCCGACGCGCAGGATCCACCGCCCACAGCCACGCGGTGTACGGTGTTGGTGGAGTTTACATAACGCAGGCCTTGGCAATGCAGCTTTTCCTTAACGGTTGCCAGAAAGGCATCCATACCTTGCGGAGCAACCTTGCCGATGCGCAAAAGTCCGTAGGGTGCGCCTTGCGCATCCGTTCCCATGGGGTTGACTACGGAAATGTCGGACAAGCCCAATGTTTCTGCCAATACATCGTTGATGCCGCCGGGGGCGCAATCCAGATTGGTATGGGCATTGATGTGAGCGATTCCGCTTTCAATCAGCTCCAAGGTGCATTTTCCCCAGGGGGTTTTGTCATTGACAAAGCCGCCTTCCCAAATCAGTGCGTGGTGGGTGACAAGCAGCTGTGCACCCAGCTCTTTGGCTTCGGCAACAGCCTCTGCAAAGGGGTCAAGTGCAATGAGAATTTTCGTAACGGGAGCGTCAGAATGGCCGCAATTCAGACCAATGTGATCCCAGTTATACTTCATATAGCTGGGAGCGACGGTCTCCATAAAATCCAAAATATTCTGTACGGTGGTCATTGTAAATTCTCCTTAAAAAACGATGGATTCCAAGTATTTCAGGGCTTCCACTTCCGCTGAATCTGCCTGCTCGGCGTGACCGGTGACGGAGATGCGAAGCCGGTTTACCAGACGCTGATGATACTCTTCCAGCTCCGGCTTGGGATTATTCAAAAGCACTGGGGGGAAATACCATTGCTGGGGCGTCAGCCGTGGCGCATCCGGCTGCCACAGCACCTCCATAATGGTGTACAGGAATCGGCCGTCCCGCAAAATGGCTTCTCTGACAATCTGCCAGCCCTGCTGGGAAAGATATTGCCGCAGCGACGGCGTTTTGCTCTGGCATTGCAAAATCAGACGGTACTGCTGATTTTGGAGCCAGGGGGCATTGCTGAGAATGGAAATCATTGTATCCGCGCCCATACCGGCACAGATAAGCGTGTCAAAATCCCGGGGGACATTGCAGACCCCATCGGACAGATGAAAACTCATTTTGTGGGCTACGCCGTATTTTTCGCCGTTGCGCCGGGCAGATTGAAGCGGACCTTCGTTGATATCAGCGGCAATGGCAGAGCAGGCGATACCCTTTTGCAGAAGATAGATGCTCAAATATCCGTGGTCACAGCCGATGTCTGCAATCCGGTCGCCGGGAGCGACCAAGGCAGCACAGGCCAAAAGACGGCTGGAAATGGGCAGGTGCATAGCGGTTCCTCCAAAAAATGCCATCCCGGCTGAATCCGGGATGGCAAAGCCGGTGTTACTGATTCTTCTCAGCCTGGTCTGCTTCGTAGGCTTCCAGGAAATGATTGAGCTGCGCCAGGAAGGGCTCACATTCGATTCCGTGAACCATACAGGCTTCCTCTACGGTTTCGCCCCGTGCAGAGGGACAGCCCAGACAGTGCATGCCAATGGCAAAAAACAAAGGTGCAGCCTGGGGTGCGATATCCAGAATGTCACCAATAATGGTATCTTTTTCAATTTTTACAGCCATAATACGACCTCCTTTACATTTCTTCGCCTATTATAACCCCATATACTGAAAAAAACAAGAGGGAACACAAGGTTTTTTCAGACTGTCAGAAAAACGGATTTTTCGCTGAAAAGAAATTGTTCTCGACGGCTTTCACCACCTTTCGCAGTATTTCTATGCTAAGATAGCGAAAAAACGACAGAAAGCGGGAGAGTATTATGTTGGGAAAACGGATTGCGTCTTTACGCCAAAGCTATGGAATGAGTCAGGCGGAGCTGGCCAGGCTGCTGCACATCAGCCCCAGCGCAGTGGGGATGTATGAGCAGGGAAGAAGAGAGCCGGCCGTTACCACCCTGGTTGCTTTGTCTAAAGTGTTTGAGGTCTCTGTGGACTATCTGGTATCCGGGCGGCCGGATTCTGTTCAGGATGTGGCAGCACTGCACCGGATGCTGGAGGAGAGCCTGCAGCATCCTTCCACAGAGACAGGGAGAAGCATGTCAAAAGAGGAGATGGTATGCCATCTTTTGTGGGCGTTAATGAGCTGATACAGAATAATAGATAAAAATGTCAAAATAGATAAACTTTACACACAAAAATGTCTAAAATTTGGGTTGAATTTTGAGCAAATCTATGATACGATATAGTCGTATCGATATGGGCGTAGTGCGCCCATATTGTAATGTTAATTTTGCAAAGAATTGCAATCAGGAGGAAAAGACAAAATGAGCGTAATGGATATCTTTGATGAGCGCAGTGCGTTCTCTTTTGAGATATTTCCCCCCAAGACGGATGTGGGAATGGAAAAGCTGTGCGGTGAAGGCGGTGTGCTGGAACAGCTGTACACCTTGAACCCTGACTACATTTCCTGTACATACGGCGCCGGCGGCACAAACATTGGAAAGAATCTGGAGGTTCTGGATAAAATTGTAAAGGACGGCAAGACCACCGGTGTTACCCATTTTACCTGCATCGGCAACACCAAGGAAGGCATCCGGGAGCAGCTACAGAATTATTTGGATCACGGCATCAACCACATGCTGGCCTTGCGGGGCGACCTGCCCTTTGGATGGACCGGTACCGGCGGTGATCTGCACTATGCAACAGAGCTGGTAAAGTTTGTCCGTAAGGAATTCGGCGACAAGTTTACCATTGCAGTAGCCGGTTCTCCCGAAGGCCATATTCAGTGCCGCAGCCTGGAGGCAGACATTGCCTTTCTGAAGCAGAAGCAGGACAATGGCGCTGACTACATTATGACACAGCTGTGCTGGGATATGGACCAGTTCCGTTACTGGCTGGATGCCATCCGTGCAGCAGGCATTTGGATGCCCGTAGATGTGGGCATTATGCCTATTCTGGATATGAAGGCAACCATCAATATGGCACTGTCCCGCAACGGTTGCGTTATGCCCAGAGCTTTGTGTGAAATCATTTCCAAGAACTGGATCTTCCCCGATCCCTTCTGCGCAGAGCCCTTCGATGCAGATGTGGCAGGCAAGAAGGCCGCTTTCCGGGAAGCCGGTATCGAATACACCATTAACCAAATTGACGAGTACCGTGCCTGCGGCATCAACGGCATCCATCTGTACGCACTGAATAAGTTCGACGATGTGGCCTACATTGCCAAGGAAGCCGGTCTGCTGGATTTGGTGTAAACAAAACTTTTAAAGATTGTCATTCCGAGTCAGTGCGCACACTGGCGTGGGAATCCCCATCGTAAAAGGAGATTGTCACACCAGTGACCGCGGGTCACTGGTTCGCAATGATATAAAGGAGCAAATATCTATGGCAACACCTCATACCATCGCCGTTGCCGGTAAGGGCGGCGTGGGAAAAACCACCACCTGCGGTATGCTGATTGACTACCTGTGCAAGAAGAAAAACGGTCCTGTGCTGGTTGTGGATGCAGATGCCAACGCCAACCTCAATGAGGTTTTGGGCGTAGAAGTGGAGACCTCTTTGGGAGCGATCCGGGAAGAAATGGCCCAGGCTGAAATGAAGGGCACCATTCCTGCCGGTATGACAAAGGCGGACTATGCAGACTTCAAATTCAACTCTGCGATTGTGGAGGAAGACGATTTTGATATGCTGGTAATGGGCCGCACCCAGGGCAAGGGCTGTTACTGCTATGTCAACGGCGTGCTCAAAACCCAGGTGGACAAGTATGCAAAAAATTACAGCTATATTGTAATGGACAACGAAGCCGGATTGGAACACATTGCGCGGGGAACGCTGCCCCACGTGGATACGATGCTTTTAATTTCCGACTGCTCCCGCCGTGGCATTCAGGCTGTGGCCAGAATTGCCGAAATGGTGGAGCAAATGAATCTGAATCCCGGCCAGATGGGTCTGATTGTCAACCGGGCGCCGGGCGGCGTTTTGGACGATGGCGTAAAAGCGGAAATCGAGAAATACGGGCTGAAGCTCTTTGGCGTTCTGCCCCACGATGAATCCGTTTATCGCTGCGACTGCGACGGAGAACCGTCTTCCAAATTGCCGGACAATGACCCTATGAAGGTTGCCCTTAAGGGCATCGCACAGTCCATCGGACTGTAATCAAACTGTTTTTAAAATATTTATTATTTTTAAGGAGGATATACCCTATGTCTTTCGCACCTAAGACGCAGCCCTTCAGCGGCAAGATCAATGCCGTGACCTTGGGCACCGGTGACAAGGCTGTTGTCATCGGCGGCCAGAATGTGCTGCCGTTCTACACCTTCGATGCTCCCATCGAAAATGCTCCCAAGATTGGCGTTGAAATTTCTGACGCTGCCGCTGAATGGACTTCCGCCGGCCTGAAGGAATTCTATGCCGGATGCACAACTATGGCAGATTATGCCAAGAAGGCAGAAACCATGGAAGGCGCTGATTTCCTGTGCCTGAACTTCGAGTCTGCTGACCCCAACGGCGCAAACCGCTCCGTTGCTGACTGCGTGGCAGACGCCAAGGCTGTTGCTGAAGCTGTTTCCATGCCTCTGGTCATTATGGGCTGCAAGAACCTGGAAAAGGACGGCGAACTGTTCGCTAAGATTTCCGAGGCTCTGCCCGGCAAGAACATCGTTTGTATGTCTGCCAAGCAGGAAAACTGCAAGACCGTTGGCGCTTCCGTCGTTCTGGCTTACGGTCAGAAGGTCGGCGCTGAGACCGCTGACGACATCAACCTGGCAAAGCAGCTGAACATCATGCTGAAGAAGGACGCCAACGTTCCTGCTGACAGCATTGTGATGAACATCGGTACCGCTGCTGTGGGCTATGGCTTTGAGTATGTGGCATCCACTCTGGACCGCGTCCGCCTGGCTGCACTGGCTCAGTCCGATGCTGACCTGCAGATGCCCATTATTGCACCGGTATCCACCGATACCTGGAGCGTGAAGGAATCCACCGCTTCCGCAGAGGATGAACCCGCTTGGGGTTGCCAGGAAGAGCGCGCCATTGATATGGAAGTGGCAACTGCTGCCGCAAACCTGACCGGCGGTGCTGACGCTGTCATTATGCGTCATCCTGCAGCGATTGCAGCCATTAAGAAGTTCATTACGGAACTCGTCTAATCGGAAGGAGGATACATATTATGGCTTTGAAAGGTCTTGACATTTTTAAGATTTCTCCTAAGAAGAACTGTAAGGAGTGTGGCAGCCCCACCTGTATGGCTTTCTGTATGAAGGTTGCACAGGGTGCTGTGGAAATTGATAAGTGCCCCTATTTCTCTGAGGAAGCAAAGGCAATGCTTAATGAGCAGACTGCGCCTCCCATGAAGACCATCTCCGTTGGCGAACACAAGCTGGGCGGCGAAACCGTTCTGTTCCGTCACGAAAAGACTCTGGTTAATAAGAACCTGTATGCTGTTTGTGTCTGCACTGAGTGCGAGGATGCTGACAAGAAGCTGGCTGACCTGCAGAAGGTGGATTACGAGCGTATCGGCGAGCGGATGTATGTGGAGTTCGTCTTCGTTGCCAATAAGCAGAACGATCCCGCTGTTTATGCAGAGCTGGTTAAGAAGGCAGCCGCTACCGGCCGCAGCCTGGTTCTGGAATGCTGGGATGTAGAGTGCGCAAAGGCTGCTCTGGAAGTTTGCGGCAAGGATGTCATTCTGGATGGCGCTACCCCTGCAAACTGGGAAGCAATGAACGCACTGGCCACCGAAAAGGGTGTGACTCTGGGTGTTTGGGCAGAAAACATCTCCGACCTGTACGACACCGTAAAGAATCTGGAAGCCAAGGGCAACAAGAACCTGGTTCTGGATGTTACCGGCAAGACTGCCAAGGAAACCCTGGCCAATGCCGTTCTGGTTCGCCGTACTGCCATTAAGGATGGCGACCGCAGCTTCGGTTATCCCTCCATCGTCAATGTTGCAAGACTGGCAAAGGGCGACGCTAGATTGCAGACTGCTTATGCTGCAATGTTCACTGAAAAGTATGCTTCCATCATCGTGATGGAGAATATGACCTACGCACAGGCTCTGCCTCTGTACGGTCTGCGTCAGAACATCTTCACCGATCCTCAGAAGCCCATGAAGGTGGAAGCAAAGATTTATCCCCTGAACGGTGCAGACGAGAACAGCCCCTGCTGTCTGACGGTTGACTTTGCACTGACCTACTTCCTGGTTTCCGGTGAATTGGAGCGTTCCAACCAGCCCATTAACCTGATTATTACCGACGCTTCCGGTATGTCTGTTCTGACTGCCTGGGCTGCCGGTAAGCTCTCTTCCTCCACCATCAAGAAGACTTTTGAGGAGCTGGATATCGAGAACAAGATCAAGAACCGCACCCTGATTATCCCCGGTAAGGTTGCTGTTATGAAGGGCGAAATTCAGGAGAAGCTGCCCGGCTGGAATGTGGTCGTTGGTCCTCTGGAGGCTGTTCAGCTGCCCAAGTATATGAAGGACAAGGAGTACGAGGCTGCTGCCAAGGCTGCCGCCGCTGAGAACGCTGCCAAGGCTGCTACTACTGTGGAAGTCAAGGAGCTGTCCTTCGACGAGCTGCTGGCTACCAAGGTTCCCAAGATTGAAGTGGTGGATATGGGCGTGCAGTATAAAGGTCACAATCCCGAAGCACAGACCTTCGTCACCATCGGCGAGCGTATTCACTGTATCGCTCCTGCGATCCGCAAGGCAATGGACGAGCGTGATCCCGAGCCTATCCTGAAGCGTGCCGCTGAGCAGATTGCTGCCGGTGCTACCTACCTGGATGTCAACATCGGACCTGCTGAGAAGGACGGTCCCGAGCGTATGATGTGGGCTGTTAAGCTGCTGCAGGAGAACTTCAACAATGTTCCTCTGGCTCTGGATACTGCCAATATGAAGGCAATCGAGGCCGGTATCAAGGTCTACAACCGCACCAACGGCAAGCCCATCGTCAACTCCGCTGACGCTGGCTCCCGTATCGGCTATATCGACCTGGCTGCTGCCAACGATGCAATCTGTATCGCTCTGTGCTCTGCTGACGGTATCGCAAAGGACAACGAAGAGCGTATGAAGCACTGCCACAATATGCTGGAGCGTGGTATGAGCCTGGGTATGACCTCTGATGATTTGTGGTTCGACCCCCTGTTCCTGGTTGTGAAGGGTATGCAGGACAAGCAGATGGAGGTTCTGGAAGCCATCCGCCTGTTCGCTGCTGAAGGCCTGAAGTCCACCGGCGGTCTGTCCAACAACTCCAACGGCGCACCCAAGGAAGTCCGTCCTATTATGGACTCCGCTCTGGTTGCAATGTGTATGATGCAGGGTCTGACCTCCGCTATCGTCAACCCCAACGACCGCAGACTGATGGAGACCATTAAGTCCTGTGACATCTTCAAGAACCACGTGCTGTATTCCGACAGCTATCTGGATCTGTAAGAAATACTTATCCCGCAATATAATCCGGGAGGGAGTGAGCCTCCCTCCCGGATTTTGCTCTTTAGACGTACTATGAACAACTATGAAAAAATGCAGGAAGCGGCGCGGCAGCACTTCCTGGAGTATGATTTTGAAAAGCTTTGCCGTCATCCGAATATAACGGCGAGGGAGCAGGGGATGACCTTTTCCTTCCTGGGGCAAGAATGTTATGTAAACCGAGAGACGGGACATATTCTTCTGGACGGTCATCCAGCGAACTTTTCTCAGAGTCTGACGGTTTACGATTGGCTCTGTGACCGCAAGGCGAATGCGACAGCGGCAAACCAATTTTGCTCTGTCAACAGCTTGCCGGGCGTGTTAGTGTCCGGTGGTACTTTGGGCATCAGCGGAGACAGCATTGCACCGAAAATCTCCCAAAATCCGGCAAAGTTTCTTGAAATTTGCCATAGCCTGCAGGGAAAGCGGGTGTCCGGCGGGGATTTGTCTGTGGTTATTTATCCCTTGCCCGATTTGCCGGTGCTTTTGAAATTTTACGATGGGGACGATGAGTTTCCCCCAACCTTATCCATTTTGTGGGATGTGAACATCCTGCAGTTTATTCGTTACGAAACAGTTTATTACTTAGCGGGCTGCCTGTTAGCCCGGCTTCGTGACAGCTTTTAACCTTGTATATTCAGCCTGAGGGCTTAATATAAATTGCAATATCATTTTAGGAGGAGTTTGTATGAGCGTATTAACTGATTTGATCTATGGTGGCAGCAATGCAGTTGCCGGCTTGACAGAGGGTGCTGTCAACGATGCCATTGCCAAATATGGTGCAGACAAGGAGATTGCCTTCCCGGATACTGCTTATTATTTCCCTACCATTTATGCCGCAACCGGCGTAAAGGTCAAGACATTGGGTGACCTGACTGCCTGTGTCGGTGTTTTGAAGAGTCTGATTACCAATCAGGAGGATTTGGGTCAGGCGCTGAATGCCGGTCTGGCTACTGCTGTGGGTGCAGAAATTCTGGAAGGCCTGAAGTATGCAGAAGGCGGCGACCCCTACGAAAATGAATCCGGCATCGGTTTCGTTCCCGACCCCATCATCCGTTCCCTGGGCGTTCCGCTGGTTACCGGAGATATTCCCGGCGTAGCCGTGGTGCTGGGCAAGGCAGAGGATCCTGAAGCTGTGGTGAAGGTGGTCAAGGACTACCAGTCCAAGGGCATTATGACCTTCCTGGTTGGCGATGTCATTGAGCAATGCGTCGAGGGCGGCGTGAAGATGGGTCTGGAGCTGCGTGTGATTCCTCTGGGTCACGATGTCACTTCTGTCATTCACGTTGTAACGGTTGCCGTTCGTGCGGCCTTGATTTTCGGCAACATTCAGCCCGGCGATTTGGCCGGCTTGCTGGAATACACCAAGAACCGTGTTCCTGCATTTGTCAATACCTTTGGTGCCATTGACGCTGTGGTGGTCTCTGCCGGTGCAGGTGCCATTGCGCTTGGCTTCCCGGTCATCGTAGACATCGATCTGGGTGAGAACCAGGTTCCCGGTGCGCTGGAGTCTGTCTGCGACCATAACGATACCGTTAAGAAGTCTCTCGAATTGCGCAACATCAAGATTAAGGCAACAGAGCTGCCCATCCCTGTGGCATTTGCTGCTGCATTTGAAGGTGAAATCATCCGTAAAGCGGATATGCACAACGAGTTCTTCTCCGGAAAGAATCCCACCGCAGAGCTGGTGGTAATGCGTCAGCTCAGTGAGATTGAGGATCACAAGATTACCGTGATCGGACCGGATCTGGACGAGGAAAAGGAATTGGCGCTGGCTACTTATGTGGAGGTTGCCGGCAAGAAGATGCAGGTGGACTTCGAGTCCGTCATCGAGCGGAAATTCCACGCCTGGTTCAATTATATGGAGGGTGTGATGCACACCGGTCAGCGGAATCAGGTGCGTGTCCGCGTGTCCAATGATGCTTATGAAGCCGGCTTGCGGCTGAAGGACTTTGCAGAAGTTCTGTATGTAATGATTATGAACGAGTTTGAAGCGGTGGTGGATAAGTGCCAAATCACTTTGATTACCGATGCAGCCCAGGCAGCCAAGTTCCGGGATGAAATGGCAATGCCGCGGTATAATCAAAGAGATGACCGTTTGGCATCCATGACCGACGAGGCAGTGGACCGCTATTATACCTGCATTCTGTGCCAGTCCTTTGCACCTGCCCATTGCTGCGTGGTTACCCCCGAGCGGTTGGGTCTGTGCGGTGCCGTTTCCTGGCTGGATGCCAAGGCAACCAACGAGCTGAATCCCAACGGCCCTTGCCAGCCGATTTTCAAGGAAGGCTTGCTGGATGAGCGTACCGGTCGGTTTGAGTCGGTCAACAAGATGATTGCAGAGGCAACCCACGGCGCAGTGGAAAATGTCACGCTGTATTCCATTCTGGAAGATCCTATGACCTCCTGCGGCTGTTTTGAGTGTATTTGCGGCATTGAGCCTATGAGCAACGGCTTCATCGTAGTCAACCGGGAGTTTAAGGGTATGACTCCGGCAGGTATGACCTTTGGCGAATTGGCTTCCTGCACCGGCGGCGGTGTACAGACACCCGGTTATATGGGTCACGGCCGTCACTTTATCTCCTCCAAAAAATTCATCGCTGCAGAAGGCGGCATTGAGAGAATTGTTTGGATGCCTAAGGAGCTGAAGGACGATGTGGCAGAGAAACTGAACAAGACTGCCTTTGAGCTGTATGGCATTGAGAATTTCGTGGATTTGGTGGCGGATGAAACCATTACCACCGATGGCGAGGAGCTGCTGAACTGGTTGACGGAGAAGAATCACCCGGTTCTGGCAATGGAGCCTCTGCTGTAAGAATGCATTTTCTCCCAGCGGCTGTTCTCCGGAACAGCCGCTTTCCATAGAATTTTGAAAAAATTTTCTAATTGTTCATAGAATTGGGGGAAAATGGATATATGATTAGTGCAAGATAATAAAAATGCCGCCGAAAGGAGCATATTATGCTGCAGATACTTGGAATTTCTAAAAAATACAAAACCGGTGAGTTGGTGCAACAGGCGCTGGACCAGGTGAGCCTTAATTTGCGCGACAATGAGTTCGTAGCGATTTTGGGACCCAGCGGTTCAGGAAAAACAACGCTGTTGAACATCATTGGCGGTTTGGATCGTTATGACCAGGGCGATTTGATTATTAATAATGTATCCACCAAGGGATATTCTGACCGGGATTGGGATTCCTATCGGAATCACACCATTGGCTTTGTGTTCCAAAGCTATAACCTGATTCCCCACCAGTCCATTCTGGCCAATGTGGAGCTGGCGCTGACCATCTCCGGCTTCAGCCGCAGTGAGCGGAAAAAGCGGGCGAAAAAGGCGCTGGAGGATGTGGGCTTGGGCGATCAGCTGCATAAAAAGCCCAATCAGCTTTCCGGCGGTCAGATGCAGCGGGTGGCTATCGCCCGTGCGTTGGTCAATGACCCGGATATTTTGCTGGCCGATGAGCCCACCGGTGCCTTGGATTCGGAAACCAGTCTGCAGGTAATGGAGCTGCTGAAGGAAGTGGCGAAGGATCGCTTGGTGGTGATGGTTACCCACAATGGGGAGCTGGCAGAAAACTATGCAACCCGGATTGTCCGTCTGCGGGATGGCCGCATTATCGATGACACCGACGCTTATGAAGTACAGCCGGAGGAAAAAGCCCAGCACCGCAATCTGGGTCGGGCGTTTATGTCCTGCTGGACAGCGCTGAACCTGTCCTTCCAGAATTTGAGGAGCAAAAAGGCGCGCACCATTCTCACGGCTTTTGCCGGCTCTATCGGCATCATCGGCATCGGCTTGATTCTTTCGTTGTCCAACGGTGTCAATAATTATATCAAGGACATTCAAAAAGACACCATGACTTCCTATCCCATCACCATTGAGAGTCAGGCGATGGATTTCAGCAGCCTGCTGGGTAATGGACAATTTGCAGAGCTGGGGCAGGTGGATCATCCCCTGGATAAGGTGTATATGAACGGTCTGGATCTGGAGCTGTTCTCCTCCTTTACTTCCAGCGTAACGGAAAACAACCTGACAGCCTTCAAAGCATACTTGGACAACCCGGACAGCCCCATTCATCAGTATATTGGCGGCAACGGCATTGTCTATACCTACGACCCGCAATTCAGCCTGTACACCTATGACCCCAATGGGGAATTGGTAAACGGCTACAGCAAGCAGCCCTCGCTTTCTCCTATGGGCGGTATGGCAGATATGAGCAGTATGATGACGATCAACAGCTTCCAGGAGCTGCTGCCGGGTCCCAACGGAGAAATTGTCTCTCCGATGCTGATGAGCAATTATGAATTGCTCTCCGGAGATTGGCCTAAAAACCATCAGCAGATTGTTCTGGTGCTGACCCAAAACAACGAGATTCCTGCGGCAATGCTCTATCAGCTGGGCATTTTGCCTGCGGCGGAATACCGGGAGGTTTTGGCACAGCTGGAAGCCGGAGAAAAGGTGGAGCTGGAAAACCGTTCCTGGAGCTATGAGGAAATTCGCAAGCAGAAGTTCATTCTTCTGCCGGAGGCGTTCCGCTATGTGAAGGGCGAGGACGGTCTGTTCCGTGCCATCAACACAGATGCAGAACTGGAAAAGCAGCTGCGCGATGCGCTGCCGCTGGAGATTTCCGGTGTTATCCGTCCCTACGAGGATGCAAAATTCACCCCGCTGACGGCAAATCTGTGCTATACACAGGCGCTCACCAAGCACATTATGTCCTGGACAGAGGAAAGTCCGGTGGTGAAGGCGCAAAAAGAATCCCCGGACACCAATGTTCTCAGCGGCATTCAATTTGTTCCCAAGGATGATGCAGCAAAAATTCAGGATACCAAAGCCTTTATTGCAAGTCTGGGCGTATCCGATAAGGCTGCACTGTGCAAGGAATTGCTGAGCCAGATGTACGGAGATAACCCTCAGATGGCAGAGCAGATGCTGGCTATGAGCGAAGCGCAGCTGGCCGGTGCAATGGATCAGTACCTGACCCGCGCCAAGGATGAGGAGCTTTTGGGCATTTATGACCGGTATATTTCCTCCGGCAGCTATGAAGAGAATATGGAGCTGTTTGGCGTGGTCAGTCTGGATGCCCCGTCGGCGATCAATCTTTACACGGACAGCTTCGAGGCGAAGGAAGGCATTGCCGCGGCCATTGATGCCTACAACGAAACAGTGGAGGAAAAGGATCAAATCACCTACACCGACTATGTGGAACTGCTGATGTCCTCCGTGACCACCATCGTGGATGTGATTTCCTATGTTTTGATTGCATTCGTGGGTGTATCTCTGGTTGTTTCCTCCATTATGATCGGCATTATTACCTATATTTCCGTGCTGGAACGCACCAAGGAAATTGGTATTTTGCGGGCAATCGGAGCATCCAAGGGAAATATTTCGCTGGTGTTTAATGCAGAAACCTTCATCATAGGCTTGTGCGCCGGTATTATGGGCGTGGGAATCACCCTGCTTTTGCTGATTCCCGGCAATGCGGTCATCCACATGCTGATAGGAGATAACAGCGTCAATGCATCGCTGCCCTGGGGCGCGGCGGTGATCCTGATTATCCTGAGCGTGATCCTGACCCTCATCGGCGGTCTGATTCCGGCGAAAAAGGCGGCCAACAAAGACCCGGTTGCCGCTCTGCGGACGGAATAATCCAGCCATAAGACGACAATTTATACCAATCACTTTCTGCCGTTCTGCCTGTTATTGGGCAGAACGGCATTTTTTGGGAAATGCCTTGCAAATAGGCTGAAAAGCGCATATAATATAGGAAAAAGAAACCATTTGAAATGGGGAAAGCTGTTATGGAAAAACAAAACCGAAAGGGCTGGCTGTACTTACTGCCTTCGATGCTGTTCTTGGGCGTTTTTATGGTTTATCCCCTGATTGATGTCTTTATTTATTCCTTTGAAGAAAACTTCAACTCTGTTTCCCAAAGCTATACCGGCGTAGGCTGGTATAATTATGCCTATGTGCTTCAAGATCCCTATTTCCTGCAGGCGGTAAAAAATACATTCCTGCTGGTGATTATTACCGTGCCGATTTCCACCGGCCTTGCGCTGTTGATTTCTCTGGGCCTGAGCTCCATCAAAAAGCTGCGGGAGCTGTATCAGACGATTTACTTCCTGCCCTATGTCACCAATACCCTGGCGGTGGGTCTGGTGTTTATGATTCTGTTTGAGAAGACCACCTATACGGACGGCCTGATCAATATGCTGATTACCATGTTCGGCGGCGAATCGGTGGACTTTATCACCGGTCCGTATTGGGCAAAGATGCTGGTGCTGAGCTTGTATACCATCTGGGTAGTCATGCCCTTCAAGGTGCTGGTGCTCACCGGTGCGCTGGCTTCCGTTAACGACAGCTACTACCACGCCGCCAGAGTGGATGGCACCCGGGGCTTGCGTATGTTTACGAAAATTACGCTGCCGATGATTTCTCCGTCTGTGTTTTATCTGGTGATTACCGGCTTTATCGGTGCTTTCAAGGCCTACAGCGATTCGGTTGCCCTGTTTGGGACGGATTTGAATGTGGCGGGAATGAATACCATTGTGGGCTATGTCTACGATATGCTCTATGGTGCCAGCGGCGGATATCCTTCCTTTGCCTCGGCGGCAGCCATTATTTTGTTCGCAATCGTGCTGACCATTACCTGTATCAACCTGGTTGTCAGTCGGAAACACGTTCACTATGTATGAGGATGTGCCATGGAACAACTGGATTATAAGAGAATTGAACAGCGGGCGCTGACGCGCAAGCGCATCACCAAGGGCATTACCTACACCTTTTTGAGCATTTGGGCGCTGATTGTGCTGTTTCCTTTTTACTGGATGATTCTGACCTCCATCAAAAGCTACGGCCAGTACAGCAGCGAATTTACACCTCAGTTTTTCACCACGACGCCTACTTGGGAGAACTACCGCCTTGCCTTTACAGCGGTGCCCTTGGCAAAATATCTGGCCAATACCGTGATTTTTACGGTGCTGACAACGGCCATTATGCTGATTGTTACGGTTTTGGCGGCATACGGCTTTTCTCGTATGACTTTCCGTGGGCGGAATCTGGCCTTTACCATCTATCTGGCAATGATGATGATTCCCAATGAGCTGGTTATCATCACCAATTTCCTGACAGTTACCAATCTGGATTTGCGGGATACCTTTACAGGGCTGATTATGCCTTCCGTGACCTCGGTTTTCTACATCTATCTGCTGAAGGAGAATTTTGCCCAAGTGCCGGATGAGCTGTACTGGGCGGCAAAGGTGGATGGCACCTCGGATTTGAAATACCTGCTGCGAGTGATGGTGCCCATTTGTCAGCCCACGCTGGTGACCATTACGGTGCTGAAGGTGATTGAATGCTGGAATTCCTTCGTTTGGCCGCGGCTCATTACCGATGACCCGGAATATTATCTGGTGTCGCAGGGTATTCAGGCTATTCGGGAAAGCGGCTTCGGTCGGGAGAATATCCCGGCGATGATGGCGGCAGTCGTGGTGGTTTCTCTGCCCTTAATTGTACTGTTTATTGTATTCCGGCGGAAGATTATGGCCGGCGTGGCACGGGGAGGGACAAAGGGATGAAAAAAGCAACGGCACTTGTACTTGTGTTGACGCTGGTGCTGACCGTCTTTTCCGGCTGTCACGGAACGGTGAAACGGGAGGCCTTTGAAGTTCCGGAGGAATTTGACCTGTCCCGAAGCTATGAAATCACCTTTTGGGCGAAAAATGACACCAATCTGTCTCAGGTTCAGGTGTATCGTCAGGCGATTGCCGATTTTCAGGCGCTTTACCCCAATGTGATGGTAAATCTGCGGCTGTATACGGATTACGGACGGCTTTATGACGATGTATTGAAGAATATCGGCGCCAATACGCCCCCCAATGTCTGCATCACCTATCCGGACCATATTGCCACCTATATGACCGGCAATAACTGTGTTGTCCCGCTGGATGACCTGGCTGCAGATGAAAAGTATGGCTTTGGCGGCAGCCAGCTTCGATTTGACGGACCGACGCAGGAGGAAATTGTCCCTCAATTTTTAGAGGAAGGAAAAATCGGAGGCGTTCAGTACGCGGTTCCTTATATGCGCTCCACGGAAGCTTGCTATATTAACAAGACCTATGTGGAAAAGCTGGGCTACACTTTACCGGAAGTCCTAACGTGGGATTTTGTGTGGGAAGTGTCCGACGCGGCAATGAAGAAAAATGCCGACGGGACTTTTGCGGTTAATGGGCAAGATATTATGCTGCCCTTTGTGTATAAATCCACGGACAATATGATGATCCAGATGCTGAGGCAGCTGGATGCCGGATATTCTACATCAGGCGGAGCGATTGAAATCTTTAACGACACCACCAAGTCTCTCCTCTACGAGGTGGCAGACCATGTACAGAAGGGCTCCTTCTGCACCTTCAAAATCGCTAGTTACCCGGCGGACTTGCTGAACGCGGGCCAATGCATTTTTGCTGTGGATTCCACTGCGGGCGCAACCTGGATGGGCCCGAATGCACCGCTGCTGGACATCAGCCCGGATAAGGTGGTGGATTTTGAAATGGAGGTTCTACCGGTTCCTCAGTTTGATCCGGAAAAGCCCCAGATGATTTCCCAAGGCCCTTCGATTTGCATTTTCAATCAGGATGACCGGCAGGAGGTGCTGGCCTCCTGGCTGTTTGCGCAGTTCCTGCTGACCAACAAGGTGCAAATTGGGTACAGCCAAACAGAAGGCTATTTGCCTGTTACCACCAAGGCACAGAACAGCGCAGAATATCTGGATTATGTAAACCGCAGCGGTGAAGACAATGACCTTCATTATTGGGTAAAGCTGGAGGCTGCGAAAATTTTGCAGGACAATATCCACAACACCTTTATCACACCGGTGTTTAACGGTTCGGCTTCCTTACGGGATGCCGCCGGGCAGATGATTGAGTCCGTCACCCGGTCGGTGCGCCGAAAGGAGACCGTTGATGAAGCCTATTTTGAGGAGCTGTACAGCCAGGTTTCCTCCTTGTATCGTCTGGACCAGGTGGAGCGTACAGACCTCAGACCGATGCCTACAACGGCAATTTGCTTGCTTGGAGCGTTGGGCGGAGCCTGGATTTGCTTGGGCGTTGGCTTTTTCTATCAAAAAATGAAAGAAAAAAGAAAAAAATAATTTCATACCGATTGATTTCTAAAATATTTGTAGTATAATGACATTGCGCATATTGCAACACTATGAAAAGGAGTCTTTGAAATGAAAAAAGTAATTGCTCTGTTGTTGGTAATGGTAATGATGCTGGGCATCGCTGCCTGCGCTGACACCCAAAAACCCACTGAACCCAGCACCAAACCCAGTGAGCCTGCTGAGCAGGTTATGACCTATGCAGAATACGCCGCTGCTGCAGACGAAGCCAAGGTAGTAGTGGAAGGTTATGTTCAGGCCACCCAAGGCTGGTGGGATAACTCCATTGTCATTTATGCCCAGGACAAGGACGGCGCTTACTTTGGCTATAAGGTCGTTTGCTCCGAGGAGGATGCTGCGAAGCTGATCCCCGGCACCAAGATTCGTATGACCGGCTATAAGACCTTCTATAAGGGTATGCCCGAGCTGGCAGAGGGCGCTACCTTCACTTTTATTGAGGGTGCGGATACCTTCATTGCTGATCCCGAGGATGTAACCAGCCTGATGGCTTCCGAGGACCTGGTAAAGAAGGCCGGCATCAAGGCTGCTTTCAAGGGTGCAACCGTTGCTCCCTCCACCAAGAAGGATGATACCACTGAGTATGCATTCCTGTACAACTGGGATGGTTCCGGTGAAGCCGGCTCCGACCTGTACTTCAATGTTTCCATCGGTGATAAGATTTACAACTTCTGCGTAGAATCCTATCTGACCGGTGCTGATACCGAAGTTTACAAGGCAGTCGAGGCGCTGAAGGTTGGCGACAAGATTGATTTGGAAGGCTTCCTGTATTGGTATGACGGCGTGAATCCTCACATTACTTCCGTCACACCTGTTGTTGAAGGATAAATCAAAAAATCCGGTGCTTCTGCACCGGATTTTTTATTGTTGAGATTTGGTGTCCTCTTGAGGGAACAGCGCACAGTAGGCGTGGGCATAAGTAACCGCGACTTCGTTGCGTTTCCACCAGTACAGCGCCAGCTGCAAAAGCAGGTAGAGCATAAAGAACAGGAAATAGGTGGTGAAGGCGTCTGTGCTCAGCTCCATACCAAAAGCGCCCAGAATCACATCGCCGTAGCCAATGACTGTTACCAGAACCTCTAAAAGGTAGAACCACCAGAAGCTCAGGTCGATTTTCAATATCGCCTTGAAATTGCCCTTCATTCCCTTGCCGCTGTTGCGCAATGCTGCCCACGCACCACCCTCCGGGCGGTTCATCAGCCACATCTCGGCCATACGGTAGCGATAAAACAGGAAAAGCAGACCGGCCAGCAGGCTCATCACAAAGAATGCAATGGCGGGGACAAAATTCTGGGTTGGGACAGTTTTTAAAGCCTCCATAATCACGGCTTCATCTATGGTATCACCGGGAACAGCCTCCAAAAATTCCAGCAGTGGCTTTGCCAGGGGAGACATCAGGAATACGAAGCAGCTGGCATAGGCACTGATTAGCATTGCTGCAAGGGAAATTGCCGTCAATAACAGCTTTAACCGCAATACGGGCGCGAACCGGCGGAAGCCCTCCATCAAGTCGCCTGCTCCGGTGGAGTCACCTTTGGCAACCTGCAAGGCATAGTAGATATAGCCGATTTGCCAGAAGGGGAGCAGAATCAACTGAATCAGCCGGAGCATCATTTGGATTGTACACAGAATGGCGCGGTTATCCATACCGCGCAAGCCGCCGGTGGTGCTGATTTGCCTGTCCAGCAAGTAATCCGCCAGCATCAGCAGCAGAGAAAACAACAGGATTGCGCCGGTATGAATTAACACAACACGCCGGGCGTGTGGCGCATTGGATAAGCTTCTGTGGGCCTCTTCTCGCAGCTTGTGACGATCAAGAAGCATACTATGCCTCCTTTCAAAGTAATATTTCTTCTATGTTAAACCAAAAAGGCAAAAAAGGCAAATGAAATTTTTGCAACAGTAGAAATATTTATAAAAATGTGCTAGAATAGGGGTAAATTATAATTACCCGGGAGTGAGTTTATGGAACTGGGGCAAAAATTGCGGCAGGCAAGGCTGGAAGCGGGGCTGTCTCAACGCCAGCTGTGTGAAAATGCCATTACACGCAATATGCTATCTCAAATTGAAAACGGCTCAGCGCGACCGTCTATGGAGACGCTGACCTATTTGGCAGGAAAACTGGGGCGACCCATTGGATACTTTTTGGGAGAAGCAGCGGCTTCTGCCAATGGGGAAGCCATTTCACAAGCACGGGAAGCCTATGGGAAAAGGAATTTTGCAGCGCTGGAGGATGCTTTGGAGCATTATTGTGGGCCGGATGCACTTTTGGATGGGGAGTATTACTTGCTCAAGCAGCTTTTGCTCCTTGAAAAGGCAAAGAACGCCATTGAGAGCAGCCGGTCTGCCCACGCCTGCCAGCTGTTGAAGGAAGCGGAAGCCTTGCCGGACTGCTATCGTATTCCGGAGCTGGAGCAGCGGCGGATGCTTTTACTTGCCAGAGCTTCCCGGGAACCGGTTGCTTTGCCGGCAGATGATTTTCCCAATCTGGTACGGGCGGAGCAGGCATGGAAAACGGGCAAGCTGCAGCGGTGTCTGACCTTTTTGGAGGCCTGCGAAAATCAGGAGGATGAGCTGTGGCAGTTTTTGCGTGGAGAGGTAGCGTTTTGGCAGGGCGACTATGAAAAGGCGACAATGTATTACTCCCAAATAGAGTCTTTGCGACCCCGGGAATGCTATCCCAGACTGGAACAATGCTATCGGGCAATGGAAAATTATAAAAAAGCTTACGAATATGCCTGCAAACAGCGATAAATGCATATTCCCTTTTTCGCAAAAAATGTGTATAATAAGAAAAGATAGGACACAAGGAGGGTTATCCACAATGGATTTGACTTTGAAAATGACACCGGCGCAGAAGCAGCAGCTGGACGCCGGATTTGCAGCCGCCTTTGGCGGCACACCACAGCGATATTTTTCTGCACCCGGACGGACGGAAATCGGCGGCAATCACACGGACCATCAGCGTGGTCGGGTGCTGGCCGGTGCGGTGAATCTGGACACGCAGGCGGCAGTAAAGTGCAACGGCACCAATGTTATTCGGGTTCTGTCCAAGGGCTATCCCCTGTGTCAGGTGGATTTAGAAATGCTGACACCGGTTGCAGCTGAGGTGAACAGCACAGCAGCCTTGATTCGTGGCGTGGCGGCACGGTTTGTAGAGCTGGGCTGCCCGGTGCAGGGCTTTGACGCCTATGTGCAGTCTACGGTGCTTCCTGGCTCGGGCTTGAGTTCCTCTGCGGCCTTTGAGGTGCTGATGGGAACCATCATCAACCATCTGTTCTTTGACGGAAAGGTCAGCCAGCCGGAAATTGCTATGATTGGTCAGTATGCCGAAAATGTATTCTTCGGCAAGCCTTGTGGGCTGATGGATCAGACGGCTTCCGCTGTTGGTGGTATGGTGACCATTGATTTTGCGGAAAAAGGCAAGCCGGACATCCAGAAGGTTGACTTTGATTTTGCAGCCTGCAACCACGCGCTGTGCATCATCGACAGCGGCGCGGACCATGCAGATTTGACGGACGAATATGCCGCTGTTACTCAGGAGTTTAAATCGCTGTGTGACTATTTCGGCAAGGAAGTGCTGACCCAGGTGCCGGAAAAGGATTTTTACGATGCGATCCCCGCTCTGCGGGAGAAATGTGGCGACCGGGCCGTGATGCGGGGCATCCACGAATATGAAGAGAATGAGCGGGTAACGCAGCAGGTCAATGCGCTGCGAAGCGGCGATTTTGACACTTTCCTGCAACTCATCAAGGAAAGCGGCGAATCCTCTTATATGTACTTACAGAATGTTATCCCGGCCGGCTATATCCGTCATCAGGATATGGCAGTGGCGCTGGGTCTGTGCCGACATTACTTACAGGGCAAGGGTGCTTACCGTGTTCATGGCGGTGGCTTCGCCGGAACGGTGCAAGCCTTTGTTCCCTTTGAAATGCTGGATTCTTTCCGCGCGGGAATTGACGGAGCATTGGGAGAAGGCGCCTGCCATATTTTGTCCATCCGTCCCCAGGGCGGCGTGGAAATGGGGGAATAAGCATGCAAATTGAAACCTATATTGATTCTCTGGTGTCCTATGCCATGAACACTGGGCTGGCAGAGCCCTGTGACCACCAGCTGCTGACCAACCGGCTGCTGGAGCTGCTGCAAAAGGACGATTATATCCCATCTCAAGAGCCGCAAAGCGAGGATTTGGAGGAAATTCTGAAGGGCATTCTGGACTATGCCTGCGAAAAGGGCATTTGCCGGAATGACATTACCTCCCGGGATTTATTTGACACCAAAATTATGGGCGCATTGACGCCGATGCCACGGGAAGTTATCCGTATCTTCAAGGAGAAGTATCAGCAAAGCCCGTCGGCGGCAACGGATTGGTATTACCGCTTCAGCGGAGACACGGATTATATCCGCCGTTACCGCATCGCCAAGGATATGCGCTGGAAATACGACAGCCCTTACGGGCAGATGGATATTACCATCAACCTTTCCAAGCCGGAGAAGGACCCCAGAGCCATTGCGGCGGCGAAAAATGCGCCCCAAAGCAGCTATCCCAAATGTCAGCTGTGTGTGGAAAATGAGGGCTATGCCGGTCGTATCAATCATCCGGCCCGGCAGAATCACAGGATTATTCCCATTGAAGTGGCCGGGCAGGAGTGGTGCTTGCAATACTCACCCTATGTATACTATCCGGAGCATTGTATCGTATTTAACAAGCAGCATATTCCGATGAAAATCGACCGCTCCGCTTTTGACAAGCTGTTGGATTTCGTGAAGCAGTTTCCCCATTATACCGTTGGCTCCAATGCGGATTTGCCCATCGTGGGCGGCTCCATCCTGAGCCACGAGCATTTCCAGGGCGGTCACTATACCTTTGCGATGGAAGTAGCGCCGGTAGAACGGGAAGTGACCTTCAAGGGCTATGAGGGGGTTTGTGCAGGCATTGTGAAGTGGCCGATGAGCGTGCTTCGCCTGAACGGAAAAGACCCGGAAATGATTGCGGAGCTGGCAGAGAAGATTTTGTCTGTCTGGCGCCATTATTCGGATGAATCCGTGGGCGTGGTGGCGTTTTCTCAGGAAGAACCCCACAATACCATTACCCCCATTGCCCGGCGCAGAGGGGAGAATTATGAGCTGGATTTGGTGCTGCGCTGCAACATCACAACGCAGGAGCATCCTTTGGGTGTTTTCCATCCCCACGCAGACAAGCATCACATCAAAAAGGAAAACATTGGCTTGATAGAGGTAATGGGTCTGGCGGTGCTTCCCAGTCGGCTGAAGGGAGAACTAAGCGCATTGGCAGAAGCCATTGTGGCGGGGCAGGACATTGCATCGGATGAGCTTTTGTGCAAGCACGCACCTTGGGTGGAGGAGCTGAAAAAGCAGTACACCTTTACCAAGGAGAATGCACTGCCGATTCTTCTTCAGGAAACAGGAAAGGTCTTTGCTTCCGTACTGGAGGATGCCGGTGTTTACAAAAATGACGGGCAGGGAAGAGACGCTTTTCTGCGGTTCGTGGCGGCAGTTAATGAATAAAGAAAGCACCTGTTGCCTCGCAACAGGTGCTTTTTGCAATCTTTCAGACATCCAGCAGATAATGAACAGCGCTGAGCTGTTTGCCGTTTTGGTAGTAATATCGGGGCACACGACGGCTGATGCCGCAGGAAAATTCATAGTTAAAGCTGTCCGCGGCTGCGGCAATACATTCCATTGTGATGGTTTCCTGACCGTCCGTACCAATCAGTGTTACAGCATCCTGAAGCTGAACATCCGGGATGTGGGTGACATCCACCATCATCTGATCCATACAGATTCTGCCCAGAATCGGGGCTTTTTGCCCACGAATCAGCACATAGAAGCGATTACTCAGATTGCGGCGATAGCCATCGGCATAGCCAACGGGAATGGTTGCAACGGTAGTAGGCTTCGTGGTGACAAAGGTGCCACCATAGCTGATGGGACAGCCGGCGGGAAGCTGCTTCAGGTGGGAAATATGGCTGACCCATTGCAGTGCAGGGGCGATGGAAAGAAGATTTTCATCCACTTCGTCGCTGGGATACATTCCGTAGGTGACGATGCCGGCACGCACCATCTCATAGTGATGCGCAAAGTTCATCAGACCGGCGGAATTATCCAAATGCCGCAAAGGAACAGAAAGGCCCCGCTGCTTCAGCATCCGGTCGAAAGCGTCAAATAATGCAATTTGTGCCCGGCAGTGGCTCAGATCCTGGCAATCCGCTGTGGCAAAATGGCTGAAAAGACCTTCGGGCATCAGACCCGGCAGGCGGGCAATTTGGGCACACAGGTCGGCTGCTTCCTCCGTAGGAGGGAAGCCGATGCGTCCCATACCGGTGTCCACGGCAAAGTGGAACTGTGCGGTTTTTTCCAGCTTTACAGCTGCTTCGGACAAGGCGACCGCGTCCTCGTAGCTGAAAATTGTGGGGCGGATGTCTGCCGCAATGGCTTGGGGGAACGCGCAGACTGCGGTTCGTCCCAGTATCAAAATAGGTGCGCAGATGCCAGCTTGGCGCAATTCCAAAGCTTCTGACGTAGACGAGACACCGAAAAAGGCACATTTGCCCTGCAGCAGCCGTGCAATTGCCACAGCGCCGTGACCATAGGCATCCGCCTTGATCACTGCCATTACCGGCACATTTGCCTTATTTCGAATGTTTTCAAAATTCCGGGAAATAATATCCAAGTCAATTTTTAAATAAGTATGGTCGAAATTCATAGACTTCACTCCAACCTCAGTTTGCCTCATTGTATCACGAAACAAAAGAAAAGTAAACCAATCTTCAAATGTTTATATTTTTTAATAGTATCCGAAAGGGAGGCGATTTTATGGCAGAATATGAGCTGGTGCAGGAAATTCAAAATCTCTGTCCCAATAATCAAATGCGGGATATCTTTTTCGAGGAAGTGGAGACGGATAACCCGGAAGACTGTGTGCGGCAAAGACTGAAAGGCAAGGAAGTGAAGCTGACGGTGGATAAAAAGGACGATGGCGGCGTAACGGTTTATGCTGATTGTGACGGACTGACCCAGAAATTTATTTTCACTCCCATATAAAAAACGTGCGTACCGTCCGGTACGCACACTTTTTATTGATTGCACATTTTCCAAAACAGCTCCATATACCTTGCGGCAGGCTTTTCCCAGCTGAAGTCCTGGCTCATTCCCCGGTGCTGAAGGGCGCGGAAGCCCTCCCGATTGTGGTGATACAGCCAAAGACAGCGCTTCATTGCGCCCAGGAAGTCATCACCGTTGTAGCTCTGGAAGGTGAAGCCCAGACCGTTTTCACCATTTTCGTCTGCCGGTGGGACAGTATCCCGCAAGCCGCCGGTGGCGTGGACAACAGGAACGGTGCCGTAACGCATAGCATTCATTTGGCTCAGTCCGCAGGGCTCAGAGCGGGAGGGCATCATATAAATGTCGCCTCCGGCATAAACCCGGGCAGCCAGACCGAGGTTGAAGGTGATCTTTGCCGCAACCCGGTCAGGGAATTCTGCGGCCAGCTCCCGGAAGAAGCTTTCGTAATGAGGCTCACCGGTGCCGAGGATGAGAATCTGGCAGTCATCCTCCAGCAGTAACCGCCGGGCAATATAGCACAGCAAATCCAAACCCTTATGACCGGCCAGGCGAGTTACCATCACAAGCAGGGGCGTGTCCGGCTGAATAGAAAGACCAACCTCGGCCTGCAAAGCGGCCTTACATTTTGACTTTCCCTCCACAAAGGTATCAGCGTTGTAGTGCGTGGGAAGATTGCGATCCGTTTCCGGATTAAAGGTATTGATGTCAATGCCGTTGGTAATGCCGCAAAGCTTCCAGGCGGCATTGGAAAGAACGCCGTCCAGCCCGTGGGCATAGTAAGGATACATCAGCTCCCGGGCATAGGTTTCAGAGACGGTGGTTACCATATCTGCAGTTTCAATGGCACCCTTCATCACATTTACCTGACCGTGCATATCCAGACAGCCCCGGTATTCCCAGGGCAGAGCCAGCACATCGTCAAAGAAATAACCCTGTGCCCAACCCTGATACTCCACATTGTGGATGGTGAACATCGTGCGAGTCCGGGGGAACAGATAGTAATACTGCGCTTTCAGGTAGACAGGCACCAAGGCGGTCTGCCAGTCATTGCATTGAATCACATCGGGAATAAAGGCCAGATAGGAAAGAGCCTCCAGGCATGCTTTCGAGAAGAAGGCGAACCGTTCTCCGTCATCGCAATCGCCGTAAATCGGGCCGGGACGGCCGCCGAAATAATAGTCGTTGTCGATGAAATAGACGGTAACGCCATCCGACCGATTTCGCAGACGCATCAAGCCGGCATATTGCTGACGCCAGCCCAGCTGCACGGTAAAGTGCATCACCTGCTCCACCTGATAGGAATGGTTTTCCTTAATTTTTTTGTAATAGGGGAGGAGCAGCACCACCTCGTTGCCTTCAATTCTGGAAAGGGCGGCGGGCAGAGCCTCCATCACATCTCCGAGACCGCCGGATTTGGCGTAGGGCGCACCTTCGGATGCCATAATGGCTATTTTCATACGATTTCTCCTCTTTTAATAACCAACGGATGGTGAGGCGTGCCGCACAGCTTTGCACCGGGATGCACCACCACATCCTTATCAAGAATGACATATTCCAGCTGTGCGCCTTCACCAACGACAGTGTCGTTCATAATGACGCAGCTTTTCACCTTGGCATTCTTGCAAATGGTTACCTGGCGGAACAGAACAGAATTCTCCACTTCGCCCTCCAGCACACAGCCGTCGGCCACAATGGAATTTTCAATGCTGCAGCATTCGCCGTAATAGCTGGGAACACGGTCGCGCACCTTGGTAAAGACAGGATGGTAGCCGCCAAACAAATCATGCCGTACATCCGGGTCAATCAAGGCGAAGGAGTTATGGAAATACTCCGTCAGGGATTCGTTGTACAATGCTGTACCGGAGAACTGATAGACATTCAGGGTAATAGCATTTTTTTGCCATTGCCCCAAAATCAAGTCCCGGTCCATGTGGAACAGATTCCGGGAGATAAACTCCCGTACCGTATTGCGAAGATAGGCTTTGGACATCACAAAAATATCCATGGAAGCCAGATAGCCGGCAGGGGCAATATAGTCAACGGCCACATCTTGAATCTGACCCTTGTCATCCAGCTTCAGCGCCAGGTCCAGCTGCTTCTGCCCGTTGGCAATGCCGGCCTTGGTAACCACAGTCACGTCCTTGCCGCTGGCAATGTGAGAAGCCAGCACATCCTGCAGGTCAATGTTGGAAATAATGGCAGAGTCAGAGGTGATGACATATTCATCATCGCCACCGTACTCCAAAAAGTCCATCGCCTCGTGGATGGCTTCCAGCTTGCCGTGGTAGCTGTCTGTTGCGCTCATTGCGTAAGGCGTCAGAAATTCCAGACCGCCCTGCTCCAGCTCCAGACCCCACTCTTCACCGGAACCGATATGGTTCATCAGAGACTGGTAATTCTGCCGGGTGATGATGCCTACATGGCGAACACCAGCGGCGGCCATATTACTCAGATGGAAGTCCACCAGCCGATACCGACCGCCATAGGGGAGGGATGCCATGGTTCTTTTGTCAGTCAACGCGCCCAAAGTGGCATCGTTGGCAAAAATGATACCCATTACATTCACGGTCAATTCCTCCTTACAGCATATCGCCGGGCAGGAGCACGGTGTTGGATTCCACCACAGCGCCCTTGCTGGTCACGCTAATTTTCTTCTTATCCTTGGGGCCAAAAGCACCGCCCACAACCGCATTCGCGCCAATTCGGCTGTTTTCGCCGATGATGGCGTGGCGCACAATGGCGCCGGGTTCAATGGTGACACCGGGCATAACCACAGAATCCTCCACCACAGCACCGGCACCCACGGTACAGCCAATGGAAATAATGCTGTGGGTAACAGTTCCGAAAATTTCAGAGCCCTCTGCGATAAAGCAGTTAACCGTTTTGGCATTGCCGTCCACATAGGAGGAGGGCAGGGCATTGTTCCGGGCGGAAATCTTCGTACGCTCATCGCTGCGGATGTCAAAGGCAGGCTTCTGCCCCAGCAAATCCATATTGGCTTCCCACAGGGAATCGATGGTACCCACATCCTTCCAGTAGCCGTCAAAATTGTAGGCCAGCATTTTATGACCCTGAGCCAGCAGAGTGGGAATGATGTTTTTGCCAAAGTCGTTGGAGGAGGTCTCGTCATCCTCGTCAGCAATCAATGCATTGCGCAGAACCTCCCAGTTGAACACATAGATGCCCATAGAGGCATTGGTAGACTTGGGATTCTTGGGCTTTTCCTCAAATTCGTAAATGGAATTGTCAGGATTGGTATTCAGAATACCGAACCGGGAAGCTTCCTTCAGGGGAACAGTACGCACAGCGATGGTACAGGAGGCCTTGTTTGCCTCGTGATAGGCCACCATTGCGGCGTAATCCATCTTGTAAATATGGTCACCGGAAAGGATGACCACATAATCCGGATTGTAGCGGTCAATAAAGTCAATATTCTGATAAATGGCATTGGCTGTTCCTTTGTACCAGCCGCTTTTTTTGTCATGCCGCTCATAGGGCGGCAGCACCTGCGCGCAGCTGTGGGTTTTGTTTAATCCCCAGGGCTGACCGTTGCCGATGTACTCATTCAGCTCCAAAGGCTGATACTGGGTGAGAATACCCACCGTGTCAATGCCGGAATTGACGCAGTTACTCAGGGGAAAATCGATGATACGATATTTGCCGCCGAAGGGGACAGCCGGCTTGGCGGTTTTTTCTGTCAAAACTTTCAAACGGCTACCCTGGCCGCCGGCCAAAAGCATGGCGATACAGCGCTTTTTCTGAAAGTACATAGTTTCTCAGCTCCTTCTTATATTATCGGAGGCAAAAATGCCAACAAACTCCTATCATTAACATACCACATTTTTAGGATTTAGGAAAGAGACAATTTGTCTAAAATATCCGACCATTTTCTGGCGGTATCGACAACAGCACGCCAGGACAGGGGGAATTTGGAGGGGAGTGCATCCTCTTTTGACCGCTTCTCCATCCAAACCACACCCAGCTCGCGACCAAATTTTATGCCGCAGCCGTGCAGCGTGGCGCAATATTGATATCCAACCTTTTCGTGAAAGGCGAGAGAGCCGGTGTTTTCGCTGGTAATCAGCGAGTAAATCACCCGATAGCCCTGCTGCCACAGAATTTCCTCCAGAACGGCGTATAGCTTTCTGCCGATACCCCGACCGTGGATTTCCGGGGCAAGGTAAATGGAAACCTCGGCACACCAGGAATAGGCCGCCCGCTCAAAGGGAAGACTTCCGTAGGCATAGCCCAGCACCCGACCGTTTTCCTCCCATACCAGCCACGGGCATTGCCGGGTGTATTTTTCAAAGCGGGAGGTAAACTGCTCTAAGGTAGGAACAGTATATTCAAAGGAATAAGCAGTCGTTTCCACGAAAGGGGCATAGATTTCCAGCATTTCGGGAATATCTGCAATGGTTGCAATTCGTATCATAAGAACCTCCCAAATGATGATAACATTATTTTATTATAGGAAAACGCAATCGTCAAGGTTGACAATTTGAAGCAATGGGAATAAAATGTCAATATCTGATATTAAAGGAGGGAACGCAATGGACGCCGGCAGTAGTGGCAATATACCTGAGCGAAGTCCGCTGGAGGCGTTATGGCGTAGCCTCCGGAAGTAATCGCTTGCGCATATTGCCTTCCAAATCTTAAAAACAGGAGGAAGGAATATGACAGAACGTTTTGAAATTATGGAACAAGCCCTGCTGAAAATGCTGGAGGAGAAAAAATACCACGCATTGCGGGAGATGCTTTCTACCATGAATCCCATCGATGTGGCTGGGCTGTTCGAAGGACTGGAGGAGTCCCGTATTCCTCTGGTATTTCGCCTGCTGCCCAAGGAATTGGCGGCAGAAAGCTTTGTGGAAATGGATCCTGAGGCGCAGGAGCTGCTGATTCGCGGCTTTTCTGACAACGAGCTGAAGGAAATCGTGGACGAGCTGTATGTGGACGATGCGGCCGACCTGGTAGAGGAGATGCCGGCCAATGTGGTCAAGCGGATTCTGAAGCAGGCCGACCCGGAAATGCGCAAATCCATCAACCAGATTTTGCGGTATCCGGACAATTCTGCCGGCTCGCTGATGACCACGGAATATGTGGCGCTTCGTCCGGAGATGACGGTGGAGGAGGCAATTCTGCGGATTCGCCGTCAAGGTGTGGACAAGGAAACCATTTATACCTGCTATGTGACCAAGGGAAGAAAACTGATTGGTCTGACCACGGTGAAGGATTTGCTGTTGGTGCAGGATGATGAGATTCGGGTGTCCGATATTATGTTAACCAATTTCATCTCCGTCAACACCCATACCGACCAGGAGGAAGTGGTACAGATGTTCAATCGGTACAATTTCCTGGCAATGCCGGTGGTGGATGGAGAAGGCCGCCTTGTTGGCATCGTTACCTTTGATGACGTTATGGACGTTATGGTGGACGAGACCACGGAGGATATGGAATTGATGGGCGGTATGCTTCCGTCCGAAAAGACCTATATGAAGAGCTCTGTGTTTGAGCTGTTTAAAAACAGAATCCCCTGGCTGATGCTCCTGATGGTGTCGGCGACCTTTACGGGAATGATTATCACTGCCTTTGAGGGTGCGTTAGCGGCGCAGGTGGTGTTGACGGCCTTCATTCCCATGCTGATGGGCACGGGCGGCAACTCCGGCGCACAGTCCAGCGTTACGGTGATTCGCGCCCTGAGTCTGGGAGAACTGAAATTCTCTGATTTGGGTGCGGTAATCTGGAAGGAGCTGCGCACAGCCGTCCTTTGCGGTATTGCACTGGGTTTGGTGTGCTTTTTGAAAATATGGCTGGTGGATAACCTGCTGATGGGCAACAGCGACATTACCTTCCTGGTCAATGGCGTGGTGTGCCTGACGCTGGCGGTGACGGTGGTTTGCGCAAAATTTGTGGGCTGTATCCTGCCGCTGGCAGCGAAGGCGCTGGGATTGGATCCGGCGGTGATGGCAAGTCCGTTTATTTCCACCATTGTGGACGCTTTGAGTCTGCTGGTTTATTTCCTGTTTGCCAATATGCTGCTGGGCGTCTAAGCCTGCTGTAAATGATGTAAAAGCGCCGATGGAAACATCAGCGCTTTTTTGCAATGACACGACTTTTTATGTCATTCCGAGGGAGCGCAGCGACCGTGGGAATCTCCTGGTGCGCAGTTTGTTACTGCGAAATGTGTCGGTAGATGGCGACAGGAGATTGCCACGTCGGGCATTCGCCCTCCTCGCAATGACGTGGTGGGTGGAGAGATGGCAGAAAAATTCCCCGGCAGAGAGCCGGGGAATTTGCTTATTCATTCTTATACGGACCGTCGGCAGGGTAAATACCCTGCAGCTTTTGCATAGCCCGGGGCAGGGCATCCTTGGAATTGCCCCAGGGCCTGGAAGCGTTGCGGTAATCGTATTTTTCCACCAAACCGTCCAAATCCTTCTTCACCCGCGCGATGTTTTCCAGCATCAGCGGAGGAACGGTTTTCTGGAACCAGGGCTGCTGCTTTTCCGGCAGATGCTCCGGGGCGATTTCCAAAAGCTTGGTAAAGTGCCGCAGACAGAAGCCTTTGGAAGCTTCCACCTTCTGACGAAATTCCGGCTCTTTCAACAGATAATAAAAGGTCTCGAAATAGCGATCCATATTGTAGTCGACTTTTTCGCATATCGCACAGGACGAAACCCGGCTGCGCAGTCGATTTACATAGGAATCCTCCGCAGAAGACTCCTTTTTTCTGCTAAACAGACCCTTTTTGGCGGGGATTTCGTAATCGGAAAGTTCTGCTTGCAGCTCCTCCAGGAGACCTGCATAGTAGGTTTGCAGCATCAGCGCAGCGCCCAGAGCATTGCCGTAGTCATACAGCTTTTTCATGTGGCAGCCGCAGAAGCCTGCCCGATCCGTGGATGCCCGAACATCCGGCTCCATATAACTGGCACCCGGGCCGGCATAGTAACGGATGGCGCGCTGTTCCTCCTGACGCTCCATGGCGCAGAAGGGACATTCATCTACCGCCTCAAATCCCTCGTTGACAGGGATGGTGTATATTTTTTCTTTCATTTCTGGATCAGCAGCTCTGCGATCTGTACTGCGTTGGTGGCTGCGCCCTTACGGACCTGGTCGCCGCAGCACCACAGGCAAATGCCGTTGTCGTATGTCAAATCCTGACGAATTCGACCCACAAAGACCAAATCCTGGTCAGAGGTTTCCAGCGGCATGGGATATTGCTTGTTGTCCAAATCGTCTACCAGCTTACAGCCCGGTGCTTTCGCAATCAGCTCCCGCGCTTGCTCCACAGTAACCGGCACATCAAACTGGCAGGCAACGGAGATGGAGTGACTGCGCATAACGGGAACGCGGACACAGGTGCAGGAAACCTTCAGTTCCGGCAGGTGCATAATCTTTCTGCCCTCGTTTTGAAGCTTCATTTCCTCGCTGGTGTAGCCTTCAAAGGCGTTGCCGCCGATTTGGGGGATCAGATTGTAGGCGATCTGGTGAGAGAACACCTTGGTTTCGCAGGGCTTTCCCAGATACAGCGCTTCCACCTGATTTTGAAGCTCCACAGGACCTTCTGCACCGGCACCGGAGACAGCCTGATAAGTAGAGGCAATCATTCTGCGGATGGGGGCGATGGTGTTGAGGGCGTTGACTGCCGTCAAAGTGATGATGGTGGAGCAGTTGGGATTGGAGATAATGCCCTTGTGCCAGGTCACATCCTGAGGATTGACCTCCGGCACCACCAGAGGAACCTCCGGGTCCATCCGGAAGGCGGAGGAATTATCTACAAATACAGCGCCGGCGGCACGAATGGCCGGAGCGAACTTTTTGGCAATGTCATTCTCAGCGGCGCCAAGAACAATGTCCACACCCTCAAAGGCAGTGTCGCAGGCTTCTGCAATGGTCACTTCTTCACCGTGAAACAAAATGGTTTTGCCGGCACTGCGGCGGCTGGCCAGAGGAATCAGCTTTTTAACGGGGAAATTCCGTTCCTGCAGCACTTTGATCATTTCCTGACCCACCGCACCGGTGGCACCAAGGATAGCAACAGTATAGGTTTTCATAGAAACCCTCCTTATTTTACAAAACTATTATACAGCACGCGGATGGCGGCCTTGAAGTCCCGGTTATCCACACCGAAAATGATGTTGAGCTCGTCAGGACCCTGATTAATCATACGAATGTTGATGCCGGCTTCGCCCAAGGCGGCGAACAGACGGCCGGAAATACCGGGCCGGAAGGCCATGTGCCGGCCAACAGCGGCAACCACAGCGATTTGGTCGTGGACATCCAGACTGTCCGGCTCCACTTCCTTCTGAATTTCAGCCAAGATGGCGTACAGGTAGGGGACAACGGATTCGGTGGTCATCACGACGGAGACATTGTCAATGCCGTTGGGCACATAGTCCACGCTGATATTGTGCCGCTCCAGGACGGAGAGCACCTTGCGCAGTACGCCAACCTGATTGCCCATTCCCCGCTTGCTCAGGGACAAAATGGTAAAGTCCTTTTTTCCGGTAATGCCGGTAATAAAGCGGTTGGGATCGGCGGGGGTATCAAACCGCTCCTGAATCATAGTACCCTTATCTTCCGGGGCGTTGGTGTTACGGATGTTCAGGGGGATGTTCTTTTCACGAACAGGGAAGATAGTGCCTTCGTGAAGCACCTGTGCGCCGGAATAGCTCAGCTCCCGCAATTCGTCATAAGTAACCTCGGGAATGGCCTGGGGATCATCCACAATCCGGGGATCGGCCATCAGAATACCGGAAACATCGGTCCAGTTTTCATATACATCCGCGTTCAGTGCGGCAGCTGCCAAAGCACCGGTAATGTCACTGCCGCCCCGGGTAAAGGTGCGGATGTGACCGTCGGGCATCAAACCGTAGAAACCGGGAATGACAGCACCCTGGCCCTTCAGGATCAGATTGCGCAGAAGCTCATAGCTGGTTTTCTGATCCACGGAGCCGTCAAGGTTAAATTTCACCCACTCCACGGCATCGATAAACTGGAAGCCGAGATAGGCAGCCATCAGCTTGGCAGAGAAATATTCGCCCCGGCTGGCCAATTCATCCTGGGTGACAGCTTTGGCATCCAGCCGCTGCTTCAGAGCGGCAAATTCCGATTCCAAATCCAGCTGAATGTTCAGTTCGTCCCGGATGGAAAGGTACCGGGAGGTGATCATCTCATAGATGCCGGTACAATCTACGCCATATTGGACGTGAGCGTGGCACAGATACAGCAGATCGGTGATTTTATGGTCGTTCTTATCCCGCTTGCCGGCGGCAGAGACGATCACAACACGGCGGCTGGGATCGCTGAGCAGAATATCCCGTACTTTTTTGTACTGACCGGCATCTGCCATGGAAGAACCGCCAAATTTTGCAACTTTCAACATCGTCAATTCCTTCTTTCTGAAAGTGTTCAGCGCCCGGTAGGAAGGGCGGCAATGAAGGCATCCGGATTCTCCAGAAGCCAGTGATGGGCAAATTCAACGCTGACGGGAGCGGACACAATGGCATTGCCCCAGCGATCAGCAATCTTATCCTCCGGCCAGCTGCCGCCACGGACATAGTAGCACAGCGGGCTGGAATTATCCACGGGCACCTTGGCACCATAAGGACAGTAGAAGCCTTGGCCGCGAAGCAAATCCGCGCAGTCCTGCACCACATTATATGCTGTGGGATAGCGACCGGCACCCTGACCGAAAAAGCTTTGGCGGCCGGAAGTGTTACCTACCAGGGTAATCAAGTTGTAATTTGTGGGAACGATGTACTCCGGCTCACTGCTGCCAAACAGCGTGGGCTGGACATAGGCGGAAAAGCGACCGCCCTGATGGATACCGGTGGAAACCAGCTTGCAGACATAGCCGTGGTCTTTGAAATTCTCCACATCCTCCGCCTTGATGTTGCGAATGCCGGCGGCGGGAATCCGGCTGATGTCCAGACTGACACCGAAAGCGATATTTGCCGACACAATCAGCTTATGCCAGGTGTCGATGCCATCCACATCGGTGGTGGGGTCTGCTTCTGCATAGCCCAGCTCCTGGGCTTGGGTCAGCGCTTCTTGATAAGTAAGACCCAGACGGGTCATAGAATCCAAAATGTAATTACAGGTGCCGTTCATAATGCCGCCCACACGGGTAACGGTTTCGATGCGGCGTACCCGCTCCAGCTCGGACAGCCAGCCGATGCCGCCGCCTACGGATGCGGTGCAGCGGAACATCACGCCCATTTTCTCTGCCAGGGGAAGCAAGTCGTCATAATAGGTTGCCACCAGAGCCTTATTGGCTGTGACGATGTTCTTTCCTGCAAGAATCGCGGCGTGGACATATTCAAAGGCAGGGTGCAGACCGCCGATGGCTTCCACCACGGTGTCAATGGTATCGTCGTTCAGGATGTCGTCAAAGCTATGGGTGACAGTGGCATCCGGCAATGTCAGGTCACGGCGGCAAAGGACGGTGACGACCTGCATATCTTTCCGTGCGGAAGTCAGTTCATAAACACCCTTGCCCACGGTTCCAAAGCCCAATAAACCTATTCTCATAAGCATCCTCCTGCGAAAAACACTTGCTTTTTAACGAATAGTAGTATATCATAGTTGCAACAAATTGCCAAGTAGTTTCGTGAAAAAAGTACAAAAAATGCGAGGAAAAATTATGCAATATCATTCTACCAGGGGGCAATCCCCGGAAGTTGACAGCGCACAGGCGGTTTTGACAGGACTTGCACCGGATGGCGGACTGTATCTGCCCTGTGCTTTGCCGGCATTTTCGTGGCGCAGCTGTATTCAAAAAAATACCTTAGATATGGCCCAAATGATTCTCTCGGCCTTCCTGCCGGACATCCCTGATATGCAGACTTTGGTGGAAAAGGCTTATGTGGGAAAGTTTGAAACAGAGGATTTGACACCTACGGTTTCTGTAGGAGGTTTTCACGTTCTGGAGCTGTTCCGGGGACCCACTTCTGCCTTTAAGGATGTGGCCCTATCTATGCTGCCCCAGCTGCTGACGGCCGCCAAGGCAGCCAAGAACGAGAAAAAGGATATCCTCATCCTCACCGCCACCTCCGGCGATACCGGCAAGGCCGCTTTGGAGGGCTTTAAGGATGTGGACGGCATCCGCATTTGCGTATTTTATCCTCATGGAGGCGTCTCCGATGTCCAGCGTCGGCAAATGGTGTCTCAGGAGGGTGAAAATGTAACCGTTTGCGCCGTTCGGGGAAATTTTGATGACGCCCAGACCGGCGTGAAAGAGATTTTTGCCGCTTGCCGGGAAAAGGATTTGCCGGTGAACCTGTCCTCGGCAAATTCTATCAATATCGGTCGCCTTGTTCCGCAGATTACTTACTATTTCAAAGCTTACCGGGATCTACTGGATGCCGGAAGAATTCAAATGGGGGAGGAGGTCAACTTCTCTGTTCCCACAGGCAATTTCGGCGACATTCTGGCAGGCTATCTTGCAAAAAAGCTGGGGCTTCCTGTCGGAAAGCTCATTTGCGCCTCCAATGCCAACAATGTGCTGACTGACTTTATTCGCACCGGTACTTATGACCGCCGCCGGGTGCTTCACAAGACGGATTCACCGTCGATGGATATTCTGGTGTCCTCCAATCTGGAACGGCTGCTGTATTTAATGAGCGGCGATACAGCCTTGGTGGCACGATTGATGAACGAATTGAACACCCAGGGATATTACCAAGTGCCGCAGCAGCTGCTGACGGAGATTCAGGAGCAGTTCTGGGCCGGCTGGTGTGATGATGCAAAGGGTGCTGAGACCATCGCCAAGGTGTGGCGGGAAAATGGCTATCTTTGCGACACCCATACCGCATCCGGCTGGGCAGTGGCACAAGATTATGTAAACCGAACAGGGGATATGCGCCCGATGGTGGTATTGTCCACCGCATCTCCCTATAAATTCCCGGCTGCCGTTTTGAACGCCATTGGAGAGACCGTAAATGGCGATGAATTTGACCAGCTGGACAAGTTAGCCGCCGTAACCGGTGTAAAAATCCCTAAGAATCTGGCGGCTCTGCGTGAAAAGCCGGAGCGCCATACCGCTGTAATTGACAAGGAAAAGATGCTGGACTTTGTTCTTGCGCTGTGAGAGGAGAAAGACAATGAAAAAAGTAACCATTCGCGTGCCGGCCACCACTGCCAATCTGGGTCCCGGCTTTGATGCCTTCGGCTGTGCACTGAGTCTTTATACGGACGTAACCTTCGAGGAAATGGAATCCGGCCTGGAAATCACCGGCTGCGACGAGGCTTACGCCGGTCCTGACAATATGGCATACACCTCTTACTGCGCTGTTTTGGAATCTCTCAGCGAGGAAATCCGGGGTGTAAAAATTCACATTGATGCGCAGATTCCCATTTGCCGCGGCTTAGGCTCTTCGGCGGCGTTGCTGGTGGCGGGTGCAATGGGAGCCAATGTCCTGCGTGGCAACAAGCTGTCCACTCAGGGTCTGCTCAACATCACCAACGCAATGGAAGGACACCCGGATAACCTGGCACCGGCCTTTTTCGGCGGTCTGACGGCCTCTATGGTGGACAATGGCTTGCCGGTGACGGTGAACTTCCCCCTCCATCCGGATTGGGAATTCCTGGCGCTTGTGCCGGATTTCGACCTGCCGACACCTCTGGCCCGTAGCGTATTGCCCACAGAGTATGACCGTGCAGATGCGGTATACAACATCGCCCACGGCGCATTGGTGCTGAAGGCATTGGAATTGGGTGACGAAAAGCTTCTGCGTACTGCAATGCAGGATCGTATTCATCAGCCCCATCGGAAGAAAATGATTACGGATTACGACCAGATTGAGGGTTTGATTCGCACCACCGGTGCAGCCTTCTGCGTCAGCGGCGCAGGTCCTACCCTGCTGTGTATTACCCGCAATCCCGGTCTGGAGGAAAAGCTGGCCAAGAAGCTGGATGCCATCACCAAGGCAAACTGGCAGATGATTCCCCTGCACATTGAGTTCCAGGGCGCACATGTCATTGACGGAGAATAAAAGAAGCGGAGTTCGCTGAACGCGAACTCCGCTTTTTGCGGCTCATTCTGCAGAGTGCTTTTGAAAACCCTCGGCATAGCTTTGAATGGCGTGATCGATGTGAACGGAAAGAATCTGAATGGCCTCATCCAGATTACCGTTTTCCAATGCTTCCAGAATTTGCCGATGGTGATGGGTATACTCGCTGCGCAAGGGGATAAAGCTGTGGGACTGATAAATGCAAAGCTTTACCTCAGTGGCAATGGTTTCGTACAAGCGGGACAAGCGGTCACTTCCGGCGGCAGTTACCAGAGCTGCGTGGAAATCGCAATCTGCCCGAACATAGGCGTACCAGTCCTTTTCTGCGTCAATTCCCTCCAACACCTCCACCTGGTGCATCAGGTCAATGGGGATAAAGCCGCAGGCGTAAACGGTGCGCAGGGCTTCCGTTTCCAACAGCTCCCGTAAATGAAAAAGTTCCTGAATATCGTCTTGTGTAATTTCTTTTACGTATACACCTTTATTGGCTACCTTGACCAAAAGACCGCTGGACAAAAGATAGGCGATGGCCTCACGCAGGGTGTTTCGGCTCACGCCATAGCGGGAGACAAGGTCGTTTTCTGTAATCTTGGAGCCTGCGGGGAAGTGGAGCTGGAAAATATCATTTTCCAAAGCCTTGCAGACGGCATCCACGGTAGAAACGGTTTTAAGCTGCATAGGGAGTCCTCCTGGTGGAATGTACTTCCATCATATCACTATACCGGGGTGCTGACAAGAGAAAATTGTGAAAAAGACGGCAAAAACAACAAAATTTGCATTGTAATATTGTTCAACAATCCTACTTGTTTTTAAGGAGCAGCAAGTATATGATACATATAGAACCACCAAACAAGGAGGAAGAATATGAGCAATGAAAATATTGTGATCCATCGCCAGCTTTTGACATCTCAGGTAGTTGCTGTTTTTGAGCGACTGGGGGTTACCTGTGAGGATGCAGAAGCTATAGCGCGTGTATTGATTTGCGCAGATCAGTGGGGCGTCAATTCCCACGGTGTTTTGCGGGTGGAGCGCTATGTGCGATGTTTGCAATCCGGGGGCATTTCGGCCCATGCAGAGTTGGTAATTGAACAGCAATCCGGCAGTTGGGCTCGCGCCAGTGCCAACGGAGGATTGGGAATCCCGGCAAGCTGTAAGGCAACGGCGCTTGCTATCCGGTTAGCAAAGGAGAAAGGAATTGGTGTGGTAAATGTGCGGCAGAGCCATCACAACGGTGCGGAAGGCGTCTATGCAGATGAAATCGCCCGGCAGGGAATGATTGGCATGGTAATGAGCACCGGCAATCCCATTATGGCGGTAACAGGCAGCTGTGAGGCAACCATCGGCAACAATCCCTTTGCATACGCTGTGCCGGCAGGCAAATACGGAACACTGATGATGGATGTGGCGATGAGCGCTGTGGCAGACGGAAAAGTTCAGCTGGCAAAGGCCACTGGTAAGCAGCTGCCCCCCGGCTGCATTCTGGATAAGAATGGCAGACCCAGCGTCGAGCCGGAGGAATACCTCAGCGGCGGTGTGCTGCTGCCTTTTGGTGCGCATAAGGGCTACGGCCTTTCTGTGATGGTGGAGTGTATGGCCGGCATTCTTTCCGGCGCGGCATTGACCCACGATATTAACTCCTGGAATGAAACGCCGGGTAAATGCGGCAATACTGGCCACCTCATTATCGCGATGGATATAGAGAAAATGATGCCGGTGGAAGCATTTACCAAGTCCGTGGAAACGATGATTGAGCAGTTCAAATCTGCCAAACGGGCAGAGGGTGTGGAGGAAATTTACTATCCCGGCGAACTGGAGCAGAAACGCAAGGCAGAGGCTGGAGATATGGTTACAATCATTCCGTCCACATGGGAATCCCTGTGCCGGGCAGCAGAAGCAGTTGGCTTGACAATGAAGAAAGAATAACGAAAAGCCCCGCTTGTATTGGATACAAGCGGGGCGATTGACTTTTATTCCACCTCGGAAAGCTCCACCTTCATTTCCTTTTTCGGAATCAGGAAACGGCGGGTGGCAAACAAGGCTGCGATACACAGCACGCAGGCGACATTGCTCAAGGGGTTGTTGTGATTCAGGATGACGTGGCGGGAAATGGCCACAATCAGCACCTCCAGCGTGTTTGCCGGAGTCAAATCAATTAGCATCCGCACAAATTCCAGACCCACCACGATGGTGAGGATATTGTGCAAATAGTTGTCAAGGGAAGTAAAATAGCCCGGCGATGTAAACATCCGGTAAATCTCCAGACCAATCATCCCCACCAGCACAATCAAAGTAAGTACAGCGATAATTGCCTCCAGAACATGAAGAATTTTCTGAATGACTGCCGCAAATTTATGATGCATAGCATTTCCTCCTTTGACATATATGCCCATTATATACGACATTGTCCTAAAAAGGAAGACATTTTTTGTTCAGAGTTTATTCACATATTGAAAAAGAGGCGGTTTCGTGATAAAATAAGCAAAACAAACAACGGATCAGGATGTGATTGTTATGAAGATTCGCACCCGAAAAAAAGATTATGATGCAGTTATGGCGCTGCCGAAAGGGAAGCATCGCAAGCCGCTGCATCCCAATTTTTTGCTGCAAAGCGTCATTCGCATTGCGGCAATTCCTGATTTGTGGAGCACCCATTTTAAGTTTACCACCCACGGGATGGAAAAGGTCAAGGGTCAGCCCTGCCTGATTTTGATGAATCACTCCAGCTTTATTGATTTGATGATGGCGTCAAGGATTTTTTACCCGAAGCCCTACGGCATTGTCTGTACCAGCGACGGCTTCGTGGGCAAGGAATGGCTGATGCGCTTTCTGGGCTGTATTCCCACTCAGAAATTTGTCAGCGATGTTGCGCTGATTCGGGATATGGAGTATATGCTCAAGGAGAAAAAGACCAGCGTACTGATGTACCCGGAGGCAAGCTATTCCTTTGACGGAACGGCAACGCCGTTGCCGCGGAAAATGGGGGTTTTACTGAAAAAGCTGGGCGTGCCGGTGGTGACAGTCATTACTCAGGGCGCATTTACCCGGGATCCTTTGTACAACTGTCTGCAAAAGCGCAAGGTACGCACCTACGCCACAGTAAGCTGTTTGGCTACCGCAGAGGAAATCAAGACAATGACCGTGCGGCAGCTGGATGAGCTGCTGGATGAGGCATTTACCTTTGACAACTTTGCCTGGCAGCGGGATAACGCCATTGAAGTTACAGAAAAATTCCGGGCAGACGGACTGGAGCGTATTCTCTACAAATGTCCCCATTGCGGCACAGAGGGACAGATGGAGGGCAAGGGCATTTCGCTGAAGTGTAACCATTGCCACAAGGTTTGGGAGATGGATACCCTGGGTCAGCTGAAGGCGCTGGAAGGAGAGACGGAGTTTTCTCATATTCCGGACTGGTATGCCTGGGAACGGGCAGAAGTACGCCGGGAGCTGGAGGAAGGCACTTATCAGCTTGAAACCGATGTGGACATCGGTATGCTGGTGGATTTCAAGGCCATTTATATGGTGGGAAAGGGGCATCTTTCCCATACGACGGATGGCTTTCATCTGACCGGCTGTGACGGGAAATTGGAATATCGGCAGGGTGCGCTGGCCTGTTACGGGTTGTATGCGGATTACTACTGGTATGAAATTGCGGATGTTATATGCATCGGCAATCAGGAAGCGCTTTATTATTGCTTCCCCTCCGGTAAAACACCGGTGGCAAAAACCCGGATGGCTACAGAAGAGCTTTATAAGCTGAAAAAGGTGCGCAAAACAAAAGAAACGGTATAACGAGAGGGTCTGCTGAATGTCGGCAGACCTTTTTGCTTGGGCTGCATAATTGACAAAATATGACAAAAGGAATATAATGAAAAAAGCACCGGGATTTTGTCGAAATTCCCGGTGAAACGTTAAGGAGGAAAGAAAAATGCCTACTTGTCCGAATTGTAATAAACAGCTGGCAGAGGGAACCAAGTTCTGCGACAGCTGCGGAACACCTATTCCTCAGACCACATTCTGCCCTGTTTGCGGTCGGCCGGCTGTGGTTGGAGCGTCTTTTTGTCAGGGCTGCGGTGCAGCGCTGGTGACGAAGCCGGTTGAACCCGCAGTACAGCCTGTTGAACCGGTGGCGCAGCCTGTAACAGCAGCTCCGGTGGAAGAGAAGCCTGCCCAAAAGAAGAAGTTCCCGAAGATTCTGCTCTTTGGGGGCATTGGTCTTGCTGTATTGACGATAGTTGTGGTGGTTTTGCTGCTGTTTAAGGGTGGCGCGGCAACACAGCAAAGCGCAGCAATTTATATCAAGGATGACCAGCTGTACTTCTTAAACCTGGAAACCGGTGGTGAGCCCTGGCAGGTAACGGACAGCTTGGCAAATAATAGCGATACCGCAGTGACAGCAATTGGCAATGGAATCGCTTTCAGTAAGGATGGAAGCCGCATTTTCTTCCCGGATAAATATGAGGCCGGCGATGACGGCATCAATTTGTACCATCGCTCCACGAAAAACCCGGAAGCCGAGGCAGTAAAGGTAGACTCTGAGATTGTCAATTTCCGTGTTAATGAAGCCGGTACGGTGGTTACCTATGTCAAGAAAGACGGCGGTCTGTACCAGTACTTTGTGGACAAGGATGAGAAAGAGAAAATCGATTCTGAAGTTAGCGAGTATGATTTCAGCGTGTCTGACGATGGAAATAAGCTGGGCTACCGCGTTCAGGATAAGACGGACAGCACCTATACCTATTATCTGAAGTACCTGGGCCAGGAAGCAATAAAGATTGCCAGTGGCGCATCCTCCTGGTACAGACTCAACGAGGATATGACCGTTCTGTACTATATGAAGGAAGATGTGCTCTACAAGCAGGCAGAAGGTCAGGAGAAGGTAAAGATTGCCTCCGGCGTCAAGGAGGTTCTCAAGATTTACGAATCCGGCGAGCTTTATTATGTTGAAGCCGAGACGGAAACCGTGCCTCTGATGGATTATGTTCTTGACGACAAGGCTGCCGAGGATGCCTTAATAACAGACTATCCGCAACAACCCTCCACACCCTATTCCTGGATGTATGACACCTGGGATGAGTACTATGCGGCCTATGAAGTCTATCAGCAGGAATATGCGGTTTATCAGCAGGCTTATACCGCCTACTGGGAGAAGCAAGACCGGGATTCCCTGCGGAATTCTCTGAAGAATCAAACCATAGAGCAGAGCCAGTATACCCTCTTCTTCTTTGACGGCAAGGAAGCAGTGAAGCTGACAGAAGGCTTTGTATATGACTCTTACTACAGCAGCTCTTATCAGTTTGCATATGAGGCTCCGGTGGTTGTATACCAGGCACGCCAGAAGGCAAATATTGAGAAGATTAAGCTCTCCGAGGTAAGCTACGCCTATCAGGTGGAAGATATGGTAAAGGAGGCGCTGAATACAGCAAAAAGCTACTATGTGGCCAGCAGAAGTGCTGTCAGTGCCATCGATAACGACGAGGCAACAAGCTTTGATTTGAACGATAACGGCACGCAGATTTTCTTTATGACGGATGTGAATGAATCCGTGGGCGACCTGTACCGCATTGCCATCAATAACGGCGTTGTGGAAAAGGCGGAAAAGTACGCCAGCGATGTTTCGTCCTACAGTGGTTACTTCCTGGGAAATGACCGGTACTGCTATTACAAGAATTACAAAGACGGAATCGGCGATTTGTATATCAACGGAAAGAAAATTGCCAATGATGTGTACACCATCGATTCTTACAATGAAGATGCCGACAAGCTGCTGTATATAACGGATTATAACAGTGAAAAGGAAAGCGGCACCTTGTATTTGTACAGCAATGGGGAGTCCCAGAAGGTGGATGATGATGTTAGCCGCTATCGCATTACGGTATCCAGAGATTGGAACAAGATTCTCTATTCAACGGACTACAGCGAAAAATCCGGAGGCACGCTGAAAATCTGGGAAAATGGCGGCAGCAAGAAAATTGCCGACGAGGTTTTTGGTCATACCGCTGCGATGCAGCTGGACTGGAGCAGAATTTTCTTCATTACCGAAAGAGATGGCGACAATGCAACCCTGAATGTTTATGAAAACGGGGAGAAGACTAAAATCGCCGAGGAAATGAATACAGACAATATCGATCTTACGGCAGATGGTCGGTTTTTGTACCTGACCGATTACAGCGAGAATTCCGGTGGTGACCTGTACCAGTGGAACGGCGGTGAGCCGCAGAAGCTGGATGAAGATGTGCAGCGGCTGTATCCCTACAATTACAGATACATCCTGTACAGCCAGATGTATCACGCAGGATAAAGCATCCTTTTAACCAACAATAAAATCCGCACCTGTGAAAGCAGGTGCGGATTTTGTCATTTAATAGTGCTGTGTCATTTCCTTTTTTGCCTGATCAATCTCCCACTTTAATTCCCGGGCACTCATCCGCAGCACACCGGAGCGCAAAGCCCCCAGCTGAACCAGAGAATCAGAGGTGGCGACCCGCAGATTGTAGTTGGAGCCGATTTGTGCCACCAGACTTTCAATATAGCTGTCCCCGGTTTCGTTTTCCTTGGTGTAGACCACCTGAATGTTGTGATGCTGCAGCTTTTCGCCCAGATTTCCCTTGACCTTATAGCCGTCAAAAACCACAACGATTTTCCATTTCCGGAAACCGGAAAAGTCGCTTAGTATGTCGCACAGCCGCCGCCGGGCATTTTCTAAATCTTCTTTGGCAATTTGAGCAAGCTCATCCCAGGCGAAGATAATATTGTAGCCGTCCACAATCAGATACTGCTGCTTCAGGGGCTTGATGTGACGCGAATCCTCCTTGTCAGAACGGGGTGTCGGGCGGTACAGGGTTGTGCTCTGCGGGCCAAATTCCCGGAGCATAATGGCCTCCAGCTCCTTATCCTCCGGACGAAGATTCTGGGGGATTGTTTGAGGCGCTTGCTTTGCCTTCATACAGCTTTCCAGATGCATATACTCCGCAACCTGATGCCACTTGACAGTAAAGCCTGCACCGTGGGCGCAGAATACGGAGTCCGGCGTGTTTTCCAGATCGGCTTCCGGGTCATAGGCCAGCGCCTCCACCACAGCATCGGTGTTATGACAGGGCTTGTATCCATCCAACGCAAGCTGCATACGCCCTAAGCCTTGGGTGTAGGCGGCGACCTGCACCGGATAATCCTCCAATTCCGAAGCCGGCACAATTCCCTGCAAAACGGAATAGTCACCCAGATTTTCCGGCGGCTCCATTTCACCGCTCATTGCCCGGATATCCGTGATGGCACGCCCGATTTGGGGTGTGGGCACGGTCAAAACAAAGCGATACCAAGGCTCAAGCAGGATGGATTGCGCCTTCATTAAGCCCTGACGGATGGCGCGGTAGGTAGCTTGCCGGAAATCACCGCCAACAGTATGCTCAATATAGGCGCGACCGGACACCAGCGTGATTTTCATATCCGTAATCGGTCCGCCGGTGAGCACACCCCGATGAGTCTTTTCCTTGAAATGGGTCATAATCAGCTTTTGGTAGGTGTTGTCCAGAAAATCCGTCGGACAGGTGGAACAGAATTCCAGACCTGCGCCCTGGGGCAGCGGTTCCATCAGCAGATGCACTTCTGCATAGTGCCGCAAAGGTTCAAAATGACCAACACCTTCCACAGCCTGGGCGATGGTTTCCTTATAGAAAATCCGCCCGGCATCCAAGGTGACCTCCAGGTTGAAGCGCTCCTTCACAAGACTGCGAAAAACCTCCAGCTGCACCTTACCCATAATCTGGATGTAAATTTTCCCGCCTTCCCATACCAGACGGAGCATGGGATCTTCTTCCTCCAACTGCCGTAATTGGGGTAAGGCAACGGCCGGGTCAACGCCGCCGACGAGATTTACCCGATATGTCATAACCGGCTCCAAGGTGGGCAGAGGACTGTCAGGCGTTGCACCAAGACCCTGCCCGGCATAGGTGCCGGTAAGACCGGTGACGGCGGCAACTTGTCCTGGGAGAAGACAATCCACAGGGGTGAACTTCTCGGCGGAGTACAGGCGAAGCTGAATGGCTTTTTCCTCAACAGTGTCCCCTGAGCGGTTTACATAACATATCTGAGAACGGACGGGAAGCTTTCCTCCTGTGACCTTCAGCCAGGTCAGGCGATTGCCTTGTGCATCCCGGGAAATCTTGTAAACCTGTGCGCCAAAGGCATCTCCCCATTGGGGCTGAGGCAAATAGAGATCCAAAATCTCCAGAAGACGGTCGACGCCCTCCAGATGCAGCGCAGAGCCGAAAACACAGGGGAACAGCTTCCGCTGGCTGACCAAACGCTGCAAATCGGGCTGTGCAACCGCTCCGGTTTGCAAATAGGATTCCAGCAGCGCTTCTTCGCATAAAGCGGCGGCTTCATAAGCTTCGTCCAGATTCTCACCAAATTCCACGCATCCGGAGGAAAATTCCCGCTGAAGCTGGGCAAGCAGCTTTGCCCGGTCTGCGCCGGATAAGTCCATTTTATTGATGAAAATGACGGTGGGAATTTCATAGCGCTGCAGCAGCTGCCACAGGGTCAGCGTGTGCGCCTGAATACCGTCCGTACCGCTGATGACCAAAATGGCGCTGTCCAGAATAGGCAGCGTCCGCTCTGCCTCCGGGGAAAAATCCACGTGACCGGGGGTGTCCACCAGGGTAATATTTCGATTTTGGGTGGAAAACAGGGCTTGCTTGGAGAAAATGGTGATTCCTCTGGCGCGTTCCAGCGCGTGGGTATCCAAATAGGCATCTCCGTGGTCCACCCGTCCCAGACTGCGCCGCATTCCGCTTTGGTACAGCAGCGCTTCGGACAGGGTGGTTTTGCCTGCATCCACGTGGGCCAAAATGCCCAGAACAATGTGATTTTTCATAGCAATTCAGCCTTAAGCAGCGTTGGGCATTGCGGCAGGATACTCCAGAAGGAAGGAAAGCTTTTTCCCATCCGTCATAATCGTTACGCTGCCCATCAAGTCGGTGCGGAAGACCTCCACATTTTGGTTTTTCAGTTCTTTCATAGGCCCGGGGTGAGGATGACCGTATTCATTGTCCCTGCCGCAGCTGATGACGGCGTAATCCGGGTCAACCGCCTTCAAAAACGGTGCGCTGGTGGAGCTGTAACTGCCGTGATGTCCGACCTTCAGCACATCGGCCTTCAAGGATACCTGCGAGGTGAGAAGATGGTTTTCCGCAACGGATTCCATATCTCCGGTGAACAGGAACTTCTTTTCGCCAAACTGCGCCATCAGTACCAGGGAGGTGTCGTTCAAATCCTCGTAGTTCGTTCCCACAGGACCAAGAACTGTCAAAAGTAATCCATCCTCCTGATAGACGGTGCCGGGGGTGGGAATCTCAATCTTGGCATCCTGCTCCCGTGCCAGGTTCATAAAGCGGTCAAAGGTATAAGAATCGTAATTCAAGGTAGAGGTCCAGACCGTTTCCACCGGGAAACCGGAAAGAACGGCGGGCAGTCCGCCGATATGATCTCCGTGAGGATGGGTGTTGACCATCAAATCCACGTCTTTTACGCCATAACGGCGCAGATAAGAAACCACTTCGGCAGAGGTATCCGTATTGCCGCCGTCAATTAAAACTGCGGTGTCGCCGGCCAGCAGCAAAATACAGTCCGCCTGACCCACATCGATGTAGTGAACAGTCAGGTAGTCAACTTCTTCCCTGGGGGATTGGGCGGCACAGCCGGTCAGGATCAGCGCCAGCAGCAAAAGAGAGGCAATTATCTTTTTCATATACGGTCCTCCACCGAGCTTACTTCTTATTTTTAACAGCAGTCAATAAAACCGCCTTTTCATTTTCGAGGGTTTCTTCCACCACCTGCTGCAGCAGCCAGTTCAGACATTGCCCTACAGCCTCGCCGGAAAAGCCAAGCGCCATCAAATCGTGGCCGTTGACGGCCAAATCCTTTAAGCTCAGGCAGCTGTTTTCTTCTAGAAGTGCCTGCAGCAGCGCATTGGTTTCATCAAAGGGAAAATCCTCGTTGACTGTGCCCTTGCCAGAAAAGTCCGCCTTCTGCAGCATAAGCAGCTTCTGAAGACGCTCTGCGCCCCATTTGCTCAGCTGCCTGCGCATTCTTTTTCGCTCAGGAAGCACAGGTGTCATGTGCTGTGCAATGAGAAATACCACATCCTCCCGCAGAGCGGTAGGTGCTTTCAAACGGTGCAAAATCTCATCTGCCAGCTGGGCGCTGACGGCGGCGTGACCGTAAAAATGCCCATTGCCGTTTTCGTCCGTCGTAAAGGTATGCACCTTTCCCAAATCGTGGAGCAGGGCAGCCCAGCGCAGAGAAAGCTCCTCCTCCACACCGCCGGTAACATAGGCGGTGTGGGTGAAGACATCATATAAATGGTGGGAGCTGTGCTGCGCAAAGCCTATTGTGGGCGCAAGCCCCGGGATGATTTGTGCGAGAATGGCGGAAAAACGGAGCAAATCCTCTCCTGTTGTTCGCAGGAGAAGTTTACATAACTCGTCAAAAATCCGCTCCTTGGCAATATGCTCCAGCAGCGACGCACAGGCGTACATGGCTTCCATCGTATCATCCTGAAGAGTGAGCTGATAACGCACCGCAAAACGCATACCCCGGACAATGCGCAGCGCATCCTCCGTAAACCGGGCGGTAGGATTGCCGACTGCCCGCAAAATGCCGTTTTGCAAATCCTGCTGTCCGCCAAAGGGATCAACAAGGGCGCGCTTAGGCGAATAGGCCATTGCATTGACGGTGAAATCCCGCCGGGCAAGGTCCGCCTCAATGGAATCCAGATACTTCACCCAGCCAGGATGGCGACTGTCTGTATAATCGCCCTCTGACCGAAAAGTGGTGATTTCCACAACACCGCCATCGGTTATCACGCCCACCGTTCCGTGCTTTTCGCCATTCAAAATCAGTCTTTTTTCGGCAAAAACAGTGCGAATTTGCTCCGGCAATGCGTTGGTGCACAGGTCATAATCCTGCGGCGTCAGCCCCAGAAGCATATCCCGTACGCAGCCGCCCACTGCATAGCAGGCAAAGCCGTGGGATTCCAGAGCATCCATACATTGCCGGACATATTCCGGTAACATCAAGGCGTCAAGCTTTTTCATTTTCAGCAGCCGGGGTCAGGTCGCAGGGGGTGGTGAACATCCAGGCGGCACAGCCCAGAAGGAACATTTCATTATTACAGCCGGGCAATGCAGCAATGCAGAAAAACAGTGCAGCACAGGAGAAAAAGGCGTAGGAGCGGGGTTTTCCCTGATCGGTGTCAAAGGCGGCACGATGATAACAGGCCAGCATTGTAAATACCACAGCCAGCAGCTCAAAGGCATAGACCTGCAGCTGAGCGCAGGAGCTCCACACTCGGTAGCAGGAAATCAGGTACAGCATCAGGTACAGGCAGATAATGCCGTGAAATGCAATGGAAACGCGGGCGCCTTTCATCCGGCAAAAGGCCAGATAGCCCAACGAGCCGGCAGAAACGATGCCCAAAACAGCACTGATGGTGGTCAAGGTGTCTCCGTTGCCGCCAAGAGCGGAAATGGAAGAAATCAGGATGCCCACAGCACCGAGAAGCATACCGGCAGCTGCCAGCTTAGAGGGTTTGAAATGATCACGGTACTTGGGCAGCTTTTTCAGCTTCCAGCAGAAAAAGACCAGTAAAGCAATCACAATTGCCACCATAATCCAGCTTACTACATCCGGCCAGGTGCCTGCAGGAAGCAGATTGCTTTCATCGTTGGAAATGGCCGAAATCCACAAAAGCATCCGCAAAAACATAGTGATCACGCTGCATGCCAGTACACCAAGGGGGAGATAATGGGTTTTTAAAAAGTTTTTCATAGGATGACCTCCGTTATTTGGGCTGCAGCCACATAATCAAATAGAAAATACCGCTGAGCAGGGGTTGATGAAGCAAATAAATCCATAAAGAGTGCTTGCCGCACAGCGTTAAAAAACGAATGAGAAAGAAATTGGCGTTGACCTTGGGCAGAAGGCTTTGCTTCTTTCGATATACGCTGCGTCCCAACGCACACCCAATGAGGAAAAAGCCAAAATAGGGGAGCAGCGGAAAATAATCCGAAGAAGAAAAGCCGGACCAGGGCAGCCCAAGAGGCATCAAATAGGGGAAAGGAAGTCCCGGACGCCCTAATAAATACAGACCGATGATGGCCAGGCAAAGTCCCAAAAGTGCCAGCGCCCAATGTGGCAGCTTGCGAAAAATCGGCCACAGAAGCATACACACGCCCAGACAATGCAGCACACCAAAGTAAATAATGATGCTTTTGCCGGCCATTTGGAAATGATACATTCCCACAGTGACGGCGGTGCATACAAGTCCGCAGGCGAATACCAGCAGACCCCGGCGGATACAATGAGAGCCTAAGGTAACGCTGATGCCGGAAATCAGTAAAAACAGCACACCGCCCCATTGCTTGACAAAGGTGAACAGGGGAGGGTATTCCCAGGCGACCAGGCCGTACAGCTCCACCAAATCGTAAATAAAGTGGACGACCACCATACCCAGAATACAGAGCCCTCGCAGGGCATCCAGTTCCCAGATTCGTTTTTTCATATCATAATCCTGCCTTTTCATTGGCTTCCGCCTCCAGAATCCGGTAGGCGACTTTGCCTACAGCGGTTTTTGGAAGGTCGGTACGGAATTCTATTTGCCGGGGCATCGCAAATTTGGCAAAGCAGTTGCGGCAATAAGCCAGAAGCTCTTCCCGGAGGGCATCATCAGGCGTAATGCCCGGTGCCGGTACGACGAAAGCGTGCACCCGCTGACCTTTATAATCGTCCTTTACGCCCACCACGCAGGACTGCAAAACCTTTTCGTGGCGGTCAAGAATGCTTTCCAGCTGAGAGGGGTAAATATTGTAGCCGGAGGATACAATCATCCGCTTCAGGCGTTGACGGAAGTATACAAATCCGTCCTCATCCATAAAGCCTAAATCTGCCGTATGAAGCCAGCGCTTGCCATCGGGATGAATTTGCAGAGCCTGGGCTGTTTCCTCGGGGTTGTCCATATAGCCAAGCATAACCGTCGGACCGCAAATGCAGATTTCTCCCTCCCTATGGGGAGGAACCTCCTCTGTGGTGCCGGGCTTGACAATTTTATAGAAGGTGTCAGGGAAGGGAACACCAATAGAGCCCTCCCGGGCATAATCTTTAGGTGTCAGACAGGAAGCGCTGATACATTCGGTGGCACCATAGCCTTCCCGAATCTGCTCCGTGCAGCCGTGGGCTTTCAAAAAGGCATCCACCCGCTTTTTTAGCAAAGGAGAGAGGGTGTCGCCACCGCAAAAAATGCCCTTGAGAAATCCAAGATTTACATTTTCCAGATTTTTGCACCGCAGCAGCGCTTCAAAAAGGGTAGGCACGCCGGGGATAAAATCCGGCTTCTGCCGGCGCAGAATCCGGGAATAGGTTTTGATGCTGAATTGAGGCACCAGAATGCAGGTTGCGCCGCCAATCAAGGGCGTATGCACGCCGACTCCGAGACCAAAGCCGTGGAAAATCGGCATTACTGCCAGCATTTTCATTCCGGAAATGTCCGGATAGCCGGAGGCGGCAATGGTTTGCAGACCCAGACAGTTAAAGTTGCGGTTGGATAGCAAAATCCCCTTGGTGGTGCCGGTGGTTCCACCGGAATAGAGAATTGCGGCGCAGTCATCAGCGGCAGCCTGATGCTCTGGTAAGGAGATGCCTTGTCCCTTTTTCAGCAGATCCGACCAAAGAATATAGCCGGCGGCAGGCAAAGGCTTTTCCTTTCGGGCAGTTTGAGACAGGGGATAGAAAAGCTTCGTAACCGGAGGCAGCTCTTCCTGAATCCGGGCGATGATGATCTGACAGGGTGCTTCCAAACGATTCTTTACAGAAGCAACCTTTTCGTAGAACTGACTCAAGGTCAAAACAGCCTTGCTGTGAGACATATTGATGCAAAGGGCAATTTCCTCCGGTGCGGAAAGAGGATGAATCATATTGGCAATGGCGCCAATGCGGTTCAGCGCATAAAAGCAGTCCAGCGCCTGTGGGGTGTTGGCCATACACAGCGTTACCCGGTCGCCCTTGTTGATGCCTATGGCAGTCAGCCCTTTTGCAGCAGCGTCAATTCGCTGCAAAAAGGCAGAATAGTCAGTTTTCCGTCCCATAAAAATATAGGCGGTTGTTTTTGGATGCTTCTGCGCAGCCTGTGCGACCAGCTCATACATCGAGCAATCCGGATAGGAAAGCGATGCCGGAGTGTTTCCGTAATAGGCAAGCCAGGGAGCATTTTGGGACAGAGCCATAGTCAAATACCTTTCCGTTGAGGATAATACAATATTATACCATTTTATTCTTATAATTTCTACCCCTACACAATGTATTTTCCACTTGTTTCCTTTGAAAAAATAGAGTATAATGAGGAAAATACGGATAAGTGGAGGGGAAACTATGCTTTTAGGCGGAATTGCCGTCGCTTCCGGACTGGTCAGCGCCGTCGTGTGCATTGCAGCACAGGCAGGACTGCACAGCCTATGGCTGGCACCGGTCTGCTTTTTGGGAAGCGCTTTAGGCTTTGTGATTCTGGCATTTCTGTTTCTGTGGATTGCGTGCCTGCTGGTGGACCAAAGGAAACCCCAGGAGCACGACAGCCGGTTTTACAGAACGATGATGAATCTCTATATTTCTGCCATTGTGAAGGCTCTGCGGGTGCACATTCATACCAAAGGCAGTCACCGTATCCCGAAGCAGGGGCGGTTCGTGGTGGTGTGCAACCACCTGAGCGAGACAGACCCGGTGATTCTGCTTCAGGTGATGAAGGGACATCAGCTGGCTTTTATCACAAAGCGGGAGAATACTTCCAAATTCCTGATTGGTCCGCTTATGCACAAAATTATGTGCCAGCCCATCAACCGGGAAAATGACCGGGAAGCGCTGAAAACCATTATCAACAGCATCCGCCTGATCAAAGAGGATGAGGTGTCCATGGGTGTGTTCCCGGAGGGCTACATCAAAGGCGATGGGCTTTTGCACCATTTCCGCAGCGGCGTTTTCAAAATTGCCCAAAAGACCAAGGTGCCCATCGTGGTGTGCACAGTGAGAAATTCACCCCAGATTTTTAAGAATATTCCCAAGCTGAAGGCGACGGAGGTCTATTTGAATGTGGTCAAGACCATCCAGCCGGAAGAATATGCAGAAATGAACACCGTTGAGATTGCACAGATGGTATATGAGCTGATGGCGAAGGATCTGGGTCCGGAGCTGGTAGCGGCGGAATAAAGAAATAGCTTGATTTCTGTCGGCAGGCTATGTATAATAAATCAACAAAAAACGATCCGAAAATTTGGAGGATATTGCAATGAAAAACAGCGAAAAAACCTTGGATATGATTGTAAATCTCTGTAAGAACCGTGGCTTCGTGTACGCCGGCTCGGAGATTTACGGCGGCTTGGCAAACTCCTGGGACTACGGCCCTCTGGGTGTGGAGTTCAAGAACAATGTGAAAAAAGCGTGGCTGAAGAAATTTGTGCAGGAGTCTCCCTATAATGTGGGTCTGGACGCTGCCATTCTGATGAATCCCACCACTTGGGTGACCACCGGACATGTGGGCTCTTTCTCTGATCCGCTGGTGGACTGCAAGGGCTGCGGCTCCCGGCAGAGAGCAGACCAGCTGATTTCCGCTTCCGAGTCCGGCAAGGATGTGAATGTGGATGCCATGAGCCAGGAAGAGATGGATGCATACATTGCTTCTCACGAGGATGTCATTTGCCCCAGCTGCGGCAAGCATCATTTTACCTCTATCCGTAAGTTTAACCTGATGTTCAAGACCCAGATGGGCGTTACCGAGGACTCCTCCTCCACCGTCTATATGCGGCCTGAAACCGCCCAGGGTATTTTCGTGAATTTTGCAAATATTCAGCGTACAACCCGGAAGAAGCTGCCCTTTGGCGTTTGCCAGGTGGGTAAGGCATTCCGTAACGAGATTACGCCTGGCAACTTCACCTTCCGTACCCGTGAGTTCGAGCAGATGGAATGCGAATTCTTCTGCCAGCCCGGCACCGACCTGGAGTGGTTTGCCTACTGGAAGGATTTCTGCAAGAATTGGCTGATGAGCCTGGGTATCAAGGAAGATTCCCTGCGTTTGCGTGACCACGACCCTGCTGAATTGGCATTCTATTCCCGTGCAACCACGGACATTGAGTACCAGTTCCCCTTCGGTGGCGGTTGGGGCGAACTGTGGGGCATTGCTGACCGTACTGACTATGACCTGGGCCGTCACCAGGAGGCCTCCGGCAAGTCCCTGGAATACTACGACCAGGAGAAGAATGAACACTATATCCCCTATGTCATTGAGCCCTCCCTGGGCTGCGACCGTGTGGCGCTGGCATTCCTGTGCGAGGCTTATGACGAGGAGGTCGTCGGTCAGGATAAGAACGGAAAGGACGATGTCCGTACCGTTCTGCGTCTGCATCCGGCTCTGGCACCCTTCAAGGCGGCTATCCTGCCCCTGAGCAAGAAGCTGTCTCCCAAGGCTGAGGAGATTTATGCAGAGCTGCGTAAGGACTTTATGGTGGACTTTGATGATTCCGGCTCCATCGGCAAGCGCTATCGCCGTGAGGACGAAATCGGCACACCTCTGTGTATCACTGTGGACTTCCAGACCGTGGGCGATGAGACTACGCCCGCTGATGACTGCGTAACTGTCCGCGACCGGGATACCATGGAGCAGGTGCGTGTTCCCATTAAGGATTTGAAGGCATATATTGCTGAGAAGTGCTATTTCTAAACAATGAAGGACAGATCTGACCGGGTCTGTCCTTTTTTGTCGTATTCTGAAGAACGAAAAAGGGTTGACAAATAAACTTACCCGTGCTATAATACCTAGGCACTCAGAAAGTGCTAAATATCGCGGAGTAGAGCAGTTGGTAGCTCGTCGGGCTCATAACCCGGAGGTCGTAGGTTCGAGTCCTGCCTCCGCAACCATAAAAACCACGGCTTTTGCCGTGGTTTTTCTTTGTTTTTGTGACTTTTTGAGATGAAATGCAATATATCAAAACGCATTTGACACCAATTTTGACACCAACGCCGGGTGAAAATTGGCGTTGTTTATTTGTGGATAAAGATGATCTCAATGAGAGATATAAACACATAATCTATTATTAATCATTTGGACTAGGTTGTATTTTTGCGATATTTAATCGGTGTAGTATCGGCCAACAGCTTGAAGGCTTTATAAAAAGCGGCGGGGTCGGAATAGCCCACTGCCTCACAGATCTCGTCCACACTTTGATCCGTAGTCCGCAGCAGGTGCTGGGCGGTTTCGATCTGGGAGAGCATTTGCTTTTTCTGAAAACTCATACCGTAAAGGGCATAAATTTTTCGCAACGCCTGCCGCTGGGAGCAGTTTAAGAGATTGGCCAAATTCTCCTTGGTGCGCTGCCTGGGGGGTGTGGTGACGAAGAATCGATCGATCACCGTCATATCCTCCAGTTGCTTTGGATAAGCGATGGCCTTGGCAGGCGGATTTTCTTTTACTGTCCGCAGCACAGTAAGGATCAGCTGACCGAATTGGTCGGAAAGCAATTCTTTGTGAAATAAGTCCTCTGTCTGCTTGAGTTCCTGCAAAATACAATTACAAATATGGATTATGGTTTCGTCAGCCTGAAAGGCGAGAAAATCCCCCGCGGGCAGCAAATTTTCGGCCGGGTAAAAGGCAACGGAAAAACGGCTGAAGGGCTGCTCCACAGTATTGGGGCCGTGGTACACCTCCGGAGAGATGATAACCCCCTGCCCGGCCTCTAAGGACAGTTCTGCATTGTTGATAAACAGGCTGCACCGGCCTTGCAGAATGATATGCAGCTCATAGGATGCGTGGTTGTGGCGACCGGTTTTCCAAAAGTTCAGTTCTTCTGCGGATAGTTCGCTCCACTGCAGATAGGGAATCACCCCGCCCATCGGGGTTTCCCAGCGATTTGCCATTTTGCTCATAGGGTATCACCTCTTGTTTTATTGTAAAATCACCGGCTTCGGTTGTCAAGGAAGTTATTTCCCAAAAAGACAATTTCTTTTTATTTTTGTTAATTTAGGACACATTTACCGGATTTTTGACCCCTTCAAAGATTGTCAGCCCACAACGCGGGCAGTAAAATAGACCTATACAATATTACATTGGAGGAATATAATTATGAAAGCAGGTTTTGTTCCCGCATTAGGCACACCTTTGGACGCAAAAGGAAATCTCTGTGTGGAAAGCTACCGCAAACAAATTGAGGATCAGATCAATGCCGGAGCAGTCGGTCTTTTGTGCATGGGTTCCATGGGTATGCAGGCTGCACTGAAGCAGGATGTATGCCCGGAGGTAGCCACCACTGCGGTGGAGGCTGCAGCCGGACGGGTGCCGGTATTTGTAGGTGCAATGGATACCTCCATCGCCCGTGCAAAAGAACGTATGGCCGCTATGGAAAACCTTGATATTGCCGGTTTTGTTTTCACGGCCCCTTACTACTCCACCTGCAGCCGGGATCAGATGATGAACTATTTCAAAGGCGTTGCCGCATCTACCCGCCACAGTATTCTCCTGTACGATCTTCCCAGCGTGACCCAAACTAAAATCACCTATGATATGGTACTGGAGCTGCTGCGGGATGTTCCCAATTTTATTGGCATCAAGTCCGCTGATCAGCAGATGTTCCGCAAGCTGACCCTGAATCCCGATGTTCCCAAGGATTTTATTATGGTGTACTCCGGTCTTGATACCTTCGACATTGCCTACAAATGGGGCATTGACAAGTGCTTAGACGGTATGTGCTCCTGCACCCCGGTGAACACCGGCAAGATGTTCAAGGCTATGGCAGCCGGCGATTACACCACCGCCGCAGAGTGCCTGAACAACATCGTTGCCCTCCGGGATGCCTTCATCGGCTGGAATCTGTGGCCTGCCTACTCCACCACCATGAATCTTTTGGGATACGAAGGCTATCATTGTCCCGATTACTGCTCCCCTATCAAGCCTGAGTATGTCCCTGAAATTGAAAAAATGCTGAAAGAAATTGGCGAACTGTAAGGATAATTGCTATGATTCTGGATCTGATTGAAAATGCCTCCTGCTATGCAGACATTCATACCGGCGTGACTAAGGCGCTGAAAGAGATGGCAAAATATACCCCGGATAATTATCCCGGTGGACGTATAGATATAGACGGAGACAATCTGTTTCTTCTGCTGAACAGTTATGAAACCCATTCTCCGGAGGGTGCTTTATGCGAAGCCCACCAAAAATACATAGATGTGATGTATATGGTGGAGGGCGAGGAAATCATTTTTGTGAAGCCTACTAACCAGCTTTGTGCAGTTACAAAAGCCTTTAACCCGGAAATTGATGCTTTGTTGGCGCAAACCGATGCAGATGCGACCCCTGTCCGTCTTTCTTCCGGTAGTTTTATTGTTCTCTTCCCCCAAGATGCCCATTCCCCTGCCTGCTGCGACAATATCCCCCAAACGGTAAAAAAGATTATTGGCAAAGTAAAAATCTGACAAGGAGGCATCTTATGATTTCCTGCACTGAATTTATCCTGTCTTACAATGAGCTGTTCGCCTTTTTGGACCGGAAATACGGCCGGGCAGAGGTAGATCAACTTTGGGACTTTCTCTTCAAGCCCACAGGCAAAGGAATTCCTCTTATTAACTTTGTCCGCAAGGACGGTGTAAAAGGCTGCGTGGACTACTGGACCGGCACCCTCACCGAGGAATCCTCCGAAGTGACCTTCATCTACAATTTGGAGGAAGGCTGGTTTATAAAGAATATGCACCGCTGCCCCTCCAAGGGTCGGCTCTTGGAATTCAAGGAAACTTTGGGCATTGAACCCTATCCCCACTACTGCGACCACTGTGACTACTATCGCTCCGCTTTGGAGGCCGAGGGTCTGACCTGGATCCGGAATCACCTGGATGTGGACAAGGCCGGCTGCAATTCCGTGATTTGGGACACAAAAAAGTTCAAGGGCGTTATGCACATGGACAAAAACACCGTGGTCAAAGAATTCCACGCGGCTGACCACGAATACTTCCACCCGGATTTCCATAGTTCCATGAATATGGGAATCGAATATTTGGGACAGTTCCACGGAGAGGCCGATGTTCGGGAATATCTGGAGATATTCACCCGGAATGTGTATAAACCAGTTTTGGAGAAGATCAAAGAAAACCCCTTTGATGCCATTTCTGAAAAAATCCGCAGCACTTATATAGCAGAAAAGGCCGAGGATGCCCTGGAGATTTTGCAGGATGACAACAGTCTTACCGTCAAGATCGCCTACTGCCCCGGTGTGAAGCACCTGCGAAAAACCGGCCGGGATGTATCTGAATGGTTCTCCATGACCACCACAGTGGTGATGGAAGCCCTGGCAAAGGCCGGCGATCTGGACTTCAAGATGGAACATTACGATGTTGATACCGGCGCAGCCCAGTATCGATTCACCAAGAAATAAGGAGGATTTCCTATGAATGCATTGCAAATCGGTTCCCGCAGAGAGGTCTGCTGGGATGAATACATGATGGACAGCGCAGAGGGTGTCCGTGTGCAGATGCACAGACCGGAGTATAAGGGCGTGGCATTGGAGCTGAACGAGCTTTGGGAAGGAAATGCCAGCGGCGGCTATGCCTGCGTTCTCAATGAAAACGGGATCTTCCGCCTTTACTACCGCGGACTCAGCTTTCCCACGGTCTCCAAAGGAAGCTTCAACCCCGGCAATACTGCCGTGTGGTGCCTTGCGGAAAGCAGGGATGGAAAAGCATTTACCCGTGTGCCGCTGAATCTGGAGCGGTACGGCGGTCGTATTGATAATAATATCATCCCGCTTCCGTTGGATGCCCGAAAGCGGGGAAGCTGGTTTATCTTCTGCGATACCAACCCTGAATGTCCTGCGGATGAGCGCTATAAGGCGCTGGTGGAAACGGCGAAACAGAGCCTGGATTACTATAAAAGCGCGGATGGCGTTCAGTTTGAGAGAGTCCGCACTTTGGCGGATGACGGCGCCTATGACTCCATGAATGTGGCGCTGTGGGATAAAGAAACACGGCAGTATTTCCTGTTCTACCGCGGCGTTCACGGGACCGATACCGTGAACGGAAAGTGGGCTCCCGGCGCAGGAAATGCCGCGCATAACGATAATCTAACCCGCGATATCCGTGTCCGCACATCCAAAGATTTTGTAAACTGGGATGAGCCCCGCATGATCACATTTGATCCGGAACGGGATGATGTGGATCTTTATATCAATGACATTCAAAAGTATTACCGCGCCGACCATATGTTTATCGGTTTCCCCGTTCGATATCAGGACCGCTATCAGGACGACCCGCAGAACTACGACAGCTTGCCCGGTTATGAGAACAGAACCTGGATGTACCGGAACAGACTCCACCGCATCGGCACAGTCATTACGGACGGGTTGGTGATGACCTCCCGCGATGGCGAAAGCTACCGCCGTACGGAGGAAGCCTTCCTGACCCCGGGCATTGAGAGCCTGGATAACTGGGTTTACGGAGATTGCTATTTCTACTACGGCATGGCGCAGACTGCCTCGGACATTCCCGGCGCTCCGGACGAGATCTCCATGTATGCCTCCCGCGGCTATATGGGAGAAAAACTCCGCGTTTGCCGCTATACATCCCGGTTGGATGGCTTCTTCTCGTGGCACAGCGATTATGCCGGCGGAAAGGTACTAACCAAGCCCTTTATCTTTGAGGGTGATGCGCTGCATATCAATTTTGCCACCTCCGGTGCAGGCCATGTGCAGTTCCGTCTGACCGACACAGAGGGCAATTACCTTGAGGGCTACGATTCCGGCAAGGTCTTTGGCGACAGCGTGGAACGCAGAGTCGTATTCCCCAAGTCCCTGGCTGAACTGTCCGGCAAGGAGATCCGTATGGAAATCTCTATGAAGGATGCAGACCTCTACTCCTTCAAATTTGATACCGATGTAAAGTGGCGCGGAAAATGAAACACACAAAAGAACTTTTTGACCTGACCGGCAGGGTGGCGATTGTCACCGGTGGCCGGGGCCTTTACGGCGCATCCATCTCTCTGGGCCTGTGCGAAATGGGCGCAACGGTGGTGATCGCCTCCCGCAGCGGAGAAAAGTGCGAGGAATACGCCAAGACCTTGCGCCAGCAGGGCTATGAAGCTTACGGAATGTCCTTAGACTTGTCCAATGATGCATCTATCCACAGCTTTACAGAGGAAGTGTACCGGAAATTCGGTCACATTGATATTTTGGTCAACAATGCCGTGGACCGCCGCAACATGGTCTCCCTGCAGGACGCCACCCGGCAGAAGCTGCAGGACTCCGCCGATGTAAACCTTAACGGACAGATCCTCCTGTCCCAGGCCGTGCTGGAGTACATGATTCCCCAAAAGAAGGGCAGCATCATTAACATCAGCTCCATACGCGGCTTGGATTGCCCCCATTTCCCCTTCTATCCGGATACTTGGGGGGATCAACAGGATACGGATACCACCGAGAAATGGGCAATGGAGGGTCTTACCAAGTACATGGCAGGCCGCTATGGAAAGAACGGCATCCGGGTTAACTGTATCGCTCCCGGCGGCTTCAACCCCGGTCTTGCTGACGATCCCAGCAAGCAAGCATTCCAGCAGACCTACATAGAAAACTGCCCTCTTGGTTGCTGGGCTAATGAGGACGACATTAAGGGCCCCGTTGCATTCTTGGCCTCCGATGCATCCGGTTATGTGACCGGCGCAACGCTTGTGATGGACGGCGGATGGACGATCTGGTAAAGGAGTCATTACACAATGAAAACAGTAACCTGCAAAGGATTAAATATCTCTGAATTTTCCTTGGGTACCGTTCAGCTAGGCATGAACTACGGAATCAACAATGCCACCGGAAAGCCGGATCCGAAAACCAGCAACACCATTTTGAACCTGGCAATAGAAAACGGCATCAATGTATTGGATACTGCCGCCGCCTACGGTGATTCAGAGCTGGTCATTGGCGCCTGGCTAAAAACCATTGCTCCCAGCAAAAAACCTCTCATTGTCACTAAAGTCACCGGTATCCAACCCGGTACTTACCGCTTCGTCAAGGAGTATATTCAAGGTAAAGTGGCCGCATCCAAGGAGCGCCTTGGGGTGGAACAGCTGGATATGCTGCTACTTCATAATTTTGACGAATATCTTCGGGATGAAGATCATGTACGGCAGGCTATGGAGGAACTGAAGGCTGATGGCGACATTCGCTTTACCGGTGCTTCCGCATACAGCCATCACGATTACGGAAAAATTGCAGAAACCGGCTTTGATGCTACACAAATTCCTATCAATCTGTTTGACTGGACCCAAATTAAGAATGGTGGTATGGAAAAGCTGGAGAAATCCGGTATGATTGTCTTTGCCCGCAGCGTTTTCCTGCAAGGACTTGTATTTGCAGACCCCGATCATCTCCCGGAGAAGATGCTATTTGCCCGGGACACTCTTGTGAAATTCCGAGGTCTTTGCGAAAAGTATGGTCTTACTCCTGCTGTATTGGCGCTTAGCTACGTCAATTCTCTTTCCGCAATCACAAGTCTTGTGCTGGGTTGCGAAACACCCCAGCAGGTTCAGGAAAACGTGGATCTGTTCAGCAAGTGTGTTACGCTTTCTGCTGACCAGTTGGCAGAGATCCGCAACTGCTTTGTTGACACCCCCAGAAGAGTCTTAAATCCCGGCTTATGGTAAAACACCGAAAAGGAGAATGGTCATGATCCAATTTCCGGAATTTTCCCATCCCCCTATTGATATTCATTCCCATTTTAATCACGGTTCGCCCTTTGATTGTCCTCAAAAGCCGATTCACTTCCGCTCACTGGAATTTATGAAGGCAGAATGCGACCGGTTCGGCATCCCCTATGTGGGAATGTCCACCTATGCATCCCTGCTGTACCATCCCGAATGTGTTTTTGAGGAAAACGAATATCTGTATGACTTGGTACAAAAAACCGATTGGATGTACCAGTGGGTCGTGATTGATCCCCGTCAGGAAAAAACCTATGCGCAGGCTGAGCAGATGCTTGGCCACCAGAAGGTTTTGGGCATTAAGATCCACCCATCCTATCACGGTTATGACATTCTCGATTATGCAGATTCTCTGTTTGCCTTTGCCGAAGAGCGCAATGCCGTGATGCTGATGCACCCCCAACATATCCCGGAAATGCCGAAGTTTGCTGACAAATACCCCGGAATGAAGCTGATCATTGCACACTTAGCTTCCATGGATCACATAGAGGCGGTAGCCAGCGCCAAAAGCGGGAACATCTACGTGGATACATCCGCCGGCGGTGTTTCTCTAAATAACATCATAGAGTATGCCGTCAGCCGCTTGGGTTCGGAAAAGATTCTGTTCGGTACGGATACTTACGCCTGCTCCTATTCTTATCCCAGAATCGCACTGGCAGATATTCCTATGGAAGCCAAAGAGAATATTCTCTACAAAAATGCCCTAAGTCTATTTCCGTATGCCTTTCGGTAAACAACCGAAGACCACCCAACGGTGGTCTTCGATTTCTTTATACAAGAATCCTTGCTGTTGAGAAACAGCAGGCTTTCCTTATGGTTGCGGGGCGGGACTTAAATCCTTGGCAGAGAAACTAATAAAAGGAAAACCTTCGGGCAGCTGCGTGGAGGAATAGTTTCGGGAAGAAAATGGAAGAATAAGCGTATCACATTGAAGGGAGTGATGTGCTTGTTCAAGCACGAAAAGCAGTTATTTCACCCGGTGGGGATCGAGCGCCACAATCCCCAGTATGCAGCGCTGCTGCAGGAGCAGCTGGGTGGCGGCAACGGCGAATTGAAGGCTGCCATGCAGTATATGTCACAGAGCTTCCGTATCAAAGGCCCTAAGATCAAGGACCTGTTTTTGGACATTGCGGCTGAGGAGCTGGGTCATATGGAAATGGTTGCACAGACGATTAACCTGCTGAACGGTCACGATGTGGGCGCTGACCAGGTCAATGCCGGTGAGATTCAGAGCCATGTGATTCTGGGTTTGAATCCGGGCCTTATCAACGCATCCGGCTATTCATGGACAGCGGACTATGTGACGGTGACAGGAGACCTGTGCGCCGATTTATTGAGCAATATCGCATCAGAGCAGCGGGCAAAGGTGGTCTATGAGTATCTGTACCGGCAAATTCACGATAAGAAGGTGCGGGAGACCATCGATTTCCTACTCAACCGTGAGGAGGCCCACAATCAAATGTTCCGGGATGCATTCAACGAGGTGCAAAATTCCGGGTCTAATCGGGATTTCGGAACCACAAAGGCGGCAAAAATGTATTTCTCCATGTCCGACCCCGGCCCTAATGCCTTTGCTGGGAACCCGGTAAACCCTCCTGAATTTTCCAATTGAGAGTCCTGTAAAACGAATAAGCATACCGTTTCCTCTCGAATTTCTATCAAACTCCTGTGAATTATAAAGGGTTGGTTTACCCTAATGGCGAAGCTGCATTCCAGGCGCAGAAGTGATCCAGAGAGGAAGACAAGGTGAAATATACCTTGATCAAGAATCCGGTGAGAGCGAAACAGATGGGCAAGAAAGAACCCAACCTGCCTACAAACTGGGGCGAACTGTCTCTTGAGGTGATGCTGGGAGTATTGAGAGCAAAGTTTGCGATCCCTGAGTTGGCAGAAAAGCTTCTTGCTACCGGTGATGCCGAACTGGTAGAGGGGAATACCCATCACGATAACCTCTGGGGTAATTGTACTTGTCCCAAATGCGTTAACAAGGTGGGCCAAAATCGACTGGGAAAGCTATTGATGCAGGTGCGTAAAGAGCTGCGGGAACACGTATAAGTTACTGCTGGATCTGACGCCAACGCTGACACCAACGTGCCTTCAAATTGCCTATATACCATAGTTCCAAATGTTTCTTAAAAGCAGGGAAACCGAATAAAAGTATTGAGAAACACAAAGAAAAAGCACAAATACGCGCTGGGCGCGTTTACTCATAACCCGGAGGGGAGCGAGCCGACTGCCGCCGGGGACGGGAGGAAGGAGGCAAGCGAGTGGCAGCGGTCTATATTTTCAAGGCGGCTTTGACCGCCGCGGGAAATATAGGGCACCGCAACAGGGCGTAGGTTCGAGTCCTGCCTCCGCAACCAACAAGCAGCACCGAGATAGATGTCGAGGGCAGATTTTGTAAAGTTTGCTTGACATTTGATTGATGGTATGTTATGCTTGGATTGTAAAGTGGGCTTTACATCTTAAATATCTTTTCAGGGGGGTTTTTTTGAAAAATAAGATAGAATTTATCCGGAAGGAACGAGGCATCCTTCAGGAGGAGTTTGCCAAAGCTATGGGCGTTTCACGGCAAACCATCAGTTCTTTGGAGAACGGACGCTACAATCCCTCCATTCTCTTAGCCCATAAAATTGCAACATTCTTTAGGATGACCATTGAAGAGGTCTTCATTTTTGACGAGGAATAATATGAAGAAAAAGGACATTATTTTTGGTGCGATCTGGCTTTTGCTTGGTCTTGTTTTGACAGTTCTGTCTTGCCTGGAAACCCTGGATGAATTTTGGAGCGGCATGGGTTCTGCTTTGCTGGTCATTGGCGTTGTGCGTCTGCTCCGCAGTTACCGTTTGAGCAGGAGTGAGACTTATCGAGAAAAAAGAGAAGTTGCCGAAACGGATGAACGGTTCCACTTTATCCGCAACAAGGCCTGGGCCTGGGCCGGTTATTTGTTTATTATCATCTGCGCCTTGGGTGCGATCGTGTTTAGACTTCTGGGACAGGATCTGCTATGCATCGCTTCCAGCGGTGCTGTGTGTCTGATGCTGGTGCTGTTTTGGGTCAGTTTCTTTGTTTTGAAGAAAAAGTATTAAGCAGGGGCATAGATACTGACAAATCCAATTTTTCTAACGGATAAAGCAGCCGTCTCGGTGGAGGCGGCTGTGCTATTTGAACAAATAAAGTCGAGGAAATCCTGCCTGGATGTTTTATAATGTAGGTGTCCGGCGGTCTGCTGATCTTGATGGCCACCAAATTTCTGTTTGTTTAACACCTACTAATTGACGGCATTAAAGAAACTGAATAACAATATAGAGGATACTGTGTTTTAAGACAGCATCCTCTTTTTTATTGGAACTGATTTTGTTTTATATATGCGGGTTATGGTATTTCATCTTCGCGTATCCTTATTTGCCAGATCACCATAGACCGGAGTAGCCAGACCGAAGCCGCCGGAAACGGTGAGAATCTGGCCGGTGGTGTAGGCAGAGGCGTCGCTGGCGAAGTAGACTACTGCTTCTGCAATTTCCTCCGGCAGCCCCATACGCCCCAAGGGAATATGCTTCATGAACAGATTCCGGAAATCATCAGACAGATGCTTTTCCACTGCTTCCGTGGCAGTCATGCCAGGAAGCACCGCGTTACAGCGAATATTATTCTTAGCCTCATGGACAGCGATAAGCTTTGTCAGATAGTTGATTGCTGCCTTGCTGGTGCCGTAGGCAACCTGGGAGACATCCGGCACAACACCGCCCACTGAGGAAATGTTGATGATACTGCCGCAACCATGATTTGCCATATACTTGGCCGCAGCCTGACTTGCCATAAAGACGCTTCTCAGGTTCAAATTCACTGTGTCCAGAAACATTTGGGGCTCTGTATTGGCAAAGTCCAAATCTTTTCCGGGGTTGGATGTGCCGAAATTATTGACTAGCACATCGATACGGCCTGCATCCCGAACCACATCCTCCACCATAGAGGTAAAGGTTTCTGGCTTGGTAGCATCATTGTATACACATTTTACTCCATTCAGAGTATCTGCGATCTCCTGTGCC
>SVLS01000012.1 GCA_015067835.1 Oscillospiraceae bacterium | reverse complement strand
GGCTGATATGTTCGGTAACAAGACTCTGCGCAGCGTACCCTACGACAAGTTTGCTGCTAAGGAAATGAACAAGACCGTCACCGTCACCATCTATCAGGGTGAGACGGCAGTGTCCGATACCTTTACCTTCTGTATCATGGACTTCGCAGCCTGCATGTATGGCGGCTATTACGATGCCCTGGCAAAGGCAGTTGCAATCTACGGCAACTCCGCAAAGGCATACTTCGGTTAATCATTACTGAGCAATCGAAACTGCTGAATAACAATTAAAAGATACCCCCGGGTCTCCCGGGGGTATTTTGCGCGACAAAGTGGGGGAGAGGGGAGAGATATAGAACAATAGACATACTCATTATGGGAAAGGGGAGACCGAGAGATTCCTTTACATCACGCAATCACTCTAGCTAAATTCTATCGTGTATCAATGGACTATCTTTGCGGACTAACAAACAGAAAGGGGTAACCAGATGCATTATGTAATACTCCTTTTTGCCGTTTGTCAAGCACTACAAAAGAGTAGTAAATTATTTTTGTTAAAATTAACCAAAGGAGACAAACAATGCAGGAAGTAAAATTAAAGGAATTTAGAAAAAAGCACAAAATTACACAGGCGCAAGCAGGGGAATCAATAGGCATTGAGCAAAGACAATGGTCAAGATATGAGCAGGGGAAGAACGAATTTCCGGTCAGATATTTAAAAGCATTATGTATCTATTGGAAGGAATCAGCAGACGAACTACTCGGACTTAAATAACACAAATGAGGAAATGGAAGAAGCCAGAGCCGGAGCGACGGCCGGCTAAAGCCATGCCGACGCACGCCGGCTCTTTCGGCAGCACCGAAAGAGGTTATAGAAAGGCAACCAAGGACGCGACCAACAACACAGCAGAACCCGAACACCAATACCGCGCCGGAGCTCCGAAGCAGAACCAGAACCAACAACATAAGGTACGATCCGGCTATCGCAATCTCCAGTTTGCGAACTGGAATTGCTGACGCCTACCAGCCTTCGGCTTAAAACCCTGTAAGTAAAGCCCCCAAGCCGTCAGGCGAGGGGGCATATCCATAAATGAAACGAACGCAACAAAATTAAAATTTTGTTGCGTTAGAAGTGCGGTTTCAGTGGTTTTTATGTAAGTAGACACGAAAGTCCCCATTTAAGGCTCATACTGCCTATTTTGCCCAAATACCACATTGTAGTAATTAGTCTATATATGCTTAACTTATTTCGATTCTGTTATCAATCTTTTATTTGTATCCTTTTTGTTTTTATATAAATCGATTTTATAAAATAAAAAGTCTTTACATTCTGTCTCGTCTCCGTTAAAATAAATTTGAAATCATTATTCGTTCCCACTTCAGGAGGATTTGATATGAGTATTAAAAGAATCGGCGTTCTCACCAGCGGCGGTGATGCACCTGGTATGAATCCTTGTGTCCGTGCAGTTGTTCGTACGGCTACCTTCCACGGCATTGAGTGCTATGGTATTCGTCGTGGCTGGAACGGTCTGATTACAGGCGATATTTTCAAGCTGGACGAAAAAAGCGTCTCCCATACCATCAATCGCGGCGGTACTATCTTATATACTGCCCGCAGCAAGGAATTTTTCACCGAAGAAGGTCAAAAAAAGGCGGTTTCTACCTGTAAATTTCTTGGTCTTGACAGCATTGTTGCCATTGGCGGTGACGGTACATTTCGTGGTGCACTGGCCTTAAGCAAATACGGTATTAATGTTGCCTGCATCCCGGCCACAATTGATAACGATATCAGCTGTACCAACTATTCCATAGGATTCGACACTGCAGCCAACACTGCCATCGAATGTATCGACAAGCTGCGCGATACGATGCAGTCCCACGAACGCTGCTCCGTTGTTGAGGTTATGGGCAGAAATGCCGGCTTCTTGGCAATGTATGTTGGCTTGGCCGTCGGCGCGACAGCAGTTTTAGTGCCTGAAAAACCCATCAATTTTGAGCACGATGTCATTGAAAAAATACGCCAGGCACGCTTTAATGGCTTTAGCCACTATATGATTGTTGTTGCTGAAGGCGCGGCGTCTGCATCCGATGTCGCAGCGCAAATTAAGGAAGCGATTGACCTGGATCCTCGTGTGACCGTTCTGGGCCACATCCAGCGCGGTGGAGCGCCCACCGGTCGTGATCGCATCAATGCAACAAAAATGGGTTATCTGGCCGTTGAACTCCTCCTGGAGGGCAAAACCAACCGAATTGTATGCACTAATGCCGGCACCTTTAAGGACATAGATATCGACGAAGGTCTTGCTATGCAAAAAGGCATTCAGCAGATGGAAGTTGATGTCCTTGCTGCAATGACGGGTCTGTAAGACCTCTCCCCTGCTGATTTACATCTTATAATAATGAAAAAGCCTACTGTATCAGCTGATGCAGTAGGCTTTAAGCTTTTGGATGGCACTTTTCGTACACAGATTTTAGCTTTTGGTTGATCATGTGGGTATACATCTGAGTGGATGAAATATCACTGTGCCCCATTAGTTCCTGCACAGAGCCCAAATCAGCGCCGTTTTCCAGCAGATGAACAGCGAAGCTGTGGCGCAACGTATGAGGCGTTAATTCCTTTTCAATGTGTGCGGTCTGCTGATAGTGCTTCAGGATCTTCCAGAAGCCCTGACGGCTCATACGCAATCCATTTACATTGACAAACAATGCCTTCTCGTCCGGATATGCAAGCATAGAGCTGCGAACCTGCTGAATATAAGCAGTCAAAGCACGCAGCGCGGCCGGATACAGCGGAATGGTACGGGATTTTTTGGCACCGGTGCACTTGATAACACCCAGCTCCAAATTGACCTCATCAATGTCCAAGTCAATCAGCTCAGTTACCCGGATACCGGTTGCATACATAACCTCCAGCATTGCCTTATCCCGGTAGCCCTTTGCATCGGTGCATACAGGCTGTGCCAACAGCAACTCAATTTCGCGGCCGGTCAGAATCTGCGGAAGCTTCTTCTCACCGCGCTCAATGCGAATGTCAGTAACAGGTGTGGACTCCAGGAAACCGGAAGATACTAGGTAGGAGTAAAAATTCTTCAGGCTGGCCAGACAACGGGATACCGTTGCTCCGGATCGACCATCGTTCTCCAAATGGGTCAGATACTGGACAATATTCACTTGTGATGCTTCTACGACATCAACGTCTTCATTCATCTGCAGCCAATCGGAGAATTGCCGAATGTCCCGCATATAGGAGGCGATGGTGTTGGCAGAGGCGTGTTTTACCTTTGTCAGGTAATTCTCATAAGCGCCAATCAAGTCCAACATAGAATGCGTACCTTTCCCTTACTTTTAAGTATTTAACAGCATCGTCAAATAAGGCGACACGAAATAGCATTGAATTAATGTAATCAGCAACAAACAGACTGTAAAACAAGCCAAAATGATGCTTTTACGAAACCTGTAATTGTGCTGAATGGTAAGCCACACTAATACTGGTATGAGAATCATATCCGGTAATTGCGCCAACACCCGAATCAGCCATCCGGCAGTTCCGAAGCACTGGGCGATACACCATGCAGTAGAAGTATAACGAAATATCATCAGCCAGCAGACCAATCTCTTTAGAAATGAGCTGCCGGTCAGGATTGCGATCAAAGAAATAAAGTAAGGGAGAAATACAGCGACGATGGAGCCGACGATCGACACAGGACTGGAAAGAGCCGTGCGCATCATAAGAATAAATGGCTGCCCAAATGAGGCTGCAGTATAAACGCCCAGACCTGCGCCCGTGACAGCACAAAGAGCGTACACGCACCAGCTGTGGTTGCGTTCTTGCAAAAGTCGCTTCGACGAAAATGAGGTCAACATACTTCGCGCCCCTTCTTAAAATAAAGAGAAGTTAAAAGGCGCAGAAACGGGCAATATATGTTTTGCATACATACTATACTCCAATTCTGAATAAAATGCAAGGGTTTTTGGTTATTTTTACGATTTTTGTAAATTATGCACATTTTTATGTAAACACAGTTATGTTAACTTTTTTAACCGGGAAATAAAGAATTTTGGATTTTTATTTAAAATCCGCAGATATTGTGAAGCTCCGGAATTTGAACCACAAAATGTTGATTTTGCAAGAAGTCCTGCAAAAAGCTTCATACAGGTAAATTTAATTTACCTGTATGAAAAATTTGTACAACTTAACGATAGGCTTTTTTTCTCATCTTAAAAGGATTGCCATTTTTTCGGGGAATGAAGGCTACCACGAGGCAGGATATCACAACGATGATCGCAGTAACACCCATTCCCTGATATTGCCCGCCAAAGAACAACGCTGTAATCGCCAATAGTGCCAGATAGTAGCATCCGCCGGCCATCAGAGAAATCTGCAGATACATTTTTTTTATAAAAGAGGTTGCACCCCACGCACCCATGGCGGAGGCTATTGCCAGAATAATCATAATTCCGTATCCCATTGCCCCCTCCCCTACTTTCTCCGTGCCAATCAGATGGGATAGGGCGGCAGCACCGGCAAAAGTCAGCACCAAGCTTATCAGCAAGCCAATTCCAAGACCGGCAGGAATACTCAAGGCACGTCCGTTTCGTTTAAATTTTGAAGCCATAACATCTCCTCCTTGGTAGAGGGTATTCTGCGCTGGAAATAAAAAGAACCGGAGAAGCTGGTGCAACTCCGGTTCTATCCACTTTTTTATCGTGACATTTGCGAAACCATTGCGTCAAGGCGAGCCTTTGCGGCCTTATCATCTCTGCCCACAGCGGTGTAATAGAATTTTACCTTCGGTTCTGTTCCGGACGGACGAGCAATCACGCTTCCCTCTTCACCCAAGACCAACTCCAAAACATTTGATTTCGGGAGCAGAATGGGCGACTCTTCGCCGGTTGACAGATTTTTGGAAACGCGGCTTTGATAATCATTTACAACGCTTACGGCTGCACCGCCAATGCTTTGAGGCACCTTCTCACGAAGATCTGCCATCATCTTTGCCGCCTTTTCCATAGCGTCCGCACCAGTCAGCTCGATACTCTGGACATAAGAAAGATAGTAGCCGTAGGTTTGATATAGCTCCTGCAGCGCATCCAAAATCGTCTTTCCCTGGAGCTTCAGGGAAGCAGCCATTTCGCACACGAGCATAGATGCCACAACAGCATCCTTATCTCTTGCGTAAGTGCCCTTCAGATAGCCACAGCTTTCTTCAAAGCCAAAGAGGAAACGCTCCTCCTCCCCTGCTTCCTCCAAGGCAAGGATTTCACCGCCAATGTACTTGAAGCCAGTGAGAACAGCCTTCATTTCAATGCCATAGTGATGGGCAATTCTGTCTGCCAGAGGCGAAGAAACGATAGAACGAACTGCCTCAGCGCCAGCAGGAATATCCTGTCGCGCTGTTCTTGCCTTCAAAATATAGTCCAAAAGCAGGCAGCCTAATTCATTTCCGGACAGCTTTTTGAATCCGCCTTCATCAGGAACAGCGATTGCAACACGGTCAGCATCCGGGTCTGTACCGAGAATGACATCGCAAGGTGCGCTGTGAGCCACCTTGTAGCTCTCATTCAGGGCGGCATCTGTCTCGGGATTCGGATACTCGCAGGTTTTAAAATCGCCGTCAGGCTGCTCCTGGCAGCTGACAACTGTTATATTTACACCCAGACGCCCTAAAATGGTGCGAACAGGCTCATTTCCGGTGCCACAAAGGGGTGTGTAAACGATGTTCAAGCTGGCTTTCTCAATCATTTCAGGCTCGACTGCTTCACGCAGGACGGTCTCGTAGTACTTTTCCCACAGCTCCTGCCCGATATAGGAAATCATTCCCTCTTTCATGAACGCAGAGAAGCTTTTCTTTTCCGGGACAAAATAAGGAATTTTCGCAATTTCGCCGGTTACGATGGCGGCAGGCTCATCCGTCATCTGGCATCCGTCCGGCCCATAGCATTTAATACCGTTATATGCGCCTGCATTATGGCTGGCAGAGATTACAATACCGCAGCCACAACCCAGTTCCCGTACGGCGAAAGAAAGCATCGGTGTGGGAGCCAGGCGGTCATAAAGCCAGGTATGAATTCCTGCTTCCGCCAATGCAACGGCGCAAACCTCAGCAAATTCTTTGGAATTGTGCCGGGAATCGTAGCCAATTGCTGCTTTTTGAGGTAAATTCGTTGCAGACAGCCAAGCAGCCATTCCTTGTGCAGCGCGACGGACCGTGTATACATTCAGTCGATTGCTGCCAATGCCCATAATTCCCCGCATTCCGGCAGTGCCGAACTGCAGATCGCTGGAAAAGCGGCTTTTCAGCTCTTCATCGTTATTTAAAATAGCATCTAATTCTGCGTTAACCTGTTCAGAGAGGTTGGCGTTTCGCCAAAAGTGGTATTTATCCATATAGCTCATAGATATTCCTCCATTCTTCGCAAAAAAACAGCTCAAGTATTTGAGCTGTTTTTTCTCTCATTTAAGCCTCAGTCTCAGCAGCCTCTGCGCTGCGATTTTCCTGAGATTCAGCCAAAGCACGGAATTTGGCGCGGGTATCGCGAACCTCCGTCAGAGACTGGTTGATGGCCTCCTCAGTGCGGCGAAGTGCATCGTCCATATAATCATTGCTGGCCTTACGCAGTTCAGCAAGACGAGCCTGGGTTTTGGAGAACATCTCCTGGCACTGACGGCGTGCTTCCTGATAGATAGCTTCCTCAGCGACCAGCTCCTTTGCCTTCTGCTGAGCCTGACGGACAATACCCTCAGCCTCACGGCGAGCCTGGCCAATCAGTTCGTTACGGGACTCAACGATGGTACGGGACTGCTTCAGCTCAGCAGGCAGCTGGGCAATGATTTCGTCCAGCATATCCAGAACCTTGTCACGCTCCAGAATGCACTTATCCGCACCCAGCGGCAGTGCACGTGCGTCCTGAACCATATCGTAAAGGGCACTGATGATATCTTCAATGTGTTGCTCTGTCATTTTCTATTTCCTCCTTGGTGGATAGTGGATATACGCTCCTTAAATTCAGGGATGATCTCCTCCGGCAAAAAGCCAGTGAGATCAACATTATATGCACCCAGCTCCTTGACGGTACTGGAACTCATATACATAAAATCGTGCTCTGCGGTTAAAAACATGGTGTCCAAATCCGGGTTAATCTTATGATTGATCATCGCCATTGTGAACTCATTTTCAAAGTCTGATCCGGCGCGAAGACCCTTCACAATGACGCAGCTGCCTTTTTGCTTGGCGTAATCAGCCAGCAGCTCGTTGGACCCGTCTACCTCTACATTGGGAAGGTCCTTTGTCACCTTGCGAATCAGCTCAACCCGTTCTTCCAGGGAGAACATGGGATTCTTCCCGCCATTGACCATAACGCAGACAATCAGACGGTCGAAAATATGGGATGCACGGCGAATGATGTTCAAATGACCGCTGGTAACGGGGTCAAAACTGCCGGGATAAATGGCAATCTTCATAAAACCACTTCCCTAATCCTTACGGAAAATTGTCAGCAATGTTTTGCCGTATTTATAGTCTTTTGACCTGGAAAAACCTTCAATTTCCAAAATGAGATCTTTTTCAACAGGTCGTTCCGCAACTATTATACCACTAGATTTCAAAATGTCAATTTCTGATATCTTTTTTATTGAATTTTCTAAAAAAACTTCCGCATAAGGGGGATCTAACAGAATAATATCGAAGGAATCCCTGCATTTTGACAGGAATTGAAGATAATCCGCGCGGACAACCGTACCTTCAAAGCCTGCACGGCGCAGATTCTCTTTAATCAATCGGCAGGGAGCCTCTGCGCTGTCCACAAAAACAGCACTGGCTGCTCCCCTACTGAGCGCTTCAATACCCAACTGCCCGGTTCCGCCGAACAAATCCAGAACCCGTGCCCCGGGGAGCTCAAACTGAAGGATACTGAACATTGCTTCTTTTACACGATCAGCGGTAGGGCGTGTCTGCATACCGTCCGGTGTCTTCAGAACAATTCCCTTTGCCTTTCCTGCAATCACTCTCAAGTATGCTCCTCCCCTTCCTTGTGAAAATACTGGTATACTGACAGTGCAGCATCCTTTGGCAATATGCGCTCCAGCTCCGGCAGTGTTGCCTGTGAAATCCCTGCAAGAGACTTGAACTGCTTCAAAAGCTCCTGTTTTCGTTTTGGCCCAATTCCGGCAATATTATCCAATGCAGAATAGCGCAGGCGCTTGCTGCGAAGCTGGCGATGGTAGGTAATCGCGAATCGGTGGGTCTCCTCCTGAATGTTTCCGATGAGAGAAAACACCGATTGTTGATTGTCTATGCGGATTTCCTGCCCCCGTGGGGTTACCAGCGCCCGTGTGCGGTGGCGGTCGTCCTTAACCATACCGAATATAGGGATTTCCAAATTCAGCTCCTGCAAGGCCTGAAGTGCAACATTGGCGTGATTAACACCGCCGTCAATCAGCAGTAAATCCGGCTTTTCATCGAAGCCCTTATCTCCTGCCACATAGTGCTGGAAACGGCGTTTCACAACCTGATGCATGGAAGCATAGTCGTCCTGACCGGACAAACCCTCTACCTTAAAGCGTTTATAGTCACTTTTGTGGTGTTTGCCGTCCTTGAATACTACCATACTGGCCACAATATCTGTGCCGGATATATTGGATATATCAAAGGATTCCATCCGCTTCGGCGGTGCGATGGATAGCATTTTTCCAAGGAGCTGTAATGTTCCGGAAAGACGCTCTTCCTTGTCTGTCAAACGCTTAGCCTCTTCCAAGGCGTTTTTGCTTGCCAGCTCTACCCGCTTCAGGTTTTCTCCTCTCTGGGGAACGTGCAGCCTTGTTTTTCTGCCATACTCCTGCTGCATAAACTGTGCGAACAGCTCACTGTCCTCCATTTTGAAGGGTAACAACACCTGTTTGGGGGCAAAGCCGCGGCTGATATAAAACTGCTTAACCAGGCTGCTGACGGCTTCAATTCTATCATCTGGCAGAGAAAAAATTTCATATTCCTTATCGAGAAGATTTCCACCGGAAAAATGCAAGACTGTAAAACAGGCCTTGGTTTCTGTTTCTCCGTAGCCGATGACATCGGTGTCTGCCTGCATTCCAGCTGTAACCAGCTGCTTCTGACTGAGGCTTTCAACAGCGTTCAGCCTGTCCCGCAAGTTGGCCGCCAGCTCAAATTTCAGCTCATGAGAAGCCTCCAGCATTTGGCTGCGGATTTCCGCTGCAACTGCCTTATAATTACCCATCAAAAGCTGCCTTGCCTGTTCCATTCGCAGGCGGTAATCCTCATTGGTCAACTTCCCCTGGCACCAGCCGGCACATTGATTCAGATGATAATTCAGGCATGGACGCCCCTTGCTCAAATCAGCAGGAAATTTTCGGTTGCAATTCGGAAGCTTCAGCGTCACACGAATTGCCTCCATTACATCCTGCGTTACACCGCGGCTGCCATAAGGTCCGTAGTAACCCGCCCCGTCATCATCCGGCTTGCTGACCATTGTAATTTGTGGATAGGCATCCTTCATATTGAGCCGCAAATAGGGATAGCCCTTATCATCCTTCAACAGAATGTTATATTTCGGCAAATAGCGCTTGATGAGAGAGCATTCCAGTACCAATGCTTCAAATTCCGATGCTGCTACAATCACATCAAAATGGTCAATTTTGCTTACCATCAGTCGTGTCTTTGGTGTATGGGATGCGGTATTTTGAAAATACTGACTCACACGGTTTTTCAGTTTTTTCGCTTTGCCCACATAGATAACCTTATCATCCTTATTGCGCATAATATATACGCCTGGGGCAAGCGGCAGTGTTCGTGCCTTATCCTTCAACTGTGTGACTGTCATATTCCCTCCAAAAATTCCGCCTCAATGCATGCGGACAAGCATTAAGGCGGATTTAACACGATGTCGATTAATATACGTCCCGTGCAAGCAAGGCTTCCAACGCGGTCACCGCAGCATCCGCATCAGGCCCGGACGCAGACAAGACAACCGTTGCGCCGGTAACGATGCCCAAAGACATAATGCCGAGCAAGCTTTTGGCATTCATTTTCCGGTTTTCTGATTCCAGATAAATGGAGCACTCGAACTCATTTGCCTTTTGAACAAAGTATGTAGCCTGGGTGTTGTGCAGACCGGATTGGCAGCGCACAACAATTTTCTTACTGACCATAATTTACACTCCTATTTCACTATTTGATACCAACGGGAAATCAAATGTTAGATTTATCATACCAAAAAACAGCAAAAAGTCAACCATTAAGTGCTATTTTTCTCACTAAAGTGAAAATTTTCCATCCTCAGCGGAATTCTGCAATGGTAACGCCATCTTCCCCTTCCCCGTAGACACCCAGGCGGAAAGTCTTGATATACTTATTCTTTTTCAGTTCCTGATGAACGGCATTGCGCAGAACACCGGTGCCTTTTCCGTGGATAATGCGGACATTTTTCATACCGGAACGCATTGCATTGTCCAAATACAGACCCAGGGTGCATATTGCCTCCACGGCATCCATTCCCCGTAAATCCACTTCCATGGGAGTTGCATCTACCTTCATTTCACGGCCGGAATGTGCCGGGCGCGTCTTGACTTTATAGGGATTCTCCTGTTCCAGGAGATAAATCTCATCTGACTTTGCCGTCAATTTCAGGATGCCAGCCTGCAGCTGATAGGTTCCATCCTTGTTGATTGCAATGACGCTGGCTTTTGTACCCAGCTTCAGAAGCTCAACTGTATCACCCACGAGAATATCCCGCTTCGGTTGCGGACGGATCTTTTGGGGCTGCCCTGCACGAATTCTATCCTCTGTTTCATTTAAAGCACGGCGTACATCAGCCTGGCGTTGGTTCAGGTTGGAAGCATCCGCACTGTCCTGAAGCTGCTTGCGAAGTGCCTTCAATTCTTCAGAAGCAAGATTGGCGGCAGTCCGTGCCTCATCAATAATGAATTGCGCCTCTTTTCTTGCCGCTTCCATCGCTTTATCCTTTTCCTTCTGGAGCTGGCGGCGCATATCCTCGCTTTGTTCTTTGATTTTAGCCGTTTCCTGCTTCAGGCGCTCTGCTTCAACGCGAGCAGATTCCATTTGCTGCCGTTGCTGCTCCAACTGGGTCAGAACATCTTCAAAATCCTTGTCACTCTGGCCAACGAGATTGTCCGCTTCCTTCAGAATCTGTTCGGGGAGCCCAAGTTTTCTGGAAATTGCAAAGGCGTTGGATTTTCCCGGAATGCCAATCAGCAGCTTGTATGTTGGCTGCAATGTTTCCACATCAAATTCGCAGGAAGCGTTTATAACACCGGCGGTGCGCATTGCATACAGCTTTAGCTCCGCATAGTGAGTTGTCGCCACCACACGGCTGCCCATACTTCTGGAAAACTCAATCAAGGCGATTGCCAAAGCCGCACCTTCTGCCGGGTCCGTCCCTGCACCCAATTCATCATATAGAACCAAGGTGCGGTCATCACATTGCTCCACCACATCAACGATTGTACGCATGTGGCTGGAGAAAGTAGAAAGACTTTGAGTAATGGACTGTTCATCTCCAATATCAGCAAGAATGGCATCAAAGGTGGACAAAATACTCCCATCTCCGGCAGGAATATGCAAGCCGCACTCTGCCATCAAGGTCAGCAATCCGATCGTCTTCAGGGTAACTGTTTTGCCACCCGTATTGGGACCTGTGATAATCATCGTATCGAAGTCAGACCCCAGACGCAAGGAAATAGGCACTACCTTCTTACTATCAATTAAGGGATGGCGTGCCTTGCGCAGTTCAATTTTGCCGGAATCATTCATAACCGGTGGCCAGGCCTGCATTCTGTAGGCAAGCTTTGCTTTCGCAAAAATCAGATCAAGCTGTACCAGCATTTGGTAGCTGAGGTTGATGTCCTCCCGATGGGCAGCAGCTTCTGCAGACAATTCAGCCAAAATCCGCTCGATTTCCTTCTTTTCCTTCAATTCCAGCTCGCGCAAAGCGTTGTTTGCATCCACAGCGCTCATTGGCTCTACAAAATAGGTAGAGCCGGTTGCAGAAACATCGTGCACCAAGCCAGGTACATCATTCTTGCATTCCGCCTTTACCGGAACGACATACCGTCCCTGCCGAATGGTGATAATCGGTTCTCGCAGGTACTTTGAATAGGCCGGAGAAGAGATAATCTTTTGCAGGCTATCCCGGATTTTACCGGCCTGAATACGCATGTGGCGGCGAATGTCAGCCAAAGCCGTAGATGCATTGTCTGCAATTTCTTCTTCGGAAAGAATCGCTCCGGAGATTCGATCTTCCAGATATTTGTTGGGTGTCAATGCTGCAAACAGCGAATCCAGTACCGTAGAGTTATCATCCTCTGAAACATAACTCTTAATGGTTCTGGTACACCGCAGAACATTGGCAATACGCAGAAGCTCAATGCATTGCAGGCTTCCGCCTCTGTCCGCCCGTTCTAAGGATGCGGATACATCGGATACATCACTGAAAGCGGGATTGCCCTTTTTGGTACACATATCAGCGGCTGTCGTTGTCTGCTCCAAGCGAAGCTGAACCTCCTCCAAATCCGAGGAAGGACGCAGCTGCAAGCAGGCTTCTTTACCACCCTTGCTGCCGGCGCAGGCTGCCAACTGCTCCAAAATGGACGGCAGTTCCAGCTTTATCAATGATTTTTCGTACAATTCAGACATAGTGCTCTCCTAAATAAGTAGGGATTTGTAAAAATCCAGGGTCGAAAACCCACGTTCCAACTGTGTTGCCAGATAAGCCTCTGACAAGGCAGAAAGCTTTTCCATATTTTCCTCACCTAAGGAAAACTGAAATAGCTTTTTAGGCTCACAGGTACATAGATACCGCATTGATTCCAGCAGACCGGGAGTTACAGGCAAACGGATACCGCCCTCTCCCCTGCTGCAGCTGCCGCATTCCAGTTGTCCTGCAGAAAGGTCAAACCATTGGGGCTGCTGATTGCCGCAAATATGGCAGCCTGAAATATCCGGCGTGTAGCCGGCAAGACAGGCGGTTCGCATTTCAAACACGGACTTCACTTTGGCTTCCGGTAAATCAAGGGCTGAAAGTCCGTAGAGGCAATTTAAGAGCAATGCCAGTAAGTCAGGATTTGGTATATCCTCCTGAGAAATCACCTCAGCAACCTGGGCAAAGTAAGTACCAAGGGACAGCTTTGTCAAATCCTGTCTCAGATTCCGAAAGAGCTCCAAAGAATGCCCTTCATTGATGGTATACATACCCTTGTATTCAAATAATGTAAACTCCCCGTAGGCCAGCAACTGGCAGGGAGCAATCAACGGGCTGTTTTTATGTCGCAAACCCCGTGCTTTCAAGGTCAGTTTTCCGTGGTTGCGGGTCAAAACCGTGAGCAATGCGTCGCGGTCATTGTAGTCCGTAACCCGAAGGACTACGGCCTGAACGGTCAGATACATTGGTTTCCTCCATTTTAAGTGCCTGCTGATACATCAGGTATAACTCAGGCGCTCCGGTCTCTAGAAAAAGCTGCCAATAATTTGAAGCGGTCATTTCTCATCCCTCCTGCACCTAGGATTTGCAGAAGGAGCAAAATTACTCTTGGAAATTACTCTCTGTAGCCGAAATTGCGAATGAGAAAATCACTGTCACGCCAGCTTTCCTTTACCTTTACCCAGGTTGTCAAAAATACCTTGGTGCCCATAAATTTCTCGCAATCCGTTCTTGCCATAGTAGAAATCTTCTTCAGCATTTCACCGTTTTTCCCGATAATGATACCTTTATGGCTGTTTTTCTCGCAGTAAATCGTTGCATCCAGGTCGATAATTCCATTGTCACGCTCTGAGAATTTCGTAATTTCCACCGCAGTTCCGTGGGGAATTTCCCGCTCCAGACACCACAGAAGCTTTTCACGGATAATTTCTGCCATCACCTGCCGCTCCGGCTGATCAGTTGTAATGTCCTCCGGGAACAGCATGGGGCCTTCCTGGGCGTATTTCTCACATTCCTGAAGCAGAACCTTTAATCCATCCCCGGTTTTGGCGGAAATTGGGATAATTGCGTCAAATTGGTATGCAGAGCTGTAAACAGCCATAACTTCCAAAAGCGCTTCCTTTTCTACGGTATCAATCTTGTTAATTGCCAGCAAAACAGGGCACTTTTTACTTGCCAGCTGCTCCAGCAACAGCTGCTCCTGTGTGCCAACAGACGCAATTGGCTCAACAACCAGAACTGTTGCGTCCACATCTGCAATGGATTCGCGGACGGTGTTGACCATATAATCACCCAATTTGGTCTTTGCTTTATGAAAGCCCGGGGTATCCACAAAGACGAACTGCGTCTGCTCTTTTGTCAAAATGCCGCAAATGCGGTTACGGGTAGTCTGCGGTTTGTTGGACACGATGGCGATTTTTTCTCCAACAAGACGGTTCGTCAAAGTGGACTTGCCTACATTGGGACGTCCTGCAATGGTGATCATAGCGGTTTTTGTATTCATAGTCTCATTCTCCTAAGTATCGTTAATGAAAGTCAATGAGCCGGTCAGACTTATATTTAAGCGTTCCCTTTTCCCCAACATTGTAACCTTTGTAGGAAAATTCTGAAACCTTAAAACTACGGCGCTTGCCATTAAATTGAAAGGTGACATAGTAATGGTAGGATTTTCCGTTGGCGGAATATTTTGAGAAGTCCTCAGTGATCTGTTTATGGACAATGGTCGCTTGAACAGATTTGGTTTTTCCAAAATTCCGGTTGATGCACCAAACGATGATCCCCACAAACCAGATAACCGTAATAGCAAAGCCAATATATGCACCAAAGTTCTCCGGCATTATTTATTCTCCTTTCTAAATCAGCCACGGCTCATCCCATCAATCGTGGCAGCTATGGCTTCCTCTCTTGAACGCATTTTCTTTTTCTGCTCTCCCTCATCCAGATGGTCATAGCCCAATAGATGAAGCACAGAATGAATGGTCAGATAACCAACTTCCCGTCGCAGAGAGTGCCCGAATTCCTTTGCCTGGGCAGCTGCTCTTTCCAGCGAGATACACATATCACCAAGTGGACACAGCCCGGTCTCAACATCCAGGTATTGTGTCCAGTCTGCAGGCGGATTACCGGCCTCCAACTGGAACATGGGAAAGCTCAGCACATCTGTAGCCTTATCCAGATTGCGGGTGGCGGCATTGATTGCCTGAATACCCCGGTCATTGGTAATCAAAATATTGATTTCGCAGTCAGCTGTAATACCTTCCGCTTTTAGCGTCGACTCAATGCATTTGCGGATAATGGAAGTTACAAATGCTCTTTTCAGCGTAAAGGTTTGAAATGTAATATTAAGTTTATTCATCTCATTTCTTCCTTTGTGTGTGATTTCTGGGCATCGGAGCAGACTTGACTTCCGGCTTCTGATTTGCTTTTTCGTATGCGTTGATAATTTGCTGCACAAGCGCGTGGCGGACGACATCTGCACTTGATAGCTTGCAGATTGCGATATCCTTTACACTTTCAAGAACACGGATGGCATCCTTTAAGCCGGACACTTTATCATCCGGCAGGTCAATTTGCGTAATATCACCGGTAATAACGATTTTGGAACCAAAGCCCAGACGGGTCAGAAACATTTTCATCTGCTCCCGGGTGGTGTTTTGAGCTTCATCAAGGATGATGAAGCTGTCATCCAGAGTCCGGCCGCGCATATAGGCCAAGGGGGCAACCTCGATCGCTCCCCGTTCCTGGTACTTCTGGAAGGTCTCGGGACCAAGCATATCATAAAGTGCATCATACAGCGGACGCAAATAAGGGTCAACCTTATTTTGAAGGTCTCCGGGCAGGAAGCCAAGCCGCTCCCCTGCCTCAACTGCCGGGCGTGTCAGAATGATTCGGTTTACGGTCCGCTCCCGAAATGCGGCAACTGCAGCGGCAACCGCCAAATAGGTTTTACCTGTACCGGCAGGTCCGACACCAATGGTTACCGTATTGTTTTGAATTGCCTTCATATACTTCTGCTGCCCCACCGTTTTGGCCTTAATGGGCTTTCCCTTTGCCGTGATGCAAACAACATCCATAGCCATCTGAGAAACAAGGGCATCATTTCCCTCCTGAACAAGGGTAATCAAATACCGGACGCGCTGTTCATCAATGGTCTCGCCGCGAGCAGCAAGGGACAGCAACCCTTCCACTGTTCGTGCCGCCTTATCCACCCGTTCCGGCTCACCGGTAATTTTCAGCTCCTCACCTCGGTTGATGATGGTGACAGAAAGCTCTTCTTCAATCCGTCTGATATTTTCGTCGAAGGAGCCGAAAACCGCAATCAGGTCTTCCACCCGTTCCACGCTCACAATTCTTTCCGTAATTTGACTCATTATTTGATAATCTCCTCACTTTGCTCCCGGCCAATCATTTCAATACATTCGTAGTTTGCATCCAGAAGAAGCACATCTTCCTCTTGGGAAATTTCCTCCTGTTTGGACAGAATCTGCCCTGCTACCATTTGACCTCGCAAATACTTTTCTGCTTCCACACACAGCGAATGAGAAAGTGCATCCGTAGACCCGACATCAGATGACAGCTCGTAGGTAATCCAATGCTCCCTAACCAATGCAATGGGCAGGACAAAGCCCCCGGGTAGCGTCAGATAATTTTCCTCATACATTTTAACACAATCCGCACCCAAAATTCCACTACCTTGATAGAAATTTATTCGTTTTTTTCCAATAATCAAGCTAAATTTTGTGATTTTGTCGCTTCTTTCACCTCTCGATGACCAATCCAGGGGGTATAATGCAGAAAACTGATGCATCGTTGTGGCGTAGATTTCGCCCTTCGCGCGTTCCGCACGAATAGAAAGTCCGCAATCGGTGTACCCGGAAACCAGTGTCTGTCCGGCCTTCACTGCTTGCCCAACCTTGCACAGCGGATTTCCGCTGGTTACCGTCAATTCCTGAATGATCCCGTCTCTGACAGCTACAATTCGGGTAACGCCTTCCGGCTGTGGAGGTGCGTCGGTGTTCTGGCGCTCCCGAACGGATATGGTCGCCACACACCCAGCTGTATTGACCCCAGCCCATTCCAGCTGTGGCAGCGCCTCCAGAAGGGCATTTTTCATCTGTTCACTGCGCACTTCCTGTCGGGAACAGCCAAAGGTTATCCCACAACGGGTGACAATTTCCAGAATTTGATTGGTTGGAATCTGAGAATTTCCCTCTACTCGCAAAAAATAGATTCTTGTTGGCAAAAAGAGGGTCATAAGGATTAAAAACACGATTCCGCATAGCAAAACAGGCCGTTTTGTCATTGCTGAAAATTTCCAGTATAGCCCTTTCTTTTTAAGAATCTCCAGCTCCTCTCCCCTGCGCTCCATCATTTCCTTCAGCCTGCGGAAGTCCTTTCGCAAAACGTAAAAGCATAAGGACAGATCGTCAACAACGGTTATTTCTTCAAGGCTGATTCCGGCCCTGCGAATGGTCGACAGAGCTTTATTTATATCAGCAGATGTCACCTTTATATGATAAACACCACTAAGTGAGCTCCATAGATTCATCCCATCACCCCCTGCACAGCTCTACTTTATCAATGCGACCGCTGATAATCAGATGCTCCCTTGTCATTCGCGTCAGCTCCAAATGCTTTCCGCAGACCGTAATTGAGCCGTATTTCACCCGAATACGCACCAATGCATCCCCATATTCAATAACACCACGGTAATTCTCAATCAAAACTCTACGCGTTCCGATAATTTCCACCAGAGGCTGCCCCGGAAACGGCTCATCCGGCAAGTCAACAGCAGAGGCAACTCTTTGAAGTATTTGCTTATTCTTTCCCATCTGTCATCCTCCTTTGTTAGGAGTATATGGGTTTTCGGTGATGAATTTTCATTGCGTTGCATAGATTCTTCTGAGGTGTATGCAATGAATAGAGGAATCAGGAACGGTTTTTTTGCCGGAATCGGAATGTTGCTGCTTATTCTCGACTCCAGAACCGCAATCAAGGCAGCAACGGAAGGAATCGAATTATGCCTGCATAGTGTGATTCCGTCCATATTCCCCTTTTTGGTGTTATCCGGTGTCTTTACAGCGGCACTGAGTCAGTCAAAGCTTCGGTTGTTTGCTCCCCTTGGGAGGCTGCTGGGCGTCCCTCCTGCCGGTGTTGGCATTTTTCTAACAGGAATCCTCGGCGGTTATCCTATCGGCGCACAGGCCGTTCAGCGAGCCTGGAAATGCGGTGTGCTTGATACAGCACAAGCGGAGAGAATGCTTTCCTTTTGCAGCAATGCGGGTCCAGCCTTTGTATTTGGAATTTTGTCAACACAGTTTGAGCATCAATGGATGCTTTGGCTGTTATGGCTGATACATATTTGCGCCGCGTTCCTGGTTTCTGCGGTTCTTCCTGCAGGTATAATCAATAATAATACGGTACTGAATCCAACTTCTATGAGTTGGCTGCAATCCCTCCGCCACAGTGTCGCTACTATGGGTTATATTTGCGGTTGGATCTTGCTGTTTCGGATTATTCTGGCATTCCTGCAGCGTTGGTTTATGTGGCTGCTTCCGTCGGAGGCACAAGTTGCAATATTTGGATTTTTGGAGCTTGCAAACGGATGTCTGCAATTATCTCAGATTGATTCCGTATCCTTACGCTTTGTCCTTTGCAGCGGAATGCTCGCCTTTGGGGGAATCTGTGTCATGATGCAGACAGCATCCGTCATTTCAGGTCTCCGGCTTAAGCCGTACGTCGTTGGCAAGCTTCTACAGGCGCTGTTCAGCATCTGTCTAAGCAGCTTTACACTGGGTATTTTCTTTCCGGAACACCGAAATATAGCAGCAATTTTATTCCTCATCCCAGTAATACTTACGGTTACAGGGTCGCTTTTCTTCCGAAAAAGGCAAAATAACAGTAGCATTCCTGCACAAATTGGTGTATAATCGGGATAGAATGCAAAAAGGAGGAGAAAATATGCTCTTTCGTAAAAAAATAGAAAAATCTTGTGCATACTGTCATTATGGCACAATGCTGGAAGACGGCTTGGCGCTTTGCACCAAAAAAGGCGTTGTCAGCATGGATGGGAAATGCCGCAAATTTGAATACGACCCCCTTAAGCGTATCCCACCGAAACCCAAGGCCTTGGATTTTGAGAAATACGACAACGAGGATTACAGCCTGTAAAAGCAAAGAGCAGCGGAATTTATCCGCTGCTCTTATTTCATCTTTCGTTAGGGAATCACAACAGTTGCAGTTGCGTTTACAGCCTTGGGGTGGCTGACCTTTACGGTCAGGCTATCGCCGGATTTCGCCCGTACAAACCATTCAACCGTTCTGTTTTCCATAGCGTACAGAGAAGAAACCATAGGCGAAGTATCCTTGCTCAGGATCTCCTCGCAACCGGTAATCTGGAACAGAACAAAATCGCGGTCGGTATGATGGCTGCTGCCGGATTCGAAGATCTTAGTATTCATCCGGCTGTTATTCAGTACGCTGGCACGAATACGGTAAATATTGTCGCCGACAGCATCGCATGTAACCTTGGTCAGCTTCAGTACGGGAGACAGCTTTGCGACCTCGAGGCAATAGTCTGCAACCTTGGGAATCAGATCCAGCATATCATCGGGATCCATAAAGTAGGCGTTGTAGTGGAACTGACCACCCACCTCAATATCACCCAGCTGAGGATGCTTGAAGGGCTTCCAGGGCTCAGCAATCTTGCCACCCTTATCAGCGTGCATTTTTGCCACCAGAGAGATGTACTTCTTGGTATAGATCGAAGCATCAAATACTTCCTGAGAAGTCATACCGGCGGAATTAAAGCCATTACCCAATTCGACGGTTACACTGGGAATACCCAGAGCGGCGAAGCAGTAATCATCAATATGACCGCGGAGATTGCTTGAAGAAGGAATATCGGCAGCCTTGCCATAACGGGAATGGGTAATGGGCGGAATCCCGGTAATGTCTCTGCACATAAAGGCCAGCTTGCGCATCAGGCGTGCATCGGCAACATTTGCAGGGTCACTGTAAATCAGTGCACGGGTACCGCAGTGAATATCAATAACAGTAAAGATGTTGGGATGTTCGCTGAGGAAGTTCATAACGGTGCGGGGTTCCACGTGATTAGCGGGGAAATCACCGCCGTTAGGGTTGTCTGCCCAATTCATTGCGTACTGACGGTTAAAGTCCAGATCACGGTAACCCAGATTCAGCTCACCGCCGTCGTAATTTTCAATCATACCCTCGGTGTAGACCTTGTAGAAAGGACCTTCGGTATCTGCGGGAGAACGACGAACCATCACACCACCGCACTCGGGGTAATCTACCCACTCACCATCGGGATCCTCCCAACGCATAGACAGGATCTTGCCGTCGCCGTCCAAATCCTGAGGAACAATCGCATTGGGCACGCCGTAAACACGCTCCAGCTTGGAACGGACATTCACGCCGGTAGTAACACACTGATTGGAACCGTCGGGATTAACACAGGGAACAATGTAAATCGTCAGATTGTCCAGAACAGAAGGATTCTGCAGAACGGTCCAAAGGAAGTTCAATGAGCAGGTAATGCCCATACCCTCCTGTGCGTGAACACCGCCCTGAACGTAAAGAGCGGGATTCTCTTCGGGATTACCCTTGGACAAGGTAACACCCCAAATGACGCGGCCTTCCTCGGTTGTTGCCAGCTCGTTAAGCTGCATCAGCTCCGGATATTCCGCCTGAGCTTTTTTCAGATATGCGCAAATTTCCTCATAGTTATGAAAGTGGGTCAAAATCGGTCTTTCCATCTTTACATACTCCTAACATACAATTTTTGCGGGTTACTTTGACAAGAATAGTATACTCTTCTCCCCTTCCGATGTCAATACAAAAGGGAGGAAATTTCACAGGCGTACTGCTTTTACACAGTACGCCTGTTGCTTATGCCAGCATATTCAAAAAATCGTCCTCCGACAAAATGGGAATGCCTAATTCCCTTGCTTTCCGCTCTTTAGAACCGGCATTCTCCCCTACCACCACATAAGTGGTTTTCTTGGAAACAGAGCCGGAAGCTTTGCCACCGTAAAGCTCGATTTTCTCCGTTGCTTCTTCCCGGGTAAACTTACTCAAAGCACCGGTTAAAACAAAGGTCATACCAGCAAAACGGGTGTCCGTCATACTTCTCTTACTTTCAAAGTTCACGCCGGCATTACGCAGCTTTTCAATCATCTGCTGCGATTGAGGCTGCTGAAACCATTCCACAATGTTCTGCGCTGTAACTGCGCCTACATCCGGAATCTGCGTTAATTCTTCAACAGTTGCATTCATCAATGCATCCAGAGTACCGAACTGAGACGCCAGAACCTTGCCGGTTTTGCTGCCAACCTGACGGATACCCAGGGCGAAAATCAGCCGTGAAAGGTCCTGGGACTTACTTGCTTCAATAGCTGACAGCAGCTTTGCTGCAGCCAGCTCCCCTTTTTGCCACAGGCTCTTCATTTCTCCCAGAGTTAAGAAGTAAATGTCCGCCGGAGACTTGAGGTAATCCCGGGCAATCAAAGCTTCTACAATCGCTTCCCCGAGACCGTCTATATCCATCGCATCGCGGCTGACAAAATGAGCGATATTTCGGCTCAGCTGTGCCGGGCATTCCGCCCCGGTGCACCGCAAGAATGCACCGTCGTCATCCTTTCTCGTAGGAGCTCCACACACAGGGCAGGTACACGGAAGGTAATAAGCCTCGGAATTTTCAGGGCGTTTTGTAAAATCAACCTCCAGGATTTCCGGAATGATTTCACCCGCCTTGCGAATCAAAACGGTATCACCGATGCGAATATCACGTTCAGAAATAAAATCCTGATTATGCAGCGTTGCGTTGGTGACAGTCGTTCCGGCAAGACGCACCGGACGAACCACAGCCTTCGGTGTCAAAACGCCGGTACGGCCAACCTGCACCACGATATTTTCAACCACCGTCGGCTTAATTTCCGGCGGGTATTTATAGGCAACTGCCCATTTGGGACACTTGGCTGTACTACCCAGCATCTGCCGCTGGGACAAATCATTGACCTTGATGACCGCACCGTCAATGTCGCAGCTAAGCTGTTCCCGACTGTCGTTAATGCCCATCACCTTATCAATAACCGATGTTGGTGACTGCAAAAGCCAGTTGTCAATTACCTTGAACTGAAGCTTACGCAAGTAATCCAGGGATTCCTGATGTGTTGCAAATTCCACACCTTCTGCCAGCTGTACATTGAAAATGAGGATATCCAGCTTGCGGCTTGCTGTAATTTTGGAATCTAACTGCCGCAAGCTTCCGGCTGCGGCGTTTCTCGGATTGGCAAATAAGGGCTTTCCCTCTGCCTCCTGACGTTCGTTCAGAGCTTCAAAGCTCTTTTTCGGCATAAACACTTCGCCGCGAACAATTAAGCGCTCTGGAGCACCGCAGAGCCGCATTGGAATGGATTTTATGGTCTTAAGATTCTCAGTAACATCTTCGCCAACAACGCCATCTCCTCTCGTCGCGCCACGAACAAATAAACCATTTTCATACTCGAGTGCAACAGAGAGGCCATCAATTTTCGGCTCAACAGAAAACTGTGCATCCGGAAATTGCGCCAGGGTCTTGTCAATAAAGTCCTCCAGCTCCTCTGCAGAAAAAACATCCTGCAGACTCATCAGGGAAACGGGATGGGTCACCTTTTCAAATTTACTCAGCGCTTCCCCGCCAACACGCTGTGTCGGTGAATCCGGCTGAACCAGCGATGGATTCTCAGCTTCCAATTCCTCCAATTCCCGCAAAAGACGGTCATATTCAAAGTCAGGAAGGGTGGGATCATCCAGGACATAATACTTATAGTTTGCCTCCGTTAAAATTCGGGTTAATTCCTCAATTCTCTGTTTTACTTCCATAGAAGCCTCCACCTTGTAGTAATGTATCCGGCACCTGCCCGACAATAATTGTTTCAGCCACCACCACCTGGCTGGTGACGGTGAAATTTTCCGTCCGACCCAATACCAGTATCGCAACATCCACGCTGACATTCATCGTCAGCTTTTGCAGGGTCTGATTGATGCCTGCTTCTGTAAAATAGCTTTCGAATGCAGCATCAGAATTGCTGATTGATAAGATTTGAACTGGAATTTGCGGTCCGCGCCCGGATAGAAATTCCGGAAAAAACAAGCTGCCCAGCGGGATGCCCAAATCAGTGGTATCCATTGCCAGAATTTCATCGTTAATGATATTCAAAATACTGGTTTTGAGCCTGTTTACCTCGCTCATATTGGTCTTTAATGCGGTGATTTTACCGTTTAAATCCTTTTCAAAGTAAACAATGCGGTCGTATTGAATATCACCCTTATCAATTTGTCTGTCAATGGCGTCGTTAATAAGATCCGACGTCGTGTTCTTTATTTGCGTTTCAGCCAGAGAACGAATGGTTCCGTGAAATTTTGTCCGAAACAAAATCAGCAGCAAAACGCAGATAACAGCAAGAAAAAAGGCAAAGAAGCACAATTTTCTGAGCCATCGGGACATTCCATCACCCCCGGACATTGTATGCCGGGATTTTGCAATTATGACAGCTTTTTCAGATGAGCTGAGGCAGTTTTTGCCATCAGCTTTTTGGTTCCCAGCTGGTCAAAGGCAATTTCCAGCAGCGCATCTCCGTTCATCTTCATAACGGACAGCACCATCCCCTTACCGAAGGCGGAATGAACCACCATGTCACCCTTGTTCAGCTCAAGCATAGGCGTTGACGGAGCCTGCGGTTTCGGCTGAACAAATGCAGCGCGATGGGTACTCCATTGTCCGGATGACGAAAAGTCCCGGGAATGAGCGTATGCAGGTGCTGCCTGTGCGCTCGTATAGCCTCCCTTTCTGGAAATTTCATCCTGAGGAAGCTCCCGGATAAAACGGGATGCCATCGCAGAGCTGGTACGACCATACAGCATACGCTGACGGGCGTAGCTGATGCTGAGCATTTCCTTTGCTCTGGTAATGGCCACATAGCACAGCCGCCGCTCTTCCTCCATCTCCTCCATATCTCCAATAGCCTTCAGACCCGGGAACAGTCCGTCCTCAAAACCCACCAGAAATACATTGGGAAATTCCAGACCCTTTGATGAGTGCATGGTCATCATAACGGCAGCATCATCGCTGTCGTTATATTCTTCAATATCCGTATACAGCGCAATTTCCTCCAAAAATCCTTCCAATGAGGGGATTTCCGCATTTTCAAGATAGGAATTAATGCTGGATTTTAATTCACGGATGTTTTCCAACCGTGTTTTGTTCTCCTCCGTATCCTTCTTTTGCAGCATATCGATGTAGCCGGTGCGAATCATCAGCTCTTCGTAAAATTCCGGAAGCTCCATTCCGTCATCCAGCATCTGCGCCAGTTCCTCTATCAAGGAAGTAAATGAAGTAAGCTTCCCTTCCAGCTTCTCCAGGGGCGCATAGGATTTGACATTGGAAATCACCTCATAAAGATGCTTACCTTCTGCATCTGCCAAACGCTGTGCTGTCTCCAAAGATTTTGCGCCCAAGCCACGGGGCGGATTATTGATGATACGGTTTAAGCGCAAATCATCATTACGGTTGTTGATGACGCAGAGATACGCCAGCATATCCTTGATTTCCGCCCGGTCAAAGAACCGGTTGCCGCCGATAACCCGGTATGGAATGCCATTTCGACGCAATGCATATTCCAAAGCGTTGGATTGAGCATTTGTGCGGTAAAGAATGGCAAAATCCTTAAAATTCCTGCCTTTTGATTTGGATAAAATCTGATTTGCCACAAAGCTGGCTTCTGCCCGTTCGTCAGTCGCTTCGTAGACGGTTACCGGCTGCCCAACACCGTTTGCGGTCCATAGCCGCTTGCCCTTTCTGCCACGGTTATTGACAATAACGGAATTGGCGGCATTTAGAATAGACTGCGTAGACCGATAGTTTTGCTCCAGGCGGATGACCTGCGCTCCACGGTACTGCTTTTCAAAGTCCAGAATGTTTTCAATCGTTGCACCACGGAAGCGATAAATACTCTGATCGTCATCGCCCACCACACATACATTTTCGTACCCGCCTGCAAGCAAGGCAGTCAGCAGATACTGCAAATGGTTGGTATCCTGATACTCGTCCACCAAAACATAGCGGAATTTGCGCTGATAGTAGGTGCGGACATCCTCATTTTGCTGTAAAAGCTTTACAGTCAGTAGAATAATATCGTCAAAATCAACGGCATCATTTTCCCGAAGCTTGGTTTGATATTTCTGGTAAGCACGGGCAATGTGCTTTAGTTTCATATCACCGGTGGATTCGGCCCGTTCCATCAAATCCTGAGGCATTACCAAGCGGTCCTTTTCCTTACTGATAATGCTGAGCAGGTATTTTGCAGGAAATGTCTTGTCATCCAGTCCCATATCCTTGACAATATCTCTCATAATCCGCTCAGAATCTGCTGTATCATAAATGGTAAAGCTTCTGCTGTAGCCGAGATATTCAATATCCCGGCGCAGAATGCGGCAGCAGGCAGAGTGGAATGTCATTGCCCACACATCTTCTGCCTCCGGCCCAAGCATTGCGCCCAGGCGAGCCTTCAGCTCATTTGCAGCCTTATTGGTAAAGGTGATGGCAATGATGCTCCAGGGAGCTGCCGGACGAACAGCGCACAAATACTGGGCACGATTATGCTCATAGTCCGTTGCAGCTGCCGAAAGATTCTCAAGAAATTCGACATCTTCTTCAGTAATGGTATCTGGAATTTCCAGATTGGAGGGATCGCTTCCTGCCCCAAATCGGATAAGATTGGCTATTCGATTGATTAAAACGGTGGTTTTGCCGCTGCCGGCACCTGCCAGGAGCAGCAAAGGTCCTTCCGTCGTCATGGCAGCCTGACGCTGCATGGGATTCAGGTTTGAAAACTGGCCGGCAATGTAATTGCGGCGAGCAGTTAAAAATCGCTTTTCCAGCTGTTCAGTCATATCGGCACCTGTCTTTATGTGATGGTACTATTTTAACTCATTTTTATCAAAAGGTAAAGAGGAATTTCAATCATTCATCATCATTCTCAAAAGCGATAGTGCCTTCTTCTCGATGCGGGAAACCTGAACCTGACTAACCTGCAAAACCTTTGCAACGCGCTCCTGAGTCAATCCGTGATAATAGCGCATCTGAATCACCATTCTGTCCCGCTCCGGCAGATTGGAAATAGCTTGGCGTAAGGAAATTTTCTCTAGCAGGGAGTCCTCGGTTTGCGTGTCCGTGAGAACATCCTCCAAGGAGAAGCCGTCCTCCCCTGTCTGCTTCTGAATAGATTCCGTGGAAGCGGTAGCATTTTCAGCCAGAGCGATTTCTTCAGGTGAGAAGCCGGTTTTTTCAGCAATCTCGTTAATGGTTGGCTCTCTGTCCAGCAAATGTGTCAGCTGATTTCTCGCCGCCTTGATGGTGGCGGCCTGCTCTTTGATGGTTCGCGATACCTTTACAGCTCCGTCATCCCGCAGAAATCGACGGATTTCACCTGATATTTTAGGTACTGCGTAAGTTGAAAACTGCGTGCCGTAGGCAAAGTCAAATCCATCCACAGCCTTTAAAAAACCAACGCATCCGAGCTGATAAAGGTCATCCCCATCTGTTCCCCGACCTAAAAAACGCCGGGCAACGGACCATATCAAGCCGGAATTCTCCTGCACAAGCGCCTCAGCTGCCTCCTGATCTCCCTTTTGAGCCAGACCAATCAAGTCCTCCAGCCTGCTCATTTTCTTTTTTGAATCCGCCGTCTCATATGTACGGTTGTACCCTTGCCCACTGCAGATTTGATTTCAAAGGAGGTCATAAAGCTTTCCATAATGGTAAAGCCCATTCCGCTGCGGTCATTTCCGCCAGTGGTGTACATTGGGCGGCGTGCCTGCTCAATATCCGCAATGCCAACGCCCTGATCCTTGACCACCACATCCAGGATATTATCCTTGAGAATCCGACAACGCAGGGTAATCAAGCCGTATTCATTTGGATATGCGTGCACAATGCAGTTGGTAACCGCCTCTGATACCGCGGTACGGATATCCCCCAGTTCTTCCAGGGTTGGATCCATCTGCGATGCAAAGCAGGCTACTGCAGAGCGTGCAAATGCCTCATTACTTGACCGACTGGGAAACTCCAAAATCATATAGTTTTCAAATTTCATCGAACTGCCTCCTTCATTTCAACTAATTTATCGATACCTGATGCCCGGAAAACACGCATAGGCTGCTGGCAAATTCCGGTGAGTATCAGCTTTCCTTCAATTTGGCTCATATTACGAAGTGCATTGATTACGACGGCTATTCCGGAAGAGTCCACAAAGGAAACTTCCTGGAAATCCAGAACACATACTTCCGGGGTGTATGCTTCAATTTTGGCGGCAATGGTTTGAATGTAGTTTTTCGCGCAGTGATGGTCAATTTCTCCGGTCAGGGCCACGGTTAAATGGCCGTTATCCAGAAAACTTGTAAATTGCATTTTTATACCTCCTTTGTGATTTCAAACATAGTATAAAGAAGCGATGATGGTGTTTACTGTCGCATTGAGGAAAACAAAAAAATACTCTCCAATGCAGCCAATCTGCATTGGAGAGTAAAGTATAAATTTACAGCTTTTTCATTGCCTTTTCACTCTGCTCCAGGCTTACAATCAAATCTCTGGTCTTCTGGGCTTTTTCCTTTTCCGCAGCAATAACCGCTTCCGGAGCACGGGACAGGAAGCCCTCGTTGGAAAGCTTGCCCTCGACACCTGCAAGGAACTTTCTGGCCTTGTCCAATTCCTTGGCGATTCTTTCCAACTCCTTGGAAACATCCACCAGCTGACCCATAGGAATATAGAGCTTTGCATCAGCTGTTGCGCAGGTCACCATACCGTCAAGATTCTCCGGCTCACTATCCAACAGCGTCACCGTGTCGGCATAAGCAAGCCGCTGCATAAAGCCCTCGCCTTCAACAAAAACCTTGGGGTCGTTGGCCAAAATGAACAGTGCAGCCTTCTTGGAAGGCGGAACATTCATCTCTGTCCGGCGGTTACGGATAGCGCGAATAGCATCCATAACGGACTCCATACTGTTTTCTTCTGCCTTGAAGGCAAGCTCCTTTCGGTATTCCGGCCAGGCAGCCACAATCAAAGCATCGCCCTCGTGAGGAAGGCTCTGCCAGATTTCCTCAGTGATGAAGGGCATAAACGGATGCAGCAGCCGCAGGATTTGATCCAGAACATAGACAAGCACGGAAATTGCAGTCTGCTTCCGGTCTGAATCCTCGGAATACAGGCGCGCTTTGGTCAGCTCAATATACCAGTCGCAGTAGGTGTCCCAAATGAAGTCGTAAATCTTCTGAACGGATACGCCCAGCTCATACTTCTCCATATTTTCGGTCACTTCTGCAATCAGGGTATTCAGCTTGGAAAGCACCCACTTATCTGCAATCTCCAGCTTGGAGGCTTCCGGAAGCTGATTAACCGCATTGTCGTCGAGGTTCATCATCACATAGCGGGATGCGTTCCACAGCTTGTTTGCGAAGTTACGCATTGCTTCACAGCGTTCCACGTAGAAGCGCATATCGTTTCCGGGAGAGTTACCGGTCACCATATTCATACGCAGAGCGTCACAGCCGTATTTCTCAATCATCTCCAGCGGGTCAATGCCGTTGCCAAGAGACTTGGACATCTTGCGTCCCTTGTCATCCCGGACAAGACCGTGAATCAGAACGGTGTGGAAGGGTGTCTTACCAACGTGCTCACAGCCGGAGAAGATCATTCTTGCCACCCAGAAGAAGATGATGTCATAGCCGGTAACCAGCACATCGGTGGGATAGAACTTCTTCAGGTCCTCCGTATTATCCGGCCAGCCAAGGGTCTCGAAGGGCCACAATGCAGAGCTGAACCAGGTATCCAAAACATCCGGGTCACGTTCAATATTGGTACTGCCGCATTTGCCGCACTTGCAGGCATCGTCACGGGAAACGGTGATGTGACCGCAGTCCGCACAGGTCCATGCAGGAATCTGATGACCCCACCACAGCTGACGGGAAATGCACCAGTCACGAACATTTTCCATCCAGTTCAAATAAGTCTTACTGAAACGGTCAGGAACGAATCTTGTTTCGTTTTCCTTGACAACGCGAATGGCTTCCTCAGCCAGAGGCTTCATTTTTACGAACCATTGCGCAGAAATGATGGGCTCCACATCGTTGTGGCAGCGGTAGCAGGTACCCACATTGTGGGAATAATCCTCAACCTTTACCAGATAGCCGCCTGCTTCCAAATCAGCGACAACCTGCTTTCTGGCCTCGTAACGATCCAGACCTTCGTATTTTCCGCCGAGCTCATTAACCTTGCCGTTATCATCCAGAACGCGGATAACCTCCAAATTGTGACGCAGACCGACCTCAAAGTCATTAGGGTCGTGAGCAGGAGTCATTTTTACGCAGCCTGTACCGAACTCCATCTCCGCATAATCGTCTGCAACGATGGGAATTTCCTTGTTCACCAGCGGCAGTGTAACGGTCTTTCCAACAATAGAGGTATAGCGAGTATCAGCAGGATTGACGCAAACGCCGGAGTCACCCAGCATTGTTTCAGGACGGGTGGTGGCAACGATCACTTCGCCGCTTCCGTCTGTCAGCGGATAGCGGATATGCCACAAATGACCGGGCTTATCCACATATTCTACTTCTGCATCAGAAAGTGCCGTGACGCAGTGAGGACACCAGTTGATGATGCGGCTGCCTTTATAAATCAACCCTTTTTCGTACATGGAGACGAAAACCTCCCGTACGGCCTTGGAGCAGCCCTCATCCATTGTAAAACGGGCACGCTCCCAATCACAGGATGCGCCCAGCTTCTTTTGCTGTTCCACAATACGGTTGCCGTACTTGTGTTTCCAGTCCCACACCTTTTCCAGGAACTTCTCACGACCCAAATCGTAGCGGGTCAGACCATCCTTGCGAAGCTCTTCCTCAACCTTAATTTGAGTAGCAATGCCGGCGTGGTCCACGCCGGGTACCCACAGCGCGTCATAGCCCTGCATCCGCTTGAAACGAATCAGAGTATCCTGCAAGGTTGCATCCATAGCGTGACCCATGTGAAGCTGACCGGTAACATTGGGGGGCGGCATCACAATGGTGAAGGGTTTCGCGCCCTCCTTGCCCCGAGGACGGAAGTAACCCTTTTCCTCCCACATTTTGTAAAGCTTGTTTTCTACCTGCTGCGGTTCATAAACCTTCGGTAATTCTTTCATCATAATGAACTCCTTTCAAAAAAGAAACGCCCCGAGTCGAAAGACTCAGGGCGAAAATCTACCTTTCCGCGGTACCACCTGAATTTCCGGCAAGCCGGACACTCAAAAGCTGTAACGGGCTGACCCGCACTTCCCTACCGGATTTCAGGAAGCAAGCTCAGAGGCGACAATTCATCAGCTGCAATATGCCTTTTCACCAAACAGGCACTCTCTGAAAAACGGCTGAAGAAAACTCCTCATCATCGCAGTTATCCCCGTAAATTTACCATATTTTTTCAAACAAGTCAACCCAATTTTGACTTTCCGTTACATTTTCTTCAGGTTTTTCGGAAGTAAAAACCGAAAAAATCCAATATATCTTGACGAAGTAATGAAATTTGGTATAATATATCTACTATTTACACCAGCTAGGGGTGAACGCGAATGAAACTATCTTTGGTTGTTCCCTGCTATAATGAAGCGGAAAATGTTAAAAACTTCCACGACGCCACTGTTCAGGCCTTTGCAGACTGTGGCTACGATTACGAAATCGTATTTATCGATGACGGTAGCCGGGATGCCACCTTGCACAATCTCAAGAAGCTGTACCGCGAGGAAATCACGAATATTAAAATTGTCTCCTTCTCCCGTAATTTCGGCAAGGAGGCCGGTTTATATGCCGGTTTGGAGCACGCCTCCGGTGATTATATTTCCCTGATTGATGCAGATTTGCAGCAGCGACCTGAAATTGTTCGGGAAATGGTGGATTTTCTTGAGAATAACAAAAAGTATGACATTGTTGCGGCCTATCAGGACCGGCGTAACGAAGGAAAGGTGCTCTCCTTCTTCAAACGCTGCTTCTACGGTGTTATTAACAAAATGTCAGATGTAACCTTGCACAATGCAGCCAGCGATTTCCGTACCTTCCGTCGCAGCGTGGCAGAGAGCATCCTGGAAATGGCCGAATACCACCGCTTCAGCAAGGGTATCTTCGCCTGGGTTGGTTATTCAACGCACTATATTCCTTACAATGCCTGTCCCCGTACCGCCGGAAAATCCAAGTGGAGCTTCCGGAAGCTGATGAATTATGCCATCGATGGAATCATCGGCTTCTCCATTCGTCCACTTCGTCTTGCAACCTATTTGGGAACGCTTACCGGAATTTCCGCTCTGATTTATCTTCTGGTGGTTGTTCTTCAAAAGCTGATTGTGGGCATTGACCTGCCGGGTTATGCTACAATCATTGTATTGATTCTTTTGCTGGGCAGTATGCAGCTGTTCTGTATCGGCATCATTGGCGAATATGTAGGCAGAACCTTTGAGCAGAGCAAAAAACGACCCATTTATCTGGCAAAAGAGGTTCTCAGCAGAGACTCCCAATAATAAATAATTCCCCTATGAAGTGACCGCTTCATAGGGGAATTTCTTACTTTTTAGACTTTTTCTTGGAACTTTTCTTTCCGCTCTTCTTAAAGCGGTTCTGAATCGTCTTAAAGCGCCCGTTCCAGGCTTCCCGATCGCTGAGATAAATCAGACCGAGAAATACCAGAAGCGACATTACCGAGATGATGCAGCCAATCTGGAAGGCCTTGTTTTCGTAGACAAAGACCACCTGGTGATTGCCCTTTGTCATCTCAACGCCAACCATTGCACCGCAAATTAGAGTCTGTTCCGCTTCAACTCCATCAACATATACTTTCCAGTTGCCGTTATCGGGAATGGAGGTGTAGAGCATACCGTCGCGGTTGCAGTTGATGTTGCCAGCCACCTTTGTGGTGGAGAATTCCGTCAGATTAAGCGTCGAAATATTCAAAAGCTTATAACCTGTTTGGAAGACGTCATCATCCAAAATAGCGGCACGGATGTTCATGGAGCTGTTTTCGTTAGCAGCGCAAAGAGCGTGAATCTCTACAACATCGCCCGGCTTTACATAGGACACCGAGAAGGTTTGAGGTAATACGACGGACTCTGTATAGAGATAATTATTGTTGAGATACACATGGAAGCTGTTGCGTGCATACATATTGACATCCATGCAGAACAGCCCTTCTTCCTGGACTTCATAACGGAAAATTACATTTCCACCAGAGGCAGAGGCATTGTAGGCACAGTAGCCCATAGAATGCTGTCCGGTTATTGTAACATTGTTTCCGGTCATTGTCAGCCAGGATTCCGGTGTGACATTCCAGACACTGTTGGGAATTCCGGTTGACGCAGAGAACAGCATATTCTGATTCTCAAAGGCATGGGACGAGCCCTTCCGAAGCTCCAATGTGCCAAGCTCAGACTCCGCAAGGAATCCCAAAGGCAAATAAGCGTTGTTTTCAAGCAAATGAACACTGCCATAATGGTGCACATCTGTGAAATACGGATTCTCCTCCACCTGGCCGCTGCGCTCAATCATATATTTCAAATTCAGGAACAAATTCGCTACAGGAGAACTTTCTTCGTAGCAGTATCGATTCCAGTTGTTCTGAGCGGCAAAGCCCAAATCACACAGGTAATCCGTTACTTTGACATTTGCCGAGCTGGTAAAGGTGGAGATGCCGTTATAACCATTCAGCGCACCGTCGTTCAATGTCTGTGCGTGGGTTGTTTCCACGCGGTAGAACAGCGACGGATCCCGCTCCTTCATATACTTGATCATTGATTCGGAATAACCGGTTCCCTGGGGATAACCTGTGATGTCAGTATACGCAAAGCTAAAGCCAAAGCTGACAGTCATCATCACCAGCTCAACGACCATAACAGCAGACAGCAGCGCAGAAGACACTCTCCTGCGGTTGGCGCGAACCAAAACCACCTCTTTGCACTTTGCCATTGGTGTGCTGGGTTTCAAAGTACGATGGCACCGTGGGTATACCAGTATCCCTACGACCAGAAGAGTGAATACCAAATTATACAGGAAGAATACATAGGTATTCCCATAGGCAGAATAGTACGATTGCAGTGTGGCCGCAGCTGCTTGTTGTGTTGCTGCATCGCCGCTGATACCGGCAGCAATCGCTGTGCCGAGATTTTGCAGCACAGTGCCTAAAGAGCCAAGAGCATCCGGGATGGCACTCGCGTGTTTTGAAAGGCAGAAAATCTCAATTGTCAAAAGTAACGCAATAAGAATATGGGATATTTTAAAGCGGAATCTCACTAAATATGCCCGATACGCCATAAAAATCAGAACAAATGAGACAATAAAGCTAAAGCGATACGGAATCATATTTGTAAAGTGGAAGCCGTGCCAGATATAATCCAACTGGCGAATGACAAAGCTGGCAAACAGGAACAGTAAGATGCCGATGCTGCAGAGCTTGTCCCGCATTTTGATGTTCCTTGCCATCAGAAACAGGAAGGACAAAAACAGGATGGTAACGCCGCTAAAGACATTGGGAAGCCCTTCGGCAGCGATAAAATTCGTAGAGCTGCCGCCGCTTAGGTTACCGGCAACCTGCCCCATTCCGTCCAAAACAGGGCCAAAGGATTTCCATACGGCAGTAAACCACAGACCGATGGCAGGCTCCCCTGCTTCGCTGGCAATTTTAAAGGCATTCCAGGCCTCAGCAGCCGGTGCAACCTTCTCGTAATTGACGATATTCAGTGCGAAATCGCTGGGAAAAGAATTGTTGCTGGAATAGGTTGTGCCCAAAGCCGCAAGAGTCGGCAATGTCAAAATCGCAGTCAAGCCAATAGCAATGACTGTAAAAATACCGATTCTGACAAAATCCAGGAAAAAGCGCTTGACACTCTTGCAACGGCAAATCTGATAGCAAATAAAAATCAGCAGCACAAAAATGCAGGTAAAGAAGCCAATATAATAGTTAATTAATAGAGACAAAGCGAGGGTGACGGTATAAAGAATAAATTTCTTATCCCGCAGGAGGCTCACTGTTCCCAATGCAACCAGTGGCAACAGCGCAAAGGTATCCAGCCACATCACATTCCATTGATAACCCAAAGCCCAGGCGCAAAGTCCGTAAAATGAACCGAAAAGTGCAATAGAGAAATCATTCTTTCCATACAGCTTCTTAATGAAGATGGCGAAGAACATAGATGCCAGGCCAAGCTTGACAGGTGTCAGCAATGTAAAATAGGGCAAAAGCCAGCTTTCGGGAATAAAAACGCTGAATAGGTTCAGCGGAGAGGCCAGATAGTAAGAAATCAGGCCAAGGTAGTCCATACCCATACCCACATTCCAGCTATACAGCAGGCTCTGTCCACTCAAAAGCGCGCTTCTATACTCCTTGAAGAAAGGAAAATACTGATGGAAGCAGTCCGAGTACAGTAAGGATTTGCTTCCAAACGGTGTCGCGCCAACGCAAATCAGCAGCATTAAAAATGCTGCAAAGGGAATCGCAAATGCAATCGCGGTATAATTCCATTTTCTGCCACGAAGAAGCTTAAGATTCATATAATCCACCCCGGATTCCAGTTTTTATATATATTACCACAAAATTACCTGCAGGTAAAGTCGAATTTCGAATAAATTTATTGAGCCTGTCACATAAGCAACAGGCTCAATATTGATGCTTTTCTTGTTACGGCTTCATAGAGCAAACCGTGAAAATACAGGGAACATATCCGGAAATCTTATCAAAACGAATGCGAACTGTCTCATTTCCGGCAGTTTCATCATAGGTAAAGACGAATTCTTCTTTTCCGGCAGCTTCCCGACTGATAACCGTTTCCTGATCACCAAGTGTGATTTTGCAGTCGATTTTACCGCCGTTGCCTTCCATTTCAACTTTAATTATGTTCTGACAATGCGGTGTAACAGCGATTTCGTAGCTGAACCATCCATGGGCATTGATGCGGCTCCACTGCATACCATTGCGGTTTCCTGGAATGCGGCACAAACTGCCGCTGCGCTCCAGCGTATCGCTGAAGTTGACCTCCTTCATCAGCTTGTGACCTTCCATTGCTCCGCCGCAGACAATATAATCCAAAACATTGGTATTCTTCTCAAAGCGCTGCGCTTCAGCTTTTTCGATAGCGAAGCAGCGACGCATTTCTTCAACAAAAGGTACAACCTTGGACTGGGGTTTGGAGGCGCCCGCCAGCATAAACAGAGAACCATAGAAACGGTTACCCAGCTTCCCAACGCCAATCTCATTCAGAGAAAGCATTTCATCCAGCGCCTGGTTCAATGCCCTTTCATAAGCTGCATCCCGTGTTTCAAAATAGGCCGTATAATTGACAAAGGCCAACAGAAGCTCCTGCCAGAGCGCGGTAACCAGCTTCAGGTTCAGGAATTTAACCCAGAGCTTGCGATACTCTTCTGTATCCATGCGGCCTTCCAGCTTCTGAAGATCCTCAAACAGCCTCTGCGCCTGCAATTTTGCATCCTCTTTTTCTGCAATCAGGCTTTCAATGCTGCCGCGATTCCAGTTCTTGGGAATGAACCATTCGTTGGATGCCAAAATACAATCCTTGGTCATCATCTCAAAATAGAAGTGGTTCTTGCAATGGTTCAGCGTTGGAAAATGGCTCAATTCCGTGAAATAATACTTGTTGGTGTAAATGGTCTTTTTCAGGATTTCCTCTGTAGGCAGCATCAAAGCCTTTACTTCCTCTGCTGCATCCTTGTACTTCTCTTTAAAGAATGCATCCATTGCCTCATCCATACTGGACTGATTCAGGGCAGCGTGGAAAAGGTGCAGATTCACTTCGTTGACATCACCGAAAGGAATTCCACCGCCCCGGTCAATACGGCCTACATAGCCAGCGGGAGCAAATTCACCGCAATAGCGGAACTTTTCAGAAATATGATCCTTCAGCAGCAGCGGCAGATGACCTTTTCCAAAGAATTCGCCAAAAATGTCCGCTTCCACAAACAGAGGATTCTTTTTAATTTTGCTGAAGAAGCTGTTGCTGGGCATTGTCAGACTCCAGTCAAACTGTGTCCACTTATCCATAATCATCAAATCAGTGGAAATCTTTTCGTAGGCGGCTGTCATCATTTCGTAATCCTCTGCAATGCTTGCAAAGGGTCTGACAATCAGCTCCTTACCCAGCGCTTTACAGGAATCATACAAAATCTGCGTCACATACTGCACGCGCTCAATCTTTCCGAGCTTCTGGTTCTTCAGCTTCAAGAGAGGAATTTGCGTTTCGTGCAGGGTCAAAATGATGCCGTCAAAGTAGGGATAGGCACAGAAAAAGTCCTGAATCTTGTTTTCCAGGAAATCCTTTACCAAGGGATGTGTGATTTCCACATCCTGATAGTCATTGAGAATTTCCGGATATACTTCCTTGAAGCGGCTGGGCATTGCCAATTCGTGGTGCCAAAAATAGGTTTTTATGCCATATTCCGACGCCTTCTTACAAGCCTCATTGACAACGCGCAGATTCATCTGCATATATGCTTCATCTTTTTCGTCATTAAACTGGCTGTACTTGCGAAACGGTGTAATCCCCTCAATATTTCCCTTGATATGGTCGTGAATCGGTCCGATAATCTGCAGATGGTCAAAGCCCATCTTTTTCGCATAATCAACGGTAAACATTAAGTATTCTCTTTCAATATCAACTGGATTGCAGACAGAAATACCTTTAATCATATTATATCTCCCTTAGAATTCCATCAAGTCAAGCAGTCTGCTGTAGGCCTTCTCCCAGGAATCAGTATGATTGGGCAAATAAGTGTCAACTGCTTCTGAGTTTTTTACGACCTCGCGAAGCTGTTCAATGCTCTTGATTTCACCCAGAGCCATTGCCTGAGACAGCAGATTGCCGATTGCTGCACCTTCCACAGGGCCTGTTACAACAGGACGATTAATGGAATCAGCAACCATTTGGTTCAAAAGCTTGTTCTTAATTCCGCCGCCTACAATATTCAGCGTATCAATCGGCTGCGACTTGATTGCTTCCAGGCGCTCCAATGCCCAGTGATACTTCAGCGCAAGGGATTCATAAATACACCGTGCAACCTCGCCTACGCTCTGCGGTACCGGCTGGTTGGTATCTGCACAGAACTTCTGAATTTTCTGCACCATATTACCGCCGGCAAAGAACTCATTGTAATCCGGATTGATGATGCTGCGCAGCGGCTCTGCAGTCTCCGCTTCCTTCACAATCTCATCCCAGCTGTACTTCTTCCCTGCTTTGATCCAATCTCTGCGGCACTCCTGAATCAGCCACAGACCCATAATGTTCTTCAGGGGGCGGAAACCGCCTTGAATGGTACCCTCGTTGGAGAAATTGGCATCCCGGACATCATCCGTGAGGATGGGCTGGTCTGTTTCTACGCCGAACAGAGACCAGGTACCGGAAGAACAGAATGCAAAGCTTCCACTGCCGGGGATTGCCGCAACTGCAGATGCAGTATCGTGGGTACCAACCGCAGCAAACGCAGCAGGATTGATGCCTAATTCGCTGACAAGCTCAGATCGAAGGTTGCCGCGAAGCTGGCCTGCACAGTCAATTTCTGTAAAAATATGCTTTGGAACGCCCAGTGCGGCAATGGTTTCCCAATCCCAATCCTTTTTTACGGGATTATAGAGCATTGTGGTGGTAACATTGGTATATTCCGACTTCATCTGTCCGGTCAGGAAATAGCCCAGCAAATCAGGGATCAGCAACAATTTATCTGCACATTCCAGTGCAACATCACCTTCCCGCTTGCGGCGGTAAAGCTGATAAACGGTATTGAAGTTCAAATTGGCAATACCTGTACGGGCAAAGAGGGTGTTAAAGTCGGCAATTTTTGCCGTTTCATCAATATCTTCATCCACAGCAAGGCGGTAAGCCCGGGGATTTCCCAGAAGATGTCCGTTTTTATCCAACAGACCGTAATCAACACCCCAGGTATCGATGCCAAAGCAATCCAGCTGACCGACATCAGCCTGCTTGAAAGCGAGGAAACCCTGCTTCAGCTGATTAAAAAGGTAGGGAAAATCCCAATAGTATACGCCGTTCATTTCAACATAGTTGTTTTCGAAGCGGTGCAGCTCACGCATCGTAAGCTTTCCGTTATCTAACTGACCGAGAATAGCGCGACCATTGCTGGCGCCCAAATCAAATGCCAATAAATTCAACATTTCTTTCACTCCTGAACAATAATTACGATGCGATGATGTACGCACCTTATGCGTCCATAATAGCCTAAAAAACCCCATCTGTCAATTTCTGACAAACGGGGTTTTTATAATTTTTTAGATTTTGGAAGCTCAATCTCCCTTGCCGGCAGTATCCGCACCGTCTCCAACAAGACCGAGACGCTCTGCTGCTTCCTGACGCATTTTGTACTTCAAAACCTTTCCTGCTGCATTCATTGGAAATGCATCGGTAAATTCAATGTATCTTGGCACCTTGTGACGCGCCATACTTGCCTTAATATAATCGTGCATTTCCTCAACGGTTACAGAATCCTTTTCCTTCAGGATGATGCTTGCGAGAATTTCTTCACCGTATTTCCTATCCGGGACACCCACCACCTGGACATCCTTTACAGCCGGATGGGTGTAGATAAATTCTTCAATCTCCTTGGGATAGATATTCTCGCCACCGCGGATAATCATATCCTTCAGCCGTCCGGTAATACGGTAAGTTCCGTCCTCGTTCATACAGGCAATATCGCCGGAATGAAGCCAACCGTCAGCATCCACTGTATCCGCTGTTGCCTGGGGCATTTTGTAATAGCCCTTCATTGTGTTATAGCCCTTTGAGCAGAATTCACCGTTGACACCGGGACCGACTTCCTCTCCTGTTTCCGGATCAATGATTTTGCAACGCACATAAGGAAATGCATAACCAACGGTATCTGTACGCACAGAAAGAGAATCCGTCCATGCGGACATTGTGGAACCGGGAGCAGACTCCGTTTGACCGTAAACGCTGACGATACCTCGCATATTCATCTCATCCGGCTGTGCAGCCCGACGCATCAGCTCAGGCGGACAACCCGCACCGGCCATAATACCGGTGCGCATATAGGAGAAATTCGTTTTCCGGTAGTCAGGATGGTTAAACATGGCGATAAACATCGTGGGAACGCCATTAAAACAGGTTATCTTTTCCTGATTAATACAGGCAAGTGATGATTTGGCGGAAAAATACGGCAGCGGGCAAATCGTTGCACCGTGCGTCATGGAAGAAGTCATCGAAAGCACCATGCCGAAGCAATGGAACATCGGCACCTGAATCATCATTCTGTCCGCAGTGGAAAGACCCATCCGGTCACCGATGCACTTGCCGTTGTTAACCACATTGTAATGGGTCAGCATAACGCCCTTGGGGAAGCCTGTTGTTCCGGAGGTATACTGCATATTGCACACATCCTCAGGCCGGACGGCTGCTGCCATCGAAGCAACCTGTTCCTCGCTCACCAACGGATAACGCGCCATTGCTTCATCAAAGGTGAGACATCCCGGCTGAGAGAAGCCAACCGTAATGACATTGCGCAGGAACGGCAAGCGCTTGCTGTGCAGCGCCTCCCCTGCTTTGGTTGTTGCAATTTCAGGACAAAGCTCATTGATGATGCTGCGATAATCAGAATCCAGGCAGGATTCAATCATAACCAGCGTATGTGTATCGGACTGGCGAAGCAAATACTCTGCTTCGTGGATTTTATAGGCTGTATTTACCGTTACCAGAACAGCGCCAATCTTCACAGTCGCCCAGAACGTAATGTACCAGGCAGGAACATTGGTAGCCCAGATTGCAACCTTGCTGCCGGCCTTGACGCCCATGGAGACCAGTGCCCGGGCAAAGCGGTCGACATCCTCCTGGAATTGGCGATAGGTACGCGTATAATCAAGCGTTGTATACTTAAAGGCATACTGATCCGGAAATTCCTCCGCAACCCGTTGTAAAACCTGATAGAAGGTCAGGTTAATCAGCTCGTCCTTCTTCCACAGATACTGACCGGTACCATCGTGGTTGAAATAAAGGGATTTCTTCGTTGCCTTGGGATTGACAAACCGGCTCATATAGTTAACAAAGTACGGGAAGATGACCTCCGGATCCTTCAGATCCTCCAGCCAATCCGGCTTCCATTCCAGAGAAATAAAGCCATCATAATTGACAGAAGTCAAAGCCCGCATAACATCAGCAATGGGCATTGTTCCCTCGCCGATAAGCTGATAGTGGCCTGCATCGTCTGAGTCACGTAAATGAACGTGGCGGATGTAGCTGCCCAGGTTTTTCACCGTCGTGTCGCCGCTTTCGCCCATATCCCGGTACGGATGATGAACATCCCAAAGTGCGCCCAAATAATCGCTGGCGAACTGGTCCATCATTGTCCGCAATCTGGCGGTATCCTTGTAGATGCCGCTGGTTTTCAGCAAAATACCGACGCCAAGCGCTTCTGCTTCTGTCAAAAGAGACTGCAACCGCTGCTGCACCAGCTCCTCATTGTCCTGCAATGCGCAGACAACAATATAAGGAACCCGGATATTGTGCGCAACCTCCATCAATCCGGACAGCTCATCCACATTCTCCTTAGAATCGGAAATGTCAAAGGAGGTATCAAAGCACGGAATCTGCAATTTCTTATCCCGCATTTGCCGAACAGTTGCTGCAGCCTGATACTTATGGAACGGACCGCTGCGATCCAACATTTCGTCAAATTTGGGAAGATTGTAAACTTCAATGCCGGAAAAGCCCATTTCAAGGGCCATTTCCATCATTTCTTCCCAGGAAAGTCCGGGCCAACCTCGGGTGGAGAAGGATAATTTCATACTTCTTCCTCCTCGTAAACAATTTTATTGAGGGCAGATATGTAAGCCTGAATGCTGGCGCCGACAATATCAGTAGAAATGCCTCTGCCGGAATACAGCTTACCGGAGGAACGAAGCTTGACAACCGTCTGCCCCATTGCTTCCCGCCCCTCGGTAACTGCCTGGATTTGGAAGTCATCCAGCTCATAATGTCTGCCTGTAATCTGCTCAATGGCCAAAAATGCAGCGTCAATAGGACCATCGCCCAAATTGACACCCTCCATAGGCGTGCCGTTTTTCAGTAATTTAATATGGGCAGTCGCTGCAACGGTGTTACCGGCAGTAATGACATAGGTATCCAGCTTATAGGTGGAAGGAACCTGCATTGCTGCAGATGCAACAATCGCATCCAATTCCCGCACACGTACCTTCTCCTTCTTTTTCGCAATGGTCAGAAATGCGTCGTAGACCTTGCCGCAGTCCTCCTGAGACAGCTCATAGCCCAGCTGCTGAACAGCCTCACAAACCGCTTCGCAGCTATCGTGAGCAGTCAGATAAATGCCGGTATCTTCCCGTACGCCATTATCAAACGGAGACTTCTGGCTTCGATCCGTACGGCACATCCAAGCAATCTGCTCAATCGTTCTGCTCAGGCGGTTAGCAGAAATTCCGATAGAGGTTCCAAAATCGTCCGCCTTTGCAGCCAGAATCCGGGTTACATTGCTTAAAGAGCCGCAATCAATGGGGTATGCTGCGACCTTGACCTCCCGTGCGCCGGCCTGAATGGCGGCGATCAGGCAGCTGTCAGCAACTGTCAGTGTGTTGGCACAGCCAACGCCCAACGTCACACTGCGCAAGGCAGGAATCTTGCTGTACAAATCTGTAATGAATGCACCAAAGGCATCCGGGAGCATAGAACCGGCAGAGTCCATCAGGGTCACTGTGGTTGCACCGGCCTCGATGGCAGTCTCAATTGCCTGCTTCAGAAATGCTTCATCCCCTCTGGTGGCATCCAGGGCAATAAACTCTGTCTGGCAGTGTTTCACACAGGCAGAAACAGTCTGTGCAATCGCCTGACACATAGCTTCCGGCTTCTTATGATACAAATACTCCATCTGCACAGAGCTGACGGGGGCGCATACCTGCAATCTGGGATGTTTTGCCTGCTGCAAAGCGCTCCAGGTCTCTTCCACACTTTCTGCGCACAGATCAACAGGAGCTGCAACAATGCAGTCGTTAACCGCTGCAGCAATGGATTTAATCCGCAACGCATCCGTACGGGAACCGTGCAGACCCTCCACCTCAATAACAGAAACACCAAGCTTGTCCAGCAGCTTTGCAGCTTCAATTTTTTCCCGGAAGGAGACAGAAAAGCCTTCCGCTGCTTGCTTCATGGTCACATCACAGATTTTAATCATAATAGCAACTCCTTTACATAAAAAAGCCCTGAGGCCATAATGACCTCAGGGACGAAAAATTCCGCGGTACCACCCTGCTTATTTCCGATTCCGGAAATCCCTTCAGACTCCAACAAGTCCTATCCCTTAACGCGAGAACACGAATTCCATTACTCGCCGCAGCTTTCACAGAACCAACTCCGGAACCAGACACTCAATTAACCGCACCGACTCACACCAACCGTCGGCTCTCTGAAGCATTATAATTTGAGCATATTTCCTTCGCAGTCTTTGGTTTATAACAATTTCGTTTATACTAACACGAAGGCAGAAAATTGTCAACAAAAAATCTCATTAAAAATTTTTTTGTATTTGAAAGAAAAGCATTTGACTTTTGCGCACAAACATGTTACACTTGTGTAAATATTTGAAAAGCATCGACGAAGACGGTCGGAATGTGAGAATTTCAGAGAGCCGATGGTTGCTGAAAATCGGTATTCTTGCTTCCTGTGACCCATCCCTTCCGAGCCGGAGTGCTGAACGTTTTAGTAAGCGTCTCCCGTATGCCTGCGTTAAAGGATAGGACTTGCTGGAGTCTGAAAGTGGCAGCTAAGCTGCAAATTGAGTGGTACCGCGGGTAATTATGCTCGTCTCAGGAGAAATTCTTGAGACGATTTTATTTTGATAAGGAGGAAAAAACAATGTCAAACACAACTGTAACTCAACTTTTGGAGACTGCGAAACGAATTCGCGAGATGCGTGAAATTCTTGGCTACAGTACTGAAAAGATGGCTTCTCTTACTGAAGTCACTGAGGATTTGTACTGCCGCTATGAATGCGGAGCAGTTGACCTTCCCTTTACCTTTATGCACAAGTGTGCCAAAGTGTTCGGCATTGAGATTACCGATCTTTTGGAGGGTCACAGTGCAAAGCTTTCCGGTTATACCGTAACCCGTCGCGGCAATGGACTGGTAACGGCCAGCGAAGATGGCATCACCATTCAGGATATGGCTCCTCAGTTCCGCAACAAGCTTTCTACCCCCTATTGGGTTACTTATCAGTATTCGGCGGATCTTCAGGATCAGCCAATCCATACCACGACCCATGACGGTCAGGAATTCAACCTGGTTTTGCAGGGTTCTATCCGGATACGCGTTGGTGAACACGAAGAGGTTCTCCGGGAAGGCGACAGCATCTTCTATAAGTCCTCTACTCCCCACGGTATGATTGCCATCGATGGGAAAGACGCTGTTTTTCTTTCCATGATTATGTCCAGCGACAAAACTGATCAGCCACTGGAAATCACACCTCAGCATAGCGTAAGGGTCTCCAGCACGGATTCTCAACCGGAGCAGCGCCTGCTGTGCAATGAATTTGTTTGGGGCAACGAGGATGCAGACGGCCATATGACCGGTCTTAATTATGCCAATACCGACCGCTATAACTTTGCATTTGATACTGTGGATGCCATTGCCCGTAATAACCCTGACAAGCTGGCGATGATTCACATTGCAAACGATATGACGGAGCGCCGCTTCACCTTTAAGGACATGAAGGACGGCTCATCACAGTGTGCCAACTACTTTAAGGCACTGGGCATCAAGCGCGGCGACCGGGTTATGGTTGTGCTGAAACGGCACTATCAGTTCTGGTTCGCTATCCTTGGTCTTCACAAGCTTGGTGCGATTGCAATCCCTGCAACGAATCAGCTGATGGAGCACGATTTTACCTACCGGTTCCAGGCCGGCGGTGTCAGCGCAATTCTCTGTACCGCCGATGGAGATACCGCTCATCAGGTTGATTTGGCTGAGGAGGTCTCCGGCGTAAAGCTGACCAAGGTGCTTGTTGGTGGAAAGAAGGATGGCTGGCACGATTTCAATGAAGAGTTCGGCCTTTACAGCCGCCGCTATGTCCGCACGGAGGATGCGCCCTGCGGCGACGACCCAATGCTGATGCTGTTTACATCCGGAACAACTGGCTACCCCAAAATTGCAATGCACAGCTACAAATACGCACTTGGGCACTATGTCACCGCGAAATACTGGCACATGGTCGAACGGGACGGTGTGCACTTCACCATCTCTGAAACCGGTTGGGGCAAGGCACTGTGGGGCAAGCTCTACGGCCAGTGGCTGTGTGAGTCCGCTGTATTTGTCTATGACTTTGACCGTTTTGATGCAGAAAAGATTCTGCCGATGTTCAAGCAATACAACATTACCACCTTCTGCGCACCGCCTACGATGTACCGTATGCTTATCAAACAGGATCTGAGCCGGTTCGACCTCTCCTCGATTCATCATGCAACCACAGCCGGTGAGGCATTGAACCCCGAAGTCTTCTATCAGTTTGAGAAAGCCACCGGTCTTCGCATTTACGAGGGCTTCGGTCAAACAGAAATGACTCTGGGAATCGCGAATTTGATTGGTGATACCATCAAGCCTGGAGCTATGGGCAAACCCATTCCCGATTACGGTATTGATATCGTTGATGCAGACGGCAATCCCGTTGAGGACGGTGTCAACGGCGAGATTGTTATTCGCACCGATCCTGCTCCTGCCTGCGGCGTCTTCCTCGGCTACTACGGCAACGAAGAAGCCACCAGTGAGGTATGGCACGATGGTCTGTATCACACCGGCGACCTTGCCTGGCGGGATGAGGACGGCTATTTCTGGTATGTAGGTCGGGCGGATGATGTGATTAAATCCTCCGGCTACCGGATTGGACCGTTCGAAATTGAAAGCACCATTATGGAGCTTCCCTACGTACTGGAATGCGGCGTTTCTGCCGCTCCGGATGAGGTTCGCGGTCAGGTTGTTAAGGCAAGCATTGTGCTGATTCCCGGTGTGGAAGGAACGGAAGAACTGAAGAAAGAAATCCAAAATTACGTCAAACAGCACACTGCTCCGTACAAATATCCCAGAATTGTGGTGTTCCGCAAAGAATTACCAAAAACAATTAGTGGAAAAATCATTCGCAATCAGTTATAATAGTTAAAAAAACCGGAGGGCAATCCAATGGAAGAGCAAATCAATGCAATAACATATAAGACAAAGGAAATTGCAACCCGTATTCGGGAGCTTCGTGAAATTACCGGCATCTCCGTCGAGGAGATGGCGAAACGCACCGCTGTCAGTGTGGAAGAATATCGGCAATATGAAGCCGGCAAGCTCACCCCTAGTATCGCTTTTCTTTATCACTGTACTTTAAGCTTTGGCGTGGATATGGGCGACATTTTGGAAGGCTACAGTCCCAAGCTGCGCTCCTATGCTCTGACCCGTAAGGGCGAAGGTCAGCGGATTGAAGAAGCCCACAATATGATCGGCTATAATCTGGCGTACGATTTCCGCAACCGTATTGCCCTGCCCCTTTATATGGAGCTGAGTTATCACCCCAATGAAAAAATCGAGCTTGTTACCCACGAGGGTCAGGAATGCGACATCGTCATTCACGGTCGTATGAAGATTCAAATTGGTGAGCATTGCGAGATTTTAAATGCCGGTGACTGTATTTACTACGATTCCGCAACGCCTCACGGTATGATTGCCGTAGACGGCGAGGATTGTTCCTTCTACGCCATTGTTCTGCGCAACCAGGCTGCCCGTGAGGGCGAGCAGGCTGCTGAAGTTGCAACGCCCGCTGCGAAGAAGGCAACTACTGATGATGAGCGCCGTATTTATCAGGATTTCATTATCCCTACAGAGGACGAACAGGGACATATAACTGCCATCGACTTCAAAAATGAGGATAAGTTCAACTTTGCCTTTGATGTCATTGATGAACTTGGCAGAAATAAGCCGGAACGCCGTGCAATGCTCCACATTTCCCAGGATGGCACCGAGCGCACCTTCACCTTCCAGGATTTCAAAAAGGAGTCTGCAAGAGCTGCGAACTACTTCAAAGCCATGGGTATCAAGCGTGGTGACCGGGTGATGCTGGTGCTGAAGCGGCATTATCAGTTCTGGTTTGCAGTTTTGGGACTGCATAAACTGGGTGCTGTTGCCATTCCTGCCACCAATCAGCTGTTGACCAAAGACTTTGCTTACCGCTTCCAGGCAGCAGATGTGCGCGCAATTCTGTGCACCGCTGACGGTACAACAGCCGACGCTGTTGACGAAGCCGCAAAACAATCCCCTGGTCTGGCTCACAAGATTCTGGTGGGCGGCTGCCGTGAGGGCTGGCACGACTTCAATGAGGAATATGCAATGTACAGCAGTCATTTTGCACGGGCAGAGGATGCTCCCTGCGGCAATGACCCTATGCTGATGTTCTTTACCTCCGGCACCTCCGGTTACCCAAAGCTGGCAGCACATAATTACAAGTACCCCCTGGGTCACTTTATTACCGCAAAATACTGGCATAATGTCAAACCCGACGGTTTGCATCTGACTATTTCCGATACTGGCTGGGCCAAATCCATGTGGGGCAAGCTCTACGGCCAATGGCTGTGTGAGGCCGGTCTGTTTGTCTATGACTTTGACCGTTTTGATGCAGAAAAGATTCTTCCGATGTTTGCCAAGTACAATATCACAACCTTCTGCGCTCCGCCTACCATGTACCGAATGTTGGCAAAGCAGGATTTGAGCCGATTCGACCTCTCCTCCATTCAGCACGCATCCACCGCAGGTGAAGCACTGAATCCCGAGGTTTATCGCCAGTTCCAGAAGGCCACCGGCTTGGACATTATGGAAGGCTTCGGCCAGTCCGAAAGTACATTGATTATCGCCAATCTTGCCGGATGCAGTCACAAGCTGGGATCTATGGGTAAGCCTGTTCCCCTGTATAATGTGCAGCTGCTGTCCTCTGATGGTGAAATTGTTGACCGGGGCGAAACCGGTGAGATTTGTATTGATATTTCCAAGGGTCTGCCCTGCGGCCTCAGCTTTGCCTATGAAGGCAGCCCGGATGTAACCGCAGAGACCTGGCGTGACGGCTATTATCACACCGGCGACCTCGCCTGGAAGGATGAGGACGGCTTTTACTGGTATGTTGGTCGTGCAGACGATGTCATTAAATCCTCCGGCTACCGTATTGGACCGTTTGAGATTGAAAATGTTATTATGGAGCTTCCCTATGTTCTGGAATGCGGCGTTTCTGCTGCACCGGATGAGGTTCGTGGACAGGTTGTTAAGGCAAGCATCGTGCTGGTAAACGGCACCAATGGCACGGACGAGCTGAAGAAGGAAATTCAGGACTATGTAAAGCGCCGCACTGCACCATATAAGTATCCGCGTATTGTGGAGTTTAAGGAAAGCCTTCCCAAGACCACCAGCGGTAAAATCATTCGCAAGCAGCTGTAACGGAGGCATTATGGATCACAAACGCGTTACCCTATTTGCTGGACATTACGGCTCCGGCAAGACAAATATCGCCGTTAATTATGCTCTGCATCTTGCATCCGAAGGAAAGAAGGTTTGTATCGGGGATTTGGACATTGTCAACCCCTACTTCCGCACCAAGGACAGCGAAGCCGAGCTGAAGCGGGCGGGCGTGGAGCTTATCAGCCCACAGTTTGCCAATTCCAATGTGGACCTGCCTGCCCTTCCGGCAGAAGCCTACCGCCTGGTTGAAGACAAGAGCATTTTCGCCATTATGGATATTGGTGGAGATGACCGTGGTGCTTATGCCTTGGGTCGTTACGCCCCTGCATTGTTGGCTGAAAATAATTTCCGGATGGCATTTGTTGCCAACTGCTATCGCCCCCTGACCCGTACGCCACAGGAAGCGATGGAAGTAATGGAAGAAATCCAGCAGGCTTGCGGAATCCGCTTTACCTGTATTGTCAACAATTCCAATTTGGGTGCAGAAACAACGGAAGAAACGCTTACGCAATCCCAGGGCTTTATCCAGGAGCTTTGCAGGCTCTCCGGTCTGCCTCTTTGGATGACCACCGCCCAGGCGGATGTTGCAGCGAAAATGGAAAATGTTTTCCCTCTGCAGCTACAGAAAAAACCATTTGACTTACCACCACAGAAGCCGGCAGGCCGACCTCTTTGGGGATAAAGATTACAACAGGAGGAATTACCTATGGCAAAAGTTACATTTAAAACGGACCTGTGTAAGGGCTGCGGCCTATGTGTCAATGCCTGTCCGAAGGGTATCCTGGCCATCGCCAGTGATACCATCAATAAGAAAGGCTACTCTCCTGCGATAATGACAGATCAGGAAAAATGCATCGGCTGTGCATTTTGTGCAACAATGTGCCCTGACTGTATTATCACGGTAGAAAAGTAAGGAGGTAAATTATGGCAGAACGCGTTCTTATGAAAGGCAACGAAGCCATTGCAGAAGCTGCAATTCGCGCAGGTTGCCGGCATTACTTCGGCTATCCCATTACCCCGCAGACAGAAATTGCTGCCTATATGGCAAAGAAAATGCCGAAAATCGGAGGTGTATTTCTCCAGGCTGAAAGTGAAATTGCATCCATCAATATGGTTTACGGCGCAGCTGCAGCTGGCGTGCGTGTTATGACCTCTTCCTCCAGCCCCGGAATTTCCTTGAAGACGGAGGGCTTGAGCTATATCGCAGGCTCTGACGTTCCTGCATTCGTGGTCAATGTCCAGCGTGGCGGCCCCGGCTTGGGCGGCATTCAGCCCTCCCAATCCGATTACTTCCAGGCAACCAAGGGCGGTGGACACGGCGACTATCGTATGATCGTGCTTGCACCTGCATCTGTTCAGGAAATGGCCAGCCTGACCATCAAGGGCTTTAATCTGGCTGACAAATACCTGATGACCGCAATGATTCTGGCTGACGGCACCATCGGTCAAATGATGGAGCCCATCTCCTTTGAGGATGCAGAGATTGAGAACTACGAAAAGCCCTGGGCGCTGACCGGTACGAACTGTGAGCGCAAGCACAACATCGTAAACTCTCTGTATCTGCAGCCCGACCAGCTGGAAATCAAGAACTTTGAGCGTTATGAGCGCTATAAGCTGGTTGAGCAAAATGAGACCATGTGGGAAGAGTATATGATGGAGGATGCACAATACTGCGTCGTCGCCTTTGGCATCGCCGCAAGAGTTGCAAAGAACGCAGTTGTTGCAGCTCGCGCAGAAGGCATCAAGGTCGGCTTGATTCGCCCCATCACCCTTTGGCCCTTCCCCACTGCACCTTTGGCAGCCGCTGCCGATAAAGTAGACGGCTTTATCAGCGTTGAGCTGAATATGGGTCAAATGATTGAAGATATTCGTCTTGCAACCCAATGCAAGAAGCCTGTTGGACTGTGCAACCGCACCGGCGGTATGATTCCCAGCCCAGACCAGGTTCTGCAGTCCATTAGAAATGCACAGAAAGGAGTTTACTGATATGGCAGTTGTATTTGAAAAGCCCAAGGCACTGACTGATGCAGTGCTCCACTACTGTCCCGGCTGCCCGCACGGCATTATTCACCGTCTTGTCGCTGAGGTTATTGATGAGCTGGGCATTGAAGGCAAAACCATCGGTGTTGCACCTGTTGGCTGCGCCGTTATGGCTTACGACTATTTTGCCTGCGATATGATTGAAGCCCCCCACGGTCGTGCACCTGCTGTCGCTACCGGCGTCAAGCGCTCCCGTCCTGAGAATGTGGTCTTTACATATCAGGGTGACGGCGACCTCGCCTCCATCGGTATGGCAGAAACCGTGCACTCAGCCGCAAGAAATGAAAACATCACCGTAATCTTCGTTAATAACGCCATTTACGGTATGACCGGTGGTCAGATGGCTCCCACCAGCCTGCCCGGCCAGGTGACACAAACCTCCCCCTACGGTCGTGATGTGAAGCATTGCGGCTGGCCCATCAGAGTCTGCGAAATGCTGTCAACTCTGGAAGGTCCTGAATATGTGGCCAGAGTGGCTGTCAACAATGTTAAGAATGTTAAGAACGCCAAGAAGGCCATTAAAAAAGCATTTGAAAACCAAATTGCCGGTAAGGGCTTCTCGTTGGTGGAAGTCGTTTCTGCCTGTCCCACTAACTGGGGTATGACACCTCAAAAGGCATTGGAATGGGTTGAAAGTGATATGCTTCCCTACTATCCCATCGGCGTTTACAAGGACAGAAGCAGCACAAAGGAGGGTCAGGAATGAAAAGCACTCAGATTTTGATTGCCGGCTTTGGTGGTCAGGGCATCCTGTTCGCCGGTAAATTTCTGGCATACAAGGGTCTGGTTGAGGAACAGCAGGTCTCCTGGCTTCCTTCCTACGGTCCTGAAATGCGTGGCGGTACTGCAAACTGCAGCATCATCCTTTCCGATTCTCCGGTTGGCAGCCCCATTATCACCAATCCCGATGTTCTGGTGGCAATGAACCTGCCTTCCCTGATGAAATATGTGGACGCCGTTGTTCCCGGTGGCAAGATTTTCATTGACTCCACGTTGATTACCGAGAAGGTTGAGCGTAAGGATGTTGAGGTATTCTACATCCCTGCATCTGCTATGGCCAAGGATGCCGGCTTTACCACGCTGGCAAATATGGTTCTTATGGGCAAGCTGATTAAGGAGACCAGTGTGGTATCCTTTGAAAACAATCAACAAACCTTTGAGAAGTTCATCCCCGCCAAAAAGGTCAACCTGATTGAGCAGAACTGCCAGGCACTTCAAGCCGGCTACGATTTCTAAGAAAGGGAGAATGGATATGCTTGATATTAAAATTACCAAAACGACTGCACCCCAGAAAAAGCCCGAACCGGGTCAGAAGCTGGGCTTCGGCAAGATTTTTACGGACCATATGTTCATGATGAACTATACGGAGGGCAAAGGCTGGCATGATGCCCGTATTGAACCCTTCCAAAAAATCAGCCTCTCCCCTGCCGCAATGGTTTACCACTACGGCCAGGAGATGTTTGAAGGCCTGAAGGCCTACAAGAATCCCGATGGTGAGGTTTTCCTCTTCCGTCCGGATATGAATGCCAAGCGTGCAAATGCTTCCAATGACCGTCTGGTGATTCCCCAGATTCCTGTTGAGGACTTTGTTCAGGCTGTCAGCGCTGTGGTGGATGTGGACCGTGACTGGATTCCCACTGACCCCGGTACTTCCCTGTACATCCGTCCGTTTGTAATTGCTACGGATGAGTTCCTGGGCGTTGCCCCCTCCAAGACATATCTGTTTATGGTCATTCTTTCCCCCAGCGGTGCTTACTATGAGAGCGGTCTGGCTCCTGTTGGCATCTGGATTGAGGATGAATATGTCCGCGCTGTTCGTGGCGGCATCGGTTTTGCAAAGACCGGTGGTAACTACGCAGCCAGCCTGATTGCACAGCAGAAGGCACACGATGCCGGGTACTCTCAGGTTCTGTGGCTGGATGGCGTTGACCGCAAGTATATTGAGGAAGTCGGTGCAATGAACATCTTCTTCAAAATTGACGGAAAGGTTGTTACCCCTGCTCTGTCCGGCTCCATTCTGCCCGGCATTACCCGCAACTCCGTTATCGCCCTGTGCAAGTCCTGGGGTTATGAGGTTGAGGAACGGAAAATCTCCGTTGATGAATTGCTGAAGGCCCAGGCCGACGGCACTCTGGAGGAGGTTTGGGGTACCGGTACTGCTGCTGTTATCTCCCCTGTTGGCAAGCTTCGTTATCAGAACGATGTGATGACCATCAAGGACGGTCAGACCGGCGAATTGAGCCTCAAGCTCTACAACACCATTACCGGCATCCAGCTGGGACTGCTGCCCGACGAAATGGGCTGGCGTGTAAAAGTTGGCAAATAATTGAAACGAGCCTGTTGCACACACGCAACAGGCTCTTGATTATATAGTTCCGTCATTCCGAGCCAGTGCGCGCACTGGCGTGGGAATCCCCATCTTAAGCAGGAGATTGCCACACCAGTGACCACAGGTCACTGGTTCGCAATGACATTATTTTACACTCTCAGCAGCTCAGCAGCCGTTTTCCAAGCAATTTGTTCCTTCTCTTCGTCCGTTAGGGATAACTGCATAAACCGCTCCAGCTCTATTTGGGGATTCCACATTGGAAAATCACTGCCAAAAAGGAATCTCTCCGGACCATAACGGCGAATGTAGGATTCAGCCAAGCCCGGCTCCATAAACATCAATGAACTGGAGGTATCAAACAAGCAGTTGGTCTTCTCCAATTCCCCACAGGCAATCTCCCGCATTTGGTAGCCGCCAAAATGGGCTGCAACCGTCTGCAATTTGGGGAAATCCTTCAGGACTTTCTTCAAGCGGCTCGGATGAGAGTAATCATACCGCAAATCGCCCATGTGAAACACGATGGGAAGCTTGCCCTGAATCTCCTCATAAACCGGATACATCCTTATATCATCAATGGCAAATACTTGATAATCCGGATGAATTTTAATGCCGTGCAGACCGTTGTCCATTATAAACGAAACCTCGTCCATCAGACCGTCCATTGCAGCGTGCAATGTGCCAAAGCCGTAGAATCTGGGCTGATCAGCAACCTCACGGCAGATAAATTCATTGATATGTCGGGTTCGGTCGGGTTTGATGGCCACAGGCAAAACTGCAAATTCTGAAATGCCGGCCAAGTCGCCGTATTTCAGAAGTGTCTGTACACGACCGTCAACGCCACTGTCCCCCAAGCCATCGTAGAAGCCGCGGACATTATCCGCCGCTTTGACTGCAATGGCATCAGGATAAATATGTGTGTGAAAATCAATGATTCGCATCGAATCGTCACCATTCTTTCTTTTTTGCGAAAAATGTGAAAAGAAACGACCAAAGAGACAAGCTCTTTGGTCGTTTGGTCCGAGTGTCGAGATTCGAACTCGAGGCCTCTTGAACCCCATTCAAGCGCGATACCAAACTTCGCCACACCCGGATATTTAATTGCGCCCTTGACGCTTGGATATATTAGCACACCTTGCCGAAAAATGCAAGTCCTATTTTACTTTTTTTCAAAATATTTTTTTCATAGCTAAAAACTCCTCTGCAAACATCTTGCAGAGGAGTTTCCTTCACTCTCCGGGATTGCTTTTAATTACCTTACCAATGTTCCACAGACGGGCAACGCCCAGTTCCGCCTGCAGCATTTCCTCTTCGGTCTCATATTCCAGATACACCGTATGGGCGCCACAGTCCGTGCATTCAACCTGCACATTCCAACCACTTTCGTGAACGAGAACTCCGGTTCCGCGACAGCAGGGACATTCTTCCAATTCAATAAAATTCTTCATAATCGACTCCTATCTGAAAACTGTTCCGTCAGCCTGATAAATTTCCTGACGGCAAAAATGAGCATAGTCCGGCGTCAAATCCGGCAAATATTTCCTAATTGCAGCTACAATTTGAATGGGATTCAGCGATGGATTCTGGCAGGCTATTCTAGCCTCCAGACAGATGATATTTGCGTCACAGGCATTCACATTCAGGCTGTAAATCATCGGCGCAATATCCTGCTGAACCGTTCCGTTTTTTCCAGACTTCTCAACCACAATATTCTGTGCAGTAAAGAAATCAGAAAGCCGCCTGAGCCCATCTGCAGGAATACCATTATCATATTCCAGGTTGATTGTACAGTCAAGCATAGACAGATTCTTAATTTTACTGCCGCCCTCATATACCTGCAAGACCCGTACGCCGTCTACAAGGGCTGAATTCAGCCGTTCTTTGATTTCCTCGCAGGAGACAGAATCCCCCGTTAAATCAAAGTCCAGGAGCTCACAGTGGCTTTCCACGCCAAGTGACAGCGGCAACGCGATGGAAACGGACGGTCGCGGATTAAATCCCTGTGTGTGCGTCAGTGGCAGACCGGCCCGTTTGAATGCTCTTTGGAACAGCCGCATCAGGTCAAGGTGGGAAATATAGGCACTATTGCCGATTTTTTCAAACAACGCTCTAGGCATCGCAGTCCACCTCCTTCAGCATACAATTCGCACCGCATCCGGCGCAACCGTGGCGGCAATCGGGGGTCACCTTTTCTCCATAAGCCTGCTTGCGCTCCCGCAGCAGAAACTTCTTTGTTACCCCTACATCAATGATGTCCCAGGGAAGCAATTCCTCCTCATCATAGCCGCGAGTGGTATAGAAGTCAGCATGGAGACCGCATTTTTCCATTGCATCGCGCCAAATATCATAACGGAAATACTCATCCCATCCGTCCAATCTGGCACCATTCAAGGTAGCTTCCTCCAAAACAGGAGCCAGCCGGCGGTCGCCCCGTGCAAAAACTGCCTCAAGGCGGCTCAAATCCGGAGAATGGTAATTATATTCAATGGATTTGGAGTAAAAATGCTCCTTCAGCAATTTGCAGCGACGTAAATATTCGGATGGTGTAATTTGCTTTTCCCATTGAAAAGGTGTATGCGGCTTCGGTACGAAATAAGCAGTTGCAACATGGACACGAAGACCACGCTTTTTATTGGATGCGTGCTCCTTCCACGCCTGAATAATCTTGTAGACAAGAGCAGCGATCCCCAGCACATCTTCATCCGTCTCCGTCGGCAAGCCAAGCATAAAGTACAGCTTCACATTGCTCCAGCCGCCGGAAAAAGCATTGATGCAGGTAGTCAAAATTTCTTCTTCCGTTAAATTCTTATTGATAACATCCCGCAAGCGCTGCGTGCCGGCTTCCGGAGCAAAGGTCAAGCCGCTCTTACGTACGGTCTGCAATTTCTCCATCAGCTCTCTGGAAAAATTATCCGCCCGCAGTGACGGCACAGAGAGGTTGACACGATTTTGCTCACAATACGGGATCATGGCATCTGTCAATTCCTTCAAGCCACGGTAATCTGATGTAGAAAGACTGGAAAGTGTAATTTCATTGATACCGGAGTTCTCCAGAGTCTCCACCGCCTGACGGAACAGAACCTCTGGACTTCTTTTCCGCACCGGACGGCAGGAAAATCCTGCCTGACAAAAACGGCATCCCCGGATACAACCCCGGAACAGCTCCAGATTTGCCCGGTCGTGAACAATTTCCGTAGAAGCCACAATACCCTTTGTGGGCCAATATGCTGCATCCAAATTCTCAATAATCCGCTTTGTAATTTTCTTTGGCGCATTGTAAAGGGGCACAATCGCCTTCAATGTGCCGTCGTCATTGTACTCGTGCCGGTAAAAGGACGGAACATATACTCCCTGGATTTTGGAGACCTCCAGAAGAAACGCATCCTTTGACCACTGCTCAGCCTTTGCACGGTCGTACAAGCGGATAATCTCCTGGGTAATCTCCTCGCCCTCGCCAATGGAAAAGAAGTCTACAAACGGCGCCAGCGGCTCAGGATTAAAGGTGCAGACACCACCGGCGAATACAATATTCTTCAGTCCCCTTCTATCCTTTGCGTAAAGTGGAACTTCAGCAAGGCGCAGCATATTCAAAATGTTGGAATAAGACATTTCGTAGCCAACGGTAAAAGCAATCATATCGAACTCTTTCACAGGGTCCTGGCTTTCAAGCGCCCACAGAGGAAGCTTGTTATGTCGCATTGCCTCCTCCATATCGCCCCAGGGTGCAAATACACGCTCGCACCATACGCCGTCCATCTCATTCATAACGCCGTAAAGGATGCGCATACCCAGATTGGACATTCCGATTTCGTAGGTGTCCGGGAAGCAGAACGCAACCCGCACACGGACATCGTCCAAATTCTTCTTTATTTCATTGAATTCGCCGCCGGTATAGCGAGCCGGCTTTTGAACTGTCGGAAGAATCCGTTTTCGTAAATCAGTCATTACCTTTCCCCTTTGCTCTTTCTTCCTCCATTGTACTGCCAAACAGGTTTCAATGCAAGTGCTTTTTCCCGACGGTGACCTTGCAAAATAAAGATTACCAGCAAAATCGGCAGAAATCCGATCCTGCTTACAAGCAAAAGACAACCTCCCAACAGAATAATCAAGCAAATCCGCTGAAACCACAAAAAGCAGCGATTCGCGGTGGGAGGCGGTAGAACCGTATAAAAGAGACTTCTTACAACGCGCCCACCATCCAGGGGAAGCAATGGTAATAAATTGTAGATACCGTGAACCAGACCGCAAACAGCTGTACGCGGCAGCCATCGAGCTGTCAGAAGCAGCAGAAAGGAGCCCAACGGACCTGCTAGGGCGCATATCATTTCCCGCGGCGCACTTAAGATCTCACTGCGCATCACGATTCCACGGATGTTAATTTCAACACCTTCAATTCTTCCGCCTAACAGTAATACAGCGCCAGCGTGGAAACATTCGTGGACAAATGCTGCAAGGATGGCCGCAAAAACCCATTGTATCGGAAGGAGCAAAAGCAAAGCTGCCGCCAGGATAAACGCCCCGGTTTTCACCTGAACGGAAAATGTCTCATTCATTTTATGCACCTTGCAGAATTTCAAGGCAAAATGCAGAAAAGGCTTCCCTGACATCCGCTCCTTGTCCGATAGAAGATGCCATATTCTCAAGAGCCTGTCGTGTCACTTCCCCATCCCCTCCGGATGACCAAATCAAAATCATCAGCAGCAGCACCGCACCGCAAATCCAGGCAAGCCTGTAGAGCAGGCGCTTTTGCGATGAAATTCGCCGGACAGTACCGTGACATTCATATTTCAGTTGATAATTCAAGTGCATCACCCCGATCGCTCGTCAATCTAGTAATGAATATGATTCTTTGAAAGGAAAATTCCGGGATATTACTTGACAAGAACAGTAATTTTAATTATAATGCTTTAGGTATCGGGGTGTGGCGAAGTTTGGTATCGCGCTTGGTTCGGGTCTCAATCACCACACTCGGCGTATAATTTTCGAGAAGAGCCGAAAACCCTTGAAAACACTGACTTTTTCGGCTCTCCCGAATGTCGAAAAATCATTAAATCTTCGGTCTGACCACATGTTT
>SVLS01000011.1 GCA_015067835.1 Oscillospiraceae bacterium | reverse complement strand
CACGGTTCAGGTAAACGACCTTTTCAATGAACTCAGGAGCTTCATTGACAGAAGTCTTATTATAAGCCATTTCTTTTCCTCCTCTACCTTAGAAATTGAGTCCGCCTTCGCGGGCGCCCTCAGCCAGAGCAGCAACACGGCCGTGATAAATATAGCCGCCGCGGTCGAAAACGACCTCTTCGATGCCCTTTGCCTTGGCACGCTCAGCCAGGACCAGACCTACCTTCTTCGCAGCTTCTGCGTTGCCGGTAGCACCTTCGAACTCTTTCTCCAGCGTATTAGCGGAAACCAGAGTAACGCCGTTCACATCATCGATGATCTGGGCATAAATGTTCGCATTGGAACGGAACACATTCAGACGGGGACACGCAGGCGTGCCGGAGATTTTGCCACGAACGCGGATATGCCGCTTCAGGCGCATTGCATTCTTATTAACCTTGCTAACCATTTTGGCACACCTCCATTACTTCTTGCCACCGGTCTTACCAACCTTGCGGCGGATAACTTCGGTGGTGTACTTGATGCCCTTGCCCTTATAAGGCTCGGGGGGACGCTTGCCACGAACTTCAGCGGCAAACTGGCCAACGACCTGCTTGTCAATGCCGTGGACGATAATCTTGTTGGGGTTGGGAACTTCCACGGTGATGCCGGGGATTTCGTCCATGATTACCTCATGGGAGAAGCCCAGACGCATAACCAGCTGAGTGCCCTTCTTTTCTACACGGTAGCCGACGCCGTTCACGTCCAGCTCCTTGCTGTAGCCCTTTTCCACACCTTCAACCATGTTGTTGATGAGGGTACGGGTCAAGCCGTGCAGTGCTCTGTGCTGTGCCTCGTCGTCAGGACGGGAAACGGTCAGAACATTACCTTCAACCTTCAAAATCATATCGGGGTGGAAGGTGTTGGTCAGGGTGCCCTTGGGACCCTTGACGGTCACAACATTGCCTTCAGCAATGTTCAAAGTGACGCTTGCCGGGATGATAACCGGCTTCTTACCAATTCTAGACATTCCGCAATCCTCCTTACCACACGAAGGCCAGAACTTCGCCGCCGATGTGCAGCTCACGGGCCTTCTTGTCGGTCATAACACCCTTGGAAGTGGACACGATGGCGATACCCAGGCCCTTGAGAACCTTGGGCAGCTCCTCAGCACCGGCGTAAACACGCAGGCCGGGCTTGGAGACGCGGCGCAGACCGGAAATGACCTGCTCCTTCTTGCCTTGATACTTCAGAGTGATGTGGATGATGCCCTGATTGCCGTTCTCCACCAGAGTGAAGGCCTTGATGTAGCCCTCGTCCAGCAGAATCTGCGCAATGGACTTCTTCAGATTGGAAGCAGGAACATCGACAGTGTCGTGCTTTGCAGAGCTGGCATTCCGAATACGGGTCAGCATATCTGCTACGGGATCAGTGATGTGCATTTAAATATCCTCCTTAATGAAGTTACGGGATAACCCGTTACGGTCAGGGGGTATCCGGGGAATGCGCTTGCGAGATTGGCAAGCCATCTTCCCGGGACTTCCCTCACCTTTGTTACAAATCAATTACCAGCTGGCCTTGCGAACGCCGGGAATCTGACCCTTGTAGGCCAGCTCACGGAAGCAGATACGGCATACACCGTAGTCCCGCAGGTAAGCATGGGGTCTGCCGCAAATCTTGCAGCGATTGTAGCGGCGGCTGGAGAACTTCGCCTCAGCCTGCTGCTTCAGAATCATAGACTTCTTAGCCATTTACCATTTCCTCCTCAATCAAGCGGTGAAAGGAGCGCCCAGCTGGGTGAGCAGCTCTTTGGCTTCCTCATCGGTGGTAGCGCTGGTGCAGATGCAAATATCCATACCGCGAATCTTGTCCACCTTGTCGTACTCAATCTCAGGGAAAATCAGCTGTTCCTTCAAACCGAAGGCATAGTTGCCACGGCCGTCGAAGGAGTTGGGATTGATGCCACGGAAGTCACGGACACGGGGCAGTGCAACACTGAACAGACGGTCCAGGAACTCGTACATCTTCTCGCCACGCAGCGTGACCTTCACGCCAACAGTTTCGCCCTCACGGAGCTTGAAGTTTGCAACAGACTTGCGAGCCTTACAGGTAACAGGCTTCTGGCCGGTGATGGTAGCAATATCCTTGCAGATAGCCTCGATTTCCTTTGCATTGTTCTTGCTCTCGCCGCAGCCGACGTTCACAATAACCTTTTCCAGCTTAGGAATCTGCATCACGCTCTTGTAGCCGAACTTCTTGTTCAGAGCAGGAGCAATCTCGTTAATATATTGTTCTTTCAATCTATTCATAACCGATAACTCCTCTCTTAGATTGCTGCACCGCACTTGCGGCAAATGCGGGTCTTCTTGTCGCCTTCCACCTTGTAGCCAACGCGGACGCCCTTGTCGCACTTAGCGCAGTACAGAGCAACCTTGCAGGCACGGATGGGGGTCTCACGCTTGACAATGCCGCCGGTCTCACCCTGCTTGCGGGGCTTGGTGTGGCAGGTTGCAACGTTGACCTTCTCGACAATCAGCTTGTTTTCGCTGGGCATAGCCTCCAGGACCTTGCCCTTAACGCCCTTGTCCTTACCGGACAGGACAATAACGGTATCATTCTTCTTAATATTCATACCTTGGTTCCCCCTTAGATAACTTCGGGTGCCAGGGAGAGAATCTTCATATAGTCTCTCTCACGCAGCTCACGAGCAACCGGTCCAAAGATACGGGTACCACGGGGGTTCTTGTCTTCCTTGATGATAACAGCAGCGTTCTCATCGAAGCGGACATAGGTACCGTCCTCACGACGGATGCCCCGCTTGGTACGGACGATAACAGCCTTAACCACATCGCCCTTCTTCACAGTGCCGCCGGGAGCAGCCTTACGGACAGAGGCCACAATGACATCGCCAATGTTGCCGAATTTCCGCTTGGAACCGCCCAGAACGCGGATGCAGTGGATTTCCTTTGCGCCGGTGTTGTCGGCAACCTTCAGGTAGCTTTCCTGTTGAATCATAGTTGTCCGACCTCCTTACTTCGCCTTTTCGATAATGTTAACGAGTCTCCATCTCTTGTCCTTGGACAGGGGACGAGTCTCCATGACCTCAACGGTATCGCCGATGCCGCACTCGTTGTTCTCGTCGTGGGCCTTCAGCTTATAAGTCCGCTTCATGGTCTTCTTGTACAAAGGATGCTGATAGCTATCCTTAACCGCAACCACAATGGTCTTGTCCATCTTATCGGAGACAACCTGACCAATCATAGTCTTGCGGAATGTTCTTGCATTTTCAGTCATAATTGTTTCCCTCCTTAGATGTTAGTCTCTTTCTCACGAATAATGGTCTTGATGCGGGCAATGTCCTTCTTGACAGCTGCGATCTGCAGGGGGTTGTCAAGCTGGTTCGTAGCATGCTGCATCCGAAGCATAAACAGGTCCTTCTTCAGGTCGTTCAGCTTCTTGTCCAGATCCTCAACGGACAAGCCACGGATCTCCTTGATTTCCTTTGCCTTCATCATTATTCACCACCAATCTCAGAGACTTCCTTTGTGATGATGCGTGTCTTGATGGGCAGCTTGTGCTGTGCAAGACGGAGAGCTTCGCGGGCAACCTCTTCAGAAACGCCGCCAATCTCAAACATCACCTTCTGATTCTTCACGACTGCAACCCAGCCTTCAGGAGCGCCCTTACCGGAACCCATACGGGAGCCCAGGCCCTTCTTGGAATAAGGCTTGTCGGGGAAGATTTTAATCCAGACCTTACCGCCACGCTTGGTATAACGGGTCATGGCGATACGAGCTGCTTCGATTTGGTTGCCGGTGATCCAGCCGGGCTCCAGAGCCTGGATGCCGAAATCGCCGTATGCAACCTTATTGCCGCGGGAGGCAGCACCGGTCATACGACCACGCTGAACCTTGCGGTACTTGACTCTTTTGGGCATCAGCATTAGCGGTTGCCTCCTTCTCTACGGGTATAGGGTCTGTCGCCGTTGCGACGCTCGCCCTGACGACGCTCGCCGTTACCACGGCGGTCGCCCTGACGGCGCTCCCGACGCTCGCCACGGGGGGCAGCCTCAGGTGCAGCAGCGCGCAGAGTTGTGTTCAGGACCTCGCCCTTATAAATCCAAACCTTAACACCGATGCGGCCATAGGTAGTTGCGGCTTCAGCAAAGCCGTACTCAATGTCAGCACGGATGGTCTGCAGGGGGATGGTGCCTTCGTGATAGCTTTCGCTGCGAGCGATTTCAGCGCCGCCCAGACGGCCGCCGCAAGTAACCTTGATGCCCTTGGCACCCAGGCGGGTTGCGGACTGCATAGCCTTCTTCATTGCACGGCGGAAGGAAATACGCTTCTCCAGCTGCTGAGCGATGTTCTCAGCTACCAGCTGAGCGCTCAGGTCGGGGCTGCGAACCTCAACGATGTTCAGGTTAACGCTCTTGCCCAGACGGGTCTCCATATCCTTGCGCAGGTTCTCGATTTCGGCGCCAGCCTTACCGATAACCACACCGGGACGGGAGCAGTTGATGTTGATCTTGACCTTGCCATTGCTGCGCTCGATCTCAATCTTAGCTACGCCGGCGGCGTAGAGCTTTTCTTTCAGATACTTACGGATATTATAGTCTTCGACGACCAGGTCACCGACCTTGTCTTCGCGGGCGTACCAGCGGGAATCCCAATCCTTGATAACGCCTACCCGCAGTCCATGGGGATTAACTTTCTGACCCATAGCTACCTCCTGATTAAGCCTTCTCGCTCACACCGATGGTGATGTGAGTGGTTCTCTTGTTGATCCGAACGAAACCACGACGGGATGCGATGCGGCCGCGCTTCAGAATGGGGCCTGCATTGGCAATCACGGTGGAGACATACAGATTGTCGGCATTCATGCCGTTATTGTGCTCGGCGTTTGCCACAGCGCTCTTCAGCAGCTTAGCCATAGGCTCGCAGGCTGCCTTAGAGGTCTGGCTCAGGTACGCGGTAGCAGTTTTGACGTCCTTACCCCGGATCATATCGCATACGAGCTTGACCTTACGAGGAGACATACGGACGAACTTAACATGTGCAAATGCTTCCATTTTCGTACCTCCTTACTTGCTGTTGGCGGTCTTGCTGCCGCTGTGACCGCGGAAAGACCGGGTGGGAACGAACTCGCCCAGCTTGTGGCCGACCATATCCTCAGTGATATAGACGGGAACGTGCTTGCGGCCGTCATGGACAGCGATGGTGTGACCTACAAAGGAGGGGAAGATGGTGGAAGCTCTGGACCAGGTCTTCAGAACCTTCTTCTCACCGGCCTTATTCAGCTCCTCGACGCGCTTGTACAGTTCAGGAGCGACGAAAGGGCCCTTTTTGATACTTCTGCTCATTTCATTTCCTCCTTACTTGCTGTTTCTGCGCTTGACGATGAACTTATTGGTACGAGCCTTGGTGTTCCGAGTCTTATAACCCAGAGCAGGCTTGCCCCAGGGAGTCACAGGACCGGGACGACCGATGGGGCTGCGACCCTCACCACCACCGTGGGGGTGGTCATTGGGGTTCATAACAGAACCGCGAACGGTGGGACGGATACCCATGTGACGGGTACGGCCAGCCTTACCGATATGAACGTTCTCGTGATCCAGATTGCCAACCTGACCGATACATGCGGTGCAGTTAACGCGGATATAACGAACTTCACCGGAAGGCAGACGAATCTGTGCCAGCTCGCCTTCCTTTGCCATCAGCTGTGCAGCGGTACCGGCAGAACGAACCAGCTGTGCACCGTGACCGGGCTGCAACTCTACGTTGTGAATAATGGTACCAACAGGAATGTTTGCAATGGGCAGGCAGTTGCCGGGCTTAATGTCGGCAGCTGCAGAGGAGATAACCTTGTCACCAGCCTTCAGGCCGTTGGGGGCCAGAATGTAGCTCAGGGTGTTGTCCTCATAACGAATCAGAGCAATGAATGCGCTGCGGTTGGGGTCGTACTCCAGGCGCTCGACAGTAGCAAACATATCCTGCTTCTGACGCTTGAAGTCGATGATGCGGTACTTCCGCTTGTTGCCGCCGCCACGATGACGGACGGTGATGTGACCGTAGCTGTTGCGACCTGCGTTCTTCTTGAGGGTCTCAACCAGGCTACGCTCAGGTTTTGCCTGCTTATCCACGCCGTCGAAAGCAGAAACAGTCATATTCCGGCGAGCGGGGGTATAAGGCTTAAAAGTTTTAATAGCCATTTTGCGTTTACTCCTTTATTGAGATTGGTTTAGACCATACCCTCGAACAACTCGATGGTCTTGGAATCGGCAGTCAAAGTAACGATTGCCTTCTTGTATGCGGCGCGGCGGCCCATGTGATAGGCACCGGTGCGCTTCATCTTACCCTGCATACGCACGGTGTTGACCTTTTCGACCTTGACGCCGAAAACAGCTTCGACAGCGGCCTTGATTTCGGTCTTGTTGGAATTGATGTCTACCTTGAAAACATACTTCTTGTCGCCGATGTTTTCCATAGACTGCTCGGTGATAACCGGGCTCTTGATGATATCGTAAACGTTCTTCATTATGCGAATACCTCCACGATGGTTGCCAGAGCAGCCTGGTCAACAACCAGCTTGTCAGCGTTAACAATGTCGTAAACGTTGATAACGTTTGCGAATGCAACCTGGCAGCCGGGGATGTTGCGGCCGGACTTAACAACATTCATATCAGGTGCAGCGGTGATAACCAGGGGCTTCTTGGTTGCATCAACAGCAGCCAGGAAAGCAGCGAATTCCTTGGTCTTGGGAGCGTCCATCTTGATGGAGTCGATCACAACGATCTTAGCCTCAGCAGCCTTTGCGCTCAGCGCAGACTTCAGAGCCAGACGCTTTACCTTCTTATTCAGGGTGTAGCTGTAATCACGGGGCTTGGGGGCAAACACGATACCGCCGTGTCTCCACTGAGGAGCGCGGGTGGAACCCTGACGAGCACGACCGGTGCCCTTTTGTCTCCAAGGCTTGCGGCCGCCACCGGAAACCTCTGCGCGGGTCAGAGCGGACTGTGTGCCCTGACGGCAGTTGGCCAGGTGATTCTTAACCACATCGTGAACAACAGACTGGTTGGGCTCGATGCCGAAGATAGCGTCGGACAGTTCGATCTCGCCAACCTGCTTGCCGGACATATTATAAACTTTCGTAAGCATGATTTAAGATCTCCTTTCCTTAGCCTCTTGCGGAAGCCTTCTGGGGATTTCTGCCGGAAGCCTTCTGCGGGTTCTTGCTGATGTCTGCACCAGCCTGCTTTACCTTGTTGTTCTTTACGGTATTGAACAGGTAGACAAGACCGCCCTTGGGGCCGGGAATGGCGCCGCGGATAACGATCATATTCAGCTCTGCATCAACCTTGACAACTTCCAGGTTCTGAACAGTAACCTGCTCATTACCCATCTGACCAGCACCGATCTTGCCCTTGAAGATACGAGCTGCGTCCAAAGCGCCCATAGAACCAGCGTGACGGTGAACAGGACCGCCGCCGTGGGTCATATCCACGCGACCTGCGTGATAGCGCTTTACAACACCCTGGTAGCCGTGACCCTTGCTGATACCGGTGACATCGATCATATCGCCAGCTGCAAAGGTGTCTGCCTTCACGACGTCGCCGACATTCATATCAGCAGCGCCTTCCAGCTTGAACTCCTTCAGGTGCTTCTTAGCCTCAACGCCAGCCTTCTTCAGATGGCCGGCCTCAGGCTTGGTCAGCTTGGACTCCTTGATATCCTCAAAGCCCAGCTGGACGGCGGAATAGCCGTCGGTTTCTTCCGTCTTCTTCTGAGTGACGACGCAGGGGCCTGCTTCCACAACGGTAACAGGGATGACCTTGCCGCTCTCATCGAAGATTTGGGTCATGCCCACTTTTTTGCCGATGATTGCTTTTTTCATCTTGAGTTTTCTCCTTTTTGATAGGTTATTGGTTGACTGCCCATTGGGAGGCTGCCAACATGACCCGTGCCCGATGCTTTTCAGTGCGGGCAGCGGTGAATCCTTATATTATAATGTATAAGGATTACAGCTTTATCTCAATTTCAACGCCAGCGGGAAGATCCAGGCTCATCAGAGCCTCAACGGTCTTCTGGTTGGGGTTGAGAATATCGATCAGTCTCTTGTGGGTTCTGCGCTCGAACTGCTCACGGCTGTCCTTATACTTATGGACGGCGCGAAGGATGGTAATAACTTCCTTCTTGGTGGGCAGCGGAATGGGGCCGGAGACGGATGCGCCGTTGCGCTTTGCGGTCTCCACGATCTTTGCTGCGCTGGAGTCGATGAGCTGATGGTCATAAGCCTTCAGCCGGATGCGAATCATTTGATTTGCCATGGTTTGTTTTTCCTCCTTGAATTTCGTACTCAGTTTGCTTGGTGTTCTGGGTACGGTCGAACTGGTTGTTCACGCCACCGTGCGTATCATTCCGAGACATGAAAAATGGCCGACGCAAGCCGACCCTTTTCCAGACGCAGCGATATACGCAACGCGAACTGGACAGTTCAGCCGCCCGATGACCGGACATACTCCGCAGAAGTTACCGTTTTTTAGACGCAATCTCCTGCATCATCGCAGTGCGCGCATAGTATCCCCTACACACGCCCGATTATCTTACCACCTATTTCCCCTTTTGTCAAGCATTTTTTCAGAGGAATTTCTAAAAAATTCAATTATTTTTTGTGAAGATTGACAGCCTATTTTGACTTTCTGAAGATGCTTTAACCTTTAAAGAACGCTCTCCGGGTGGAGAGCGTTCTTTATTTCAATTCCCACTGCTTGATCTGGCTTGCTTTTTCATACAGGCGCAGATAGCTGTCATAGCGGGTTGGTTCAATTTCCCCTGCCGCAACCGCTGCCGTTACTGTACAGCCCGGCTCCCTGCGGTGGGTACAATCGTGAAACTGGCACTTGCCAATATAAGGCGCAAAATCTGCAAATGCATATTGCAAATTCTCTTTCAGGATGACTTCCATCATATCCGTATCAAAGGACGAAAAGCCCGGGGTATCTATAACGAAGGTATCCTTCCCCAACGGGAACAGCTCCACATGGCGCGTCGTATGCCGGCCGCGTCCAAGCTTCTGGGAAACCTCTCCTGTAGAAAGCTGAAGCTGTGGGCAAAGACGATTGAGTATACTGCTCTTGCCCACACCGGAATTTCCCGTAAAGGCAGTCAGCTTTCCGGCAATCAGAGACCGCAGCTGCTCTACGCCCTCTCCCGTTTGCGCACTGGTGCAAATCACCGGGAAGCCTGCGTTGCGATAAATGCGTTCCAAATCCACCGCCGGGTCTAAATCACACTTATTGATGCACAGATACACCGGCACTTCCTGGTCGCCGGCAATGGCCGCCACCCGGTCAATCAAAAAGGGTTCTGTAACCGGATTGACATTGGCAGCAAATACCACCAGCGCATCCACATTGGCAACCGCCGGCCGCACAAAGCGATTACGCCGGGGGAGAATTCGCTCTACCATTCCCTTTCCCTGCTCCACAGTGATTTCCACCATATCGCCGGTTAACGGGCTGTTGCCGTCTTTTCTCAGGATACCCCGCGCACGGCAGGTAATGACCCGGTTTTCCGATTGTACATCGTAAAATCCGCTGATAGACCGTATGATACGGCCCATTACTTTTTCACCCATAGGCAATTAAGCACCCTCAGCTCCGCTGTCAAAGTTCACAATGAATGTCCAGGCAGACTCTGTATCTTCGCCCAGCATTGCCGTGAATTCCATTGCATCCTTGCCTTCCAGCTTCAATGTAACGGATACCGTCCCTAAGTAAACATACCGTTTATCCACCAGCTGGCCGTTGTACCAAATGGTCAGCTCGCAATCCTCAATCAGCTTTTCCTGCGGAATTTCAAGTTCATAAAGCAACTGTGTATAATCGTCAGGCTGTGGTGGGACTGGGATGTCTCCGCCGGGATTCGTGCTGGGGCCAAGGGAAACCTTGAGGAGAATACTGGTGTTGGTGTCCACCACCAGACCTGCCGGTACGCTTTGCTCTACCACAATTCCCTTTTCCTTGTCGCTTTCCACTTCTTCAAAGGTCACATTGTGGAACTTAGCTCCGTTGAGCAGCTGGATTGCAAATTCACGGCTGTAGCCCTCCACATTGGGCATCTCAGCCGATTGCTTCAGCGGACCGGTGCTGATCCACAAAATCACAACCTGCCCCTCTTCCAGGATTTCTCCTTCAATGGGGTCTGTGCGAATAACGCTGCCCTCAGCCACTGTGGCGCTGTTTTCCATCTTCGGCAGGATTTGCAGTCCGATCTTCATTGCATTCAGAAAATCAATGGCATTCTGCTGCGGCACATCAGACAAATCCTCCATCCGCTTTTCACTGGGCTGCGCGCCCAAGCTAATCACAACGCGAACCGTTCCGCCTTTATTCATCGGTGTGTTGGCCTTCGGGATTTGCTCTATAATTTGCCCTTTGGCGTATTGGTCACTATATTGCCGGTTGCTGATGATAACTTCCACTTCTCCATAGCTGGTATTCTCATCATAGATCTTGCCCACCAAGTCCGGCGCAACCGTCCGCTCATCAGCTGAGCCCATCAGATTCCCGCCGAACAGGGCAATGCACAGCGCAATAATCGCCACAAGCGCCACAGCGGCGCAGGCAATAATGGTAACCGTACCCACCTTGCTCCGCTCTTCCTTTTCTTCCACGATGACCTCACGGCGTCTGGCAGGTTTTTGTGCCGCCGCACCGGAAGAAGCTGCACGCGGTTGTCTCTGCGGTGTTTGCTGCGGCGGCTTGCGCACTACCGGTGGTGTCTCCTGGTTAACCCGCGGCGGCGGTTGCAACCGTGTCGCAGCATCTATGTCTGTATAAGGATTGTTGTAGTCAAACAAAATATCCGGGTTTTTCCGGAATTCGTCCATATCTGTCAGCATGGCGCCGGCAGTGGGATAACGATTGGCCGGATTATGTGCCATAGCACGAACAATAATCTGTTCCAGGCCGCCGGGAATATTCGGATTCAAAACGGAAGGCAGCGTTGCCTTGCCGTCAATGTGCTGAATTGCCACCGCCACCGGGGATTCTCCGTCATAAGGAGGACGGCCGGTGGTCATTTCATACATCACCACACCCAGAGCGTACAGGTCAGAACGGTTGTCCACATTGCCGCCCTTTGCCTGCTCCGGCGCAATATAGTGCACGGAACCCAGTGCTTCTTTCGTCAGGGTATTGCTCTTGGACATCACCCGGGCGATGCCGAAGTCCGTCACCTTCACAGAGCCGTTTTTCAGCACCATTACATTGTGAGGCTTAATATCCCGGTGGATGATGCCCCTGCTATGGGCGTGCTCCAGCGCTTTGCCGATTTGAATGGCAAAATGCAGCGTTTCTTTCCAATTCAAAACGCCTTTTTTCTCCATATATTGCTTCAAGGTGATGCCGTCAATCAGCTCCATGACGATATAATCTGCCTCATCAGTGGCAGACACATCATAAACGGAGACGATGTTGGGATGGCTCAGCATCGCAACAGCCTGACTCTCCGCATGGAAGCGGCGGCGGAACTCTTCGTCCTTGGTATACTCCGCCTTCAAAATCTTGATGGCCACCAAACGGTTCAGACGATGACACCGTGCCTTATACACCACCGCCATACCGCCGGTACCGATGACCTCCAGAATTTCATATCGGTTGTCCAGCAACCGACCTATATATCTATCCATTTCCATAAAATGTTACTCCTCTTACCGGTTCAAATCTGGACCAGAATACAGGTCACATTGTCCGGTGCGCCACGGTTTTTTGCAATTTCCAACAACTGCTGACAGCAGTTTTCCTTTGCCTGTCCGTGCACCACTTCAAACAGAATTTCCTGTGCATCCACCACATTGCTCAGACCGTCTGAGCACATGAGGAGAAAATCCCCCTCTTCCATATCCAGGTGGTATAGGTCGCACTCCACGATCGCCTCTGTGCCGATGGCTCGGGTTATGTAATTCTTTCCCGGGTAGGATTTGGCCATTTCCGGAGTCAGCTCACCCCGCTGCACCATCAGTTCCACCAAAGAATGGTCAATCGTGGCCTTCTGGATGCCGTTGCGGTTGATGCCGTAAGCACGGCTGTCACCCACATTGGCAACGGTAATTTCCTTATCCTTCACCAATGCCGCCACCAGTGTGGTGCCCATACCGGCAAACTCTTCAAACTGCTTTCCCTGGTCATACACCGTAAAGTTCGCCAGCTTGACCGCTCCATGGAGCATTTGGTCAATCTCCGCTTGCGCCATATCCTCCCGCCAGGTTCTGTGGATTTCCTCCACAAAAACATCCGTTGCCAGCTGACTGGCCACATTGCCGGATTTTGCGCCGCCCATACCGTCGCAAATCACGCACAGTGCGGCATTCTGGCTCAAATATTCAATTCGGAATGTGTCCTGATTTTGGCTGCGGACACATCCGGGGTCTGTAACGCCCCAGCATTGCATACGCCTTCACTCCCTTCGGGTGATTGGAACTTTATCTGCCACCGGCAGAGGTTTCTTTTGTATATTTTCTTCTCAGCTGACCGCAGGATGCGTCAATGTCACCGCCCAAGGTTCTGCGAACCGTTGCAGTGATGCCGGCACTTTCCAGCGTTTTCTGGAAGCGCGCCACCGCATTGTGGGAGCTGGGTTTCAGCGGGCTTTCCTCCACATGATTCAGCGGAATCAAATTGAAATGAGCCGGCAGACCTTTCAATCTTTGTATCAATTCCTTTGCATTTTCCACAGAGTCATTAACCCCATCAATCATAGCATACTCAAAGGAAATCCGTCTGGAGGTCTGTTCATAATACCGACGGCAGGCCGCCAGCAATTCTTCTGTGGGATATGCCTTGTTCACCGGCATAATGGTGTTGCGCACCTGGTCATTGGGTGCATGCAAAGATACCGACAATGTGATTTGTAATTTTCGCTTCGCCAGTTCGTCAATTTTCGGTACCAAACCGCAAGTACTCAAACTGATGTGCCGCATAGAAATATTCATTCCCTCCGGGCTGTTTACCAGCTCCAGAAAGCGCATCACATTTTCAAAATTATCCAGCGGTTCGCCAATGCCCATCAGTACAATATGTGAAATCGGCAGACCGGAATCTATCTGGGTGAACATCACCTGATCCAGCATTTCATAAGGCTCCAGCCGCCGTACCAGGCCTCCCAGAGTGGAGGCACAAAAGGCACAGCCCATCAGGCAGCCCACCTCCGAGGAAATGCAAACGGTGTTGCCGTAGTGATAGCGCATCAGCACCGTTTCCACACAGTTGCCGTCAGCCAGCCGCCACAGATATTTAATGGTGCCATCCTTTTGGGATTCCTGCCTGCGCACAACCTCCGGCGGTAAAATGGGATATTTCTCTGCCAGCTGCTGCCGCAGGTTTTGGGGCAGATTGGACATCTCTTCGTAGCTTCTGACGCCCTTGTGAAGCCATCCGTAAACCTGCTTCGCCCGGAAAGCCGGCTGTCCCATTTCCTTTAACAGGACGCCGATTTCTTCCATCGTCATTGATTTGATATTCATGCTTTCCTCCGCAATCTTGCGATGAAAAATCCGTCTGTATCGTATTGCCCGGGAACCAGCGTCAACATTCCGCTGGTATTCTTGGGGAACACTTCAGGAAGCGTCAACGGCTCTAAGGAAAAGTCACTGTGCAGCTTCAGAAATGCTTCCACCACAGCTTCATTTTCCCTGCGCAGCAAGGTACAGGTAGAATAGAGCAAAACGCCGCCCTTTTTGACATATTGCGCCTGCTGCTTCAAAATCTGCAGCTGCAAGGAGGGTAACTCCTCCATTTGTGCCGGGTCTTTATAGCGAATGTCCGGCTTCTTTCGGATGACACCGTAGCCGGAGCAAGGCACATCCGCAAGTACCACATCCATCTTTTCCTGCCAACCGCTGTGTTTTTTTGTAGCATCCTGTTCCCGCACCAGAACACAGTCCAGCCCCAGTCGGTCAGCACCTCGCTGGATCAGCGTGGTTTTATGGCTGTGAACATCGCAGGAACGGATTTTTCCCTTGTTCTTCATTGCGATCGCTGCGGCAAAGGTTTTGCCGCCGGGGGCTGCGCAGCAATCCAGTACACGCACCGCTTCCCCTACCGGGATTTGGGCACACATCACGCTTAATTTGCCTGCCGCATCCTGTACATAAAACAGCCCCTGCCTGAAAGCTTCCAATTTTTCCAGACTTCCGGTGTTGCTCAAAACCAAACAATCCGGCATCCAGGGATGGAGACAAGCCTTTACTTCCTCCTGTGCCAGCTTTTCCGCCAATTCTTCCGCGGTGATTCGCAGGGTGTTCACCTGCACCACCGTCTGCGGCATTGCATTGTTGGCTGCCAGCATCGGCTCCAGCAATTCTTTGCCCACAGATTCCTCCAAAAGTGCAATCAGCTTCCGGGGATGATTGTAGCGATCCTCCAGAGAAACAGGCTTCTCCAGCGTTCCCTTGGTGCGAACCGCATTTCGCAGCACCGCGTTCACCAGTCCCGGTGCAAAGCGCTGTGCCCGGCAATATTTTTTCGCCAAATCCACCGACTCATTCACTGCAGCGGATTCAGGAATTCTCTCCAATTCATAGAGCTGGTACAGGCCAATGTGAAGAATATCCCGCAAAACCGGATGCAAATCCTTCACCTTTCCTGTCAGCAGTTGCTGCAAATAGAAATCCAGCATTCCTCTGTGCTGAAGCACACCATAGCACAGTCTGGTTGCCAACGCCGCATCTCTTCGATCCAGACCGTCCCGGGCGATATATTCTTTCAATACGCCGTTGGACCAGGCGGCCTGTTTGCGGCAGGCAATCAGCACATCCAATGCTGTTTTTCTTGCAGACATTGTTAATCCTCCAATGGGTGTCCTCTAAAATAATCCGGTGCAGACATACGCTTGCCGCCGTCAGCCTGCAAAGAGCGAATCTCCACAGCTCCTTCACCGCAAGCCACCAGAAGTCCGGTTTTTGTCAGCCCCAGAATTGTTCCCGGCACACCCTTCCCTTCCGCCACTACGGTGGAATGGATTTTAAACTTGGTGCCGGCCAATTCTGCGGTCGCCACCGGCCAGGGATGCAGTCCGCGCACATGATTATGCACCTGCTGTGCCGTTTTGCTCCAATCGATGGCGCACATTGACTTATCCAGCATCGGCGCAAAGGTCGCCTGGGAAGCATCCTGACAGCAGCGCTTCACATCACCGGACTGGATGCTGCAAAGGGTTTTGCTCAACAGCTTCGCCCCCAGCACCGCCAGACGGTCCAGTAATTCTCCTGCCGTTTCGTTGGGCTCGATGGGTGTCTTTGCCACATCGATAATGTCACCGGCATCCATTTCCCGGCACAAGTACATCGCGGTTACGCCGGTCTCCTCCAGCCCGTCCAGCACCGCCCACTGGTAAGGCGCGGAGCCGCGGTATTTCGGAAGCAGGCTGGCGTGGATATTGATGAAGCCCAGAGGTGCGGTATCCAATACCCGCTGGGGCAGGATCCGCCCGTAGGCCACCACCGCCACCACATCCGGCTGCAGCTTTCTCAGCTGTTCCACCGTCTCATCCTCCCGGAAATTTTCCGGCTGAAAAACAGGAATACCGTGTGACAATGCCACTTCCTTCACCGGTGAAGCCACCAGCTTCATCCCCCGCCCCTTTGGGCGATCCGGCTGGGTATACACGCCCACCACATCGAAGCCGTCTTTCAAAATCCGGCTCAGGCAGGTAGCCGCAATATCCGGCGTTCCCATAAATACTACTCGCATTTTGTTTCCTCCAGGAAATTATTCTTCGGCCACCAGTTCCTCTTCTGTCAGGAATCTTTCCATCACCTGTGTGTAAAGAATTCCATCCAGATGATCCAGCTCATGGCAGAAGCACCGACCAATCAGCTCTTCGCCCTCTGCCTCAAACCAGTTTCCGTTACGGTCCTGTGCCCGTACCTTGGCATAATAGGGTCTTTTGACCAACCCGTACCGACCGGGTACGCTGAGGCAGCCTTCCGGTCCCTCCTGCTCGCCGTCTGTTTCCAAAAGCTCCGGATTGACAAGCTCCAGAATTCTCTCACCGGTATCCACAATCACAACCCGGCGCAAAATTCCGATTTGCGGTGCTGCCAGGCCAACGCCGTTGGCCTCTTCCAGAGTTTCTGCCATATCGTCCAGCAGCTTGTGAAGCTTCCCGTCAAATTTTTCAACCGGTCTGCACACTTTATGCAGCGCCGGGTCCTTGTCATCCAAAATTTTTCTCAAGCCCATAGTTTTCCTCTCTATTCATCCAATCCGTTTACATCCACAAAGGTGCTGACGCCCCGGTTCTCCCTGTCCTGCATAAACTGCCGCAGCAGATGCACCAGAAGCAGCCGCAGGGATTTGGTCATCCGACAGCGCAGCGTCAGTCTGTAACGGAAATTGTAGTTAATCTTCGGCACAGCGCAGGGCGCAGGTCCTAAGATGCGGCAGTTTTCATTCTGGTATTCATTCTGCCGCAGGCAGGCATTCAGGCTATCCCGGAATTTTGCCGCACCATGCAGCACCCGGCCTTCTTCCTGTCCCAAAAATGTAATGGTTGCCAAATCTCCGAAGGGTGGGCATTCCTGAATCCGTCGCATTTCCCGTTCCAGTTCAAAAAAGCCGTCATAATCCTGTTTGGCCGCCAGTTCAATGACTTTATGGTTGGGTACACAGGTTTGAATCACCGCTTGTCCCGGTGCATCTCCCCGGCCGGCACGTCCTACCACCTGTGTCAGCATATTAAATGTGGTTTCCGCTGCCCGGTAAGAGCCGGAATACAGCTCCCGGTCTGCGTCCAGCACGCCCACAAGGGTGACATCCGGCAGGTTCAGCCCCTTTGCCACCATCTGAGTGCCAATCAGTACCGGAATGTGTTCATCCTTAAAGCGGTTGAGAATTTTCTCGTGGGTATTGACCGCATTGACGGTATCGGCATCCATTCTTGCGATTTCCATATCCGGAAACAGCGCCTGCAGCTCCTGCTGTGCCTTCTGCGTTCCCACGCCTACGGTTTTCAAAGGACCGGAGCAGCTGGGGCATCTGGGCGGAACCGGAATGGAATACCCGCAATAATGGCACATCAGCCGTTCGTTGGCACTGTGGTAGGTAAGCTTTGCACTGCAACGGGGACACTCCGGTGCTTCCCGGCAATCCACGCATACCAGGGCCCGGCTGTTACCACGGCGGTTCAAAAACAGGATGCTTTGTTTTCCTGCCTGATGATTGCGGGCAATGGCCAGCTTCAGTTCATCGCTGAATACCGAGTCATTTCCATTTTTCAGTTCCTGCCCCATATCCACAATTTGTACGGTAGGAAGGGGTCGGCCGCCGAAGCGGCTTTTCAGAGTATATAGCTGATAATCGCCATTTTTGCCCCGGAACATACTTTCCACCGACGGTGTGGCAGAGCCGAGCAGTACCAGAGCATTTTCCCGGGCACCCCGCCAAATGGCCACTTCCTTGGCAGAATAGCGGGGAGAATTCTCCGATTTATAAGAATGCTCCTGCTCCTCATCCATAATGATAAGGCCCAGATTAACGCCGGGTGCGAACACCGCACTACGGGTTCCAATAATCACTTTGGCTTCACCGGAGGCGATGCGCTTCCATTGGTCATTGCGTTCTCCGGCAGAAAGACTGCTGTGCTGCACCGCCACCTGATTGCCGAAATAGGCCGCCATCAGGCTTAAAAGCTGTGGCGTCAGCCCAATTTCCGGCACCAGAAGCAAGGCGCTTTTCCCCTCCTCCAGACACTGGAATATGAGTTTGATATACACAAAAGTCTTTCCTGCGCCGGTAACACCGTGCAGCAGCGCCACACCGGGCTTTTCCCGATGCATCTGCTCCAGCAAGCCCTCATAGACCTGCTGCTGCTGGTCATTCAGCTCCAGCGGTCCATTCAAAACCGCAGGCTTGATTTCCCGGCATCGCAGAACCGGCTTGTCCGTTAAGGTCAAATACCCCAGCTGAGCCAGACGATTGACCGTTGCCGCGGATGCACCAGTATAATAACACAGCTCCTTGACGGACACGCTGCCCAAGGTGCAAAGCAGCTCCAACACACTTCGCTGCATCGACGCGGTTTTCGGGCGATTGGCTGCAAACTCCATTGCCTCCTCCACCGAGGAAGCCAAAGTGGCTATTTTTTCAGTTTTGTCTCGGTTTTGCCGCAAAAGACTTGTTTTTCCGGCAATCCATTTTTTCTTCAAAAGATACTGCAGCGCATTGTGAAAATCCTTTTCATCCGGCACAACCGCTCGCAAAACAGCTTCATCCGCCTGACCTCCCAAGTCTTCCAGACAGGTCAGGAGTGCTTGTCCGTTTTCATGGCGCAGGGGCTTCTGCTTCCAGGCTGTATCCTCTGTCAGGCGGTAGGTATTCTTCTCCTTAAACCACAGGCCTGCCGGGAGCATCACCCGAACCGCCTCATAAAAGGTGCAGAAATACCGCTCCCGCATAAAGGCCGCCAGCCGGAGCATCGTCTCCGACAACAGCGGTTCTTCGTCCAGAACCTGTTCCACGGTTTTAAGTCCCCGGTCATCCCCCGGTTCAACCGAAAGAACCACACCCTCACACCGGCGGTTTCCCCGTCCGAAGGGAACCATCACACGTTGCCCGGGGGACAATTTCATATCCTCCCCGATGGCATAGGAATAGGGCTTATCGATGGCAAAATTTGCCGCGGAAACAGCAATTTTTCCAATCATACCCTTTCCTCCTTTTTAGCCTGCGTATTCTTCCTTCAATGTTGCGCTGAGCTTTCCTTCTGCTACTTCCCGGATTGCCAGGGTTACCGGCTTCTCCGTCAGCTCCTCGTGATACTGCTCTGCCTCCTGGGCAATCTGGCGTGCCCGGTGGGCAACCACATTCACCAGCAAATAGCGGCTCTCAACATTCTTCAGCAAATCTGCTACAGGTGGGTACAACATATTTATTTCCTCCATTATTTCCCATCTGCCACTTGGGCGATGATATGTAAAATTCGCTCGGCACAGGCTTGTGCCTGGTCATTGACTACAACGTAATCGTATTTTTCCTTTTGCTCCAGCTCCCATTTTGCACGTTCCAGCCGCAGGGCAATCTGATCCTCCGGCGTATCACCCCGACCGCGAAGCCGGCGTTCCAGCTCCTCCCAGGAGGGTGCTTCAATGAAAATCAGGGTCGCATCCGGTCTTTTTTTACGGACATTAAAAGCGCCAACCGGCTCAATGTCCAGAATCATGTGGCCGCTCTGAAGCTTCTGCTCCACTTCTTTTGTGGGCGTTCCGTAGTAGTTTTTGTTGTGGGCATCATATTCCAAAAAAGCGTCCTGCTGAATCATCTGTTCAAACTGCTCTTTGGAAACAAAATAGTAGCTGACACCCTCCTGCTCACCGGGACGGGGTGCACGGGTCGTTGCCGATACGGAAAACTGCAAATCCGCCCGGCTGTCCATTACTTTTTTCAGCACCGTGCTTTTTCCAACGCCTGATGCGCCGGAAATGATAAACAACTTTCCCTCTGCCATTATTCCTCCCCCTCTTGTCCTTCCGTCCATCGGGCTGAAAGCGTCTCCGGCGCGACAGCCGACAAGATGATGTGATCCGTATCCATCAGCAGTACGGTTTTTGTCTTATGTCCGTAGGATGCATCAATCAGCATTCCCCGGTCACGGGCTTCCTGCACCAACCGCTTGATGGGTGCAGAATCCGGTGTCACGATGGCCAACAGCCGGGACGCAGCAATCATACTGCCAAATCCAATATTCATCAGCTTCATTGCGTCACCTTACTCAATGTTCTGGGTCTGTTCCCGGATTTTTTCCAGCTCCGCCTTAATGTCCACCACAATGCGCGCCAAACGGACATCGGTGCATTTTGAGCCGATGGTGTTGGCCTCCCGGTTCATCTCTTGCAGCAGGAAATCCAGCTTGCGTCCCACTGCACCACCGGCAGTCAGCATTTCCTCCATCTGTGCCAGATGACTGCGCAGGCGGACAGTTTCCTCGTCCACCGCCACTTTATCTGCAAAAATGGCTGCTTCCGTCAAAATTCGGCTTTCGTCAATATTGACCGATGCCAAAACCTCTTTCAGCTTGTTTTCCAGGCGCTCCCGGTAATCAACAACGGTTTGCGCATTTCCTTGCTCCACCTGAGAAACCAATTCCAAAATAGTCTGCCCGCGACTGCGCAAATCTGCATCCAAAGCCTGCCCTTCCTTGCAGCGCATCTCATCATAGCCGGCCAAGGCCCGGTCCACAACACTGAGCATATCCTTTTGCAGCTGCTCCTCATCCACCTGAGGCTTCTCCACCGAGAACATCTCCGGTAGTCTGGACATTGTTGAGGTACTGATGTCATCCCGAATGCCATATTCGGAAACCATCCGGCGCATTGCGGTCAAATAGCCTTCCAGAATTGCTTTATTCAGGGTGATGACGGTATCGTCAGAAACCTCCGACTTCATGGAAACATAGACATCCACCTTGCCTCTGGACACGGAAGTCTTTACCGCCTGCTTGACAGCTTCCTCTGCGAAGGACAGCGCCCGCGGCAGCTTGACTGTGCAATCCAGATAGCGGTTGTTGACGGAACGCAGTTCCACCGTATATTCTCTGCCGTTGACCGTTTCAACAGCACGGCCGTAGCTGGTCATACTTTTAATCAAGGTTACATCCCCTTTTATATATTATCCTTGCGTCACAACAATGCTGATGGTGTCCTTATTGACAGCCTCCAGCTTGGAAAACTTTTCCGGCAGCTTCACCGTAACGGGATATTTGCCGCTGCTGTCCTTTTGGCTGCAGTCTACCTCGATGGTAATATCCCCGGCTCTGACTGCTTTAACCAAGTCCTGAGGGCCGCGCAGGACAACCTCTGCCTGTCTGGTGGAAACCTTAAGGTTGGAGCCGCTGGGCTTGTTGACTGCCTTAATGTTGGACACCGTAAATGTACTTGTTACGATGCGCTTAATGGTAATTTGAACCTCCAGCTTGCCTTCCTTATCGGTAACCCACAGTCCATTATCCGCATTTTCTGCGGAAATGATGTCAAAGGTTTCCGTGTAGGTATAGGTTCCGTTTTCATCCAGCTTAATCGCATTCAGGTCGATTTTACCAATGGTAACAGCGGTGGTATTGGCGATTTCATTGGGGAAACCGTAGATTTCAACGGTTTGTTCTCCCAAAATGTTCCAGGAAATGTCAAAATTCTCTTTTTGCAGACCGTCGCCCTCGATAACATCAAAGCTGACATTTACCTGCTTTTTGGGATATATCTTCAAATCCACCTGCACCGTATTGGCATTGGCCTTTACCCATTTGCTTTCCACCGGTGCACCGTCCTTGTCCCGCAGGACATATTCAAACTGGTCGAAAATTGTAGATGTTTTGCCTGTCAGGTCAATGTCAATCTGGGCAACTTCAATACGGTCAATGACCGACACCGGACCTGTGACCGTGATTTTCTCATAGTCCAGCTTCGGCCGTAACTGCTGATAAGAATCCGGCACCTTGCTGTCTCCATGGACAACCTGTACCTCAACCTCCTTGGATTTCCAGTCGGCAACAGAGACGGTCAGCTTTGTCTGGCTGACCACCGAGAAGGCATTGGTGGGCACTCCATCAGGATATGTGATGGTATATTCCAGCTCCTGCTCTCCGGCGCTGTGAATTCTGGAAAGATCCGCCTTCAGCGTAATATTGGAAGAATTCAGCTTTATCATATCCGAGCGATTGCCGGCCAGCTTCAAGGTAACGGTGGGAATCTCGTCAGAGACCACCATCAAACCGCGTTCCCGCAAAATCTCATCATTTTGAAGTGACACCTGAATGTTATAGAAGGTGTCCTCATACTCGGGGTTAACCACTGTAACCACATACAGCCAAAGACCGATGGAAATAAGCGTTGCAAGGAGAGCATAAACAATTTTTCTTTTCATTTCTTCTGCTCCTCCTTCTTCTTAGCAACTTTCTTCACTTTATTTGCCAGCAGTGTCCAGGGCTTTTCCTGTGTGGTTGTTTCTTCCGGACACAGCTCGTTGGTCAGAAGGCGTTCCAGCGTCTGAGGTGCAAGATGGCGCTTCAGCATACCGCTGACAGCAACGGAAATCGTTCCTGTTTCTTCTGATACAATCACGACCACCGCATCAGATGCTTCGCTCATGCCGACACCGGCACGATGACGGGTACCCAAATCCGCACTCAGTCGCTCACTGGAGGACAGCGGCAATACACAGCCGGCTGCCGTCATCCGGCCATCCCGGATAATCATTGCACCGTCGTGCAAGGATGCCTTGGGAAAGAAAATATTGCGAATCAGCTGTTCAGACACCTGAGCCTCGATTTTCGTGCCGGTTTTGATGTACTCATCCAGGCGGTTATCCCGTGCAAAGACAATCAGCGCACCAATCCGCTCCCGGCTGAGCACTTCACAGGCTGCCACCGTTTGCGATACGATGGCCGCCATTTCCTGATCTGCCTTTTCCGGGCTGAAGAATTTATGCACCTTCATATTGCCCAAATGCTCCAGCATCCGGCGCAATTCCGGCTGGAACAGAATAACAAGGGCAATCAGTCCGATTTGCAGGAACTGATTGATGATGAAGCCGAATGCATACAACTCCAGCAAATTGGCAAGCCAAGCCACCACCAAAATGCTGATGATTGCCTTCGCAATTCGGCTTGTTCCGGTGGTCCGCACCAACGGGAACACCCGGTATATTAAATACGCCACAATGACGATATCCAGATAGTCCGTCCACTCCATTCTGGCAAGCTGTTGGAACATTCCTTCAATGGCGTTCATCATCCCACATCTCCCTCTCAGGCCGCTTTTTCTAAAAAAATTTATACCTAGCCTATTATCTGTACTATTATAGCAGATTTGGCCTATGATGGCAATGGCGTTTCGTAAATTTTTTTATTTGATTTCTTTAAAATTCTCCTAATTTCTCGCTCAAGAGCCAGATTTTGGCTAAAATCTGCATCATGTCCGAAGCTTACGCGAACTGTTCCGGTTTGGAGTGTTCCGGCACTTTGATGGGCAAGCGGTGCGCAATGCAGCCCTGCGCGCACCGCAATGCCTCGCCTCGCCAGCTCCTGTGCCATGGTTTCGCAATCCATCGGCGGCACAAAGGAGACTGTTCCACTCTGACCTTCTCCGCAAAACACCTGAAAATCGAATTTTTGAAGGATATGAGCGCATTGTGCCGCCGCCGCTTTTTCTTTTTTTAAAATTCTGGAAAGACCTTGTTGACGCACCTCCCGCATCCCGGCGGCCAGACCGCTGATGCCAGGTACATTCAGCGTCCCGGCTTCCAGTCGCTCCGGCAGCTCCTCCGGCATCGCCTGCACCTGAGAGGCAGTACCTGTGCCTCCTGCCAGAAGCGGCTGCGGCAGCATACCGCACAGCAGAATTCCTGTTCCCTGAGGTCCCAGTAACCCCTTGTGTCCCGGCATTGCAATAAAAGCCGCATCCCATTTTTTCAGAGAAATCGGCAGCATCCCGGCAGACTGCGCCGCATCCACAATAAGCGGAACCTGATACTTGCGGCACAACGCCGCGATTTCCTCCATCGGCAGTATATACCCAAACACATTGGATACATGGGTAAAGACGGCTGCATCCACCCCTGCCTTCAGGGTCTGCTCCAGCTCCTGTAAAAGCTGCCGGGGTTGAAACAGCTGACTGCCCACAACGCAAACAACCGCATTGCGCTGATAAAGCGGTCGTGTCACTGCATTGTGCTCAAAGCCGGAAATTACCACCCTCGCCCCCGGCTTTACCAAAGTATGAATGGCAATGTTCAGACCGTGGGTGCAGTTGCTTGTAAATACCACCTGCTCCGGCTCGCAATCAAACATTGAAGCGGCCAGCTCCCGGCAGTAAAAGACCTCCCTCGCCGCCTCCATCGCCGCCGGATACCCACCCCGCCCCGGATTGGCATAGCGGTGCATTGCCCGGCAGACGGCAGCAGCAACCGCCGGGGGCTTATAAAAAGAGGTAGCACCATTGTCCAAATAAATCACACCACTCCCTCCTCCCAGCCGTTTGCGCTGCTTACATAGATTTTTTCATAGCGCAGCTGTCGCAGATGCAGCAGCTCAATCGCCACCGGAACATCCGCTTCGCGCAGGCTCAAACAGTAGCCGCAGCCACGCTGTGACAGGCTTTTGGGTGTGCGGTGCAGCCGGGTGTTTATGCCGCCTTCCTGCAAAATCCGCTCTGCCCGTTGGGCAAATGTGATGGTACGAAACGTAATCAACCATTCCCTTTTCATCATAATCCCTCCCCGAACAGACTATGCGACACATTTCGCACTTGTGAAAATCCTTTTCACCGAATAAAGCCGACCAATATCTGGTAAAATAGCTATGAGACTTTCTATTTGGAGGCATCCGGGATGAAAAAAGGAGCAAAGCTGGTTTTAATCGGTTCCGGCATTACCGCTGCTGTAGTGGCATTGGCGGAAACCGCTCGCTACGGTATGGCGCAGTATTTATCCGGTGTGGCAATGAACCGTAAAATGCCACCGCACTCCCTGCAGGCGGAGCGAAAGGTTGTGGCAAGCTGCGTCAACGATGTGCAGATGGCGCAGGTAAATCAAGCCGGAAAGGAGCTGGCTGTTGTCCCCCACGAAACCGTAACCATTCGTGGGCGTGACGGCATTTCCCTTACCGGACATTGGATGCCGGTTGACCATCCAAAGCGAATCATTCTGGCGATGCACGGCTGGCGTTCTGCCTGGAGTCACGATTTTGGAATTGTTGCTCCTTTTTTCCGGGATAACCAATGCAGCGTTCTGTACTGTGAGCAGCGCGCCCACGGAAACAGCGGTGGCAAATATCTGGGCTTTGGGCTTGTGGAGCGGTATGACTGCCTGGATTGGGTCAACTGGCTCAACACGAAAACCGGAGGCGACATTCCCATATACCTGTGCGGTCTTTCCATGGGCGCATCCACTGTTTTGATGGCCGCCGGCTTGGATTTACCGAAGAATGTGCGGGGAATTATGGCCGATTGCGGCTATACCTCTCCCGTAGAAATCTGGAAATATGTTGCCGAGCATCACTTGCATTTTTCTTATCAGGTCTGCGGCGGTCCATTGGGCAGAGTAGCAAGAGGAAAGCTTCGGATGGCAATGGATGCTGAGAGCTGCCCTCAGGCGTTGGCGCGAAGCCGCGTACCGGTATTGTTCGTCCATGGAACAGATGACCGCCTTGTGCCCATAGAAATGACATTCGAGAATTATAAGGCCTGTTCCGCGCCAAAACAGCTCTTTATTGTCCCCGGTGCCGGACACGGAATGAGCTATGTAGTAGACCGCAAAGGCTACCAGGCAGCATTGACAGATTTCTGGACAGCTTTCGACAAAAATCCTGCATAATTTGAGAAATTACCTCTTGCATTTTCAGAAAAAGTGTATTATACTATCAAAGCACCGATGCCGGTGTGATGGAATTGGTAGACGTAGTGGACTCAAAATCCACCGTTGCAAACCCGAGCGCCGCCTGTGGCGGATGAAGCGAGGGTGGAGCAAGTGCAGCGGTCGGCGAGGGACACTGGCGTTCGCGCCAAGGACATTCGCCGGGCACCGCAAACGTTGGCGACATGATGCCGCCGAAACGGCGGCCACATTAAAAAGATCGTCAGCGGTGGCTGATAATCTATAGAAAGCAAATACACACCTGCCGGTGTGATGGAATTGGTAGACGTAGTGGACTCAAAATCCACCGCTGGCGACAGCGTGCCGGTTCGAGTCCGGCCACCGGCACCAATAAATCCCATAGTGAATGATACATTCACTATGGGATTTATTCTTTGTACCGGTCGGAATCGAACCGCAGGTGAGAGTCCGGGGAGCGAGGGGAGCGCTGCCGGTGGCAGATGAAGCGACCCGAGCGAGTGGCCGCGGTCGGTGTGCAACGCAGCCGCACTGTCGGCAAGGCGCACACCGGGCACCGCAACAGGACACCGGCACCAAAATGCTCTGATTGCGATGCAATCAGAGCATTTTATATTGCAATCTTTTTCTTTTTAAAAAAGCACACAATTTCTCATTGAAAAATCCGGAAACTTGGGTTAAACTGAATAGGAGAGCAGATAAGCACCGCTGTGCGAAAATTCAAGAAGGGGGTTTACAGATGGCAACGAACGATTTAGGCAAAAACTTAAAAGACAACGCAAAAATCCTTGCTAAAATTGCGCTGGCCACCGGCCTGCAAATGGGAACGATCCTGGGTGCGAAAGCCCTCTACGATTCCTTCTTCCCGAGATATGAAAAGCGGGACATCGACACGGTTTTCGGTGAATTTGATTATAGCCGCGTAGACGAAAAACTGACCCGCACCACCTTTTTCTTTCCCAGCGGTCCGTGGAAGCTTCAGGGATATTTTTACCCCTGTTACGGAGCAAAGAAAATGGTTGTAGTTTGCCACGGTATGCACGCCGGCGCAGATGATTATCTTCCTTTTATTGCGTACTTTGTTCACAACGGATTTTCCGTATTTTCCTTCGATTGTCAGGGCACCTATGCCTCTGAAGGCGACTCCACTGTGGGTATGTGCACTCCCCTGGTGAATTTGGATCACGCACTGACCTATATCAAAAACGACCGGCAGCTGTCCCAATATAAGCTGTATCTGTTCGGCCATTCCTGGGGCGGCTATGCAGCAACCTCGGTGCTTTCTCTCCATAAAGACATCTGTGGCTGTGCAGCCGTGGCTCCCTTTAACAGCGGCTATACCCTGCTTGCAGAAAAAGGAGATCAGTACGGTGCTTCCCTCACAGATTCCCTTGTTGGTGGTTTTCCAAAGCAATTTTTAGACACCTATCAAACGCTACTTTTTAAGGATTATACCAAGCTTGATGGTGTAAAGGGCATAAACAGCACAAATATTCCGGTCTTTATTGCCCACGGCAACCGGGATTCCGTAATCAGCTTCTATCATCAATCTGTGATTTCCCGCAAGGATGAGATCCGGGCAGAAAATGTGACGTATTATGTGGGCACCGGCGCCCACGCCGGGCACAATACCATTCTGCACTCCGAGCGGGCGGTCGCCTATCAGAAGCAGGTTGAGAAGGAGCTAAAGCAGCTGAAGAAGGAATGCGATCGGGAGCTTACACAGGAGGAAAAGGCGGCGTTCTGTAGACGTGTCGACCATTCTTTGTACAGCGAAGTCAATGCTGAAATGATGCAGGCTATCGTGGATATGTTTAACAAATAAGAAAAGACAAAAGAAGGTGCAATCCGTGAAAATCTGGAAACATTTTAAGACCATCACCCGCCACAGATTTCTTGTTTTGGCAGGCTGTTTCCGCGTTGGGCTGTATTGGCAGGGATTGACCCACGATTTATCCAAATATTCTCCCACGGAATTTCTGGTAGGCGCCCGTTATTATCAAGGGACACGCAGTCCCAATTCTGCAGAACGGCAGGAGCAGGGCTACTCCACGGCGTGGATGCACCACAAGGGGCGCAACCGCCACCACTATGAATATTGGGTAGATATGAACCCCAAGACCCGTACATACGAACCGGTGCAAATGCCCCGTCGCTATTTGGCGGAGCAAATTATGGACCGCCGCGCCGCCTGCATTGTCTATCAGGGCGATGCTTATACCGATGCCTCGGCCTACGATTACTTTATGGCCAGCCGGGAGCGGGAAATGATGCACCCGGAAAATCGGAAGGAATTGGAGTATCTGCTGAATATGCTGGCAACAAAAGGCGAAAAGCGCACCTTCCGTTATATCAAGCAGCACGTGCTTACTGGAAAGCCCTATCCCTGGGAATCAGCTTCCGATTTTACTGCATAAAAATTATTTTTCTTGGAAAGATAATCACAGCCCGGAAAAATTTTTGCAAAGCAGGAAAATACTTCTTGACTTTTTGGCGAAGACGGGTATAATAATATGCGCATAGAGGATTTGTGTAACGGTAGCACACCGGACTCTGACTCCGTTTGCGGGGGTTCGAATCCCTCATCCTCTGCCATTAGATTCACCCTGGATTCTTCCGAATCCAGGGGTTTCTTTTTATTCTCTCCGCTTTTGAGGTTCAGAATGTTCTGAATTTCAAAGGCGGTTTTTTATTTTCCCTTATCAGCTCACAGATTTTATAAATGCTTCCATGCGGTTTGCACTGTCTTTTTTCATCTTTTCCGTCACATGACCGTACACATCCAAGGTAAAAGCGGCGGTTGCATGGCCTAAATTTTCCTGGACAGTCTTTACATCATCACCGGATTTCAGAGAAATAACAGCGTAGGAATGGCGAAGATCGTGAAATCTCACGGTGGGCATCCCCAGTTCACATACCACAAGTTTGAATGCCCGGTACAGAGCTTGGGGTGTGATGCGGGTGCCAAACTCATCTGTGAAAACGAGACCATTTTCTTGAAACAGATCGCTGTTGTTTTTTCGGTTGAGGTCTTGCTCTTTCTTCACCTTCCACAAAATATCCATGACATAAGGGGCAGCGGTAATTGTTCTTTCTTTACCATTCTTGGTGGGAACCAGTGCGTACTTCTCCTTGTCACCACGGACACCGCTTCTGAGGCTCTGTAGCTGCTTGTCAATGAGAATCGTACCGTCAGTAAAGTCCACACACTCCCACTGCAGACCGCAGACCTCGCCTTCCCGGATGCCGGTAAACAGAGCAACCAAAAACATCTTCTCATATTTGTTTCCCTTGATGCCTTTGAGAAAGTCGGCAATCTGGTGTTCATTAAGCGGCTTAATTTTCTTCTTCGTCACTCTCGGCAGAATGCAGGGGTTCGAGGGATTGGTACGGATGTAATTGTTAAGCATAGCCTGTTGAAGTGCTTTGTGAAGAACACCGTGGATATTCTTGATGGTCTTGGCGGAAAGAGGCGGTCTGTTTCCGTCGCCCTCGAATCTCTTGTTGTAGAACTCTTGAATATCGTGGGTTGTGAGGGCATCCAATCGGATGGCTCCGATATTCGGCTTGATGTGGTTCTTGATGGTTGCCTGGTAGGAACTTACGGTGGACGGCTTCACTCCTTTGAGGTAGTTGGCCTGCCAAATGTCCAGCCATTGGGCAACGGTCATCTTGTTCGGTGCGATGTAGGTTCCATCGTCCAAAGCGGCAGTGGCAGCTTTCAGCTTCTGTGCCACTTCTTTCTGTGTCTTACCGCTGACGGATTTCTGAACCTGTTTTCCAGTGCCGGGATCAAAACCGACGGTATATCTGGCTTCCCAGTATTCGTATTGCTTGTCGCCTTTGCGGACGGTCTTCTTGCGGATGTTGCCCATTCCAGAAGCTGCTTTATTGTTTTTCTTATTTTTGCTTTGCGGCATAAATATTACTCCTTTCGTTGCCGCATAGCAGGTACACCAATATTATACCATGAATGCGGCCTGTCCGCAATGAATTTAGTTCTTTTTCAGGTAGTCAACGACCGCATTGATGGGAATGCGGTAGCTTCTACCGGCGCGAACACTGTGGATCTGTCCGGAGCGCACTAAGGCATATGCCGTGTTATGGCTGACTCGCAGGATTTCTTCCAGGTCCTTCACAGAAAGGACAGGGGGATATTTTTGCAGTTTCTCTTGTAGGGTCATACTACGTCCTCCTTGCCGTATACAACAACAAGGAGGTAGCCTCTGCGGCTTCGTCGACTATTAATACGATTCTATCCGTCATAGATAGTTACCTCCTAAATGTTCTTACCTCCGTTTCTGCCGGAGGTAGGCAGTCTAAAATGTTTCATAAATATTCTCCTTACAGGCGGTGACAGATGCCACCGCCCTTGTTTTAGTCCCTGGTTTCCTTATATATCAGTTCCTAACGGAACATAAGTTTCAATTTAAAAAACACCTTCATAAATATAAAATGCTGGGGGATTACTTGGCTTTCTTGGTCTTTGCTTCTGCCAAGTAAATTCTCGTCACCTTTGTTCTGTGGTGTCCGAGATTTTCGCTAACGATCTTTTCCGCTTGCCTGGGTTTCACTTTCAATGCCTCTGCATAGGTCTTCTGTGCGTAGCTGTGGCGCAGTCCGTGCCAGGAGATGGTGGCGTGTCTTTTCTTCTTTCCATTTTCCACGATCTTGTCACGATCCTTGACCATAAACTTCTCTCTGTTGTGGCTCATCCAATTCTGCAGAGATTTGATTTCAATCTTCACACCATTTTTTTCGCTGTCCGAGATCAGATAATCACCGGGCTGTAAACCCATGGTCTTGGCATAATCCAAATATCTGGCAATCAATGCTCTTTGCGACGGATTGAGCAGAATAGCGCGTCTTTGTCCACCTTTGCCTTTGGGAACGACAAACTGGCCTGTTTTCAGTGCTGACATTAGATATTCGACTTTTGTTACACACATTTCTTCCAGTCTCAATCCAAAAGCATCAATGAAGTCAATGGCAGTCACCACATCGTTACGTCCCATTCTTTCAGCAATCGCTTTTGCCTTTTCCTTTTCTTCGGGAAGCCATGCGCGATTCTCTGAGCCAGCTTCTCTCCTAGGCAAATCCATGCGTTTGTTGAGAGATACTTCGTTTTTGCTTCCGGACAGCCTGATGAAAAAGCGGATACCGGACAGATCCGATTGGATGGTATTGGGCGAGTAACCGGATTCCTTCAGATACTTAACATAGGCTCGGAAATGCCGATCTTCCACATTCCTGAATTTCTCAAGACGATAATTGTCAGCTAAGAACCTACAGAATCTCTTTGTGGCTTCATAGTTCCGCTTTCTCGAAGCATGGCTCTTCTCATTACAGTGCTTGTAAATGGACGTAACCTGCTGGCACAGGTTCTTGTAGAGTCCCGGATTCATCGCCCCGGGAGGGGGAAGATTCTCCGGAATTGTAGTGTTTGCACCGGGCGGTGCGTAGACCCTTGCGAGGTCGGGGTGCTTATGACTCATAAGCAGTCCTCCTTTTGTAATATAGATTTTTTATTTTCACGCAGCCCTTGCCAGGGTCAAGCGCTGCGAAAAAATCTCTGTACGAAAATAGAGATTTCATGGGCATTTTCGTCACGAGGATTTGACTCCAAATTGTTGACGAAAATGGTTTTGTGTACGAAAATTTTGCGCGGTCATTTCGAAACGACAGTCATATATCATATCGAAAAGAACACAGAACTGCATTGCTCATTTCGAAAGGATAGTCATTTGTCATTTCAAAGGGATAGTACATAGATCATTTCAAAACGATTGAGGGCGCTGTCGCTCCTTTCGAAGAGACAGTCATATATCATTTCAAAGATAGGTCATTTCAAAATTACTCATTTCGAAGGGATAATCATTTATCATTTCAAAAAGATTGTCCGCAGGGCATAATTCACCCACTGTCAAAAGGGGTAGATCTACTCTCGTTTCTTACTGATTCCATTTTGACGCGGGGAATTATGCCCTGCTAATCACGGCTCTCCGACCTCGTCTCCGAGCCGTTTCTATCTGACTTCCGTCCGATAGAAACGGCTCGGCTCTCGAAAAGAGAGTCATAAATCATTTCGAAGTGACAGTCATTTATCATTTCAAAAGGACAGTTCTGGCACCTGCTTTCGGAAGTCTGTGCTTGTCCTATTCGGCTTCCTGCAGCTTGTCATTCACCAAGGCGAATGACAACTTGCAGAGAGCCGAATGGCTTTATCACGCAGGTGCAAATCCTCATTTCGAAAGGAAGGTCATATTCATTTCAAAGAGAGAATCATTTGTCATATCGAAGAGAAAGTAGTGCGGCTATATTCGATTGGGAACAGAGGTTAGTACTTGGCTTCATCAGAGATTTTGAAAGGATCATCATCTCCGACTTGCCGAGCGTATCCCCTTGCATCCAAGGGGGCAGATTAACGATGGTCAATCGCATCTCTGCAACGCTGCGCCGAATGCCGGTGATCCGGTTCAGGTACGAAGGACCTGATCAGCGGGGATTTTCATTCTGCGAAGCAACGATAAAATCCCGGAAACAATTCGCTGCGCGAAATTCCCTTAACATAACCGCTGATCAAATCGTCTGCGGTTATTGGCGGATCTTTTGACCCAACTTCTCGGTTCATCAAACTCGAAATACATACAGTATTCCTTCGTTTTCTGAACCTTAATTTGTGCCAAAATCTCTCGCCACTCACTTTTGCCGATTTAATCATCCGTTACTAAAGGAGACGGTCGCGGACCGTCTGAGCAGTTTCGTTTAACGACTAAACTCACAAACGTCGTGGGCATCTCATTGATTTTCGTCACGAACTTCGGCAGATACCCTTGCTCCGGTGGAAATACATTTTCGTCAACAACTTTTCCGTCCACCGGTTACGGATTTTTGACAGTCAGATCACCGTGATCTGTTACGGCTCTATCTGCCGCCCATTTTCGTTCACAGCAGCCTGGGACTCTGCTGTATATCGCACGATCACCAACATTTTCTGCCTCCCGTGCGAATTGCATTGCTGTAACCAATTCCTTTAGGTTACATTGTTTCGCATTTCCCATTTCTCATAGTTCTTCATTTGAATTCCTCCTTCATAAATATAAAAATATATTTTGACTCCCACTGGGAGAACAAAAACAAGATTAGAAGACAACAAACGAAAAAGCACCCATCCGTCCCTGGATGGGTGCTAGCTATGCGTTTCCTCGTTGCTTTCACTGTAGGAAAGCTTTATGTCAGCAGAATATTTCTTCGTTCGTTTTCCATACTCTGCAATCCTTACAAGGGGGCTTGACCCTTGCAACAAGGAAGGCAAACACCTTCTTTTGGAACGGCACTTTTCGTTTGTCATTTTAAATTCCTCCTTCGTAAATATAAGCTTGGTGTAGTCAGTATAGCATAGTGCTTTTGCTCATTGCAATAGGTTTTAGCAAAGTGGGACCTGACAGGTCCCATAACTTTTTTAACCCTCTTTTTTCGTGAAAAGCTCTGCTACGGACACGCGCAATACCTCTGCAATTTTACAGATCACCTGCAAGGACGGATCGATCTTTCCGTTCAGCATACGGGTTATGTACCATTCGTTTTTCTCAATTCTGATGCTCAAAGCCCGGGCTGTCAGATTCTTCTCCATCATAAGACGGATAATATTATCCTCCAAAATTTTTCTTGTTTTTTCGTAATTGATCGTGTTTTCCATATATAAAACCTCTCATACATTAAAATTTCAGTTAAAATCCGGAACAGAAGCCTTCTTTCGACTGATTTGTTATAATGTATGAGAGGTTAAAGTTGAGTTTCAAGAAAACAATACGGAAGTGCGAAAATTTTTGCTATCTTTTACAAACTATCCAAGGTTACTCTTGTTCGCTTTTGAGTGGGATAAGAAGACTGCCCGTTACCTTCAATACGACGGCGGGGCAGAAAATTGCGGGTGTACTTGTACATGTACATAGCTGTCTTGCTATTTGAATATTTTAGGATATGCGTTCGTTTTGTTGCTCTCCATACTACGCATTAGTATATAGGACCTAACTGATATAATAGATTCGGCAAAAACACCCCTTGATCTCCAATGTGTTGGAGATCAAAGGGCGTTTCGGGACATTGTCAGAATCACCTGGCATCCAAAAGACGATCAACTGAAAGTATTTTTAGTGCGCAAGGCAATCTGAAGAATGTGCATAACCCTGCCGATTGACTAAGCGTCATGTTGTTTCACAGGGAATGAATCTAGGCAGGATTCATACTCTTGTGATTGCTTGTAATGGATTAATTAGAGGGGACATATACGCTATTGTAGTTTGTTGCAGTTTCCATCAGGAAACCCTGATTGTCATAAATATAGAATGTGGCGTATGCGCGATAGTTATAACCGCCGGGGACAACCCAGGATTTGGTCAAACTGGCTTCTTGCATGCCGGAGGATGTCCAGGTTTTTATGGTGTTCCATTTGGAATTGTTATACCGTTGCAATTCACAAACGATCTGTACTTCATAATTGTCATACAGAAGACAATAGACATCACTTGTGACAGTATTTGTACTTGCTTCCTCTATGTAAAAATCAACTGCATTTAACGCAATGCAAAGATAACGTGGTGTAACAGCAGAAGCTTCGCTTTCAGCGGCCGCACGGGAGGCTACAGCGGAGGCCTCGCTTTCTGCAGCAAAACAAGGGGTAACCATGGAAACCAGCACGACAAAAGTCAACAGGACAGCAAAAATCCGTCTCATCTTTTTCACCTCCCTCTTTTGTGTCTCGTATAGTAGGACAAACGGAGTGAAAAAATGCAACAATCATTTACTCATATTTTGAATCAATTGTTCTGCAATTGCCAAGACTTTATTCTCTGCCATATGGGAAGCCCAAATTGTATAAGTCATGTTTGCCTCAGTGTCGTACCAAGCCATCATCGTCGTGCTTCCTTTCGCCGTTATCACACCGTTATAGCCCATAATTGTGGTTTCTTTTGAATAGTCTGCGTCCTCAGAGTCAATTCTTAAAGTGGTAGTACTGGGAAACGCAAGGAAACGAATGCTCTCTCCGGCAGCGTTTTCATAAATTGCGGTGATTCTTCGGCCATTTGTGTTACTTATGGCCGTAAGATGAAAATCTGTCGGAATGAGACCTTGTAAGGGATCATCCCGGTTAAATGTGATGGCGTGGAGGTCGGTACTCTCTTTGTACTGTTGATTGCTCGATATAAACCAAAAACCATCACCATGGGAAATATAGAATTCAACGACTTCGTTTCTAAATGCTTTCACGGTCAAAAACAGAAGACTGGATACAGCCAGTACAGAAATACAAAAAATCGCAACGGATTGAAGTAAACGCTTGGTCGCCTTCATGATGGCTTTGCCTGTTTGTTTGGCGGCCTCTTTTCGAATAAGCCGTTTGCAGCGATGGTCCAATTCCTCTGGAAAAGCAAGATTTTGCGTGTCGCTAATTTCTGCATCAATACTGTCAGTAAGCGCAGCGGCATAATGCTCCATAAATAAAGCAACTGTGGCATCCAAATACCGATCATATACTTCTTCACTTATTTTTGATTTACTCATCAAGGAAATCCTCCATTTTTAAACCAGATTGCGCCCATTCTGCAAGTAATTTGTTTTTTGCACGATGGATTTTGCTGCGCATAGCGATTTCTGATCCGCCGAATCTTTGTGTTAACTCTTTTGTGCTGAGACCAAAGTAATATCTTTCCATCAGTAAGGCTTTCTCTTCTTCGGACAAACTGCACATCATGAGTGACAAATCGACTCTGCTAAATAAATCGTGTGGCGCTGTAAAAGTGTTGCATTTATTATTTTGCAAAGATTCATCCTCGATATCAACCATTTCCAGTTTGTGCTCTTTGCGCAAATAGTCAATACTGACACCCCGGGCAATCAGCACAATATAAGCCTCCATTTTATGCGTTGGCATAGCAGACAACTTTTCTGAATGGCGAATGATCCGAATGAAGACTTCGTGAAAAATGTCTTCGCTGACATGGGATTGCCCCACATATTTTCGAATGATACTTAATAATAGTCTTTTGTATCGATTATACAGCCCTTCTAGAAATTGTTCAGTATCTTTGCTTTTTTCTGCAATTTTCAATATGATACCCCATCTCTGTAATGAAATCAACTTACAATTAGACAGACAATCATTATGACAACTTGCAACATGGAATCCTATTCGTTGACATTTTTCGAAAAATTGATATGATATGAAGGGCTCTAAATGTTCACGGGGTCAATAAAAAGAGAAAGAAGATGGTCTGTGTGCTTCCGGTTATCATTTCTGCAATTGAGAATCCAAAAGACAGAGACCTGATGACAGAGTTCTACCTAACACAAAACACCAGAATGTATGCCGAGGCGTGGAAGTATCTTTCTACACCGGAAGATGTGGAAGATATTGTGTACGAGGCGCTGACGAGAATTATTGAAAAGATCGAAACATTCCGGAGCTTGTTGCCACCACAGAGACTTCAATATGCGGTAACAACAGTGCGAAACCTGTCTTACATTTACACAACGAGAAAAAACTTGCATCCAACGGTACCTTTTGAGGAAATTTGTTTTGAATTGACAACTGATTCGGAAGATTCACCGGAAGCGTTGGTGGAAAAACGGGTGTTTTTCAAGCATCTTCGCGATGTTTGGCAAGAGATTAAAACAGAAGAACGGATGCTCTTGGAGCAGAAATACATATTGAGATGGACGGACGAGGAAATTGCGGAGAAACTTTGTATTAAATCACAAAGCGTTCGAATGCGGATGACACGCGCAAAACGCAGTGTGCTAAAAGAACTGCAAAAGAACGGATTCGATCTGGCACAATGGAAATAAAAAAGCAGACACGAAGTGTCTGCTTTTTTGCAACATAGGGGAGGAAAACGGCGATGTAATAAGTGTAGAGGATAACTGTAAACTTCTCTACGCAGTGTAGAGGATAGGCGTAAATTCCTCTGCGTAAGGATAATCCACATCAGAAATAAAGGAGGCGTTTTAAGTGAACGGAAGATGGACGAAACTGTGCAGTATTTTACTGGTATTGTGCATGATATTCAACATGCTGCCCATTGTGAGCAATGCGGCAGAACCGACAGCAGAAGAGAGTATCGTCACCCCGGACCTTCTGCAACCGGTTCAGGCAGAGCCGGTTCTGGAAGCAGAAGAAATCACGGCGAATCGAACGAAGTACACCAAAGAATTCCGGTTAAATAACGGCCTGTATATGGCCGTGGTCTATCCGGATGCCGTTCACTATGAAACAGCGAACGGCTGGGAAGAGATCGACAACACATTAGTCGCCCGGGACGGTGTTTATAAAAACACAGCCGGCGTCTGGGAAGTGGCATTGCCCCAAAAGCTGACAAAAGGTGCCAACGTAACCATCACGAAGGATGGTTATACACTGTCGTTCAACATGGCAGGTCAGCTCCGCAGTAGCAGTGATCTAATGACGGCAAGCACCGCACAGTTGGGAAAAGAGATGCATTCGGTCTCTACTGCTGGGGAAGCGGTTGCCGTTCCGCAGCAGATCGATCTCAGCGAAATGCGGGAAGGCCTGGCAGTGGAAGAGATGCTGCCGGAGAAAGCCTTTTCCCGGCTGCAATATGAGAAGGTATTTGCGGATACCAATATCATTTATGACCTGGATTCCAATAAAGTGAAGGAATCTATCGTCCTTGGAAAGTACGACAGTACCTTACAAGGCTACCGGTACAATCTGAACACGGGCGGCATGATCCCCGTCCTGGAGGATAGCGGACAGATTTTGCTGTATGACTCCAAGCAGGAAAATGTGGTCATGGTCATGCCAGCACCCTATCTGATGGATGCCAATAACCGATACAACGGAGAGATCCAGGTGCAGCTGACGGGGAGCGGCAGTGATTATACCTTGACCTACCAGCTTCCGCAGCAATGGCTTTCGGCTGAAGACCGTGCATGGCCGGTCATATTGGATCCTATCGTAACAGCAGATCTGTCTCCCAACAATATTAAAGACCGGACAGTGGCAGAACGTGTGACTTACGGCTATGATTGGGGCATCAATGAGGTCGGCTATGATGTGAACTATGGCAAAGAGCAGTTCTACATGAAGTATCAGGCCCTGCCCACACTGACATCCTCGGATGTGGTGTTGGGAGCATCTATCCAAATGTACAAGCCGTACAATTCCGCTGACCCGGCGCCTATAGAAGTACATAAAGTGCTTGGCACATGGGACTCCACAACGATCACCTGGGCAAATAAACCGGGCTATAACACTAATATCGAAGATTATACCATTGTGCAAGGATCGCAGTGGTATGGGTGGAACATTACCGACATTGTGCGTGAGTGGTACTCGGGACAGAATACGGGCATGATGTTCAAGGCAAGCGATGCTGTTGAAAATGGGGGCACAGCCAACTGGAAACAGTTTTATTCCTCTGACTGGGGCAATTATAAACCCATTTTAAGCATCATGTTCCGAAACAACAACGGACTGGAAAGCTACTGGGACTACACAGCGGCATCCGCGGGAAGAGCGGGAACGGGCTATGTGAATACTTACACCGGCAACCTGACTTGGGTGCGGGCAGACACGGGCTTCGGCGGCAACCGGATGCCGGTCAGCATTCAGCATGTCTACAATCTGAACGATGCCATCATTCCCAGCGACAGTAACAATGCCAACGACAGCGGCGGCAATTCCTTTGGAATGGGCATTGGCTGGCGCACCAATTTCAACCAGCTGCTGTACCGGTGGAACATAGACAGTGCCTACTATGTCTGGGAGGACGCAGACGGAACAGATCATTACTTCAAAGCCGACAGCAGTGGAGCATACAAAGATGAAGACGGTCTGGAACTGACCCTGACCGACAACGGCAGCGGTACTGAAAAATACTGTATCACCGATAAATACGGAAACAAGAGCTTTTTCGATGAACAGGGCCGTCTGTCCAAACTGTCCAACAATCAGCAGACACCCAGCTATATCACCATTACCTATGTGGATGGTACAAGCAACCGAATTGACATGGTCACCGACGGTGTGGGACGGGTGTACAATTATTGCTATGACGGCATTTTGCTGTCCCGGATCAGCTATCAAGGAACCGGCACCACAGAGAAGCACTATGTGTCCTTCGCTTATGACGGGATCCGGCTGACAAGAATCGGAGACGGTGGAGGTCCGCTCAGCATCTACACATACAACAGCAGCGGTCTGCTGGAATCCGTTCAGGATAGCGAGGGTTATAAGCTGACCTATAGCTACCTGACACCGGCAGAAACCTACCAGCCCTACCGTGTGCATCAGGTCGCAGAGTCCGACGGTCCGGATCTGGGCGGCACATTGACCTTTGCTTATGGCCATAACGTGACCAGTATTATGGACCATAACACCAATAAGCAGATCCTGCAGTTTAACGACATGGGCAATCTGGTCTCCATTCAGGATGATGAGGGTCACGCCCAGTACGCCCAGTACGCAAAGAACATTCACGACGGTGCAGGAAAGAGCAACCAATTAACTCTCAGCTCCAAATTGCAGAACACCGTATCGAACCATATGTGGGATATGAGCTTTGAGGGCTATTTCACATGGGACAATACTGTCGGTATGAGTAATACCACCGTAGCGTCGCCGGTATACTCCGGTCTGAGTGCTTTGCAGATCTCCGGCTCCGGTTCGTACGTATCCAAGTTCTCGGTGACCATCGGAAACGGAGAGTCCTATACCTTCTCCGGCTATGCCAAGTCAACAGCGGGCTCTACGATCTATTTGGCACTGCAGAATGCCGACGGCGTGATCTATACGAGTTCTACCCTTTCCGGGGAAACTGGCTGGGAACGGCTGCAGGCTACGTTTACCAATAATACCGGCTCTGCAAGAATAGTAACAGCCTGCGCTTATGTGAGCGGCACAGCCTATCTGGATTGTGTGCAGTTGGAAAAAATGCCCACAGCCAGCCGCTATAATATCATAGACAATGGCGACTTCCGGTACGGCATCCACGGCTGGACTACAGTGGATGGCTTTGCAGTGACCACCGATACACCGGCAGCACCTCAGTTGGATTCCAACGTATATACAGTTACCGGCAATCCGACAGCCACCAAGCGGTCCTATCAGTATATCCAGTGTCAGGGAGAAAAAGACGACACTCTTGTACTGTCCGGTTGGGCAAAGGGCAACGGCGTTCCTCTTTCCGGCAATAGAGAGTTTGGCTTAAAGGTTATACTGGATTATACGGATGGCACCAGAGGAGAAGCGATTGCCCACTTCAATCCGGATACCGATGTCTGGCAATATTCTGCCGTCCATATCACCGCGGAAAAGCCGTTCCGGATGGTCATTATCGAAATCATCTACGATTACAACGCCAATACCGTCAGCTTTGACGGCATCCAGTTGTTCAAAGAGGAATTTGGCAGCAGCTACACCTACGATGGCAATGGAAATGTCATCAGTGTGAAGGACCTGCAGGGGCAGACCACCACCTACGAATACACCAACAATAACCTGACCGAGGAGATCCTGCCTACCGGCGCAAAGCTGACCTATACCTACGATAACTGGCACAATGTCATTACCGCAACCTCGGAAGAAGGCGTAGTCTACACCTTTACTTACGACGTCTACGGCAATAATACCTCCGTGTCCGTTAGCGGTACCAACGGCAATATCACCGGCACCGCCGACTATACCGATGACGGCAACCGGTTGGAGTCTACCACCGACGCGGCAGGGAAGACCACCACCTACCAGTACAACCCCAATACCAATGTACTGGAATGGGTACAGTACCCGGAGGATACCCCAGCCACCCGCACCAACTATACCTACGACAATCTGTACCGCATGGCATCTGCCACTGTGAGCACAGACGCGGGGAATCATCTGGGCGTGGCCTATACCTACACCGGTGAGCTTCTGACCGGGATCCAAACACCCACGACGACTTATGGATTCAGTTACGGTGCTTTCGATCTGCGCACCGGCGTGAGCGTTGGAAACCGTACCCTTGCAACATACAGCTATACAAATGACCGAAACCGTTACCTTTCTGCCCTTGACTACGGCAACGGTGATAAGGTACAATATACTTATGATAACAAGGGCAGAGTGACCCAGCAGACCTATGAGGACGGTGCGACCGTCTCCTACGCCTACGATAACGATGGCGCATTGGCAACGGTCACGGATTCGGCAACGGGTATCAAGACCACCTACTATTACGACTTCACCGACCGTCTGATGAAGTATGTGGAATCCGGCACCGATTATCACCACTCTGTTTCCTACGAGTACGATAACATCAACAATATGACCGCCATGGTGGAGACCATCAACGGTGTCACCAAAACCACCGAATACACCTACGACCAGGACAACCGGATCTCAGCCGAAACGAACAACGGCACAACGGTGGAGTATATTTACGATAGCTATGGTCGTGTTGAACAGCAGGTGACAAAGTCAGGCGACACAACGGTTTTAACGAAAAGCTACACCTATAATGCCGCAGGACAAGTCACCGCATTCCGAACCCAGGTACTGGGCTATGATGTTACCTATTCCTATACCTACGATGATAACGGTAATATTTTGAGCGTCCATGACGGGACATATACCACATCCTATGTCTACGATTCTCAGGGGCAGCTTCTCCGGGAGAACAACCAGGCAGGCGGCTTCACGCAGACATGGAGCTATGACAATGGCGGCAATATTTTGACAGAAACAAAGTATAATTACACCACCGGCAGCCTGGATAGTGTAACGCCAACGGACACCATTCCATATGTCTACGATGACCTGTCATGGGGCGATCTGCTGACATCCTACGACGGCAGCTATATTACCTACGATGAAATCGGCAACCCGCTGACGGACGGCACATGGACCTACACCTGGGAGCATGGCCGGCAATTGAAATCACTTTCCAAGGCAGGATACGAGTGGACCTACACCTATGATGCAAACGGTATGCGCACCACCAAAAGTGATAGCGGAAGGACCTATAGCTATGTGTATAATGGCGACCAGCTCATGGAAATGACTGTGTCAATGTTTACGCTCCGGTTTACCTACGATGCCGCTGGCACACCCCTGACCGTCACCATTGATGATGTAACCTATTATTATGTGACCAATGTCCAGGGTGATGTTGTTGCCATTTTGAATGAGTGGGGAGGCATGATGGGCCAGTATGCCTATGACTCCTGGGGAGCATGCACTGCGTTTACAGGGAGTGTCATTGAAACACTGAACCCGTTACTTTACCGCGGCTATGTCTACGACTGGGATACAGGTTTGTACTACCTCCAGTCCCGCTATTATGACCCCGAAACCGGCAGATTCCTCAACGCCGACGCTTTCACCTCAACCGGCCAGGGCTTCGTTGGCTGCAACATGTTTGCCTATTGTGGAAATAATCCAGTCTGCAACACTGATGCAACAGGCACACATTTTGTTAGAGAAGGTACGGGCGGCGGGCCAGCTGTTCCTGTGGGAGGCAATGGGAGTGGAGGCGGAGGAGGAAACGGTGGAGCGGATCCTTCTGCTGTTGTCTGGCCTGCAAACTGGAATCATATGGGGCCTACTGAGGCTGCAATTGCAGTTGTAGCTGCGGCTGGTGCAGCTATGATAACATTTACCGCTGCAGACCAACGTGCAGAACAGTGGGCAATTCGTGCGTGGCTGAGAGAAAAAAAGGATGTTTACGCATATAACACTGAGATTCGTGAACAATCGCCATCCTTGAAATCAGCTCCAGAAGTTCATCACATAGTACCGGTTGGAAATTTTTCAACACGAGGGCTTCTCACTAAGTTTTATCTTACAGTAATGCATGCGAAACTTGTATCTGTTGGAATTGATGTGTACAATGATCCTCATAACTTGATGCCAGTTTCAAAAGGGACGCATTCACGTTTGCACACGGATATTTATATTTCACATGTATATAGTTATATTATCGCGGCACCTCATTCAAAAGTAGGCATTTATGCTGCTTTAGATTGCCTAAGAATGGAGATAGCTGCTGTAGATGTTTTTGCATGGGGTTACTAAGGAGATTATCAATGAAAGCTATTGAAACTGATAAGATTATAGCCAGATGCAACCAAGAGCAAATTGGAGCGGATTACAGCCTGCTGACTTGGGGAGAGTATATCGCGTTTTATGGTGTCAAGCTTTTTGTTTTCAAAACAAATGGCGAATTAGTCATTCATAGAAAAGATTTGCGAAATATCGAAAAGGTCACATTTATTTTTGAGGATAGAATTCTATTGGCCTGTGCTTCCCAAAAGAAATATATTGTTCTGTCTTTAATAGACGGATCAGAATGTTGGAATAGTCCATATCCCAAAGTAGATATGCTAAAGATGAACTTTGTTAAATCACCGGACGGTTCATATGTCTATGATTATGGCAATCGGCGGGGGAATTATTATTTCATAAAAATTGACTTACAGAACGGAACAACGGAATCCTTTGCGTTGGAGAAAGGTTTGCGTTGTATTTGTGACATGGTCTGTGACGAAAATGGTTTTCCCTGTCTGCTGGAATGTCATTACGAAACAATTGCGGAAAGAGAAGTGAGCTTGAACGGTGTACGGTATCTCTATCGCGACGAATTTGATCCCGGCTCGGCTTGCTTCTGGAAGGCAAAATGGGAAATGGAACATCCCCGTATAGCAAAATTCTTTCTTGAGGATGCACAACTGGTTCTAACAGAAGATCTTTTTGTGTGTGATTTAAGAAACGGTACATCCTATCATCTCTTAGAAAACGAAGGAAATTGGGAGGCCCCAATCTATCCGGTGTTGTGTTGCTGGGTTGATGCGAACAGACGTTATGTTGTGTTGGTCTACGATGATGCCACTATCTTTGTTGATTTTAAAACACGCAAAATGGTAGCCCGTTATCAAGCAGTATCCCCCGGTGACTGCATAATCGGAAATGACTTTTGGACTTGTACCAAAGAAGGTGTTAAAATAAAGCCGTTTCCAAGTATCGAAGACATTACTCCAAAGAAAAATGCTTTTGGGTTTCTGTAAGAGGACATAAGACAGGTGTTCTCAGTCTTGACGGATCATTCCATCTGTGCAATGCTTAAATAAGACAGACTAACTATTAAAAGTCAAGACCCAAATTAACAAAAATTTATGGATTGGTAACGCCTACAAAACGGCATGACAAGTAGAGCGTCGGAAACGGCGCTCTGCAAAACAGTCCAATTTTGCTACTGTGGCTATGCCTACGACCAAGATACAGGTTTGTACTACCTCCAGTCCCGCTATTATGACCCCGAGATCGGCAGATTCATCAGCGCCGACGCATTTGTCTCCACCGGCCAGGGCATCCTCGGCAACAACATGTTTGCCTACTGCGGAAACAACCCTATTAATTGTGTTGATAGAAATGGGGAAAGTGTAGAAGCTTTAGATGAATGGTTGAAAGGAATGTCGTGGCTTCCTGCTACTGATGGTCCTATTCCGGCTAGCGATATTGTTTTCATTTTAGGTGCTTTAGTGTTCCTAGTTTTCGTACCATCTTCCAGTGGTAATCATACTACAAATGATAGTAATGTTACTTCTATCCCAATATATACACCACCACCTACATACTATGAACCACCACCGTCTACCACCTATGGACGAGCAATGCTACAGGCTGAAACTTTTGCTATTCGTAGGGAACAGGCAAAGGCACAAACTAATGCGGCTGTTACACCTGGTATAAACAAGAGCCAATATTACGCAGCTGAACTTGTTTCAGGTCAAGTTGTTCCATTGATTCCTCTATCATATTCGACAGCAAAATTGCATGCATTAGCTGGCGGTAATATATTATGTGTTAATCACGCTGCTGCATATGCTCTTGTAAAGAATATTCCGTCTGCAAGATGGGATGGAAGGCATGGTAGTGCGGAAAGCGGATATTTAAATCATTATCATTTAAGTAGTGCACATGATAATCATATTTGGTATTTAGGAGAGTAGTATGAGCGTGATTATTTATTTTGACAACGAAAATCAAACCAAAGATAGGTGTGCAGGACAAGCATACTATAATTTTTTGGATTATGCTTTTTCTAAAACAGATTATTTTATGTTAGTGTATGTAAATTATTATGGGAAAGGCTATTCAAAAGAAACAAAGCGAATTATGAATGATTTAAGCACGTTTAAGGTAAAAAGCAGAACAAATCCAAGTTGGCCAGGAACACTTAACACTTATACGAAGAACACAACATACAAAATCGTTTTTTATCGAAATACTAATGAAGGTAAAGAGATTTTAAAACAAGTCAAGTGCCTGAGTGATTGGACTTGTCCCGCATATCCGCAAGATCTAGCGTTTTTTAAGGGTGGGGAATGTTGGTTTTATTCTGTTGGACACGAGAAAATTGGAGCAATTATTGGAGCAACAGAAGAAGATTTTATCTTTTTAGAATTAAACAATCTGGCAAAACGCTCGGATGCAAGGCCAACTAATAATTACTACAGAGCATTTAATGAAAAGCTCTAAAGGTATGTGACAGTTTATCTAGGGGGACAAGGGGCAGCATGCTGTCTGAAAGCCTGTACAGCAAAACGCCCCCTAGCTTGTGACAAGGGGACGGTTCTCTGTTTTAGCAGCCTTTACAGCAAATCCCCCCTCGCGAAGAAGAGACTGATTCCACGTAATTCACGCACATCCCCCACTAATACCCCCACAAGCGAAATACCTAGCAAAAGAGTGCCCCACCCTAATAGCAAGCGAAAAGCAGACACGAAAGTGTCTGCTTTTTTGCAACATAGGGGAGAAAAGAGGCGATGTAATAAGTGTAGAGGATGAATCCCGATTCCTCTACGATACCTACGGCAATAATACCTCCGTGTCCGTTAGCGGCACCAACGGCAATATCACCGGCACCGCCGACTATACCGATGACGGCAACCGGTTGGAGTCTACCACCGACGCGGCAGGGAAAACCACCACCTACCAGTACAACCCCAATACCAATGTACTGGAATGGGTACAGTACCCGGAGGATACCCCAGCCACCCGCACCAACTATACCTACGATAACCTGTACCGCATGGCATCTGCCACTGTGAGCACAGACGCGGGAAATCATCTGGGCGTGGCCTATACCTACACAGGTGAGCTTCTGACGGGCATCCAGACACCCACGACGACTTATGGATTCAGTTACGGTGCTTTCGATCTGCGTACAGGCGTGAGTATTGGAAACCGCCCCCTTGCCACATACAGCTATACAAATGACCGAAATCATTACCTTTCCGCTCTTGACTACGGTAACGGTGATAAGGTACAATATACCTATGATAACAAGGGCAGAGTGACCCAGCAGACCTATGAGGACGGTGCTACCGTCTCCTACGCCTACGATAATGACGGCGCATTGGCAACGGTCACGGATTCGGCGACGGGTATCAAGACCACCTACTATTACGACTTCACCGACCGTCTGATGAAGTATGTGGAGTCCGGCACCGATTACCACCACGCAGTCTCCTACGAGTACGATAACATCAACAATCTGACCGCCATGGTGGAGACCATCAACGGCGTTACCAGTACCACCGAATACACCTATGACCAGGATAACCGGATCACCGGCGAGACAAAAAACGGTAACACCGTGGAATATGTCTACGATGAATATGGCCGTGTCAGCCAACAGATCACCAAGTCCGGCAGTACCGCCGTGGTCACAGAATCCTATACCTACAATACCGCCAGTCAGGTGGTGACCTACCGGACTCAGGCACCGGGCTATGATGTTACCTATTCCTATACCTACGATGATAACGGTAATATTCTAAGTGTTAATGACGGGCTCCGGACTACATCCTATGTCTACGATTCCCAGGGGCAGCTTCTCCGGGAGAACAACCAGGCAGGCGGCTTTACCCATACCTGGAGCTACGACAATGCAGGCAACATTCTGGAGAGAAAAGAGTATGCCTATACCACCGGCAGTCTGGAAGGTGTGACCCCGACGGATACCGTTCTGTACGGCTATGGCGACGCCATTTGGGGCGACCTGCTGACATCCTACGACGGCAGCACCATCACCTACGATGGGATCGGCAACCCCCTCAGCGACGGCACATGGACCTACACCTGGGAGCATGGTCGGCAACTGGAATCCCTTTCTAAGGCAGGATACGAGTGGACCTACACCTATGATGCAAACAGTATGCGCACCACCAAAACCGGAGGCGGAGGGACCTATAGCTATGTGTATAATGGCGACCTGCTCATGGAAATGACTGTGTCAATGTTTACACTCCGGTTTACCTACGATGCCGCCGGCACACCCCTGACCGTCACCGTTGATGATGTAACCTACTATTATGTGACCAACCTCCAGGGTGATGTGGTTGCCATTTTGAATGAGTGGGGAGGCATGTTGGGCCAGTATGCCTATGACTCCTGGGGAGCATGCACTGCATTTACAGGGAGTGTCATTGAAACACTGAACCCGTTACTTTACCGCGGCTATGTCTACGACTGGAATACAGGTTTGTACTACCTCCAGTCCCGCTACTACAACCCCAAAACCGGCCGCTTCCTCAACGCTGACGCTTTTGCCTCAACCGGCTAGGGTATCCTTGGCAATAACATGTTCGCCTATTGTGGCAATTGTCCAACTAGCAGATGTGATCCCTGCGGTTGCTTTTTCTTGTATGATTTGTTGAACAACTTGAAAGATCGGTTATGGAAGCTTGGTGCGGAAATATTAGAACTAGGTGGATATTATTTGTCGGCACAATTACTTCGTCTCGCGGCAAGCGGTGCAAATAATGAGTATTATGCATTGGACGGGAGTTATACAGCAGATTTAATCGAATCAGACAGCAAGTTCATCAACGCTGTCAAAGAAGATTATGCAAATGTCAATAACGAATTTGGTTATTATGTATCTGATACAAAGGGGTATACTTTTGACCTTTCAGGTGGAGATCTTGGAGCCGCATTGCATAATGTTTCATATAGGTATATAGGTTTTAACGATGCTATTACAGGGGAACACAAGTTATTCATAACTGTAGAGGATACGTTTGATTTTACCGAGTTTAAAAACCCGTTCACACAAGGCAATTTGAAATCTGCATTTCTATGGGCAATGAATGATATTGCTTACATCGATAGCAAGTGGGGATTACTTGATCCCGTTTCTGTTGAAATCGTTGTCGTTGTTCCAATTAGATAGCCAGGAGGTTTGGTTATGAAAAAATGCGTTCTTCTACTTTCTGCGTTTCTTGTATGCCTGCTTCTTGTGTGCTGCACCAGGATTAAAGAACGGTACCCTGAAGGAAAAGATACGGTCGAATCGTTCGGAGACGGCACATATCAGATTCTTCGGGGAAACTTTGAAGACAAGGAGTGCGTGGGTTTAAGCTTCTCTCCTGCCGGAGTCCATTTAATTCCGAAAGTGAAAACATATCAAGAAAAGAATGGTTGCATATACCTAGTTGGAGTCGATGAAGGATACTATATCAATGGGAAGAAGGTTTCCTGGAAATTTGCGGTGTATGCGGTAATTGACTTGAGTAACAACCATATTCAAATTTGCGCAATTCCCGAAATAGACTCAGAATATAATTTTCGCATCAGCCAAGCTGCATTGGATACCGGTTTGATTACAATCATAGGGGATTATTCTGTTTTTTCGCAGAAAGATCGTCTAGTTCTCGATGCAATGAAAGGTTAGAATAAGACAGGGGACGGTTTTCTGTCTCGACAACCTAAGACAGACTAACCATTAGCACAGAGGACGGTTCTGTGTGTTAACGCGGAACCGTCCTGATGGAATCGGCAACCCGACTCGTATTACCAACAGCAGCGAGGGGTACGAGATCAGCCCTCATGACAGCACATCAAAAATCTACACCTACAACGATATTGGCAGAGTCAGTCGGAAAGTAACCAAAAGCAGCGGCACATTTTTGTGCCGCTGCTTGTTTTTAAGCTTACGTTGCTCACAAAACAGTATCCATCAATTGACCAGCGATGTCATGGCTGGTAAAACGCATAATGCTTTCCTCCGCCGTGCCGAAGCTGAGAAAATTGACACTGCCATACCACACGATCTGACCATCAATGACTGTGAATTTTTGATGGAAGCCAGTCTTGTACCGGACTTCAACACCATATGATTCGAGTTCTTGCGTGTTTTCGATTACACTCTTTTGATCTTTCTCAGGAAAGTCCTCGGCAGGGCGGGTAACGACTACAATTTTTGCGTTGTTTAACGTAGCTTCTGATAACAACCGCAGGATTTGTGTAATACGACTTTTGCGCATAAAGGGGCTGACAATTAGAATCTCACTCTTTGCATTTCGGACATCCTCGCTGAATACTGGATAGAAACTCTTGCCATCGTAAATGAGGTCTGGGTTGACTTGGGGCATACCATCGATTTTTATCTTATATCCGATAGCGGCATAGCCTTTCAGCCGCTTTTGGTACATATTTTCCAGCACCGGCACATGAATATCTACATAATCATAGATCTGTACTTCGTTCTTACCGGGATAATTACGGTGCAACCGTCCGGCATATTGTGCAACTTTGCCCTTCCATGCAATGGGTAAAGCCAAAAACAAGGTGTCAAGCCTTGGGTAATCAAAGCCTTCACCAACATATTTGCCGGTTGCAACGATTACTAATGGCTCATCCGCCGGAATTGCCTGCAACTTTTCCATTGTTTCTCTTCGAAGCTTTGCCGATGCAGTGCCAAACAGTGTAATAATGTTCTTGCAGTGACCAGCCAATCTGTTTGCCAATAACTGCACATGCTCTCGCCGCTCAGTCAAGATAATTGGTATTCTGCCATCTGACAAGGCTTTGATAACATCCTTTATGATATGCTCATTGCGAATTTCATTTTCTGCCAAGTCTTTGTAAATAGCGGCAATTCCTTTATCTGCAATCGCACTGCGGTAGGTTGTGAAACGAGGTAGCAAGTAATGTTCAAAGGCTCGTTTTTCTGCCTGCTCCTTGGCATCCACTAAGTAACGAATTGGACCGCACTGCATGTGGATGATTGGTTGATGTCCATCTTGTCGGGTAGGTGTTGCGGTTAGGCCATAAACATACTTGGCATTCACCTCTTTGAGAACCCGTTCAAAGCTGATTGCGGAAACATGGTGGCACTCATCCACGATCACCATTCCGTAATCCTTTACCAGTTCCTTTACATCATCACCGGAAATAAGAGATTGAATAATTGCAATGTCTACGATCCCTGCAATTGTGTTCTTTGTGCCGCCTAACTGTCCAATTACAGATCGTTCTTTCTTTCTGCCGCGCTTCTTTGGAAGTTCTGGCAGCACTTCGTTGATTTCCAAAAACTCAGATAGAGAAGTTTTCCATTGGTTCAGCAGTGCCTGCGTATGTACCAGCACAAGGGTGTTGACCTTTCGCTGAGAAATCAAATTTGCAGCAATAACCGTTTTACCAAATGCAGTGGTGGCAGACAAAACACCCGTTTCGTGAGACAGCAATGCCTCTGCTGCAGGCTGTTGTTCAGCACGGAGTGCACCATTGAATTGAACATCAATCACTTTGCCGGGATTCGTTTTATCTGTGATTTTATATTCCGCATTAGCCTCGTTCAGTAAGTCAGTTAGGCTCTGCTCACATCCTCGTGGCAAAGTCAGGTAACCATTCCGTTCCTCTGCGGTACAAACTACTCTGGGCTTATTGTATATTGGCAGTCGCATAGCTTGGCTACGGTAAAAATCTGGGTTTTTAAAAGCCGCCAAGCGAAGCATTTGGTTTCGTACGCGCGGAGTTAATGTATGGCTTGCAATATATAGCATATTGGAGCGGACGATTTCTATTGGCTGTGAAAAATCCATAGCCGTAAGAGCTGCCTTAGGTCGTTTCTCCCAGGGCTTCGTTTCGTCGGCATCTGTACACAAAACGCCAAGCCCGTCGCCGCGACTATGGATGTGGACCAGGTTTTCTACTTCAATTGCAGAGAGCTTCTGAATTTGAGATAAATATGCCCATTGATCTTCATAAGCAACAAAATTTACATCCACAAAGGAACTGTTATTCTTTTTGCGGGCTTGCCCCTGCAAGGGAAGTCCTATTAAATTGCCAAAACCGCCTTTGGGGAGTGTATCCTGGTTTGGAAACATACGATCATAGGAATCCAGTTTTAATTTACCGCTGTTTTCCATCGCGGCAGTAATCAATGCTGTTCCTAATTTCCGGGCAGCGCTGCAAGGGATTGGTTCGGAAAAGAATATCCAAAGATGTGCGCCTTCGCCGCTGCGGGAACGCTCTACTGTACAAGGGATATTCCAGATTTTGCAAATATTTCGCACTTCGCTGACGTTACCCTGCCAGTCACCGTCATCAAAATCTATAGCGAGAAAATAGCAGGTGTCATCGGGAAGAATGGGATATAAACCAACTACATCTCGACCATATCCATCTTTTCCGCTTAGATGCTCATATATGATTGTGTCACTTAGTGGAACCAGCTCACGGTTTTCACACTTTGAGCAACTGCCCTTTGGTTTGATGCAAACACCCTCACGCCATTCGTTGGCACACACCGGGGAATATCCGCTTTTCTCAGTTTTGGTACTATACCACCGTTTTGCAAAAACATCTTCACGACCGCGGAACAAGCTACGAAACAGTTGAATCTTTTCGTTAGGAGCGCTGTATTTATGAACGGTGGCAGAGGGGGAGCACTCAACCTCTGCCAGTGGCGCAGAGGCGGCAGCTTTTGTGTCAGATAAGCCTAACTGCGCACGGAGCTCGGCATTTTCTCTTTCCAGTTCTGCAACCCTGCGTTCGAGCTGTTTGCAGTATTCTTCGTTTGCCATATCTGACACCTCCAATCGTAACAGCCCTAATTAATTACATTTCAAGACTATTTTCGTTCAGCAGGAATTCTTTGACTCCTATCATCACATATCCCTTATCGTCTCTGCGGGGCTTCATACTGCGTTCCACTACAATGATCTTCTTAAAGGAGTCGTTTGTTTTGTCAAAGGAACGGGTCTCCTGCTCCCATTTGGCATCATTGGGAATCTCATATGCAGACTGGATATAATAACGTCTGCTGCCTTGGTTGGCAATAAAGTCAATTTCCAGTTGTTTTTTGGTTTCTTTTCCATCTTTACGTTCACGTACTTCAACAACACCCACATCCACATTATAGCCCCGGTAACGCAGCTCGTTGTAAATAATATTTTCCATAAGGTGGGTAGGCTCAATCTGCCGGAAATTCAGTCTTGCATTACGCAGACCAACATCCTCAAAATAAACCTTATAGGGAGTATCAATATACCGTTTTCCTTTCACATCATAACGCTTGACCTTGCTGATCAGAAAAGCCTCTTCAAGATGCGAAATATATTTGGCAACTGTAGTCTCGCAAATCCCGGAATTCTTCACACTCTTGAAAGTATTTGACAGCTTTCTGGGGTTGGTTAGGGTAGAAATACCGGAGGCGAGGATGTCCAAAAGCTCACCAATATCTTCGTCTGATTGGAGATTATATCTGCGCACAATATCACGCAGGTATACATTTTGAATTTGGGTAATCAGATACTTGGATTTTTGCTCCTCTGTTTGCATCAGTGCTGCGGCAGGGAGTCCGCCATAGACCATATAATCGTCAAAAGCTTCATCCTTAGATCCATCATATACACTGTAGAATTCAGAGAAGGACAAGGGGAGAACATGCACTTCATCACCGCGCCCCTCAAATTCCGTAAGGATATCATGTGACAGAAACTTAGAATTACTACCGGTTACATAGACATCCATATTGCTCTTACGAAGGTATCCGTTTAGAACAGATTCAAAACTTCCTAACTTTTGCACCTCGTCCAGAAGTAAATAGTAAAGAGAACCATCGGTTACACAAGAGGAGATGTAGTCCATAAACTTCACAGGATCTACCTTGCGGTTTTCTTCGTCGATCTTCCACAGATCCTCCCCGATCTTGCGCAAATCATCCGCAGAATCAAAAGCAAACTTAATAATATGGGATTCATCGATACCCTCAGCAATCAAATGATCGTAAAATAGAGTATTCAAAAGATAGGATTTTCCGCAACGGCGGATGCCGGTAATAACCTTGATAAAACCGTTCTGCTTACGCACGATCAACTGGTTCAAATATCTGTCGCGTTTTATTTCCATAACAGCCTCCACTTAATATTTTTGCCGCAACCGGACTTTTTCTTAACTGCATTATAGCAGAACACTTTGTCGAAATCAAGTAAATACGCATACCTTATTAATATTTTTTCCGATTGCGGCGAAAATATTAACTGGTCTGCATTTATAAAATGATAAAGTTTGATTTTTGTATGTACCCGCTATGCGGCATAATAAAAAGTTTCCCTTATTTTTCCCCTTGTTGGGGTGGTAAAGGGTGGTTAACCATGGTATTTAGTGGTGGTTAAATGTTCGGAAAACCCATAAAAATGGCGCTAAATGGTTAACAAAAGTTAACCAAATGCAAAATCTATGGCAATTCAAGTCCTTGTGCCCCTGCCAGAAAAGAACGGTAATCGTGATACGATTACCGTTCTTTTCAGTTATATTCGCCTTCGGCGAGTTATATTGGCTGCGCCAGTTATATTTGCTTCGCAAGTGATATTGGGCTTCGCCCAGTTTTGTAGGCGAATATAATATCACTGCCGCAAAACGGCAATATCGCTTTTGCGTAGCAAAAATATCACTCCGTCGCAGACGGAATATCACTAAAAAAGGCTCTGTGGTCGCTGACAATCAGCATCCACAGAGCCTTTTATTTTAGTTGTACGCTTGGAGGAATTCTGTTTCACTTAACCCAGACGTTTGATCGCCTGATCGAGAATTTCCACACTCTCAAAAACATTGCTGGTGATTTCCAGCACGATCTGTCCGTCGTAGCCATAGTCCTTCAAAAGCCGACAAATCGCATCCACATCGACAATGCCGTCTGTGAATGTCAAAGCATGGTGGGCAGTCCCGTTTCGGACTTGGCTCAGATGCACATTGTGGATCGGAAGCTTCAGCGCTTTCAGATCCGGCAAGCCAATATTGTGGGTGGCATAATGAGCAAAATCGATGGTAACGCCAAAGTAAGGGTTATTCTCGCAAAAGATCGCAAACCGGTTCAAGTCATCGATGGTGAAAACCAGCTCGTGAGGACGGAGCTCCATGTTTTCAATGCCCACATATACCTTTTTCTCCTTGGCATATGCTGCGATCTCGGCAACCGCATCCATCATGTCTGCCCAAATGACCTCCGGGTCATCTGTTTCTTCTGTGCATCTTCCCGGATGGAAAGTGACGACACCAAGACCGTATTTTGCCACAAGGTCAATAGAACCTTTCATATTGGCAATGGAGGAGGCACGGCGCTCCTTATCGGTGGAAGAGATATTGTTTTCTCCGTAGGGGGCATGAATATTGAGGTGCATGCCTTGGGAAACGGCATAGGTGATCAGTTCGTGGATGTCATCCGGATTCTCGGGAAGTCTTGCCGCAGCGTAATCCATATGGGAAACACCATGCGCCAGAAGTGCGTCGGTAAAGGATTTGTTGTCCTTTTTATACATGCCAAAGTCAGTAGAAGAAATTTTCATTTTCGCAACTCCTTTCTTTTAGCCGCACCAACGGTACACGGTCAAAGCCAAAAGCTTGATATATCCGAGATAGACCTCTGTATCGATAAACTCATTGGCTGCGTGGGCAGGTCCGGTGCCCGGTCCGCATACCAGACAGGGCATACCGCCCCGATTGCCTAAATGTCGTGCATCACAGGCGGACATGGCACCAACCTGCATGGGCTTGCCCAGCATTTCCTCACCGGCGGAACACAGCACCGAGAGCAGCTCATGACCCTTCGGATACACATAGGCATCGTCGTAATGGGTGAAAGTAAGCTCCGGTTGATGCTCACTTAGCCAGGCATCTTCTTTGGCGACTTTGTCGACTGCGTTCCGCAGCAGATCTTTGACCGCTTGGATGCCGGCTTCTCCAATGCCCATGGCAGCGGAGAAATAGGCGACACCGCTGATGGTACAGGACGCTGCGGTTGCGGTTGCGTATGTACCGCCTTGAATGGTGCCGATTCCCAAGGACAACCGAATCGCGTCCTCATTTGCCTGTTGTTCTGCCTCACACAGGGAATGAATGATCTCGGCAGCTTTTTCGATAGCGCTGACACCGTACATCTGTCTGCCGTACCAGCGGCCACCGGTGTGGACTTCTCTTCCGGAGACCCGGATCTGCCAATAGATTCCGCCGCCGGTCTCGGTTTTGATGACGATGCCACCGTCAGCACAGATGGCGGCATCGGCTTTATAGCCTCTTGCTACGCAGGCCAGCGTACCGTTGCCGGCGTGCTCTTCATTAACAACACTCTGACAGATCACATCGCCACGGAGTTTGGCACCGATATCCTGCAGAGCCTCCAACGCCTTGGCACAAGCCAGCAGACCGCCCTTCATGTCGCTGGAGCCCCGGGCATAGATTCGGGTGCCTACCTGTTCAGCGCCAAACGGGTCATGCTCCCAGTTGTTGGGGTCGCCCACGGTGACAGCATCCACATGCCCGTTCAGAATGAGGGAACGACCGCCGCCGGTACCCTTTAATACGCCCACCACATTGGGACGACCTTTGTAATTCAGTTGGTCGGCATAGCCGGATTCCAGCCATTGCTGGTAGGTGCAGATATCTGTTGTGGGGATCACAAGGTCCAGTTCCGGTTCCCAACTGGTGGGATACTGCGCCACATCCGGATACTTTTCGAACAGCTCCCGGACATCCGGCTCAAACACATCTACCGCCAAACCCAATTTTTCGTACTGGGCTTTGACAAATTTCTGGGCTTCCCCCTCGTAACCGGTGAGACTCGGGATACGCAAAAATTCCTTTAATTCTTCAATCAGGGCAGTGCTGTTTTTATCGACCCATGCGCTGATTTGCTGCTCGATTTTTAACATGATATCAAACTCCTTGTGCTGCCGACATGTGGAATTTTAAGAAATTTGTTTACGAATATCTATATTATATCGTGAGCGCAAGGTTTTTTCAATAGTGTGTTTGCAATCAGGATATTTTGTGCATTTTGTATTGCGATTCGACCTGCACCATACCGGAATATAGTCAGTTTGATGGGAAATGAACACCGGCACCGCCTAAGCGGTGCCGGCTTTTTTATGATAGCTGTGTGATGACCAAATGTGCTGAGACGGGCTCTGTGCCGCCGGCAGTGGGCGTCAAATCCAGTGCACCGGCTGTACCTTCGGGATTGCGAACCGTCAACACGGAATTTTCCTCGGTGGTTGTGACCAATGCCATGCCCACGATCTGAGAAGCACCGGAGCTTCGTCCTACAACGGTATAGGGCAGTTCATCTCCGTTCAGGGTTAAGACCAACTGACCGGGGCCGGTAACGGCGGCAAAATACAGCACTTGATAGGTGCCAATATCCGCCAGGTTAAAGGCTGTGTCACTGATACGGGTTATTGAGGTGTTACTGGTGGGGCCGTTCCGGGGGAAAGGCACATCTTCCCCTGCATCAATGGGATCTTCATTGTCCGGTGGTACTAATGCATAGAAGTCGGCAAACCCTAAAGCAGTACCGGGCTCACCTTGCGGACCGATTGGACCTTGGGGACCGGCAGGACCGACTTCACCTTGCGGACCGGCAGGACCGACCTCACCCTGAGGACCAGCGGGACCAACAGGGCCTACAGCACCGGTTGCACCGGTGGCACCTTGAGGGCCAACAGGACCTTGTGCACCGGCAGGACCTTGGGGTCCGGCGGGGCCGGCTACCCCGGCAGGCCCCTGGGGACCTACAGGACCGGGTTCTCCCACAGGACCTTGCGGGCCTACAGGACCTTGCGGCCCGGGAGGACAGGTCTCACAGCTGCAGGTGCACTCACAGTTGGATGCTCCTTGGCAGCCGCAGCCGCCAAAGCAGTCATCCCGGTCGAATTGCCGACAGCTATTGGCGTAATCATCGTCGTAGCACTTGTATCGCTTCATAAAATCCCTCCTTATAAGGCGTACATTCTATGTTATGATCTGCGACAGAAGTTGACACTGTTGAATGTTCTGGTTTGCGGCTTAAATAGGCTTTTATTGCAAAAGAAAGCCACCGGCGATGCCGGTGGCATTGATGATACAAGGGTTGGTTAAATTTCCAACACCATGCCGGTGGAGATTCTGTGCAGACGGTCACCCATGCGTTCTTTTAAAAAGGCATATTGGGCTTCTCCGGTGCAATGGCCGGTGTAATAGGTTGTGGGGTAACGGAGGAGCTGCTGTGCGGCGGTCTCCAATGTTTCCTTTCCTGCACCTGCAGGATCCAGTGTCATAAAATGGAAACCACCCACCAACACATCCGGCTGAAACCAATGCGCAATATTCAGAATACCTTTGTGGGAACAGCCGCTGATCAGGATCTGTTTTCCGTTTTCCTCAATCAGCAAATACTGCTCGTGGCAGAAATCATCGGGGATCGGTTTGCCGTTTTCCACCTTGCAAAGGCCACAGGTGTCCGTAGGGTAGGGGCGGGGACGGTCATTGCAGGAGTAAAGGGTGATCCCCGGAGCAATCTGCAGGATATCTTCTGTCAGGACCAGACGGTCACTTTGGACTAATTCAGATGCCACACCAATGTCTTTGCCGGCACCATTGACGTGGGGGATAGAAGCCTCCCGGTGGATATATAGGGGAGCGGTTTGATTCTGCCGCAAGAAGGTCAGCATGCCCCCACTATGGTCGAAATGTCCATGGGAAAGAATGGCAAAATCAATATCATTTAAGGAAATCCCCAATTTTTCAGCGTTTTCGGCAAACAGATCCGTCTGACCTGCGTCAAAAAGTATTTTCTCTCGTTCTGTTTCAATAAGCAGACTCAGTCCGTGTTCACAGGTAAATTGCTCGCTGCAAGTAGTGTTTTCTGCCAATACCACAATACGCATACGGTTTTCCTCCTTTGTTCTTTGTGTTCTATTTTAGCAGGAATCTGAAAATGTGTCAATTTTTCATTTGCCTTTGTTCCGTAGGAAATCCGTTTTTCTGCGTTCTGACATATCGTTGAACACAATGACAGGAGAAGCCGGTTTCCTTGACAGTATGCGGCGAAAATTGTAAAATGGAGCTAATAATATTCCAAAAGGAGCAAGCTTATGAAACGGATCTTGTATCTTTCTCTAGTGCTCATGATGGCTATATGCCCACAGAAAACTGCTATGACTATGTGGGCTGTTATGAGGTGTCCGACAAGTTCCGCCGAGGCGATGCCGAACGAATCGTTGATATCTATGTAAGTCTTCTGGAACAGACTAAAAGCTGAAAATAATAAACCAACCGGGGCTGCCAGCAGCCCTGGTTGGTTTGTCTTTCCTCAACCCACGAAGGATTACCTGACTCATAGCTTTTTGAAAAGCAAAAGACGATGGGCTGTTTTCCCGCGACCTTATATGGCAAAAACAAGTGGAATCAAACCACTGATCTCTTGAATGCCATCGGTAAAATCCGAAAATCCAATGTGTCTAATGCGTACATTTACCCCTAAATTGTCCTATATTTCTAACATTTTTTAGACAAAAATCCAAACAAAATTATGCGTCTATCGTGA
>SVLS01000010.1 GCA_015067835.1 Oscillospiraceae bacterium | reverse complement strand
ATGCGAATACAGAGCCACCCGCAGACAGGAAATGACCGACTTGCTTATGGCAAACGGATGTAGCGAAGTGGTATGGATGTTCCCCGAAACAACGGGGTTCTATCAGCCTATTGTAGTTGCGAAAAAATAAGTGATACCTTTGTCCAATTCCAATATGTCGAACAGATAAAGACGGCACCCGTGGTGGGTGCCGGCTTCTCATATAAGCGCGTATCTTCATTTATGACAGAAAAAGCTCAATCCCCACAACGCCGTACTTTTTCTGCTCCTGTGCAGAATAATATTGCTCCATATCGGATGGATGGGCTTTGTCAATATTTTCCTGCGTATATCCGCATTGTAAAAGCGGCAACGCCTGGTATAATTCTTCAAAGCTGTCGAAACGATGCAGCTTTTTGACAGTTGTGCGCATCTGCTCATCGTTGGAGTTGTTAGTAAAGATGATGACATCGCCCTCTTTGATTTTCTGGCGCTTCTCATCAAACAAGCGAAGCTCAATCGTTTTCGCACCGCTCTTTATCATCTCAAAGGGGGCGTCATTCAGCTTCATCTGATGCGTATTGCCTTGCCGACACAGCAGCACAATGGTCTCGACGTGAGCACACCGTGGGAACAAATCCGCCGCCAGCACATCTGCCAGCTTGTAGCCCCGTTCTTTCAAAAGCGCCACATCCCGGGCAAGGGTGGCCGGGTCACAGGAAACATACACGATGCGCCGGGGCGCAAACCGGGAAAGCGCCTCAATGGTATCCGCATTCAGTCCCTTCCGGGGCGGGTCAACCACCACTACATCGGCAGAAATCCCTTGTTTTTCCAGCTCCAGCGCCGCCTGTCCGGCATCGCCGCAGAAAAATTCTGCATTGTCTATCCCATTGCGCTTGGCATTATCCCGGGCATCCTCCACCGCCTGAGGAATGACCTCCACACCGATGACCTTCCCTGCCGCTTTTGCCATGGCTAGGGTAATTGTGCCGACGCCGCAGTACAAATCCAGAACCGTGTCGTTTTTTGTAATCTCCGCCCGGCTGATGGCGGCTTCATAGAGCCGTTGTGCCTGATGATGATTCACCTGATAAAAGGACCGGGGAGAAAGGCGGAAGCGCAGGCCGCACAAGGTATCCTCAATGTACCCCGGGCCATAAAGTGTCACAAACTCTTCCCCCAAAACCGCGTTGCCCGGCCTTTCATTCACCGACACAACCAGCGTCGTAAAGCCCTTCACCCGCTTCAGCCGCTCAATCAGCACCTCTGCTTTGGGAAGCTGCCGGCCGTTTAGTACAAGGCAAACCAAAATCTGCCCGGAAACCGCTCCCCGCCGTACATAGATGTGGCGCAAAAGACCCTTGTGTGCCTTCTCATCGTATGGCATCACCCTGTATTGGTTTACATAATCTATGACAATTTCCTTTACCGCATCACATTCCTCCGGCAGAATCAAACATCGCTGATTTTCCACCACCTCGTGGCTTCCCTGCCGAAAAAAGCCGGCATAGGCTTTGCCTTTCTTCGCCGAAACCGGATACTGCGCCTTGTTACGATACCCCTGGCAGGTGGGTGCCGCCAAAATCGGCACACTTTCCAGCGCCTCACCGCCGATGCGATTCAGACAAGTGCGTACCCGCTCCGCCTTCAGCCGGGATTCCTCTTCATAATCCAGATGATGGAAGGCACAGCCACCGCACAGCTTCGCCACCGGGCAGGCCCGGTTGATGCGATGGGGTGACTTTTCCAAAAGCTCCACAATTTTTCCTGCCGCCCAGGTTTTTGCCGCTTTTTCAATCCGAATCCGGCATTTTTCCCCCACGATGGCATTGGGAACAAAGACCACACACCCCTCAATTTTGGCAATTCCCTGCCCCTCTGAGGTGTAATCCACAATCTCTGCTTCGTAAATCTGATTTTTGACTAGCACTTCGGTCCCTCCAAAGGAGTCTCCATATAGATTCGCTGTTTTTCCATGCCGCACTTCTCATAAAATCTCAGCGCCGACGCATTAAAGCCCCAAACATTCAAGGTCAGCCGCGTTGCGCCCATTTGAATGCCCAAGTTTTTGCAGGCTTCATACAGCTTACCGCCAATGCCCTGTCCACGCGCCTCGCTGTCCACGCACAAATCGTCCAGATACAAGGAAACCTCATCCGCCAGCACCGGGTCATTGCTGACCTCCTTGCGGATGCAGAAGGCATAGCCCAACACCTTGTCCGACTCCGCCGCCACCAAAATCGGGCGATTCGCATCTGCCAAAAGCGCCTGAAGCGCCTGAGCGTCATACTTTTGCGCATCCTGACGGAAAATATCCGGACGCCCCTGATAATGCAGCCTTCCAATCTGCTCCAGCAAATTCAGCAGCTGCGGAATGTCCTCCTGTTTTGCAAAACGGATTTCCACAAAAATCCCTCCCTTATTTCTGCCATCATACCACAAATTCCCCATCAGGTAAAGGATTTCTTGCGAAACGCAGGAAAATATGGTAGACTTAATTATCATTTCTAACTTGAGGTTTTGCCTTATGACTTATGAACACTGCACCCTTTGCCCACGGCAATGCGGCGTGGACCGTACCGCCCAGCAGCTGGGTTTTTGCCGTTGTCCCGATACAGCTCTGGTGGCAAAAACCATGCTTCACCATTGGGAAGAGCCTGCTCTGGCCGGGAAGGGCGGCAGCGGTGCTATCTTTTTCGGCGGCTGCACCCTGGGGTGCAAATTCTGTCAAAACAGCGCCATCAGCCATCAGCCCTATGGAACACCTATGGACAGTATCGCTCTGCGGCAGGAGATGGAGAAGCTCCTTTCCCAAGGGGCAGAAAACATTGATTTGGTCACTCCGACCCAATTTCTGCCCACCCTTCTTCCGGCACTGGAAGAAGCACTCCCCGTTCCCGTCATTTATAATTGCGGCGGCTATGAGCGGCCGGAGGTCATTCGTGCCCTTTCCGGAAAAATCGACATCTATCTGCCGGATATGAAATATGCAGACAACGCCCTTGCCCATCGCCTTTCCGGCGTCAGCGACTATTTTGAAGTTGCCAGCGCCGCCATACAGGAAATGGTTCGTCAGGTGGGTGCTGTTCAATGGGATGGAGACAAGCTTGTAAAGGGTGTGCTCATTCGTCACTTGATTCTGCCGGGGCAGGTGGAAAACTCCCTGAAGGTTTTGGACTGGATTGGTCAAACCTTTGCCCCCGGTCAGGTTTTGGTGAGCCTGATGCGCCAGTATACACCCATCGGCACCCTTGGCGCACCCTTTGACCGTCCCATCACCGAGGAAGAATACCAGGCTGTCCTCAGCTGGATGTACCTCAACGAGCTGGAAGGCTTTACCCAGGATGCCAACGCCGCAGACACCGCCTTCATCCCGGATTTCTAAAAAAACGACCCTGCTGCAATGCAACAGGGTCGTTATTCATCAAATACCTGCCAGCTCCTTCAAGATGGGTGCCAGGTCTGTATTTTCCCAGGGACGGCCTTCCACACCGAAATGGCCAACCGCAGCCGTGGGAGCATAAATCGGACGGCGCAAATCCAGCTTGCGGATGATGCCGGCGGGAGTCAAATCCACCGTCTTGCGCAGCAACTCCGTCATTTTTTCGTCGGAAATCACGCCGGTGCCATAGCTGTCCACCCGGACAGAGACCGGCTGCGCCACACCAATGGCATAAGCCAGCTGCACCTGAACCTGTGTTGCCAAGCCGGCTGCCACCAGGTTCTTCGCCATATACCGGGCGATGTAAGCGCCGCTGCGGTCCACCTTTGTGGGGTCCTTACCGGAGAATGCGCCGCCGCCGTGGGAGAAGTAGCCGCCATAAGTATCCACGATGATTTTCCGTCCGGTCAGACCGGTATCACCGTTGGGTCCACCGATTACAAAGTTGCCGGTGGGGTTGATATGAATATTGGGAACATTGGCGATGTCAAAGCCGTAATCTGCCAACACCGGCGCAATCACACCTTCGCGAATGTAACGGCGCAGCTCGCTGATTTCAAAATCGGCGCTGTGCATCACAGATACCACCACCGTATCAATGCCTACCACCCGGTTGTCCTCATCGTACTCCACGCTCACCTGGGTCTTGCCGTCTGCGCGGAGCAGGTCATTGGAGTGGATGCACTGCGTCAGCCGATTGCAAAGTGCCCGGGAAAGTGCCACCGGCAGGGGCATCAGCTCCGGTGTCTGGGTGCAGGCGCCGCCAAACATCATACCCTGGTCACCGGCGCCGCCCACCTCATCATTGGTGCCCAGCGCAATATCAGCAGACTGGGTGTGGATGCGGCACTGGATTTCCACCGTATCTGCATCAAATCCGTCGCCTTCATACACATAGCCGATTTTGCGGATAGCTTCCCGGGCAACTGCGGCATAGTCCACCACTGCCTTGGTGGTGATTTCGCCGCAAATCAGGCAGAAATTCGTGGTAACCATTGTCTCGCAGGCCACCCGGGAGTTGGGATCTTGTGCCAGACAGGCATCCAAAACAGCGTCGGAAATGGAATCCGCCACCTTGTCGGGGTGACCGTTGGTCACGCATTCAGAAGTAAATAATCTTTTTTCCATTGTTTTTTCCTTTCTCTACATCACAGGCATTAAAAAACCGCACATCGGATTCGATGTGCGTTGTATCGAATCCTCATCTTTCGTATGCCGCCGGATTTAGCACCTTGAATGAACAGGTTGCTGGGTTTCATCGGGCCGTTCCCTCCACCACTCTTGATAAGGCTTGTATGCAGTTCGTCTGTATTATATCCTGTATTTCAAAAAAGTCAAGCGTTTTTTCTGCTTTTTTCCCTAGGAATGTTCACAATTCTGTGATAGACTTTTTCTGGAAATGCTGTTACAATATGGCTATGTTTACTTTAGGAGCTGAGTCAATGAAAAATCTACGCACCCGATTTAACCGGTTCTGCCTGCGTAATCGCAACAAAGGCATTCCAAATTTAATGCTGGCCATTGTCATCGGAACAGCGGTTGTGACCGTTATGAGTATGTTCAACGGCGGCGCACAGCTGTACCGCCTTTTATGCTTTGACAAGGCCGCCATTCTCAAGGGTCAGGTTTGGCGCCTTATCACCTTTGTCTTTACGGAAAATTACGGTGGCTTCCTCGGTCTTATCTTCCTGTACTTTTTCTATAATCTGGGTCGCCAGGTGGAAAATCAAATGGGAACCCTCCGGTTCAATCTTTACTATTTAACCGGCATTCTCCTGATGGATGCCTTTGCCATGATTTTCTGCCCCACCTCCAATGTCGTCATCGGCAAGTATCTCATCTACTACGAGGATTTTATTGCCCTGTATTCTCAGATGGCCTTTTTCCTTCATCTGAGTATGCTGCTGACCTTCTCCATTTCCAATCCCGATGCCCAGTTCCTTGTCTTTTTCTTCCTGCCTGTCAAGGCCTGGATTATGGCGCTGATTTATCTGGTGATGATGCTTGCCTCCATTTTTAATATGACCTACCCGGTCAATTTCTTCCCCCATAACTTGTTCCCCTTGGTGGGACTTGCCAATTTCCTGCTGTTTGCAGGAAAGGACGTTGTCAATGTCCTGCCCCCCGCCTGGCGAATGAAAATTCGCAGCAAAAAGCCGAAGAGCAACCCCAAGGTTGTGCCTTTCTCCAATCCCGGTCCTTATAAGACCGCAGCACCCAAGGAAAAGCAGAACTATACCCACCGCTGCGCTGTCTGCGGCCGGACGGATGTGGATAGCCCGGAGCTGGAATTTCGCTATTGCTCCCGGTGCAACGGCTATCATTGTTATTGCATCGACCACATCAACAACCATACCCATATCGAATAAAAAACTGCGACCTACGGGTCGCAGTTTTTCTGCATTCAAGCGTATTTTATTGCGCCATCATCGGCTTGATTTTCTTTTTGTAAATCCGCAGGAACAGGAAAGTCGTCACGCAGACGCTGGCAATCTCTGCAATGGGAAATGCCCACCAAACCAGCGTCACTTCTCCGGACATACTCAGTAAATAGGCTGCGGGCAGCAGCACCAGCATCTGCCGGCACAAAGAGGTGATGGTGGAGTAAATTCCGTTGCCCAGCGCCTGAAAGCTGGCACTGACCGCAATGCCAATCGCCGCCAACGGGAAGGACCAGCTGATGGTTCGCAGTGCCTGGCGGCCAATTCGCAGAAATTCCGCTGTAGGCTGAAACATTCCCAGCAGTACATCGGGAAGCAGTTGGAAAACCAGCAATCCCAATATCATAATTGTAATCGCCACAAGCGCTGACCGCTTCAGCGTTCCCAGTATCCGATTGGGATTTCTTGCGCCGTAATTGTAAGCCATAATAGAAATCGTCGCATTGTTAATGGCAAACAGCGGCATAAAGAAGAAGCTTTGCAACTTAAAATAGATTCCGAATACACCGGCAGCAGTCTCTCCCAATTCCTTAAAACTCAGCAAAATCTGGTTCATGGAAAAGTTCATCACCGAGCCCACAGCCACCATAATCACCGAGGGGATTCCCACCGTCAGAATCGGCTTCATCGCCTCTTTTTTCGGCTTCAAATACCGCAGGCCAAACTGCACATCGGGATTGCACTTAAAATTCAAAATAACCGCCAAAATTCCTGCCAGCCATTGTCCGGCAACTGTTGCGATTGCCGCACCGGCCACACCCATCGCAGGGATTCCCAAGGGCTCAAAACCAAAAATAAATACCGGATCCAGCAAAATATTGGCAACCGCGCCGCTGCCTTGGGTAATTAGCGTATAAGCAGTGCGTCCGGAAGCCTGCAGAAGACGCTCTCCCAGTACCTCAATAAAAACACCCAGGCTAAACATACTGCAAATGGACAGATATGCTGTGCCGTTCTCTATGGTCTGCTCCACGCTGGACTGGATTTGGAAAAAGGGTCTTGCTGCAAAAATGCCGAACAGCAGGAACACCACTGCCACAATACCCACCAGAAAAATACCGTTTCCGGCAGAGCGGTTGGCGTTTTCTCTGTCGCCCTCACCAAGAGATTTGGACAGGATGGAATTCACACCCACGCCAATGCCGGTGGCAAAGCCAATCTGAATATTTTGCACCGGAAATGCCAGGCTGAGCGCCGTCACCGCGCTTTCCGAAATCCGGGATACATACAAGCTGTCCACCACATTGTAAAGAGCCTGTACCAGCATAGCAATGACCATGGGAATCGCCATGTTGGCAAGGAGCTTTCCAAGGGGCATTGTGCCCATTTTATTTTCACTTAAAGAATGATTTGGTCTTTCCATTTTGCTTCCTTTCCAAAGATACTTTTCGTCAACCGCTGTATTATATCCCAAAAAATCCGATTTTTCAACCTGTATATGCAAAAAGCTCGCTGCAACAAAAATTGCAGCGAGCAATATGCGTTTGGAATTACAGATACTGCTTGATGTCCTCGGAAGCCATCTCAACTTCGTCAGAAATAGTGATGGTGATGTTCATATTGTTGGTAGCAGCAAACTTTGCGCACCATCTTACGAACTCCTCGCCGTTGGCACGGTCCGTGCCGATGGTCTTGTAAAGATTATCGATGTACACATTGGTAATGTCAAAATTGCCGGCGTGCAAACCGCTCAAAAAGCCCTTCAGCATATCGCTGGTGCTGATGGCATACTCCTCAGAGTCAACCAAACGAACACGGTAGTTGACGTCATAAGTCAGCTTCTTGCCATACTCAATACATACCACATCTCCGCTTGCCTGCTTCACGGCTTCGTTGATGGAATCAATCAGTTTCTTGGTTTTGCCGGAACCCTTCAGTCCCATAATTACTTTAATCATCGGAATTATCCTCCTTTGCTCAGCCAATTCATTGGCTGTATGGTTATTTTACCAGTTTGAACCGGATTTTGCAAGTGGTATTTCAGGAATTCTGCAACAAATTTTATATTTTCCCTTTTATTGCTCGTAGCCGGGCTTCCCCAGCAGCTGGAACATATTGCGCTTGTAGAATTCCACGCCAGGCTGATTGAAGGGATTGACTCCCAGCATATAGGCAGAAACACCGCAGCACAGCTCGAAGAAATAGAACATTTCGCCCAGCTTTTCGTCATTCAGCTGACCCATATCCACCGTAATCACCGGTACGCCGCCGTCCACATGAGCTGCCAAGGTTCCCTGATATGCCTGCTCATCCACAAAGTCCAGCTGCTTGCCGGCCAGATAATTCAATCCGTCCAGATTCTTGGCATCCGAGCCCACAACTGCCACCTGCTCCGGTGCATCAAAGCGAATCATTGTCTCAAAAATATTTCGCTCGCCCTGCTGAATCATCTGACCCAGAGAGTGTAAATCAGCAGTGAATTCCACAGAAACGGGGAAAATGCCCTTTCCGTCCTTGCCCTCGGATTCGCCGAAGAGCTGCTGCCACCAGCCGCCCATCATCTTATAGCCCGGCTCCCAGGAAGCCATGATTTCCGTGGTTTTGCCACTGCGATACAGCAAATTCCGGGTGCCGGCATACAGCCAAACCGGATTTTCAAAGGAGCGCAGGCGATTGTATGCAACCTTTGCTTCATAAGCGCCGGCCATCACCTTGCCAATGTCCATGCCGGCCACTGCCATCGGCAGCAAGCCCACAGCCGTCAGCACAGAGAAGCGGCCACCTGCAGCAGGCGGAATCACAAAGGTTTCCCAGCCTTCCTCCGTTGCCATCTGGCGCAAAGCGCCCTTTGCCGGGTCCGTAATGGCGTAAATACGCTTGTTGGCACCATCCGTGCCGTACTTGCGCTCCAGCATCCACTTCAGCGCCCGGAAAGCAATGGCAGGCTCTGTGGTTGTACCGGACTTGGAAATAACCGCTACAGAAAAATCCTTGCCCTCCAGCAGCCGCTGCAATTCATTCCACGCACGGGTGGACAGGGTGTTTCCGGCGAAGTAAATCTGAGGATTACCCTTGCCTTTTCCCATATTATGATTACAGCCCTGCATCAATTCAATAGCCGCACGGGGTCCCAGATAGCTGCCGCCGATGCCGATGACCACAAATACATCGCTGGTGCCGCGAATCTGCTCCGCCGCCTTGCGAATACGCTTCATTTCCGCCGTTTCCTCTGCCACCGGCAAATCCAGCCAGCCCAGGAAATCATTTCCGTCACCGGTGCCGTTGGTCAGGGTTTCGTGGGCGGCCGCAACCTCCTGCTCAACTGCCAGCAAATCAGACAGGGACAGCTGCCCCCACACATTAGAAATATCTACTTTTATCATTTGGATGATTCCTTTCCATAATAATCTCCTCTATATGTTACCGCAAAAAAGATATAAACGCAAGAGGGCTTTGAAAACTTTCACAACTTTTCCGCTTTTTCTTTTCAGAGGTTATCTAAATGGTGTGTTTTGCTGCTAGGCAATGTTACGGTTATGTCATTCCGAGGCCCAACGGGCCGTGGGAATCTCCCGGTACAATGTTTGTTGTTGCAGAGTGCATCGATGAGCTTTACCTGGAGATTGCCACGTCGCTTCGCTCCTCGCAATGACATAAGGAGGACAACAAAAATGGCCCGCCAAATTGGCAGGCCATTTCTTTTAGGTTCCGGTGATGACACGGGACATAGCCAGTCCTTCACGGACTTGCCGGATGCCGTCTGCTTCTGCAGTGCGGGTGCGCTTCAGCCACTGGCAGCCTTCAAAGTCTTCCTTGATGCCGCCGTGATAAAACCGCAGTATAAAGGAATCCCCCGTTCCCAAGGTGTCCATCGTTCCCCAGGGGAAAAATTCCTCTAGCCGGAAATACCACGGCAACGAAGTTACCTCCAGTATTTCCCCCTCCGCTTCCTGCCAGGCCACAAAGCCACACACATTAGGAAGCGGTCGTTCCTCCACCGAAATGTGATAATCCGGTTCGTCCCGAAAAACTGCCCAAACCGGTACACGGAAGAGATTTCCCTTGCTGATGAATTTGCAGCTGCCCATCCGGCACAGCGCGCCTTCCTGTTTTAAAATCTCGCAGACCTCTGCCGCCAATTCCTGACAGGCGCTGCCACCCATCTCCTGAGGCCCCAGAATCTCTGCCAAAACCGTAACCGTGCGTTTTTCCTGATTGGCGCTGTCCAGACTTAATGCCGCAACCGGCGACAACACCCGGGTAATTTCCTCCGCCGGGTATGCTCGCCCGGCACGCACATTTTGACTGCCCAATACCCGTATCAGGCTATCTAATGTTACACTCCCCATTGGTCTACTTCCCCTCTTTCTTCGCAAAGACACCAGCAATAAATTGCTTCCGCTCCAAACCAAACCTTCTCCAGCCGGCGCACAATGTAAGCCTTGTCGTTATACCGCAAAACATCATTGCACGACAACGCAGAAAGCAGCGGCAGCAGCATCAGATAATGCCCCTGAGGCAGCTTTCCCAGCGGTGTATATTCCGGCAGAAGATGCTTTCTGGCCGAGGTTGCCGTGTGCTGTACAAAGCCATACACCATTCGGTTTTCCTGGGCAGAATCCACCAAGATAGGAACGCCGTACCGCCGAAAAATCTTCTCCACCGTCTTTCGCATTGTTACACCCCCAGAAAGGAAAACCCATCCTTCATATACGGCGCAATCATCATTTCTGCCTGATAACGCAGGCAGCAGGCGGCGGAGTCAGGGCTGTTGCGGCGAATGGTCAAATCACCGGCCTGAATATGCTCCATGCGGGACATATCCTCCACCTCTGACAGAGCGGCCAGCGCATAAAGGCTGGCCGCCGCCACAAAATCGGCCTTGCAGTCCTGAGGCGTGATGCCGTCACGAAGCTTTTTCTTCAAGCTGTTCTCCGCCCCACGGCACAGCAATTCCAGCATTGGAAGATTGGTATCCTGTGCATCCTGAATCAGCAGCTGCGCCTGTGCAAAAATCTGCGCTGCCAGCGTCATACATTCAGGACGGCGGCAGCACCGTCGCAGATTTTGCCAAAGCCGGAAATGGAGGTAATGGCAGCACGCTCCAGCTGACGGTCAATCAGCTTGTCGTATTCTACCAATACATCGCCGGCACGTACCAGCTCCAATGCATAGCGATTGTCCAAGCCGATGATGACACCGTCACTTACTGCAGAAGTCCGGTGCAGCTGTGCACCCAGAGGCGTGGTCAGCTTGCCGGTGCCCTGGAAGTTCAGACCAGTGAGGGGATTCTGCAGTTCAGGCACCTTCAGCATCTTCGTCATTGTGGCGCTGGAGCAGATCAGGGTGTTCATGGTGTAGGGATCAAACTGACTCCAGAATTCCACCAGCTGATTGTAGCCTAACGTGCCGGATGTGCCGGAAATGGGGCTGGTGCCGATGGTGTACTGCACCGCAGGATTGTCGTTGCCGTCGCCGTTGACGATTACATTCACGGCATCTGCCAGCTGCTGCTGCTGAATGTACGCACCAATCTGGCGCAGCATCACGCTGAACAGATCCAGCTTCTGGAAGCGCAGAGCCTCATAGGATGCCACCAGCATTCTGCCACGCTTGGACAGGCTGACCAGCTTCTCCTTGGTGGTAACCTCTGTGGTGGGAATTTCTGCGCCTTCTGCCACATTCTTCAATTCCTTGTCGTCATTGGTAGGTGTGGAATAAATGGAGCGATAGTCCATAGAGTCGATTACCGTGGTGGTCGCCACAATATCCGGCAGAATGTTGTTTTCCTCCATCCCCTGACGGACGGTTCTTGCGATGTACTCCGGGAACAGCACCGCACTGTCAGTGGTGCGGAAGAACTTCTCCACAGAAGAAGAGCCTGCCCCCTTGACACGAATGCCAAAGCGCTTCAGCTGACGCTGGAAAGCATCTGTGCCCTCCAATGCTGTGCCGCGATAGTTTTCGCTGGGGTCCAGGGACTCCAGCACCTGGGTAAAGTTCATGCCCTCCTGACGGTACATACCCTTTTCCAGTTTCAGATTGTCATAACCCATTTTTTCGTTTCCTCCTAAAAAATATATTGGTCACCGGTGATTCCGGTTGTCCCTAAATTAAAAAACCGCTTTCCATATTCTCATGGTCGCGGTAACCGTGAAGCTGCGTCTGCACCGGGAAAGACTGTGCAACGCGTTCTTCCAGTGCTTTCTTCAGCTGCTGCAGCTCCTCGCTGCTCACCTTTTGCGCAATACTGCGCAGAACCGGCTCGTTGATGCCCATATCCAGGCTCAAAAACAGCCGAACCACCTCGTTTTGCAGTTGCTTTTCATATTGACGTCCCAGCTGTGCCTGCAAATACAGAGCGCGGTACTCGCTCTGTGCACCAAATTCGTCCGCCAGCTCCTTCAGGCAGCGCTTTCCTGCCCTCAGGCCCTTGATAACGCCGGCTTCCCGCTGTGCAGGTACAGCCACAAAGGAGAATTCATAAGCATCCATCGGTTCTTTCAAAATCACACAGCAAAGCGCACCGTCGTAATGCTCGCCCTTTTGGTGACCGCAAGTCCCGTATTCACCGCCGCAAATGGAGCAAACGCCCCGCCCCATTGCGCATCCGACGGATACTTCCTTTTTGATTCCGGCCTCAATGTCCGCAATCACTTCCTCCGCTACCCCGCCGCGACGGATATATGCCCAGGCCTTGATGTAGCTGACGCCATCCTCCTGTACCACCTGAGTCTCGAAGATTCGTGCCACCTGGCTGTTGCTGCTCCATTTGTGGTCCACAATTCCGGTTTTTCCCACAAAAAGCTTTGCCAGCTGGGGCAGTGCCGCCGTATCAAAGCGCTCCAAATCCCGATCGATCTGATCATCACACAGCCGCAGGGAAAATACATAAACCTGCTCTGCCGTCAGCGCTGCCTTGGCCTGGGCATTGATGGCCTCCAGCTGCGCTTGTGTTGCCACTGCCGTGGCTGCTACTTGGGTTTCTTTTTTAATATTCATTGCTTTCCTCCTTCATAATCCGCCCGGTATTTCATCGCCTGCGCCTTGTACAGCTCTGCGCGTGCTTCCTCTGTAATATCCTGCAGACTGATGTCATTCCAGGCAATTTCCACACGGTCATCCAAGCCCTCCAGGGCAAGATAAGTTTTGCAGATTTTCCGAACAACCGGTTCAACTGTCCGTCGCAAAGCCCATAGCTCCGAAGTGAGAATGTCCGCCTGCTGGGTGCTCATTCGCTCGGTGGTGCTCCAGTTCAGTCCCAGCAGGAAGGGTGGCAAGCCGGTTTTCGCCACCAGCTGCTCCAAAATCTGCCGTACCGGCACCTGAGAATCCAAAATCGGCGCTTCTCCGCCGATTACCTTAATTTCCACATCCCCAACGGCCACGAAATCCCGTACTGTACCGGTTTTCGCATCCTCCATTGCCCTGCTCCATTCCTGCGCCACCTGCTTGCCTCGCTCCTGCGCCATAGACGGATCCATATTTTCTGCATTTTTGCATATCACGCTGTAACGAACATTGCCTGCCCGCTCCCAGTTTGTTCCCACCGTGGCATAAATCTTCATGAGAATATCCGCCAAAAAAGGCATTCCGCGGAACAGACTGACACCGTAAGGATGTGCCGCTTCAGGATTCAGGGTTGCAAACAGCAGCAAATGCTGATAAGGAAGCGCCCCCATCATTCCCTTGCTGTCCGGACCCCACAGCTGTACATCCAGAGGGTTTTCTCCCTCTACAACCTGCAGCTGCGTCACATCGCCCCAGCAAACCGCCTTCAGCCGCCCTCGATCCACTACCATTTCTCCAATGGAGCGACCGTAGACCAGCAAGCTGTCCACAAAGCCGGATAGGAAGCTGTCGATTCCCACCTGCCCACGACCGCAAGGCACTGTTTTTAAGAATTCTTCCAGCCGTTTCTGACTTTCTGCACTGCGGCATTCCGCCTGAAAGCCGCCGCTCAGCCGCACCAGCTTTCCCACCGCCGCATCCAGAACCGGTATTGCCTCCCGTAATTGCCGATAAATCCGCTCCTCTCCTGCCCCCAGCGGTACAAAGCCCTTCAAAGCACCGAAGGGATGCCCCTCGCCGCCACGAAGCTGACAAGCTTTTGCCGCCAAAGGAATCTCCTGTTGTTTTCGTTTCAATGTATATTGCTCCTTTCTTATTTCCGCCGTTCCACGGCACAGGCCGCAAAGCCGACAGATTTTTTCCCCAGCACCGTTGCGGCAAAATACCGCATCTCATCCATTGCGTGGTCATGCTCTTTTTTGACCCGGTCAGCAGACGCACTGCTTAAATCCCACACATATTCATCCATTTCCCGCAGCAAATCCTTGCACCCCTCGCAAATCACCATTTTGCCTGTTTTCAGATAATCTGCCGTCAGCCGGATGCCGGACAGCACCTCATTTTCCGCTTTTTTAACCTGCCAGCCGTGCCGCCGCAGGGTCTCCATAAAGCTGGCGGCCGACGGGTCTGCCACCACCGCCGTAATCGGGCGGTCACCGGCCAGCTTTTGCAGCGCCTGGGCATACTCCTCATCTGTCATTTGCCGTTGACTTCTGCGGGAATCAAAATAGAATTCCTTTACCCGATACCAAACCCCCTTTTGAAGCCCCCAAAGCCCCATAGAGGTAGGATTGACTGTTCCGTAATCGCAGGAAATGTACCATTTTTCAAAGTCTCCGGCCGGCACCGGCTTGACCATATCCGGCTCAAAAAAGTCGTACACACGCCCTTCTGCCTGTGCCCATTGTCCCAACACAAACCGACGGTGAAATACGCCGGAGTACAGCCGCTCATACCGCTGCCGAATGGCCGGAGTCAGGGAGGGATTGTCCTTCATTGTAAAATGCAGGCGCAGGCAGTTTCGCTGCTCCGCCTCTAAAATCCAGTCCTTGTAAAACCAATGGCTGGGTCCTGCCGGATTGCAGTTAAACCACAGCCGGCTGCCTGTCACCGAGCATCGGGCGCAGGCTTGCTCCACAAAGGATTTTGGCATCAGCGCCACCTCATCCAGCAATACTCCGGCAAAGGTGATGCCCTGAATCAAGCTGGCAGAGCTTTCGTCTCTGCCGCCAAAAATGTAAAACTGATTCCGATGTCCGCGAAAGGTCACCGTTACCAGATTCTCCGTCCGCTTTTCCTTCCAGACAGCCCCCATTCCCGCCAACCGCGGCAGAATCTCCGACAGAACATTGCGCCTGAGGGAAGCAATGGTCTTGCCGCAAACGCCAAAGCGCATTCCGTCAAAGCTTACCATTGCCCACAGGAAAAAGGACAGCCCCATGGCCAATGTTTTCCCGGAACGAACCGCCCCATCGCAGACAATGGCTTCTCTATGGCAGTGCGGATTTCCCGGCAGCCACCAGGTAAGCACCGTTTTCTGCTTTTCCGAAAAAGCCCGATAGGTCATTCCTGCTCCCCGCTTTTCTGCATGGCCTGTAAAAAGGATTCCAAATCCGTTCCATTGCTGTCCGCCAGAACCGCCAGCTGCTCCAATGCCTTCAGCCGATCCACCAGACGAATCTCCAGCGTGCCCTTTTCGTTTCGCTTCAGCTCCGTCAGCAGGCTCAAATCCAGATTCTCAATACAGACATCTTCCTGCATCACCAACCGGATGCAATCATTCGCCGTTCCGAATGCCAATTCTGCCAAACGCCGTACCACATCCGAGCGGGTCAGCTTCCCCTCGCGAATCCGTTTTTTCAGTCCGTTGTCTCCTTTTTTTGCCGTCATAGCATCCCATCCTTTCATACAAACACGCAGAAAAAAAGAAAGTTGCACACAAACGTGCAACTTTCTGAAAAATTCTTATAAAATTATTTACACGGGGCATTTGCACCGGCAATGCTTCTTGCTTTTTCTACTGATTCTGCTATAATCGTATAAAAAAGGAGGTCGTTCTATGTTTTGTCCTCATTGCGGTCGCGAAATGGCCGTCAAAACCGCTTTTTGTACCAACTGCGGCAAATCTCTGGAAATCCTCGTGGCTGCCCCCGCTGCCGCTCCTGCTCCTCAGCTTTCTATGCGGGAGAGCGAAATACAGCTGATGCAGCGTACCGTCGATTATTTCAAGCAAAAGGAAGCCCTTTATCAGGAATACGACCGCACCTGCGCACAGGTGTTTAAGGATGCCGAAGGCCCTTCTGCAGGCTTTATCGTCTGGAGCATCATCCTCTCTATTGTCAGCGTGATTTTTATCTATGTCGGTCTTTTTACTTATCCTGCCGAGGGCAGTCATATTGGTTTAGGCCTGGGTATCACCGGTTTCCTTCTGGCCATTGGCCTGATTGTCATCCGCAACATCAAGGCCGCCAAATGCAGAGACCTTCTGGCAAATTCCGTCAATCGGTATTGGTCCATCTACAATGAACTGCAAGCCCATTACCGGGCTTACCCCAACTGCCCGGTGGGTATGGAGCTTACCAATCCGGAGATTTTGACTGTGATTCTGCACAATCTCCAATCCGGTCGGCACGATAACATCCAGGGTGCTCTGATGCGAGTCATTCGGGACGCCGATGACGACGATCTGGAAGATTTTGTAGATGATCTGGGCGACATTGTGCTCCCGGGTCACGCTCCTAAGAAAACCGCACTTTTCTATACCGCCAAGCTTTTCGATTAACGCAAAAATCCCTCCCAGCCGGGAGGGATTTCTTTATTTCATAAACTTATCAATCGCCTGGCACAAATCGTCAATGGCGTCCACATCTCCGGCCGCCACCGCATCCACCATACAATGGCGCATGTGATCCTGCAAAATCACCTTGCCGGTGTTATCAATCGCAGAGCGAACCGCCGCCAGCTGAATCAAAACCTCGGAGCAATCGTAACCTTCCTCCACCATTCTTTTCACCTTTTCCAGATGTCCGATGGCGCGGGCCAGCCGATTGATGACCGCCTTTTGATTCTCATGAACATGTCCGTGATGGTGGGCAATGCCATGGGCGTGCATATAGGCGTGATCGTGCTCGTGTTCACAGTCGTGATGATGTTCTCCCATTGCGGAACCCTCCTTTTCCTTTCTTCGGCATTATACCGCAAAAAATTTCGTTTTACAAGCCCATAGGGGGGATATTCCGTAAAATGTTTTGACGAATGCTATCTTTTCTGCTATAATAACTTGCTGAAATCAAGACAGAAGTCCCATGGGAGGATAAATCGGATGAGAATGAGAAAAATGCGCAATTTAGAGCCCCGTATGGCCGCTTGCGCCGCATACCGTATCGAAAACGCTGCCGCACATCAGGGCTGCTGGCGCGACTTAAAGCCCGGCTGTACCCAATTATGGGTGGAGGTCGGCTGTGGCAAGGGTAAATTCACCGCAGAAACTGCCGCTGCAAACCCGGATGTTTTGCTGATTGCTGTAGAGCGCTGCCGGGAAGCCGTGGTCGTTGCGATGGAAAAGGCCAAAGCCATGGGCCTGAGCAATGTATTTTACATTGATATGGATGTAGCCAATATCGAAGAGATTTTCGCCCCCGGCGAAATTGACCGTCTGTTTATCAACTTTCCCGACCCCTGGCCCAGAAAGAAAAATGCCAAGCGCCGGCTGACTCACCGCAGCTTTTTGGACAAATACTGCCGCGTGGTGCGTGAAGGCGGCGAGATTCACTTCAAAACAGATAACGCCCCCTTGTTTGAGTATTCTTTGGAGGAGTTTGCCGTCTGCGGTCTGCAGGTCAATCACCTCACCCGGAATCTCCACGAAAACGGCATCGTGGGCATTATGACCGGCTACGAAGAAAAGTTCCATAGTCTGGGCACTCCCATCAACCGCTGCGAAGTGGTTTGCAAGCCTTTTGTACTCCCCAAAGAGGAGAAAAAGCCCGCCGCGGAGGAAGAAGTATGACCACTTATCAGGCAGGCAGCTGTGATGTCGCCGTGGTTGGCGCCGGTCACGCAGGCACTGAGGCCGCATTGGCCGCTGCCAGATTGGGCTGCCGCACCATTCTTTTCACCATCAATATGGATGCGGTGGGCAACCTTCCCTGTAACCCCGCCATTGGCGGCACCGGCAAAGGTCATCTGGTGCGGGAGTTGGATGCTCTGGGCGGTGAAATGGGTGTGGCTGCTGACAAAGCCTGTATCCAATACCGGATGCTGAATCGGGGCAAAGGACCTGCGGTTCATTCTCTCCGGGCTCAGGCAGACCGGCGGAAATACCAGCAGGTAATGAAGCACACTCTGGAGCTGCAGGAAAATCTTCAGCTGAAGCAGGCGCAGATTGTAAAAATTCTGACTGAAAACGGAAAGGTCACTGGCGTTCGCACCCAGCTGGGCGGTGAATATACAGCCAAGGCCGTCATCCTTGCCACCGGCACGTTTTTGGACAGCACTGTTATCACGGGAGAAAGTGTCATCGCCTCCGGTCCGGACGGAATGCATGCCTCCATTGGTCTTGCTGACGATTTGCGGGCTCTGGGACTGCCGCTTCGTCGCTTCAAAACCGGCACACCGCCCCGCATCAACCGCCGAAGCGTGGACTTTTCCAAAATGGAGCTTCAGCCGGGAGACTGTATTCCCGAACCTTTTTCCTTCCGCACGGAAACACCGGTGGATAACTCTGCCGTGTGTTACCTGACCTATACCAACGAAAAAACCCACGAGATTATCCGTGCCAACTTTCATCGCAGTCCCATGTTTGACGGCACCATTTCCGGTGTCGGTCCCCGATACTGCCCCAGCATCGAAACAAAAATCGACCGCTTTGCAGACAAACCCCGGCATCAGCTGTTTATTGAGCCCTGCGGGCTGGACACGGAAGAGCTTTATATCCAAGGCTTTTCCTCCAGTCTTCCTGAGGATGTACAGCTCGAAATGATGCACACCATCCCAGGCCTTGAAAACGCAGAAATGATGCGCCCGGCTTACGCCATTGAATATGAATGTATCGACCCTACCGCTCTGCGTCCCACACTGGAGACCAAGGCAATCGAAAATCTCTACGGTGCCGGTCAGTTTAACGGCTCCTCCGGCTATGAGGAAGCGGCGGTGCAGGGCTTGATTGCCGGCATCAATGCCGCGCTGCGCATTCAGGGAAAAGACCCCTTCGTCCTCACCCGGGAAACCAGCTACATCGGTACGCTGATTGACGATTTGGTTACCAAAGGGACGGAAGAGCCCTACCGGATTATGACCAGCCGCTGTGAATACCGTCTGCTTCACCGGCAGGACAATGCGGATCAGCGCCTCACCCACTTGGGTGCAGCCATCGGTCTGGTGCCGCCGGAGCGGCTTGCGCAGGTTCAGGCAAAATACGAAGCTGTCAAAAAGGAAGTGCAGCGGCTGGAATCCCACGGTGTGCCTGCAAGCCCGGCTCTTAATGAAATGCTTGCCACCCGGGATACCGCACCGGTTGCGAATTCTGCCCGTCTGGCAGATTTGCTCCGCCGTCCTCAGGTTTGCTACGCCGATCTGGCCCCCTTCGACTCGGAGCGACCGGATTTGCCGGAAGCCATTACGAATGAAGTGGAAATTCAAATCAAATACGCCGGCTATCTGGAGCGGCAAAATCGCCAAGTGGAGGAGTTCCGCAAGGAAGAATCCCGCCTGCTCCCTGCCGACATTGATTATGCATCCATTTCCGGTCTGCGCCTGGAGGCGCGGCAGAAGCTGGCGCAAATCCGTCCCCTGTCCATCGGACAGGCGGGTCGCATTTCCGGCGTCAGCCCGGCAGACATTGCCGTACTGCTCATCTATCTGGAACAAAAAGAGTCTTAGGCCTTCGAGACAGCCCCCTCCCACGAGGGGGCTGTGTAATGTCCGGATTTGTGTCATTTTTTGGTTTCTGTGTGCAATTATCGCAAAAGTTCCTTAAAACACCCTTAATATTTATTGGAATTGCTTCCGAAAATGGGATGAAAATCCCGGGGATTATTTCCAATATTTGGGCAAAATAGCTAAAACTCAAAAAATCCCTTGTATCTTTCTCGGAAATGTTGTAAAATAGTATAGCTAATGTTTTGTAAATTTTCTGATTTGTTCGGATTTTGGAGGTAACAATAATCTATGGAAAAACCCATTGTTCTGGTGATTATGGACGGCGTTGGTAAGGGCGACGGCGGCAGCGGTGATGCTGTTACCGTTGCAAAGACCCCCACGCTGGACCGTTTACTTGCAACCTGCCCCCACACTTACGTAAAAGCTCACGGCACTGCCGTTGGTCTTCCCTCTGATGAGGATATGGGCAACTCTGAGGTTGGTCACAATGCTCTGGGCTGTGGTCAGGTTTATTCTCAGGGTGCAAAGCTGGTTGGCGAGTCCATCGAAACCGGCTCTTTGTATGAATCCGCAACCTGGAAGGATTTGATTGCCAATGCCCGTGACGGTCACGCCCTGCATTTTATGGGTCTGCTGTCTGACGGCAATGTGCATTCCAATATTTCTCACCTGATTGCCTTGCTCAAGCAGGCAAAGGCAGAGGGCGTTCAAAAAGCCTATTGCCACATTTTACTGGACGGTCGGGATGTTCCCGCCACCTCCGCTCTGGAATATGTCGGTCAGCTGGAGGCTGTTCTGTCAGAGCTTAATACCCCCGGCTGTGATTACGCCATTGCCTCCGGCGGTGGTCGTATGCAGGTCACAATGGACCGGTACGAAGCCAACTGGGGTATGGTAGAGCTGGGTTGGAAAACCCATGTCCAGGCGCAGGGTCGGATGTTTAACTCCGCCGCTGAAGCCATCGAAACCTACCGGGCAGAAACCGGTGTTATCGACCAGGACCTGCCTGCATTTGTCATTGCCCGGGAGGGCAAGCCCGTCGCCAAAATTGAAAATGGCGACAGCGTGATTCTGTTCAACTTCCGGGGCGACCGGGCGCAGGAGATTTCTCTTGCCTTCGACCGCAAGGATTTTGATAAATTCGACCGTGGTGATTATACCGGCGTCAAGTTTGCCGGTATGCTCCAGTATGACGGCGACTTGAATATCCCCGAGCATTATTTGGTACAGCCTCCCGTCATTCAGAATACTCTGACAGAAGTGCTGTGCAACGCAAATATCCACGAATACGCTGTTTCCGAAACCCAGAAATACGGTCATGTCACCTACTTCTGGAACGGCAACCGCTCCGGCAAGGTCTGCGAAGAGCTGGAGGTTTATGAAGAAATCCCCTCCGATGTCATTCCCTTCGAGCAGGCTCCGGCTATGAAATCCAAGGAAATTACCGAAAAAATGGTAGAAGCCATGGCCTCCGGCAAGTTCCAGTTCCTCCGTTGTAACTACCCCAACGGCGATATGGTGGGACATACCGGCGTGATGGAAGCTGTCATCACCGCAATGGAAAGCGTGGACAGCGGACTGAAGGCCATTCTCGACGCCGCTGACAAGTACGGTTACACAGTACTTATCACCGCTGACCACGGCAACGCCGATCAGATGACCGAAACCAAGAAAGGCAAAACCTCTGTCCGTACCGCCCACTCTTTGAATCCGGTTCCCTTCATCATCTATGATAAGGACCACGATTGGACCATCAAAGAAGGCAGCTACGGTCTTGCCAATGTCGCACCCACTGTTGTAAAGATGATGGGTCTGACCGCTCCCGCCTGTTGGGAAGAAAGTATGGTATAATTCCCGGAATTCAAGGAGGAAAACCTATGATTCAACAAACCAATAAAAACGGTTCCGTAAGCGTCGGTTCCAATGTTTATGTCGATATTGCCGGCACAGCCGCCTCCGGTTGCTTTGGCGTGAAGGGTATGGCCGCCCGTTCTGTTACAGATGGTGTGTTCCACCTCTTGCGTAAAGAATCCATGAGCAAGGGTGTCCGGGTGGAATTCCACGAGGATAACACCATTTCCATCGATCTTCACATCATTGTGGACCACGGCGTTAATCTTTCCGCTGTTGGCGCTTCCATTATTTCCGAAGTGCGTTATAAAGTCACCCAATGCACCGGCACCGAGGTTCGCGCTGTAAATGTCTACGTCGACTCGATGATGATCGGTTAATAATCGGAGGTGTAAACACTTTGAAGCAAACCATTCACGGCGGCAGTTTTCGCAGAATGATTATCAATGCCGCTGCTTCTATTGAAATCAACAAGCAAGCACTGAATGAATTAAATGTTTTCCCTGTTCCCGACGGTGATACAGGTACCAATATGTCCATGACCATCAATGCCGCAGCCAACGACCTGCGCAAGCTGGAGAATCCCAAGCTGGAGGAGGTTTCCTCCACCGCTGCATCCTCTATGCTCCGCGGTGCCAGAGGCAACTCCGGTGTTATTCTCTCTCTTCTGTTCCGCGGCATCGGCAAGCGGCTGAAGGGCTGCACCGCCTGTGACGGTATTTTGTGGGCAAAAGCGTTGCAGGAAGGCGTAGATACCGCCTATAAGGCTGTTATGAAGCCTGCGGAGGGCACGATTCTCACTGTCGCCCGTCTGGCTGCTGCCAAGGCACGCCACGCTGCAGATGAGAATAACTATATTGAGTATGTCCAGGAAGCCGCTATTGCAGAAGCAAAGATTGCGCTGGCCAACACCACCAACCAGAACCCTGTTTTGAAAAAAGCCGGTGTTGTGGATGCCGGTGGCAAGGGCTGGGTTTTGGCGCTGGAGGCAATGCTGCTGGCTATGCAGGGCGAGGATGTTATCGTTCCCGAGAATCTGGCCTCTGCCAGCGAAAACGCCGCCGCTGATTTCAGCGACTTTGATACAGACGATATCACCTTCACCTATTGTACCGAGTTCATCATCTCCCGGGAAAATGATCTGGACCCCGAAAAGCTGCGGGACTTCCTGTCCAGCTTGGGTGACAGTCTGGTTTTGGTAGAAGATGAAGAAATCATCAAGGTCCACGTGCACACCAACGACCCCGGTAAGGCTCTGCACGAAGCAATGGACTACGGCTCCTTTGTCACCGTTAAGATTGAAAATATGCGCCTGCAGCACACCGAAAAGGTGATGAGCGAGCGGGAGCTGGCCCCCAAGGTCGCTGAGCCCACCAAGCCCTTTGGCGTGGTTTCCGTCTGCGTGGGTGCCGGTATCGCAGATGTGTTCAAGAATCTGGGCGTAGACGGCCTGATTTCCGGCGGTCAAACCATGAACCCCAGTACTCAGGATATTCTGGAGGTTGTCAACCAAGTTCCCGCAGAAACGGTTTATGTGCTGCCCAACAACAAGAACATCATTATGGCCGCACAGCAGGTAGACGCGCTGTCTCCCAAGAATGTGGTTGTCATTCCCAGTAAGACCATTCCCCAGGGCGTAACTGCAATGCTCAGCTTCAACCCCGATGGCACCAACGAAGAAAATGTGGAAGCCATGACGGAAGCTCTGGCAACGGTGGATACCATGCAGGTCACTTACGCCGCCCGGAATTCCGATTTCGACGGCCACCCCATTCAGGAGGGTGACTATCTGGGAATTCACGGAAGCAGCTTGTTCGGCACCAGCAAGGATATCAAGGTGCTTCTGCGTGCAATGGCCAAGAAAATTCACAAATCCGGCAAGGAATATATCACCATTTACTACGGTGAGAATATTTCTGAAAAGCACGCACAAAAAACCGCCGACCTGTTCAGTGAAATTTGCACAGGCGCAGATGTGAATCTGCTCAAGGGCGGCCAACCGGTTTACTACTATTTAATTTCCGCTGAATAAGCAACAGGCCCTGCTGATTACCAGCAGGGCCTTTCCTGTTACTTTCCAAATTTTTCCGCGATTCCCTTCATCATCTGACGAATGGGCAGCTGATAGGGACACCGTGTTTCGCAAATGCCACAGCCAATGCAATCGGAGGCCGTTTTCTCCATTGCCAAATACCGGCTCTTTCCCCATTCCTGCAGACCGTAACGGGAATAGTAGCCATCCATCAGGAACACTGCCGGAATGGAAATCCCGGCACTGCAGGGCGCGCAATAGTTGCACCGACGGCAGAAATTCGTCCCCAGCTCCTGCCGAATTTTCTCGATTTTTGCCAACTCCTCCGGGGTCAAAAGTGCGGCGTTTTCCATGGCCTCCAGATTTTGCTCTGCCTCCCGGATTTCCGCCATTCCGGGAATCACCACAGTAACATTTTTGTTGCTGCGCAGGAAACGCAATGCAACGGTTGCATCCTCAATGGCGCCGCCGGCTAAGGGCTTCATATCAATAAATCCGATATTTCTGGCGGTGCACGCCTGAATCAAATCCTCCGCCTGAGTCTCCACAATGTTGTAAGGAAACATTACCGTTTCCACCCAGGGAAGCTCCAATGCCATCCGGAATGTTTCAACGCCGTGGGCAGTCACGCCGATGTGACCAATTTTTCCTGCTTCCTTTGCTTCCTGCAACGCCTCCAGCGCCCCACCGGGTGCCATGATTTTCTCCATATCCGCTGGCGTGGCGTTGTGAATTTGATAAAGGTCGATGTAATCGGTGCGCAGGTTTTTCAGGCTGATCTCAATATCTGCCGCCATAGCCTGCTTGGTGCGCGCCATGCTCTTTGTAGCAATCACAAATTTTTCCCGAATGCCCTCCAGCGCCTCGCCCAGATAGCTTTCGCTGACGGTGTATCCCCGGGCAGTATCAATATAATTGACACCCCGCTCCATCAGATAGTGAATCAGCTTCTTGGTCTGCTCCGCAGTTGTGCGCTGAATCGGAATGCCGCCGAAGCCCATCCGGGAAACCTTCAGCCCTGTTTTTCCCAAAATCCGATATTCCATATTTCTCCGTCCTCCAAAAAAATGTTGCAAGGTAAGTGCTTTTGTAGTATAATACCATACTAAGGTTCATTTGCGCAAGATAAAAAATCAAGTGAGGAGTCAATATGTTTCAAGCACTTCTGAATGAAATAAAAAACCATAAAACGATCATTATTCACCGCCATAAAAATCCCGATGGTGACGCAATGGGCAGTCAAATCGGACTGAAGAATATTTTGAAGGACAACTTCCCGGAAAAGACCGTTTATGTGGTCGGTGACAGTGCCGGTCATTACAGCTTTATGGATGATTCCGTGATGGATGAAATCCCCGACGGATGTTATGCAGATGCCCTGGCCATCGTGCTGGATACCTCTGCAAAGCACCTGATCAGCGACGAGCGTTATTTAACTGCCAAGCGTACCGCCCGGATGGATCATCACATTTTCGTGGAGAAAATCTGCGATACGGAAGTAGTTGACACTTCTTATGAAAGCTGCTGCGGTCTGGTAACAGAGTTTGCCCTGACCTGCGGATTGAAGCTGTCCCCCCTCAGCGCCAAATCCCTCTATACCGGTATGGCCACGGACTCCGGTCGCTTCCGCTACGATTCCACAACTGCCCATACCTTCCGCCTTGCGGCGGCGCTGATGGAGCAGAAGTTCGATTTGAACGATGTTTACCGCCAGCTGTATGCCGACGATTTCTCCCGCATCCATTTAAGAGCCCGGTTCATCCTAAAAATCAAATTCACGGATTGCAATGTGGCCTATATCTACACCACCCGGGAAGAATTTGAGGAGCTGAATGTGGATTCCTTCACCGTATCCAGAGGAATGGTGGGCACGATGGCAGATATCCGGGGCGTAGACATCTGGGTCAACTTCACAGAAACCGCTCAGGGCGTGCTGTGTGAGCTTCGTTCCAGCAAGTATAATATCAACCCCATCGCCGTAAAATACGGTGGCGGCGGTCACGCCAAGGCCAGCGGTGCAACGGTTGCCAGCAAGGAAATTGCTATGGCAATGCTCAGCGATTTGGATGCTTTAACAAAGGAGTCACTATGAATACAGAAATCAAGCAGGCCATCCTGCAAAAAATCAAGGAATACGACCGCATCATCATCACCCGGCACTTCCGCCCGGACGGTGACGCCATCGGCTCCACCAAGGGATTACAGGGGATTTTGAAATGCAGCTTCCCGGAAAAGGAAGTATATTTGCTCAACGAGGATTCTTCCGAATACCTTTCCTTTATGGGTGGAGAAAGCGAGCCCATTCCCGACGAAAAATACGCCGATGCTCTGTGTATCGTGCTGGACACCGGCAATCAGGAGCGGATTTCCAACAAAAAATACACCCTTTGCAAGGAACTGATTAAAATTGACCACCATATCAATATCAGCCCCTACGGTGACCTTTCCTGGGTGGAGGATTTCCGCAGCTCTGTGTGCGAAATGGTAGCCGCTTTTTACGCAGAATTCTCTCAGGAGCTGAAAATCGACAAAGAAGCCGCCACCTATCTGTACGCCGGTATTGTGACAGATTCCGGCCGCTTCCGCTTCAACAGCGTATCCGGCGACACCATGCGTCTGGCAGGTCTGTTGCTGGATCAGGGCATTGATACGGATGTGCTGTTTGCAAATCTGTACCTGAAGGAATTCGAATTGCTGAAATTCGAGGCCTACGTGTACGATAAGATGTGTATTACCGAAAACGGCGTAGCCTACATTTATGTGGACAGAGCCATGCAGGAGCGCTTTAACTTGAGTCTGGAGGATGCCAGCTCGGCAGTCGGCTATATGGACACCATCAAGGGTGCTCTTTGCTGGATTGCCTTCATCGAAGTACCCGGGGAAGAAACCACCATTCGGGTGCGCCTTCGTTCCCGCTTCGTCACCATCAACACCATCGCAGAAAATCACCATGGCGGCGGTCACGCCCACGCCAGCGGTGCAACCGTCTACTCTCAGGAGGAAATGCAGCAGCTGATTCAGGAAGCGGATGCCCGCGTCAAAGAATATAAAGAAACCAATGAGGGCTGGTTATGAGAATTTTAATTACGAATGATGACGGCATTTACGCCTCCGGCGTTCTGCCGCTGGTAAAATGGGCACAAACCAAGGGCGAGGTTATCGTTGTCGCGCCCAAGGTGGAGCAAAGTGCCAAAAGCCACGGCATCGAAATTCACAAATCCTTTGAAGCCAAGCAGGTAGACCTTTTCCCCGGCGTGACTGCACTGGCTGTGGATTCCACCCCTGCCGACTGTGTACGCCTTGCAATTTTAGGCTTAAAAATGGAAATCGATCTGGTGATTTCCGGCATTAACCGCGGTCTGAATATCGGTCGGGACATTATGTATTCCGGCACGGTCTCCGCCGTTTTTGAAGCCGGCAACCTGGGTGTCAACGCCATGGCCGTCTCCACTTCTCCGGCCTATTACGAAGCCGCCGCAGAAAATATGGATAAAATCTGGGACTATTTTGTCCGGTATGACCTGTTTAAGAAAAACAGTATGTATAATGTCAACATCCCCACCGGCGGCAGCGACGAATTCCGCGTTACACGCCAGGGTGGCAATTATTATTCCGACCGCTTCCAGCCCGAGGAAAATGATATGTATATGCCCTGCGGCATTGATGTTTTCGCACCTTGTGCCAGCAAGGAATTTGACACCGACGCTGTTTTGGTGGACAAGGTCATTTCCGTGATGCCCCTGACTCTGGACAGAACTGACTTGGCACTCTACCGCACCTTAAAAGAAGAAAATCTGTAAAGAAAAACCCCCCCTCCCTCGTCATTGCGAGGAGCGAAGCGACGTGGCAATCTCCTGGTACCACCTTCCAACAATAAATAAAACCCCCGGGGAAGCTTCCCTGGGGGTTGTTTTTCTTAGTCAGCAACGTAGGGCAGCAGAGCAATCTGACGGGCACGCTTGATAGCGATGGTCAAATCACGCTGATGGGCTGCACAGGTGCCGGTGGTACGGCGGGGCAGAATCTTGCCACGCTCGGACAGATAGCGGCGAATCTTTGCAGTGTCCTTGTAATCGATGCTGGTCACCTTATCCACGCAGAATGCGCAAACCTTCTTGCGCTTGCGGGGACGAATACGCTGTTCGTTAGCCATAAAGATTACCTCCTTCGTGAGAATGTGAAAAAGTTCGTTTGTCAGAACGGCAGCTGTGCATCATCGTCATCCAGCATTGCGAAATCGGATGCCGGAGCGCTGGCCGGAGCGGAATAGCCGCCGAAGCCGGATGCTGCAGGGGCAGCGTAGCTGCCGGTGCTGTCGCCGTCACGCTTGCTGTCGCCGAAATAGACATTGTCTGCTACGACTTCAGCACTACGGCGCTTGTTGCCGTCTTTGTCGGTCCAGGAACGAATCTGGAGCCGGCCGGAAACCACTGCCATACGGCCCTTGGTGAAATACTTAGAGACAAATTCTCCGGTCTGACGCCAAGCGACACAGTCAATGAAATCGGTTTCCTTTTCGCCGCCGTCTCTGCTGCCGAAATCACGGTCAACAGCCACGGTAAAGCTGGCAACGGCAACGCCACTGCCGGTCCGGCGAAGCTCGGGGTCACGGGTCAGACGACCCATGATAACAATGTGATTGAGCATTTCTTAGCCCTCCACGACGGTGGTCAGGCAACGCATAACGCCTTCGGTGATCTTCATCACACGTTCCATTTCTGCAGGGAACGCAGGATTGGACTCGAAGTTCATCAAAACGTAGTAACCCTCGGGCAGGTCATTGATGGGATAAGCCAAGCGACGCTTGCCCCATTCATCAATGTTTGTCAGGGTACCCTCCGCCTCCACCATTGCCTTGAACTTTTCCACAAGTGCTGCGATGCCCTCCTCGCCCTGTGCGGGGTCAATGATGTAGAGCACCTCATACTTACCGGTGATCTTAGCCATGTTGTTTGCACCTCCTTCTGGTCTTTTGGCCCCCGGTCGCGCCGGGAGCAAGGATTACCTGCACACGCAGGCTAGTGTATTATAGCCGTATCTTGACAATTTGTCAAGGTTTTTTTAGGGAAATCCCCACCTTTTGCCATAAAAATAATAATTTGGAAACGTAATTGACAACTGTCTTTCCGGAGTGTACAATGAAATCAATCCAATAAAGAAAGAGGAGACTTTTCATTATGAGACAGACCAAATTACCCCTTGGTGCCCGGTTCGGCCTGGCCTGCGCATCCGTTGCACTGGCAATTTTGCTGTTCTTTGCCGTTTTGGTCACCGTTTTGGTGATTGATGTACGCACTGCCGTTTCTGAAAACAGCATCCGCAACCTCGTCTACCAGATGCTTTCCGACCCGGCTGATGTCCGCTCCTCCCCTGCCCTGCGTCCGGGTAACGGTGGCTTTGGCCTCCGCCCCGCTCCTAGACCTATGCTGGAACCCCCCGTAAGGAAGAGCCCAATGACGTCGCCTTTGACCTGACCGGTCAGCTGATTGATATGCTTTACAAAGAGCTGAAGGAAGAAATGGGGGACGATTTGACCCTTTCCCAGGAACGTCTGGAGCAGCTGATTGAGGAGTCCACCGTTAAAGATTACATCGCAGATAAAACCGCCTCCTTGGTGACGGACTATGTGTTGGGTCAGGTCACCACCACCTTTGAAGCGGAAGAAATTATCCAGCTGATCGATGAAAACAAGGAAGTCATCGAGGAAATCACAGGTGAGCCTCTGCCTGAGGATTTGGACGAGCAGGTCGCCACGATTTTCACTGAAAATGAAATTATCCAAAAGGTAGAAGCAGAAGGTCTGGCCGGCTTTATGGAAGCCACCGGAGAAGAAATTCCCGGTTTGCCCTCTCCGAACCAGGGCGGCGCAAACGGATTCTCCTTCCTTTCCGTTGCCACCTCGTTGGTTCGCAGCATTTCCGCCCCCAACACTTTGCTGTTGTGCCTGTTCACCTGTCTGCTGCTGATGGTCGCCATTTTGGCCACCAACCTGCGCCAGCTGGGTGCCGGACTGCGCCGCTGCGGTTATCCTGTCATTCTGGTAGGTGGCCTGTTCCTGGCAGGGCATATTTTGCTGGACGGTCAGCCCGCTTCCCCGACGATGGCTGTCATCAAGCCCCTTCTCAACGAAGTGCGCATTGTTCCTATTATCACCCTTGTCATCGGCTTTGCTCTGCTGATTGGCGGCATTGTGCTTTCCATCCTTGTCGCCCATAAGCACAAAGTCGCTGCTGCAGCTGATTTGGAGGCAGAGGCCGCACCGATGGAGCTGCCCACCAATAACGAGTAATCTTCCCATCTAAATAAGAAAAGCCACCGATTTCGGTGGCTTTTCTTAGTTGTTTTCCAAAATTTTTCTGGCTGTATATTCATCGGTAATCAGCGTGTCAATGAGTCCTGTACGCAGAGCGCCTGCAATCGCCTTTGCCTTGTCGTTTCCGTAGGCAATGGCGATGGTATGCCGGGCATTTCTTAAATCCTCAGCATCCGCACACAGGGAATTGTCATACAGCGCAAGCAGCTGACCATCCTTGTCAAAGAAATGGGTGGCAATATCTCCCACTGCCTGACTGTGCCGGTCACTGTATCCAAAGGTTGCACCGAAAATCTCCAGAATCTCCGCATTGCCGATTCCCACAATCGCAAGGTCCGCCGTTTTCCAAAGCTCCTGCATTTTTTTATAAAGGGAGAGCTCTTTCAGCATTTCCCATTCCTGCGCATTGTCCGCCAAATAGGGAAACCAGGCATATTTTGCACTTGCGCCGATTTTCTCCGCCAAACCGCGGGTCAGCTCGTTGGAGGAAAAATAGGACTTTTCATTATCGGTAGCACCGAAAAGAGGAAACACCGTGTTGCCGCTGGTAGTCAGCTCCGGCAGGGCATTTATAAACTGTTCAATGGTTCTTCCCCATGAAAGGGCGATTTTCAGCCCGCCCTCGGAAAGCATGGGAAGAATGTACTCCCCTGCCGCCTTGACAGTCATCAAGCCCCGTACGGATTCGCTTTTGCTGGCCACACCGCAAACAACGCAGCTTCTCAGGGAAAATTGAGCCTGCAGGCGCTTTTCCAGCTCTTCACAGTCCTCTTTGGGATTGTGAACCTTAATTTCGACAATATTTTCTTTGACTGCATCATTGAGCAATCTGGAAACTGTCTGCCGGGAAAGCTTCATCATCTCGGCGATTTCCTGCTGGGTGTGCTGTTTTTCATAGTAAAGCGTAGCTGCTTCCCACATCAGGATTTTCTCGTCTCTTTCATTCATATTCTTCACCTGCCTTGGACGATCTTACCACAACACCCGCCTAAAGTCAATATTTTAACAAATGTAATTGACAAATGTTAATCATAGTGATATGATGCGTTCAGCACAATGAAGGGGGTAGCAAGATGCTTGTTTCAATGAAAGAAATGCTGGAGGATGCGCAGCTTCATCACTATGCACTCCCTGCATTTGATGTCAGTAATTATGATATGATGAAGGCCGTTCTGGAGACCTGTGAGGAAGAGCGGTCTCCGGCGCTGCTAATGGCGTTGGGCGTTGATTTGAAAGGCAGAGATATGAATCTGCTGGCTTCTATGATTCGCAGTGCATCGGAGTATTTCAACATTCCGGTTTGCCTGCATTTGGACCACGCCACGGATTTCAGCCTCGTAAAAAGAGCCATTGAGGCCGGTTTCAGCTCGGTAATGTTTGATGGCTCTGTTCTGGATTTTGACAGCAATGCCGCGCGTACCGCCGAGATTACAAAATATGCCCACGCCCGGGGCATCACCGTTGAAGCAGAGCTGGGGCATGTAGGCAATGCCAGCGTGGGGTCAATCAGCGAAACCGGCACGGACAATGACCCCGGCGAGAGCCTGACCGTTCCGGAAGAAGTGGTGAGATTTATAGAATCCACCGATGTAGATGCATTGGCAGTCGCAATTGGAACCGCTCACGGCGTCTATCAGAAGACACCTGAATTAAGAATCGACCGACTGGACGAGATTACTGCAGTCTGTGACCGCCCCTTGGTTTTGCACGGCGGCAGCGGCACGCCGGACGATCAGATACAAAACGCAATCCGTCACGGCATCACCAAAATCAACATCTATTCCGACGTGGTCGGCGCAATGAACAGCGGCTTGAAAGAGAAGCTGAATACAATGGAAAATCCCGCCACCTGGCCTTTCATCGTTTTCGAGGATGCCAGAAACAGAATGAAGGATGTCGCCAGGGATAAGCTGCGGACATTCGGCTCTGCCGGCCGCATTTGATAGTGGGGAGGAATAAAATGAAAACAAAAGCAGTCCGCCTGTACGGCGCAATGGATCTTCGCCTGGAGGAATTTGAATTACCTGCGCTGAAAAACGGCGAAATCCTCATCAAAGTCATTTCCGACAGCGTGTGTATGTCCACCTACAAAACTGCCAAGCAAGGGGCAAAGCACATCCGTGTGCCGGATAATGTGGCAGAAAATCCCGTTATCATCGGTCATGAATTCTGCGCAGAGGTTGTGGAAGTTACAGAGAAATGGAAGGGTCAATTCCAAGTGGGTGACAAAGTAGCGATGCCGCCGGTGCTGTCCTACCTTGGCGGTATGCAAACCGTGGGCTATACCTTCGGCGAAATCGGCGGTGTGTCCACATATTCCATCGTATACGACCACATTATTGAAAACGGATACCTGATGAAGCTGGAAAGCGATTGCTTCTTCAAGGGCTCTTTGATTGAGCCTGCTTCCTGTGTCCTCCGGGGCTACAAGGGCAGCCTGCATTTGGATGCCGACAGCGTTCCTTATGCAAACATCAAGCCCGGCGGTAAGGTTGCCATTTTGGCAGGCTGCGGACCGATGGGACTTGTGGCAATCGACCTGGCCCTCCACGGCACTGTAAAGCCCTCCGTTGTGGTGGTCACCGACCTGGATGAAAACCGCCTTGCCAGAGCCAGACAAATCTTCAATCCCGCCCAGATGCAAAAGGACGGTATCCAGCTGATTTTCAGCAATACCACCGATGCCGCTGAATTGCTTGCCTTCACGGATGGCACCGGCTTTGACGATGTATTCGTGTATGCACCTGTCCCCGCGGTGGTGGAGCTGGGCGATGCAATTCTGGGTTTTGATGGCTGCCTGAACTTCTTCGCAGGCCCCTTGGATCAGAATTTCAGTGCAAAGTTTAACTTCTACGATGTCCACTATAAGCAGCACCATATTTCCGGAACCAGCGGCAGCACCAAAGGCGATATGCAGGATATTGTGCGCCTGATCAGCGAAAAGAAAATTGACCCGGCGGTGATGATTACCCATATCGGCGGTATGGATGCCGCCATCGATACCACCCTGCACCTGCCGGAAATTCCCGGCGGCAAAAAGCTGATTTATACACATATTGACCTGCCTCTTACCGCCATTGACGATTTTGAACAACTGGGAAAAGCAGACAGCCGGTTCAAAATTCTCAGCACCCTTGTCAATGAGAATAACGGTCTGTGGAATGCCGCAGCAGAAAAATACCTGCTGGAAAACTTCTGACAGAAACACAAACCGGGTTCAGCAATAGGCTGAACCCGGTTTTTCTTGTATTCGTCGCTCACAGAGGGTATGAAACAGGCTTTCGATTCTCATAATAGTACGCGCGGTCAAAGCCTTGCTCCTTCAGCAGCTGCGCGGCTTGCTGAAAGTTTCTGCCCACATCTGCCTTGTTATGAGCATCGCTTCCCAGCGTTACCATTCTGCCGCCCAACTGTTTGTACATCCCTAGAATCTTGTCAAGGCTGAAATTATACTTCCCGTCCTGATCTTTTATATAGAGCGTGTTCAATTCCAGTGCAATGTTTCTCTTGACGATTTTCTCCAAAATCTCAGAAATTTTATCTTCAAAAAGCATAACATTGCTTTTCCTTCCGTACTTTCCGGTGATGTATCTTGCCGGGCAATGAATATGGGCCAAAACATCAAAATCAAATGCATCCACGGTTTCGCTGAGTAAATCAAAATACAGCTTCAGATACTCGTTGATCTCTGCCTCAGAGGGCATTGCCGTGTGAAAATCAATGCGGTTGTAGGCAAGAGACCACCCCGCCTGCGGCACAAAATGGATGGAGCACAAAACAGCATCAAAACAGTTGAGGGATAAAACCTCTTCCGCCTTTTGGGGCGAAATGGTATATTCACCCAATTCGATACCCTTGAAAACCTTCAGGCTGCCGCTGTACTTTTCCTGGGCTTCCTGAATATCTCTGATGGAATTTTGAATTCTGGAATATGTATTGCGCTCGTTGTAGAAATTCATATCGGCGTGGTCTGTAATCATAACGCCGTCCAATGCATTTTCAAGCGAACTTGCGCACATTTCTTCCACTGTATTTTTTCCGTCTGAGTTTGTCGAATGTGTGTGGCAGTCAAAAAGCATCGCCTCACCCCCTGCGCATCCATTATACAACATTTATTTAAGTTTGTCTCCCCCCTAAATGAAAAATTGAAAAAACATCCCATATCCGGGCGCAAATTGTAATATTGTTGATTTCTCCTGTGCGTTATGATATAATAATATCAAAGCAAAAAAAGAATAAGGAGGATTTGTTATGAAAAAGAGCATGTTGATTTTTGCGTTGTCCATGGTGCTCATTTTGCTTTTGGCTGGCTGCAGTTGTCGCCATGAATGGTATGCGGCCACTTGTGCTGCTCCAAAAACATGCAGCCTTTGCGGAGAAACCGAAGGTGAAGCACTGCCTCACACTTGGAAGGACGCCACCTGTACGGATGTAAAAACATGTACGGTCTGCAAAGCAACAGAAGGTGAAGCTCTGGGTCATACCTGGCAGGAAGCTACCTGTACGGATGTAAAAACATGTACGGTCTGTAAGGCAACCGAAGGTGAAGCTCTGGGTCATACCTGGCAGGAAGCCACCTGTACTGCTCCTAAAACCTGCTCCGTTTGCCAGCTCACCGAGGGTGAGACTGTTGCACATCAGTGGCTTGAGGCCACGACGGAAGCACCCAAAACCTGCAGTGTCTGCGGGCAAACTACCGGCAGCAAATTGCAAACAGATTCTCGCTTCACCACAAAAAGCACCAAAGCTTTGCAGGGCACATGGATTTGTGATGAAACACTTACCGACGAAATACTGGGTCTTGAGAACTTCGGCGGTGTGGAATGCCGGATTACTTTGAAATTTGGCAATACCGGTAAGCTGACGATGCGCGTAATGCCCAAGGACGAAAAGGGCTTTATGGAAAGATATAAAACATACACCATTGATCTGATGTATGCAATCTTCGCGCAGCAGGGTCTGTCAAAACCGGGAGCAGATGCAGCGATGATGGATACTTACGGTATGACTGTAGACCGCTATGTGGAAACCCAGCTGCAAAATCAGAGTGTTGAGGAGATGTTCAGTACATTCAATTCCAACGAGGTCTATTATGTGGAAGACAACCAGATTTATGCTGCCTTGGCGTGGGATGCCAAGTTCGTCGGCAGAACCTATACACTTACAAACGGCACATTGGTAATCGACGACCTTAAGCTGCAGGGAAGCGACCAAACTTTGGTTTGGAAAAGATCCTGATTACTTAACGAATCACAAAACAGGGGCATTTACTGCCCCTGTTTTTTGCGCTTCGGTCATTTTAGAATACGCATTCATCGCCGGCTCGTTTACGGCTAAGGCCATACCGAAGCCGACAGGAACCTTGTAGAAATCCATAATTGTTTTCTTCTTTCATTTGCTGGCGGATGTGCTCATCCGCCCCTACAAATACAATCTTAGAGGATCCTTCGTAGGGGACAAAAGAAATTTGTGTTTTTCTGCGGCTTTTATGCGTTTTTGCAGGTAAAAGGCAGGTTTTTATACACTCCAACCGCTGTCCTTAACTTTACATAGATGAAATGTCAAAAAAAGACGTTTAATTCTTCTTTCCTTTTCGACAAATTCTGATATTTACCGGACCGTTGGTTTTGTTTTCAATATAGCAAAAACCTCCAGGGATCCGGAGGTTTTTTGTCAAACATCAAAAGTATCATAATTTTTCATCTTTTTCATAGACGGTTTGCTGCGCCAAAAGGTACGGGTCTGCTTGATCCTTTGCAATACTTCTTCGTCGTGTAAATGGTTGATGGTATTTAGTTCATCGATTCGTGAGTTTCCTTTGTATTTACGTAGCCATTTCTTCACATAGGATTTTGCAGTTTCCATATCCTGTAGTTTCCGGTAAAACATCACCTGCTTGGCGGCTTCTTGGACGTATTTAGTAACTTCGCGGGTAAACTGTTCGTCATTCTGATATTCAACGAAATTCTTGACCCGGATATCTGCTCCAAAAGGAAAATCGAAGGAAATATAAACCCTCTCGTTCCACAGAAAATGGAGCGCTACATTCAAGTATGTTCCTTTCGCATATGCCGAAGGCTGAAATTCAAGTACGGTGAAAAAGTAGCCATTGTCATCGATATATATTCTGGAAGTGCCTTTTTGAAAAACACCAAGCGGTAGCAAAATATCTTTGCATAGCTGTTTGATTATTTGGGTTGATGCGTCGTTTGCCATATATCTCACCGCCCTTTTCTTTTATCATATCACACGGTGGTAGGATTGGCAACAAAAAGCAGGCGGTTGATGAATTTTGGATGATATGGTATAGTAATACTGGTGATGAATATGGAAATGCCAAACAGAAAGCAAAACAGGTTAACAGAGTTTGATTATGGGCAAGAGGGTGCGTATTTCGTAACCCTTTGTACGCAAAACCGTGCCCGGTTATTTCAAATGGAATTACCCGTAGGGAACGGCCTATGTGCCGTTCCGGAAAGTGCGGATGATAGAAACGGCACGACACGCAGGTCGTGCCCTACGGAAGGCAATGCAATTATCCATAAATGGGTAAGGGAAACGGAACGCAAATTCCCCAATATTGCAATCGATAAATATGTAATCATGCCCGATCATTTACATTTGATCGTAACCATAAAGGAACGGCATGCAGGCCGTTCCCTACCGGATGTGATGCGGTTTTTCAAAACCATGACCACCAATGAATATATCCGGGGTGTAAAAGATGGCACATTAACGCCTTTTGACGGCAAACTGTGGCAGAAATCCTATTATGATCATGTCATTCGCAATCAGCAGGATTACAACGAGATTTGGCAGTATATTGAAAATAATCCTACCAAATGGATCATGATGCACGAAAGACCGTAGGGAACGACACACAGGTCGTTCCCTACATTTATGCCCTGTAGGGAATGGCCTGTGTGCCATTCCGATTTTACGCTGCCGCGTCGAGCATGTTTTCGATGAAGATGCCGTACCCCGTCGTAGGGTCATTGACCAAAACGTGGGTCACCGCCCCAATCAGCTTTCCGTTCTGTATAATCGGCGAGCCGGACATTCCCTGTACAATCCCACCGGTGGTTGCCAACAGCTCCGGATCCGTGACTTTAATCAGCAGATTTCGCCCGTTATTTCTGGTCTTAGGATAAATTTTCAAAATTTCCACAGAATATTCCCGTACCGTATCTCCGGAAATGGTGGAGCGGATCACAGCCTCGCCGGCCTTAACCTCGCTGCTCTTTGCAACAGAGACGGTCTGTCCTTCCCACCCATTGGTGCTGACGCCAAAAACACCCTGTTGAGTATTGCCTGTCAGCGTTCCGATAGGCGTCTGAGATGTGATTGTGCCGTATAATTGTCCCGGTTCGCCAATTTTCCCCTTTTTTACCGCCATCACCTTGGCCTGGTATATATTTCCCCGCGCCATAGGAAGCAAATTTCCGCTGCTGTCATTGACACCATGCCCCAAGGTCCCGAACTGCTTGGTTTCCGGATCATACCAGGTCACCGTACCGATGCCGGAAACGCCTTGCCGCAGATACACGCCCAGACGAGGGCCATCTTTTGTAATTTGAGGCATCATCTGCACCCGGTTGACTTTCCCCTTGCGGCTAATTTCCAAACAAACCGTTCCATCGGATTTCTGCAGCGCCTTTCGCACATCCTCTGCACAGGTGATGGCCACATTGTCGATTTTTTGAATCACATCACCGTTGCAAAGCCCGGCAGCCTTGGCCGCTGCACCTTGTTTCTCGTCAAAGCCGGCCACAACTACCTGTCTGTCCTGTAATTCCAGTCCGATCACGCTGCCCACCGGAACCAATTCCTTGGCGAAAACGCCACATATTAAAAGATATACACAAAACAGCGCCATAGTTACGCGCCTTATTCCTTTTTTCATTTTTTCGTCCTCCTTCTTGCCTGCCTTCTTAATATTCCAAGACAGACGAATTGTAACCGCTGAAAAAGTCGAAAAATATGTAAAAAAATGGATGCTTGCCGGTCATTTACCTATTGACAAAGTAGGTAAATGATGCTATATTACCTATAGAAATACTAGGTTAATTCTCAGGAGGCTTTTACGATGCAAGTTTATGCTGATAACGCTGCCACTACGAAAATCAGTCCGGCAGCTCTGAGCGCAATGATGCCGGTTTTTGAAACCTATTACGGCAATCCTTCCAGCCTGCATTCCGTAGGTCAGGAAGCGAAGGAGCTGCTTGAAAATGCCCGGGAACGCCTTGCAAAATGCATTGGCTGTGAGCCGCGGGAAATCTATTTCACCTCCGGCGGCAGCGAAGCGGATAATCAGGCGATTCTCTCCGCTGCTTACAACGGCGCAAAAAAAGGAAAAAAGCATATTATTTCCACCGCTTTTGAGCATCACGCCGTTTTGCACGTGCTGCAAAAGCTGGAAAAAGAAGGCTTTTCCGTTACCTATCTGGATGTCAAAACAAATCACAATATCACCGCTGCAGATGTGAAGGCCGCCCTTCAACCGGATACCTGTCTGGTGACCGTGATGTATGCCAACAACGAAATCGGCTCTGTGCTGCCCATCAGCGAAATCGGCGCCGTTTGTAAAGAAGCCGGTGTGCCATTCCATACGGACGGTGTGCAGGCCGTTGGTCATCTGAACATTGATGTCAAAAAAGAAAACATTGATATGCTCAGCCTTTCCGGCCATAAATTCCACGGCCCCAAGGGTGTCGGTGCATTGTACTGCCGCCGCGGCTTGCCTCTTACCAATGTCATTGACGGCGGCGCACAGGAGCGGGGCAAGCGTGCCGGTACAGAGAACCTTCCTGCCATCTGCGGTATGGTCGCCGCCTTGGAGGAATGCCTTGCCAATCTGGAAGAAAACACGAAGAAAGTTACCGCTCTTCGGGATAAGCTGATTGCCGGTCTTTCCCAAATTCCCCATTGCGCTTTGAATGGCGACCCCGTCCACCGGCTGAGCGGCAATGTCAGCTTCTGCTTTGAAGGCATTGAGGGCGAAAGCCTGCTGTTGCTGCTGGATATGAAGGGTGTGCAAGCCTCCTCCGGCTCTGCCTGCACCTCCGGCTCTCTGGACCCCAGCCACGTGCTGTTGGCCATTGGCCGGGTTCACGATGTGGCTCACGGCTCTCTGCGTCTGTCCCTCAGCGAATACAATACCCCGGAAGAAATCGACCACATTTTGACCGTCGTTCCGGAAGTGGTGCAATATTTGCGCAGCATCTCCCCGGTCTGGAGAGATTTGCAAACCGGCAAACGGCAGTATATTTTGTAATTTTAGAATGTATCAATAAGGAGAATGAAATTATGGCTCTTTACAGTGAAAAAGTAATGGACCACTTCACCCATCCCAGAAATGTGGGCGTGATTGAAAACGCCGACGGTGTGGGCGAGGTCGGCAACGCCAAATGCGGCGATATTATGAAAATCTACCTGAAAATTGAAAACGAAATCATCGTGGATGTAAAATTCGAAACCTTCGGCTGTGGCAGCGCCATTGCCTCCTCCTCGATGGCGACGGAAATGATTATGGGTAAATCCATCCACGAGGCAATGCAGCTGACAAACAAGGCCGTTGCCGAGGCATTGGACGGTCTGCCCCTGCACAAAATGCACTGCTCCGTTCTGGCCGAGGAAGCCATCAAAAATGCATTGAAGGACTATTTTGATAAGAATAATATTCCTTACGATGCCAAGGACTTCCCCGACTGTGAGCATTGCGCCCATTGTGACTAAGCTATGATTGTATCGACAAAAGGGCGCTATGCCCTGCGCGTAATGGTCTGTCTGGCGCAAAAAGCGCCCAGTGAGTATGTCCCGTTGAAGGAGATTGCGGAAGCGGAGCAGATTTCGCAAAAATATCTGGAATCGATTATGACAACGCTCTCTAAGGCAGGCTTTGTAGATGCCGTACATGGAAAAGGCGGCGGTTACCGCCTGAACCGCACCCCGGAAGCATATACCATCGGCAGCATTCTCAAACTGACGGAGGGCTCGCTGGCTGTGGTTTCCTGTTCTGCCACCGGCCCGGCCGGCTGTTCCCGCACCACCTGTTGTGAAGCAAAACCGATGTGGGACAAACTGGATGCGCTGATTGATACCTTCTTTGAGGGCATCACCCTGGCGGACTTGCTGAAAAAAGAATAACCTAAAAGGCCCCCACGTCAGGGGGCCTTATTTTTCTTCTGTACCGCATCCCAAACGAGCAGAAAGCATATCCGACATAGAAATCCCAAATTCCTTATAAATGTAAAACAACACATCAATATTGAGTCTGGGCGGTAATTCCCCTTTTTCGATTTTGCTCAGCGTCCAAACACCAATCCCAAGCTTTCCTGCCATTTCTTTTTTTGTAAGCCCGTAATACTTCCGAAGCCAAATAATGTTTTTAAGAAAAGTATTTATCATAACTACACTCCTTTACATTTTCTTTTATTTTACACCTGTTAGATGTAGATGTCAATACATCCATAAGGTGTAAGTTATAATAAAAATACTAAAGGAGGGGTAATAATGAACAGAATTCGCGATCTAAGAGAAGATCGGGATTTATCCCAAGCGGAGATTGCTTCCGTTATTAAAACCACCCAACAGCAATACAGTAAAATTGAATTGGGGAAAGCAGATATTAGCGGCGAAAAATTAAAGCTACTGGCTACTTTCTATAATGTTTCCGCGGACTATATCTTGGGGTTGCCCGAGGGCATGCCATACGGGAACAGCAAAACCCGCCGCAAATCATAACCGCCGGCTGTGCCGGTGGTATGCACTAGCCGAGCCTATCGACGCACCGAAGGCTCCCTTGTGTAAAGGGAGCTGTCAGCCGAACAGGCTGACTGAGGGATTGTCACTATGAGAACAACCCCTCCGAGCAAAATCAAAGATTTTACCCACCTCCCCTTACACAGGGGAGGCTTGCCGCTGCGGCGGAACTGGGACAAAGTTAAAGCTTTTTGGAACCACCGGCACGACTGGTGGTTTTCTTTAAGCGACAAAAACAGGACTGTTACCAGTCCTGTTTTTTATGTTATTGCGAGGAGCGTCAGCGGCGCCTGCTATTGCACCATATTTCTCCCTTTTTCACAAGCCAAGCCGCCAAAAACGCAATTCCGGTTCCTAATACCATCGATGCCAAAACATCCGTCGGATAATGAAAATACAAATATAACCGGGAAAATGCAATCATCAGCGCAAAGCAAAGAGTTGGAATTCCCCATTTTCGGCTGGACAGCATCACAACTGCCGCCCCCTCAAAGGCTGTAATGGTATGCCCCGAAGGGAAGGAAAAATCGCTGGGCTTATCCATCAGCAGCGGAATCATTTTTCCGGCATAAAGCTGCTGATAATCATACGGACGAATCCGGGCAATCAGCGGCTTCAGCGTCAGGTTGCATACCAGCAGCCCGATAATCAGTGCCAAGCCCAACGTAAGGCCTGTCTTTCTTGTTTTGCGGAAACAAAGCAAGAAAACAGCCAGAACAATCCAAATGAACCCCGCATCGCCCCATCGGGTAAGGTGGGGCATCACCGTATCCAGAAAAGGATTGGTTAAATTTGCTCGTATCCAGTCGAGAATCGGCAGGTCAAAGCCTTCCGCCAGGCTTGCAAAAAAAGCGTCCATTTTTGCCTCTTTCCTAACGTTTTACTTTCCCACGAAGCAGTGGTGTCCGGGCTGTGCCAAATAGTAAACATACTGCTCATCCTGGGATTCGTAAGCCACATTCTGGTCACCGGTTTCCACAGAAACAGTCAGGTCCTTGCCATCAAACTTGGGAATTGCCACCCGGGCAACCGTATTGGCAGGAGACTCCAATGTGATTTTCACTTCCTGCTTCTCCACATCCCGGTAAATCTGCACCTTGATGTCGCCCTTGACAGACGGCACACAAACCGCCACGTCCTTTAATCCGCCCAGCTGAGGAATGATGTGGTACTGCGCATAGCCCGGTGCATCCGGTGCCACGCCGGCCACATTGCCGGAAAGGCCCACCAGCGGACCACCGGTCCAGGCGTGATTATGGGTTCCCCAACGGGTGGACGCCGAGGTCTTGAAGTTCTCCCACAGGGTTGTCCACTCGTCATCAATCATCATCCGATAGCGGGTCTTCATCCGCTCCAGCGCCTCGTTTTCATAGCCCATAAAGAACATGGCATCTTCCACATACTTTTCCATATAGGGGCTGGAATTGAACTGCTTTTTCAAAATTTCCAAAATAGCAGGATACTGACTCTTGTCTGCCAGGCCGGACAGCACCGCCAAAGCATTTGCGCGGTCATCCGGCTGCGCAGGACGGTCAAACTTGTACTCATAGCCGTTGTCCACATAGCACTCCTGAGGTGCATAATAGGCACTGCCGGTCCAGAAAACCTCCCGGAATGCCTTCTTGATGGCATTCATCCGCTTATCCAGCAGGGGCAGGTCCTTGGTTTCTCCCAGCACCTCAGCAAAATTCCGCACCGCATGCAACGCCATATAGTACCAGGCATTTTCCATCACAGGAACATCATAGTCATCGCCCCAGTCCGGCCAGTCCCAGCTGCTGATGCGGTGCGCAACCAAGCCTCTTTCGCCCAGCACCCAGCGCTTCAGATAATCCATTGCCGGCTGATAAACCTGCCGGGCAAAATCCATTTCGCCGGTGTGCATAAAGTAGGTCCAGAAGCCGTATACGCCGGCCAGCTGCTGCAACGGCAATTCAATGTAGTGATTGTTGATGGGCACAACCGTCTGCAGAACGTGGCACTTGTCGTTTGCACCCGGATCCGTTTTCCGCCAGTTGATGATGCTGTCCACACCCTTGCGATACAGCAAATTGGCATCCTTACTCAGAGCGTAGAAGCTCATCAGTGATTCGTTGGTGCAGTCGCCCCACCATTGTCCCCGTTCCCGGTCAGGGCAGTCCATATAGGTGTCGCGCATCGTAATGTACAGGGTGTACATTGACTTTTTCCAAAGGATGTTGTAATCCTCGTCCTCGCAATGGAACGAGCCGGCAAATTCGCAGTCATAGCCGCTCTGGCGGTAGCCCAAATCCAGAATCTTCACGCCTGCCGGCACCACATAGGTCAGGGTCTGGGCGCTCATCCAGTAGAAGCCTTCAAATTCCTGCACGCCCCCCTTGGTCACATAATAGGTATTCAGGGACTCTGTTCCGTCACTGAGCATCTTAATTTCCAATCCGGCAGGTGCTTCCACCTTCAGATAAGGCTGCATCTGCATATTGTAGGGCAGCTTCATTCCAAGAGAAACCGTCTGCGCCGTTGCATTGCTGCGATAAGCTTCATAGACTTCGGGATTGGTGTATGCCTGCCGCGGCCAGTATTTCATCTGGGGAATGGAGCGCTCCCACAGCTGATTCCAGGGCGCATCGCCCACATTGCCGTATACCGTTGCCTGCTCCCAGCTGCTGTCATCGTAATCAGCCTGCTGCCAGTTTTCCAAATCCAGCGCCAAACGGGCATCATAATAGTTATCTTCCTCGGGAATGCGGCTGGACGGACCTTCGCCCAACAGTTCCTGCCGATTCAAAAATGCCGCGTGCTTCTTTACCTTCCAGCTTTCATCGGTTTTCAGCAAGCTTTCGCCCAAGTCGGCCTCCATCACGAAAGCTCCCTTTCCGCTGGGATGATAATTGAAATACTTGCTGTCGTTACCATAGTACACCGTAAGCACCGCAAAGGTATTTTCTCCCTTTTTCAGGTAAGCCGTCAAATCCACATATTCAAAGTAAGTATCATTCTCGGTAGGACCTCTTTTAATCTGTCCGTCTTCAATCACTGCCTTGCCGTTGACCCACAGCCAATACCGGGAATCCACCGCCACACGGGCGATGGCAGAAGCAGGAAGGTTCTCCAGGTTAATCTTTTCCCGCAGACACAGCCAGTTGTGCATTGCTGTATTTTCCGTGTCCCAAATCCACTTGGCTTCCCACGGTGTCAAAACAGGGCCGTCCCGCTTGATATCGTCACCGTAATGAATGCTTCCGTTTTTCATAATCACTCCTTTTTATGCGTGCTCCTCAAACATATCCTCGTACAGCTCTTCCTCGTAAACCTCATCCAGAGCAAACGCATTTTTAATCATCGTACGATCATTCAGCCACTGACCGCGGGTGAAATCCGGAATTGCCACCGGGGCAGATCCCATCGCAACAGAATGCTCAGACAGACAGGTAATCGCCATCCAGGATGCAGCATCATACGCATCAATAGGCGGCTGCTCCTGGTTGCGCACCGCGTGGAAGAAGGCGCAAAGCAGCAGATAGTCCATACCGCCGTGACCACCCTGGACGCCAGCCTTTTTAAACTGCTTCCAAACAGGGTGGGCATACTTTTCCTTATAGGCATCGAAATTCTTCCACTTGCCATCCTTTTCCGGATAGAATTCACCCAGGTTGGAGCAGTATTCCTCTTTATCTTCCTCCCACAGGTAGATTTGGTTTCCATCCTCCATATAGACACCGCCGGTGCCATCTACCCGGTTGCCCCGGGAATAGGGATGGGGCAGCGTGATTTCGTGGGTCAGCAGAATTGTCTCGCCGCCGGCGCACTTAATCATTGTGGTCGTCACATCACCGGTATTCATTTCAATGCCCTGCAGGGGGCTGTCTGCCGGCTCATTTTCAGCAACCCACTCCCGAATACCATCGGCACGGGAGGACATTGCCGTCAGCGATACCATACGGTTGCCCCGGTTGATCCGCAAAAGGTTGCACATGGGGCCCAGGCCGTGGGTCGGATACAGCTCACCGCAGCGCATCTGCAAATTCTTCAGCCGATAGTGGCCTCTGCGCTCACCCGCCACCAGCTCATAACGCAAATCGTGCTCATAGGAAGCCCGGCAATGAACAATGCGGCCAAACTTTCCTTCGCGTGCCATTTTCAGAATCGCCAGTTCCTTCTCACCATAACAGCAGTTTTCCAGCATCATCAGATGGGTGCCGGTTTCCTCGTGGGTCCGCACCAAGCGCCAGCAATCCTCCAGATCATAAGCACCGCCCACTTCCATACCGACATACTTGCCAGCCTTCATTGCTGCCACTGCAATATCCACGTGCATATCCCAGGAAGTAAAAATCAAAACGCAATCCACATCCGGGCTGGTAACAACCTGCCGATAGTCTGTTGCACCTGCAGGCCGGATATTTGTTTTCTTTTCGACCATATCCTGAACCAGCGCAATCCGCTCTTCGTTGCCGTCACATACCATTGTAATTTGGACATTTTTAAAGCCCATAGCGACAGATGTCATACTTTTTCCACGACCGCCCAGGCCAACCACGCCAACTTTGATTACTTTATCACTCATCAGAATATCCTCCTTAAAATAATAGGGAATTTACTTGCAGTTTACTACATTTCCCAGAAAATGTCAATAGTGCAAACAGCCCGAAAACATCGTTTTCGGGCTGTTTTTTCCGCTTCTTTATTGTGCCAAAAATTCGTAATGACCGGGCTGGACCAGATAGTAAACATACTGGCTGTCCTCGCCCTGATAGGTGGCACCGGCCGCTTCCTTGCCGCCGTTAATTTGCACTGCGTAAGCTTTTCCTTCAAATTTGGGAATTGCCACCCGTGCAACCGTATTTGCCGGAGAATCCAGCATCAGGGAGACTTCCTTTTTCTCCTGGTCACGGTCGATTTTTACCTTGATTGCTCCCTTGACGGAAGGAACGCTGGCGCAGATGTGATTCAGGTCTCCCAACTGGGGAATCACATGGTAGGTCTCATAACCCGGTGTTTCCGGCCAAACACCTGCCACGTGACCGGACAGATTGATCATCGGCCCACCGGTCCAGGCGTGGTTATGGGTGCCGTAGTTATCATCGTGGAAGGGCACAAAGCTCTCCCACAGGGTTGTCCAGCGGGAATCGATCATTTCCTGATAACGGGTGCGCATTCTGGTAAGCGCCTCATTGTCATATCCCATGAAGAACATGGCATCCAGCACATATTTCTCCATATAGGGGCTGGAATTGAACTGCTTCTTCAGCACCTCTAATACCGCAGGATATTTTTCCTTTTCCGCCAAGCCGGACAGCACTGCCAGCGCATTAGCCCGATCATCCGGCTTTTCCGGACGGGAATAATGGTAGCTGTAACCGTTTTCCTCATAACTCTTAACCGGTGCATGGTAAGCCGTTCCGGTCCAATATGTCTTATCAAATCCGCTGCGGATGGATTCCATACGGTCCTCAATCCAAGGCAGATCCTTGGTCTCGCCCAGCACCTCTGCCAGATTTTTCACTGCATTCAGCGTGATGTAGTACCAGGCATTTTCAATGACAGGCGTATCAAAATTCGTGCCCCAGTCAAACCAGTCCCATTTACCAATCCGGTGGGCAAGCAAGCCATCCCGACCCAGTACCCAGCGCTTCAGATAATCCACAGAGGGCTGATATACCTGCTTTACAAAATCCTTTTCGCCGGTATACAGATAATAGGTCCAGAAGCCGTTTACGCCGGCTAGTTGCTGCATCGGCAGCTCCGTATAATAGCCGGTGCTGGGCACTACAGTCCGCAGCACGTGATACTGGTCGTGGGTATAGGAGTCCGTCTTTCTCCAGTTGATCAGGGTATCCACACCCTTGCGGTACAGCAGATAAGAATCCGGATCCAGAGAATAGAAGGTCATGTGAGACTCATTGGTGCAGTCGCCCCACCATTGGGCACGCTCCCGGTCAGGACAATCCATATAATTATCCCGCATGGTGATGTACAGCGTATACAGCGACTTCATCCACAGGGTGTTCAAATCCTCATCTTCGCAGGAGAATGCCCCTGCAAACTCTGTGGCATAGCCGCTCTGACGGTAGCCCAAATCCAGAACCTTCACGCCTGCCGGAATCACATAAGTAATACGCTGACCATTGGTCCAGTACCAGGCTTCAAACTCCTGCACACCGTCTTTGGTCACATAATAGACCTGAATCGGCTCGGTGGCATCGCTGAGTATCTGAATTTCCAGTCCGGCAGGTGCTTCCACCTTCAGATAGGGCTGAATCTGCATATTGTAGGGCAGATCCATATCGATGGCCACCTGCTCTTGGGTTGCCTTCTCCTTATAAGCTGCAAAAGCCTCCGGATTCTCATATTGTGCGCTGGGCCAGTACTTCATCTGGGGAATGGAACGCTCCCACAGCTGATTCCAGGGCTCGTCTCCCACACTGCCGTGTACCGTTGCCTGTTCCCAGCTGCTGTCGTCATAATCAGGCTGCTGCCAGTTCTCCAATCCAGCTTCCAGCCGGGCATCGTAGTGATGATGCTCTTCCGGAATCCGGTAGGACGGACCTTCGCCAGTGAGCGCCCGGCGGTTCAAAAATGCCGCATGCTTCTTGACCTTCCAGCTTTCATCGGTCTTGAGCAGAGTTCCACCCAGGTCTGCTTCCATCAGGAAAGCACCCTTTCCGCTGGAGGAGTAGGAGAAATAGGTGCTGCTGTTGCCGAAGTACCACGCCAATACTGCAATGGTATTTTCACCCACCTGCAAAAACGGGGTAATGTCCACATACTCAAAATAGGTATCTTCCTCTGTCGGACCGCGCTTGACCTGACCGTCCTCTATAACCCGCTTGCCATTGATCCACAGCCAGTACCGGGAATCCACCGCAATGCGGGCAATGGATGAGGCAGAAACCTCCTGCAATGTAACCTTTTTCCGCAGGCACAGCCAGTTGTGCGTGGAGGTGTTCTCTTCGCTCCATATCCACTTTGCCTGCCACGACTGCTGCACCGGGCCGTCTCTTTTAATGCTGTCACCAAAATGAACGATGCCGTTTTTCATAATTATGTATCCCTTCCCTTTTGCTTTCGGTAGATTTGTTGTCTTCAGTATACAAAGCATTTTCTTCCCTGTCAACGGAATACGCCTTTTCGTCTCCGCTTTCTGTGCAGTTATCTATGCTTTGTTATTCCGTGAAGGTGTAGCGCACAATATAGCCGTGGGAGTCTCCGGTAATCACCACTGTGTCCCCGTTCTGATTTTGAAGCTGCTCCAAAACCGGATATCGGCGGTTTTCTTCCACATAAGCCTCCGGGCTCTCCGCCTCAATTTCCAAAATGGACTTTCTGGCGTGTTGTTCGCCGCCGCAGGGCGTAATTTCCTCTACCAAAACTTCATATTCTTTCATCATTTTCTCCAATCATTTCCCCAATGCTTCTGCATAGCTCTTGAAAACGTTCTCGTCAAAGGGTGTCGGAATCTTGGCTTCTGCCAATGCATCCACAAACGACGATGCATCCACCTTTTCAGAAATATGCATATACTTGTCATACGCCTGTGTCAGATCCTTCTGGGCCTCCAGGTAGAGATTGTAGGCAGCCGTGCCGGAGGTGGCGTAGGAAATGTAGTAGCAGGGGCTCAGCAGCACCACCATTCTCCAATAATACTGTGCGTCTGTTATGTAATTGGAGATATACTCCTCACCGCCGTAGTCCTTGCAAACCTCACTCATCACTTCTGTAAAGTAAGCATCGCTGTACTTGGAGTAATCCGTCTCTGTGTAGATACGGTATTCAAAATCATCCACCATCGTAGCCACCACAATCGTGGTAAAAGCGCTGTACTGCTGATACTTTTCAAGCGCCGCCACAAACTTCTTATCGCTGTCGGCAGCATTGGTCTTTAAGTAATGCAAATAGAACCACTCGTTGGACTGGGAATGGGTTTCCGCCAAGTCATAGGAAAGCTCTTCCATATCCAGGTGCAGCAGCGCATAGTAATGCCCCAACTCGTGGGCAATGGTGGTGTCCATCAAATTCTGAGAGCCAAAGAAGCAATAAGGCGCGCCCAGAGTTTCAATGTAGCCACAAAATGCGCCGTCGTAAGCAGTGTCCTTGTCCGCGAAATAGGCATAGTCATCATCCAACGCCTGCAAAAATGCGGTGCGCATTGGTGACGGTGCGGAATTGAAATAACTCCGCAAATAATTGTTGCTGGGATTGATGCGGTACTTTTCCGTAAAATCTATGAATTGATAATACTCATAGCCCGAGAAGTTCATAACCGCTTGCTGGTATTTATTTACCAGCTGAGGCATCATAGGCGCAACATATTGCCCCACATATTTCCGGAATTTGACCAAATCAGAAAGTTCATAATCCCGCATATAGATTTCCCGATGGGCATATTCGTAGTAATTGTCGTAGCCATTGAGCTGTGCAATTTTCTGATTGTTTTTCACAAACCGGACATAATAGTCGCCGGTTTTGCTCATAATTTCATCATCCGTCAGCTTTTCAAACTCCACAACAATCTCGTTGTTTTCCTGCTCCAGCTTGGAAATCTCCGGATCGTAAGCGGTCAAAACGCTGATTTCTTCCTCGCTCCAGGAGGAGAAGAACTCCCGGGAGATTTCCGTATCCATATTGTAAAACGTCTTCAGAACCTCCACATACACATCGTGGTAGCCATAGTACATATCATTGGTGTACAAATAGCTTTCCGTATAGGTTTCGTCCTGCAAATCGGATTTATAATAGAACTCAGAAATGCTGTATTGCGAGCTTAAGTACTCATAATTGTCCTCGCACCGATTCCAGGCATTAAGAATTGCATCCAGATCCTTGTTGGCACGAAATGCATTTTTGAAGGTCTGCAAATCCTTGATAATTTTCTCAATCTTCTGCTCCGACAGGTCAAAGCACAGCCTGGGGATAGAGTTTGCATAAGTCGGCGTATGGGTGGATTCCAGCGTAATGGTATCGTCAGGCTTGGGCTCAGAAGGCTGGGGTGTACTGGGCTGCGTCGGCGCCACAACGCTGCCGGTAGGCTCTGTGGGTGTACTGCTGGGCTGTGTAGCAGAACTACTTGGCTGTGTAGTGGAGCTGCTGGGCTGTGTAGCAGAACTACTGGGCTGTGTAGCAGAACTACTGGGCTGTGTGGGTGTGCCGGAGGATTGCGAGGGTTCTGTCTCCCCGCCCAGAGGCAATTCTACTCTGCAGCCTGCCAGCAAAGAAGCCAGCAGTGCCAGCACCAACAGTAGGGATATCCATCTCTTTTTCATATTCACTTCTCCTTTTCTATTTTTGACATTCTTGTGCATAGCAAACGGTGAGTTTATAGCCTTCTATGGGATGTTCCCGAAAATCCACCTTGGCTTTGTTTCCCTTTTCTTTGATGGAAAGGGGCTGTGAAAAATCGATTTCCAGCTCCCTGGGGGGCAAGGAAAGTCCCTTTCCGCAATATTTCATATAGCTTTCTTTTGCTGTCCAAAGCCGAAAAAACTGCTCTTGCTGCGCTTGCTCACTTTGCTGCATCAAAAATTGATATTCCTCATCTGTGCAGACATAGCGCACCAGCTTATGGGATAATGGCGCTATTTTTTCAATATCCACGCCGATTTCCCTGTCGAAAAAGGCGCATACGCTGTAGGTGCCGCTGTGGGACAGGGAGAAATACAGCCCCTCTGCCTGATTTAGATATGGCTTTTGATAAGGCCCGTACCGCAAGTCGGGCGTCTCAACTCCCAGCTCCTGCAGCCCCTCCTCCAGCAAGTACCCGGCGGCAAGGCAAAGACGCTTATCTTCCGGAAAGCGAAGAGCATCCACCTTCTGACGCCGCTGACTGCTGACACGATTGTATGCCTCTTCATAAAGCTCCTGGCTGTCAAATTTCCCCGTATCGAAAATGCGAAGCAGCGGCTGACCGGAAAATGAATACATCCTTCTCCCTCCTTCCTTATTCACTTCAAGAAGATTATACCAAAGAACTTGCGGTTTTTCAATAACGCAAAATTTTATTGTAAGCTTTTTATGAACCTTGAAATAGGCTTCAGAATATGCTATACTGATTTTGTCAACACAATATCATCGCCCTGAGGCAGATTGGAGTTTTTTATTATGGCTAAAGATTTGAGAGATACCTGGAAGGACACCGGCGTGGGCTTGGGTCACGCATTCCGCGATTTGGGCAAATCCCTGATCAAGACCGGCGCAACCGCTGTCCGGAAAGCAGATAATTGGGCCAACGGTGACAACAGTGCCGAAGCTGCCGCCCAGCAGGAGACGCAAAACCAGGAAGTCGAAGCAGAAGACTGATTTGAATATTTATGAGTCTCTTCCCCCGAAGGTTTACCGCTTTCGGGGGAAATTTTTAATTAACACTTTTTTCATTTGAAAAGGACTATTGTGTATGCTATACTGACGATAGTGTGACTGATTTTTAACAATTCCCTTACCGCAAGTTCCCGTTTTGATACTTGTGTGATAAAAAAGAAGCACCACGGAGGGTCCTGCTGATGCATATTTTTTCATCCATCAAAGAGTCGCTCAGTTCTGTCTTGCCAATCGCATTGATTGTTTTAATACTCTCTGTCACCTGTGTTACGCTGAAAGCCGGTGTCCTTGTTCTGTTTTTGTTTGGAACCATTCTGTTGATTCTCGGTATGAGCTTTTTTACCGTCGGCTCCACCATTTCTATGGAGCCCCTGGGTGACGGCGTGGGTAAAACCTTGGGCAAACGGAAGTCGTTTATCATTCCTCTTGCCATCTGCTTTGTGCTGGGCTTCCTGATTACCGTTTCTGAACCTGATTTGCAGGTTCTGGCCGAACAGGTCCCCACCATTCCCAACGCTCTTTTGATAAACTGTGTCGGTGTCGGCGTTGGTCTGTTCCTTTGTATCACCTTGATTCGGAACAAAAAAGAAATCCCCCTGCGCACACTGCTTGTTATCTTCTACGCCGCTGTTATCCTCCTTGCCTTCTTTGCTCCCAGTGAGTTTATTCCCACGGCATTTGATTCCGGCGGCGTCACCACAGGACCGATTACCGTTCCCTTTATTATGGCGCTGGGCGCAGGTCTTGCCGCCAGCAAAAAGGGCAAAAACGCAGGTGAACACAGCTTTGGTCTTGTGGCGCTTTGCAGTGTAGGTCCTATCCTTTCCGTCTTGCTGCTCAGCATCTTCTACAAGCCCGAGGCAGCAACCTCAACCTATGAAATCATCGATGTGGCAACCACCAGGGATGCCTTCCGTCAATTTGCGCTGGCACTTCCCCACTATGCCAAGGAAATTGCCGTAGCCTTTGCCCCCATCGTTTTTATTTTCATCCTCTTCCAGCTGATAACCAGAAGATATCATCTGCATAATGTATTGCGAATGACCTTCGGCTTTGTCTATACCTATATCGGTCTTGTGCTCTTCCTGACAGGCGCTAATGTAGGCTTTATGCCTGCCGGCAGACTGATCGGTGCAGAAATTGCAGGCAGCTCCTTTAAGGCACTGCTGGTTCCCATCGGTATGCTGATGGGCTATTTCGTCGTCGCGGCAGAGCCTGCTGTCCACTCCCTGAAAAGACAGGTTAACGAGGTCACCAACGGCGCTATTTCCCAAAAGGCTGTCGCCTTCGCCCTCTCCATTGGTGTCTCTGTATCGGTGGGCATTGCAATGCTCCGGGTTTTAACCGGCATCCCCATTATGCCGTTTCTGATTGCAGGCTACGCCATCTCTCTGGCGATTAGCTACTTTGTCCCCAGCATCTACACCGGCATCGCCTTCGACTCCGGCGGCGTTGCAAGCGGTCCGATGACCTCAACCTTTATGCTTCCCTTTGCAATGGGAGCCTGTGAAGCCGTCGGCGGAAATGTAATGACCGACGCTTTTGGTATTGTTGCGCTGATTGCAATGGCGCCGCTGATTACCATTCAGGTGCTGGGTCTTGTGGAACGCAGACAGCACGCACGCAGAGTGAAGAAATTCCATAATGAAATCAGTACCATCGCAGATGACATTGTATTCTTTTACGGGGAGGGCGCAGTAAATGAGTAAAAAGATAATGTCCCTCCTGTCCATCGTCCAGCAGGGCGCCGGTAAAAAGCTGATCAAGGAGTTAAAAGACCGCAAGATTTTAATCAACTTTCAAACTGTGGGTCTGGGCACTGCCCCCACGGAAATGATGGACATCTTCGGTCTCGGCTCTCACGATAAGGATATTGTCATCAGCCTTGGCGCCGAGAATGACATCCGGAATATGGTGTCCAGCTTCGGCGAGAACTTCCAAAGCCAATCGAAATACGGCGGGCTGATGATTGTTCTGGATGTAAGTGCAGCCAGTCGCCTTTTAACCGAAATTCTTCATTTCGGCAATCAAAGTACAGAAAAGGAGCTTGTACCTATGAAAAATGAGCATAACAGCAACCTCATCGTCATCTCGGTCAACGAAGGTTACAGCGAAAGCGTCATGCATATTGCTCGTAAGGCAGGTGCAACCGGCGGTACGATTATCAACGGCAGGCTTGCCGATACAGAGCAATTTGCCGAGTTTGCGAACACCGAGGTGGACAGCAACCGGGAGATTCTCTTCATTCTTGCCCCTGAAAAGGCAAGCGGACAAATTATGGAGGATGTGAACCGGGAGTTTGGACTCACTTCCGCTGCAAACGGCATCATCTTTGCCGTTCCCACCGAAAAAGCATTAAAGATCTAAACAAACACCCTGGCGAGGCTTCGCCAGGGTGTCTTTATCATCCTTTTTGAACGCAAATGCTCCCCTTCGGGGAGCATTGTTCCTATTGTAAATTACAGCTTTGGTGTGAATCGAACCACATCGTTAGGAGTACATTCCAAAATGGAGCATATTTTCTCCAAAGTCAGCAAGGTAATGTTGTTTCCCTTTTTTAGCGTATCCAGGGTTTTGTTGTCGATTCCTGCCTTGATAAGTGCATATTGGGAAATGCCTTTTCTGCGCATGGTTTCCCACAGCGGTGCATAATCCAACATCCTCTCGCCACCCTTCTGCCTTTTTTCCTTCATTATAGGCAGAAATCTCCATTTACAGTATTGTGGAGTTCTCCATAATATGCTATACTATTTTCAAAGAACGGTGTGGTGAGAATGAATCTGTATCAGCACTTTTCCTCTTGCAGATTTTTATAGATGGACTCAATAATCTCCAAATCCCCGGGGTATGTAATCTTAAACAGATTGGACCCTGTTTCAATGAAATAAGGCTTTATGCCGTGAAACTCATACATAATTCTTGTTTCATCGGTCACATTGGTAAACCTGCCGCTGCGATACGCTTCCAGCAATAATTTGTAATCAAAGGCCTGAGGTGTTAGCAGGTCGTAGAGCTTTTCCCGGTCGATATATTCTCCGCAGCGGTAAACAACGGTGTTGACCAACGGTCTGACAAAGGAAACCGACGGATGTTCATCCTCCAGCAGCTGCAACACCTGCCCCCGGGTCAGCATCGGTCTTGCTGCTTCCACAATGATGACACGCTCCGCTTCTTCCGGCAAGGCCTCCAGACCCTTCAGTACAGAGCCTGTCCGGGTGTCTCCGCCGGGAAAGTCCTTCCCCACGACCACCACATTGCTTTTTCCTAAAATAGATACCAGCAGCTCGTAGGGATATTGCCACAGAGGCTTTCCGTGGAAGATAATATCCTGCTTCACATCCTGATATCGGGAGCCTCTTCCTGCTGCCAGCAAAACCGCATACTTGCCTGAGAAAGAAGGATTGTGTTCTTTGAACGCCATAAGGCTCACTCCTTTCATTGCATTATGATTTTACCATAATCCGCAAATTTTTGCAACCGTGCTGCCCCGACCCTGTAAAAGCTTAGTCTTGCCGTCGCTCTCTCAAAGGCTTTTCTTGCGCCTGCTGAACTCCGGGTTTAAGGCGTTCTTCTAAAACGCTTTGTATTTCCAAAACCGCACATTGATAGATTTTATAGTTCTCCTCCTTTAGGCAGTATGCCAACAGCGATTCCAGCTCTTCTGTGGATCGCCTTTTCAAATATCCGTAAAGAGAATGATCCAACCTATCATCACCCCATAATGTGCAGTAGTTTTTTGCAGCAAATACAGATATTTTAGGACAATTTGTCCAAAATGTCAATAGGACGATATGTCCTGTTGTATTCTTATGTGGGTGATGTAGATGAACTTGCGAATCCGCGATCTGCGAGAAGATAACGATTTGAAACAACGGGACATCGCAGAATACTTGATATGTGACCAGTCTCTATATTCCAAATACGAGCGTGGAGAACGCCCTCTGCCGTTGGAATATGCCGACAAATTGGCTGATTATTACGGTGTAAGTGTGGACTATTTGTTGGGCAGAACCAACATCAAGAAGCCGTACCCTAAAAAATAAGACAACTATAATCGTCCCTGTAAAAACCGCCCCTCTTTTGAGGAGCGGTTTCGTTATTGGGTTGGTAATCAGGCCAATTATTCCTGAAAATCCTCCAGAAAAACCTGAACAGACCGCGTCATTTCCTGCGAAAAATCAGAATTGTATTTTCTGTTGCAGAACGCCTGTATCCATTCTTCAAAGCTTTGTGTCCCTGCCTTTACCGAGAGCATCTGCTTCAGTTCCCGGGCATCCATATCACGATACCCATTCTCGTGCACAATGTGGTCCATATCTGAGCGAGGGGGCTTTAAGCGTTTCAGCTGTTGCTCTGTGGGATAGCCGAATACAAGCATAGCCGCCGGAAAAACATAGGCCGGCAGAGAGAGGATTTCTCTCTGCTTTTCCGCATTTTCCATAATATCTCCAATGTAGCACGAGCCAATACCGAGACTTTGTGCCGCTACAACCGCGTTTTGTGCGGCTATATTGGCATCACTGACAGCGAGCATCAAATCTCCCACACCAGGCTTTCTGGGCGCGCAGCCGAATTGCAAGAAGGTATGGTACCATTTGCGGCAATCGGCGCAGAACACAAGCACCAACGGTGCCTTGGCGATAAACGGCTGATGGTCGCAGCTTTCTGCCAGCTGCGCCTTTAGCTGTGGGTCCGTGATATGCAGGATTGTGTAAAGCTGTTGATTTCCTGCAGTGGGGGCATTTACCGCTGCATCTAAAATTGCAGATACTTCCTCAGGCTCAATCTGCCTGTCCGTGAAAACACGCACAGATTTTCTTTCCTTCAGTTGCTGAATAACAGGGTTCATAAAATCACCTCTTTGTACCATTATAGCACATAATCTGCTGCCAGTCAAAGGCCCCCTTGTGTAAAGGGGGCTGGCAAAAATCTTTGATTTTTGACTGGGGGATTGTCAATCCCTCCGACCTCGCTTACGCTCGGCCACCTCCCTTTACACAAGGGAGGCTTTAAAAATCGCCACCCAAACGGGTGGCGATTTTGTTATAGCAATTAACCCACACAGCAGTATATAAAAGAAGGAAATCAACTATTCGTTAAAGCTGATTTTTGATATTATTTCATCATAACATTTTGGTGAGGTATCACCGCTGATGTAGTATGTAACACCATCAACCACCGTTGTATCCATCCCTTGCTTAACGATGCTCCCATTCGTATATTCAATCTCTACATGAAACGTGTTTGTGCCGGGCGGAATCAACTCGGGGAACTCCCTATCCGTATCAACCTCAAATGAGTCAAGCCAGGTTATAATCTCACTCAAATATTCGGCAGGAACATCGCTTCCCTTTCCGCCACCATAATACCCATAGAAAGTGATCCGAACAACATCCTCTGTTTGAAAAACAACCTGCTTTTCCTCTGTCGGCTTGCTCAGTCCAGAGGCATTGTTTGCTAATGCGTTTTCCTTTTGACTTGGTGCACCATCGTTTTGACGCGCATCCTCTTTGCTGCAAGCACCAAACGACAGCAGTATTGCTATACACATCGTAGCGATTGAAAGCTTTTTCAGCATAATTTTCACCTCTTTATAAGGATAGCATATAACAACCGCTTTTTCAAGGAAATATATATTCGTCCCGCGATGCAGTACGCAAAAGTGGGAAAGCATTAGGCAATGCTTTCTAAAATGCATTTTGCCAAAAGCTCATATCCCTTAGCGTTAAAATGAACACCATCCGGGTCATGGTATTCTGCGTTGTTGCTTGCGACTGTATGTAAATCAATAACGGGGAAATGATATTTCCGGGCCAATCCTTTTGCAATTTCGTTTCTTGCTTTTACAATTTCATTGTGGCTCTGATTCATAACAACATCGGTGGTAAGCACAATAAAAATCGGTTTTTCTGCTTTTCGCAAAAACAACAGCATCTCATCATAATACTTTTCATATTCCTCGTCCGAAAGATGCCACCCATGAAGACCGTTGTTAAACAGAATCGCATCACATTTGCTCTGCTGCTTCATAAATAATTCTAAACTCGGCTTAAAATGCGGATTATCAAGCGCTTTCGATGTGCCAAACCCATCGCATAGTATTTCTGATTTGGACAAACTTGTGACCAAGCGCCTTGTTCCGCAGGAAATGGAATCACCGATATAAAGAATTCGTTTTGCAGTTTCGTTGTTCGTCTGCTCCCACCATACATTATCCCATTCATAATCTTCAAGTATTTTTGATATGGTGTTTGTTTCGTATATGAATTCGCTCATAGAATCACCTCTTGATAGCATTATAGCACATCTTGCGTCTGATAGAAAGGACTTTTCAAAGAAAGTCCCCGTGGATTGCTCCACGGGGATCCGCTTTACTTTATAAATCTAATTACTTAGATTCTTTCGTTTGGCGATATGCTGCTCCGCAACGCGATATAGCTACTGCGCAGCTGCGATATGATATAAATCTCCACACGCCCGCAGGCATATCGCATCGAAGATATATCGCTCCGCAAAGCGGTATATCACAAATCCCAACGGGATTTATATCGCCGCCAACAAAAAGGGGGAATCAAAGAGCTGTTTCGTTTTTTGGCTCTATTGCCCTTATTAAGTCGCTCATATCATCAATCTTGAATGCGATGGTCTTTTGCTTTGTGAGTACCATACATCCAGCGTATTCATCATCCTCATTCTCCACAACCCTGAGTTTCAAATCCATTATGGCAGGAACCTTGCGAATTACATCTACTTGTACGCAAATAACGGGATATACATCATTATAAGCATCAAATTCAGCGCTCCAATCATTAGGAATGTTATATTTGATAAGGCTTTCTCCAACCGTTCTGCACTCGTAATCACAGCCAAATTCGTCCATAAAATACACCTCTGCATCACTATTAGCGCTTTGTAATACGGATATTTTAGAACAAAACATTCAAAATGTCAATAGAACAATTCGTTCTATTGTATAGTGTTATTGGTGATATTAATGGCTAAAAAATATGATAGAATTCGCAATTTAAGAGAAGATGCTGACCTAACGCAGGCAGAGCTTGGAGAACAAATCAATGTTCCCCAAAGGACCTATGCTTATTATGAATGCGGAGAACGTATGATTCCACCGCAAGTTCTGGTTGCCTTGGCTCAGTTCCATCACGTCAGCGTCGATTATCTTCTTGGACTAACTGATCAAAAAACACCCTATCCTAAGAAATAGGATATTTTTGAAAAAATCGCCACCCAAACGGGTGGCGATTTTGTTATAGCACTTAGCCCTTGATAGCAGCCTGGCCTGCTATACGCAAAAGAGGGAAATTAACCTCTGTATTGCAAATATGCCTGTAAAATTTCTTCCACATCATTTTCGTTGATTTTATAACCTTCACTTATCTCATTACAAAGCCAAGCATAATAATCGGTTATTGCCTCAATGAAGGAAGTAAGTATTTCCTCAATCGTACTATGTTCTGT
>SVLS01000009.1 GCA_015067835.1 Oscillospiraceae bacterium | reverse complement strand
ATGTGTATATTTTCTTTGTTGCATAACAACACCCCCTGATGTAGTTATTATCCTACATCAGGGGGCCTTTTGTCTATTGTCCGTTTTTACAGGAGCAGTCTACAATGCTCGTCCCTGCTTTTATACATCCAAATATCCTTTCAGCACCTTCAGGGTGTTCTCAATGCCGCTGATGTGGCTGCGCTCGTAGCCGTGGCTGGCATAAACACCGGCACCAATGAGACCGTGGCGGATATCCACACCACCGCGAAGAGTTGCTTCCACATCGGAGCCGTAGTAGGGGTACACATCCACAGCGTAATCTGCACCGGTTTTCTTGGCGGCTTCAATCAGCTTGCCCACCACTTCATAGGAGTAAGGACCGCCGGAATCCTTGGCACAAATGGAGACCTGCTTTTCAGTGCAGTTCAGCCCGTCACCTACACAGCCCATATCCACGGAAATGGCTTCTGTCACACCGGCAGGAACGGAAGCAGAGCCACCGTGACCTACTTCCTCATAAACGGTGATGTGCACATAGGTCTTGCGGCTGAGCTGCTTTTTCTGTTCGCTGACATACTTTGCAAAGCCCAACAGGATGCCAACGCTTAATTTGTCATCCAAGAAGCGGCTTTTCAGATAACCGCTGGCGGTACGACGGGTGCGGGGGTCGAAGCAAATAATGTCGCCCACCTCAATGCCCAGTGCTTTGGTATCGGCAGCGGAGCTGACATCTTCGTCCAGCACAATTTCCACTGTGTCGAAAGAGCGCTTTGTTTCGGAATAGTCCTTGTTGACGTGGACAGAGGCGTTGCAAAGCTGGCAAGTTCCTTCCAGCACCTGACCGCCCCGGGTGTAGACGCGAACATTTTCGGCTTCTGCGTTGTTGGCGCTCATTCCGCCGAGAGGAGAAAGCCGCAGGCGGCCGTTACCTTTGATTTCTGCTACCATTGCGCCCAGCGTATCAGCGTGGGCTTCTAAAAGCAGCGCATCGTCTTCATTTGCGCCGCCCAAATCCACGAGCACACCACCCTTGGTGGTGATTTCAGCGCAGAAGCCCATTTTCTCAAATTGCTCCCTGACCCAGGCAGCGGCACGGCAAGTATAGCCACTGGGGGAGTCAATGGACAGAAGTGCTTCTGTCATTTCCCAGGCGTACTGCGTATATTTCTTATCCATAGTGGTATTTCCTCCTGTTATCTTTGATTATTCCTATCTTAACACAGTTATTGAAAGAAAACAAGATAAAGCATTCATAAGAAATTCCCTCCGGCAATGCCGGAGGGAATCAATTTATACTTCCTTGCTCTTGGTGGCGATTTCCATCAGGCACTTCGCAGTGAAGTCCTCAGGAGTCATTGCACCCAGGTCATCGCCTTTGCGGGTACGAACGGATACCGTTCCGGCTTCCATATCCCGGTCACCGATGACCAGCATATAGGGAATCTTCTGCATTTGCGCTTCCCGAATCTTATAGCCCAACTTTTCGCTGCGGCAGTCTGCCTCTGCGTGGATATTCACAGCCTCCAGCTTGGCCACCAATTCCTTAGCGTATTCGTGAGCCCGGTCGGTGATGGGCAGAACCTTGACCTGAGTGGGCATCATCCACAGGGGCAATGCACCGGCATATCGTTCAATAAGGTAGGCCAGAGTCCGTTCATAGCAGCCAAGGCTCGTGCGGTGGATGATATAAGGGGTCTTCTTCTGACCGTCTGCATCGGTGTATTCCATACCGAACTTCTGCGCCAGCAGCATATCAATCTGGATGGTAACAATGGTATCTTCCTTACCAAACACATTCTTATACTGGATGTCCAGCTTGGGACCGTAGAAAGCGGCCTCATCGATGCCAATTTCATATTCCACGCCCAGATTATCCAAAATTTCGCCCATAACACGCTGGGCTTCTTCCCACTGCTGGGCAGTGCCCTCATACTTGATGCCGGCGCGGGCGGGATCCCACTGGGAGAAACGGAAGGAGCAGTTTTCCAGCATACCAACGGTTTCCAGACAGTACTTTGCCAGCTCCAGACAGCCGCGGAATTCCTCCTCCAGCTGATCGGGACGCAGCACCAAGTGACCTTCGGAAATGGTGAACTGGCGAACACGAATCAGACCGTGCATTTCGCCGGAGTCTTCGTTACGGAACAGGGTAGAGGTTTCACCCAGGCGCATCGGCAGGTCGCGGTAGGAACGGGCGCGGTTCAGGTAAACCTGATATTGGAACGGGCAGGTCATCGGACGCAGAGCGAAGCATTCCTTCGTCTCGTCGGTGGGATCGCCCAGAACAAACATACCGTCCAGATAGTGGTCCCAGTGGCCGGAAATCTTATACAGGTCGGATTTGGCCATCAAAGGAGTCTTGGTCAGCAAATAGCCTCGCTTTTGCTCTTCGTCTTCAACCCAGCGCTGCAGCGTCTGAATGACGCGGGCACCTTTGGGCAGCAGAATGGGCAGACCCTGACCGATTTCCTCCACGGTGGTGAAGAATTCCAGTTCGCGGCCCAGCTTGTTGTGGTCACGCTTCAGAGCTTCTGCCTGCTTTTCCAGATATGCATCCAGCTCATCCTTGCTGGGGAAGCCGATGCCGTAAATTCTTTGCAGCATTTTGCGGTTGGAATCGCCGCGCCAATAAGCACCGCAGGATTTCGTCAGCTTAAAGCCATTGTGCTTCACGCGACCGGTGGAATCCAGATGAGGACCGGCGCACAAATCTGTAAAATCCCCCTGGGTATAGAAGCTGATGACGGCATCTTCAGGCAAATCCTCAATCAGCTCAACCTTATAGGGCTCATTTTTCTCCTGCATAAAGGCAATGGCCTCTGCACGGGGCAGCTCGCTCCGCTCCAGATGAATGCGCTCCTTGCAGATTTTCTTCATTTCTGCTTCGATTTTCTCCAAATGCTCCGGTGTGAAGGAGAAGGGGGCATCAAAGTCATAGTACCAACCCTCGTCGATAGCAGGACCGATAGCCAGCTGCACCTCCGGCCACAGACGCTTCACGGCCTGCGCCATAATGTGGGAGCTGGTATGCCAGTAGGTTTTCCGGTATTCCGGATTTTCAAAGGTGTACAGATTTTCTTCGCTCATTGTTTTTCCTCCTTAAACTTGGGGGAGGGTATAAAAAGCCCCACCCCTGATAATCAGGGGTGGGATACAAAGTATTCCACGGTTCCACCCTGGTTGCGACAAATGTCGCCACTCATTGGCACAGTAACGGGCGCACCCGGCGTGGCATTTCCGCCACACAGCTCGGAAGTGGTACCACAAATGACAGACTTGCAGAACCCTTGCACCGAATGGGTTCCTCTCTGGGCAGCTTTTCAAATGCGTATGTCTTCGTCTAAGCCTTTCTGGAGAAAATGTAGCATAAAATGGGGTGAATGTCAATCCCTGTGGAGAAAAAAAGAGATTTTGAAGGCTTTTTTAGTTTCCATAACAGAAAAACGGTAAGCATAACAGCGGGTTGCAAAATAATGTTTGTTATGTTAACAAAATGTCATCTTTTTGGAAGATATTGTGTGCAAGTTGACAAAAAAACCGAAGATTTTGGGTTAAAGTTTACATAATATTACAACGGATTTTTTGTAAAAAGTTGCTGAAATCTGCGATTTGCGCGAAAAAGCTTGACTTTTTCCGAAAAAATGTTATAATACTTTAAACTTGGACACATATACTGAGTTGTAACTATTTTGAAACCATTTCATAATGGATTCAAGTTCTGATTCACTCTTGTGAAAGGAGGAGCATTCTATGCTGGAATGTAATCGTTTTATACGAAAGAAAATGAAGCTGCCTATGCGTATTATTGCACTGGTGCTGCCCATTATCTGCATCGTTCTGCTGTTAAGCCAGACAGCGTTTGCCAAGAACACTTATTTGATTAACGATGGTGGTCGTGTTGTGATTCATACTACCTATGCCACTGACCCTGCTGCGGTTTTGGATGAAGCCGGCCTGGAGCTGGGCGCAGATGATATTTTTACAACGCAGCCCGGTCTCGGCGTTTCTGAAATCACCGTTCAGCGCAAGCAGCTGATTACCATCATCCACGGCGGCAAGACTTTGGAGGTGGTGAGCTATGGCGAAACAGTTGAGGCAATGCTGCAGCGCCTGTCTTTGATTTTGGACAAGGAAGATGTGGTATCGGTTCCTCTGCAGACCCAGACCTTTGATGGGATGCGCATTACCATCTCTCGCTCCGTTCAGGTAGAGGAGACTTATATTTCTGCGATTCCCTATGAGACTGACTATTGTTATGATCCTTCCTTGGCAGAGGGAGAGGAGAAGGTTCTCAGACCCGGTGTCAACGGTGAATTGCTGTGTACGGCAACCGTTGTTTATCTCAATGATGAGGAAATCAGCCGTACCGTTCTGAGCGAGGATGTGATTTCTCAGCCGGTAAATGCTGTGGTTGCGGTGGGTACTTATATTGAACAGGCTGAACCGGAGACGGAGCCTGCTGCACCGCCTACGAAGCCGACCACAAAGCCGGAGGTAACCGGTAAGCCGATTATCGGCAACGGTATGATTACCACGCCTGACGGCGAAGTGCTGACCTACACCCATGTGGAGGAGTTCAAGGCAACAGCCTATCATAACTCCGACCCCGGCTGTACTATTTGGACGGCCACCGGTACTTTGTGCCGCGTTGGCGCCATTGCAGTTGACCCTAAGGTGATTCCCTATGGTACCCGGATGTACATCGTCTCCAATGACGGAAAATATGTTTACGGTATCGCAGTGGCTGAGGACTGCGGTGGCTCCATCAAGGGCAACCGCATCGACCTGTACTATGACTCTGTTGAAGAGTGCAACCGCTTCGGTATCAGAAACTGCCAAGTTTATTTCTTGGGATAAATAGTTGCAAATCCGCCTTTCTTTTGGTATACTACCCGAAGAAAGGCGGTTCTTTTTATGCTTAATGTATGCGATATTCAAGTGATGAAGCCTCTGCTGGCTGAGTATGGCTTCCACTTTTCAAAGGCAAAGGGGCAGAATTTTCTGATTGCCTCCTGGGTGCCGGAGCAGATTACGCTGGAGTCCGGCGTGAATGAGAATACCGGTGTATTGGAAATCGGTCCCGGTATCGGTCCGCTGACACAGCAGCTATGTCTCAGAGCAGGGAAGGTTTGTGCGGTAGAGGTGGACCATCGCTTAAAGCCTCTGCTTCAGCAGACGGTGGGGGAGTTTGCGAATCTGGAGATTGTGTGGGATGATGTACTGAAGCTGGATATTCCAACCCTGGTTCAGGAAAAGCTGCCGGGTTTGCGACCTGTGGCTTGTGCCAACCTGCCTTATTATATTACCTCGCCCATTTTGTCTGCATTGCTGGAGGCAGAGTGCTTTGACCAGGTAACAGTTATGGTACAAAAAGAGGTGGCACAGAGAATCGCGGCCAAGCCCGGAACAGCGGATTACAGCGCATTTACGGTATTCTGTCAGTATTATGCAGAGCCGGAGCTGCTATTTGATGTACCCGCCCATTGCTTTTTGCCCCAGCCAAAGGTCACCTCTGCCGTGATTACTCTGCGGGTTAGGAAGCAGCGTCCCTGGAACATCCAAAATCAGGATATTTTCTTCCGCACCGTGCGCGCCAGCTTTGCAATGCGCAGAAAAAAGCTGAGCAACGGCCTGGCATCTGGCTTTCCCAAACTGGGGAAAGAGGGAGCTGCGGAAGTTATTGCGGCCTGCGGCTTTGACGAAAATGTCCGGGGGGAAACCCTTGGTATTCCGGAATTTGCAAAGCTTTCCAACGAAATTGCCAATCGCCTCGGCGTGTAAAAAAGCCTCCCTTTTGGGAGGCTTTTTCATATCAGCATGATCAGGGGATACAGCACGGCGGTCAAAATGCCGGCAAATGTTAAGGACAGGCTGCTGACAGCACCGGTCAGGTCGGAAAGCTCCCGTGCCTTGGCAGTGCCCATTACATGGGCGGATGTGCCCAGCGCTACTCCCTGCGCAATCGGATGCTTAATGCGAAGCAGCTTACACAGAGGCGTGGAAATGATATTTCCCAAAATTCCTGTGATGACGATGGCGGCAGTGGTAATAGCCTCGTTGCCACCGGTTTGCGCGCATAATGCCGTTCCCATAGCGGTGGTAATGCTTTTAGGAAGCAGGGATGCAGACAAAACTGCGTCAAAATGAAGGACGCGGCACATAATTAAAATGTAGAAAAGACTGGCAACCGTTCCTGCGCTGATGCCGGCAAGAATGGCCTTCCAATCCTTACGCAGAACCTGAAGCTGCTCATACAGCGGTACAGCCATACAGATGGTTGTAGGTGTGATGAGCCAGGAAATGGACTTCATACTGGCTTGGTAATTGGCGTTGGGATAGCCGGTTAACAGCAGTGCGCAGATGATGATAATAATGGTAATCAGCAGCGGATTGCACAAGGGGGATTTTACCTTGTTTTGGACGAAAATGCCAAACAGATAAACAAGAATTGACACAAACAAGGGGAGCATGGAAAGATCAAGTATCGCTTCCATCCGAATCCCCCTTTCTGCAAAGGGCTTGGGTTACCAGTCCGGCGATTGCAAAGACAAGAATGGTGGAGGAAACCACCAGTAGGACGATGGGGAGAATTTGCGGCGCCAAAATATTCCAGCTTTCCAGAAGATTGACGGCCGGCGCCACAAATAAAAAGGGGAGAATCGTCAGCAGAAAGTTGCTGAGCTCCCTGACGTGCTCCAACTTTACAATCTTAAGGCACAGTGCCGCGAACAGAAAAACCAGACCGTAAACGGCAGCAGGGATGGGCAGGGGAATCAGACGGTTTAAGGCTTCGCCCAATAATGTGAAGCCAAAGATAATTGCACCTTGGCGTAAATAATTTGCCATCATCAACGCTCCTTATTACACAAATCTTGCACCACTGCTCCTGCCATAATCAAACCGGCTGCGCCGGGAACAAAGGCGGTAGAACCGGGAAGTGCACGCCGGGAAGAACCCTCGGGAAATGCTTCCTGAGGCAGGTCGGACTGAGTCTCAACCGGCAATTCCGGTGAATAGACCACCTTGACGCCCTTCAATCCCCGTTTGGAACACTCCTTGCGCATAATTCTGGCCAGCGCACAGCCGGAGGTTTTGGAAATATCGGCAACGCGAAATCCGGTGGGATCCAGCTTGTTGCCCGTACCCATACAACTGATCACCGGCACACCGGCAGCTTTTGCTTGTGCAATCAGCTCCAACTTTCCTGCAACAGTGTCAATAGCGTCAATCACATAGTCATATTGGGAAAAGTCGAATTCGTGGGCATTTTCCGGCAGGAAAAAGGTACAGTAGGTGCGAACCTCAATAGTAGGGTCAATGTCCAGAATGCGCATTTTTGCCACATCCACCTTTTGCATCCCCACCGTGGAATGCAGGGCAAGAATTTGCCTGTTCAGGTTGGTCAGACTAATGGTGTCGTTATCAATCAAATCGATATGTCCTACACCGGAACGGGCCAGCGCCTCAGCGGTATAACCGCCGACACCGCCCAAACCAAACAGCGCAACCCGGGCGTTACGCAGCTTTTGGAGACCTTCTTCTCCCAGCAGCAGCTGCGTGCGGGAATATTGGTTCAGCATAGCTTATACCTGCGCAATGGCCTGCTGCAAATCGGCGATCAAATCGCCGGCATCCTCCAGACCGCAGCTCAGCCGAATCAGATCAGCACCGACGCCGGCGGCATCCAGCTCCTCGTCCGTCATCTGCCGATGGGTGGAGGAGGCGGGATGGAGACAGCAGGTGCGGGAATCGGCGACATGGGTCTCGATAGAACCCAGCTTCAAATGCTTCATAAAGGTTTCGGCTGCGCTTCTGCCGCCCTGCAAGCCAAAGGAAATCACACCGCAAGAACCGTTGGGCATATATTTTTGCGCCAGGTCATAATACTTGTCGCCCTTCAAGCCGCAGTATTTTACCCAGGCAACCTTTTCGTTTCCTTGCAGGAATTCTGCAATTTTCTGGGCATTGGCACAATGCTGCTTCATACGGAAGGGCAGGCTTTCCAGACCCAGATTCAGAATAAAAGCACTCTGGGGAGACTGAATAGAGCCCAGGTCACGCATCAGCTGAACAGTACATTTGGTGATAAATGCGCCCTCAATGCCAAACCGCTCTGTGTAGGTGACACCGTGGTAGCTGTCGTCCGGTGTGCACAAGCCGGGGAATTTGTCGGGATACTTTGTCCAGTCAAACTTGCCGCTGTCCACGATACAGCCGCCTACAGCGCTGGCGTGGCCGTCCATATATTTGGTAGTGGAGTGGGTAACAATGTCTGCGCCCCATTCAATAGGACGGCAGTTAACAGGCGTTGCAAAGGTGTTGTCCACAAAGAGGGGAACGCCATTGGCGTGGGCAACCCGTGCGAACTTTTCAATATCCAGAACCGTCAGAGCGGGATTGGCGATGGTCTCTCCAAACAGCAGCTTGGTGTTGGGGCGGAATGCGGCCTGCAGTTCTTCTTCCGTGCAGTCCGGATTTACAAAGGTTACATCGATGCCCATCCGCTTCATTGTGACGGACAGGAGATTATAGCTGCCGCCGTAAATAGCAGAGCTGGCAACAATATGGTCGCCGCAGGAGGCAATATTGAACATGGCAAAGAAGTTGGCAGCCTGACCGGAGCCGGTCAGCATTGCAGCGGTGCCGCCCTCCAATGCTGCGATTTTGGCAGCAACAGCATCGCAGGTGGGGTTTTGCAGCCGGGAATAGAAATAGCCACTGGCCTCCAGATCAAAGAGCTTGCCCATATCCTCAGAGGTGGCGTATTTAAAGGTGGTGCTTTGAATAATGGGAATTTGCCGGGGCTCGCCGTTTCCGGGCGTATAGCCGGCCTGAATGCATAAAGTTTCCAAATGAAGATTCTTTTCCATAAGTATTCACCTCATATCAGTATCTATGGTGCTTATTTTAATGCGTAATGCACAGTTTGTCAAATAAAGAAACAAAAATCTGCCCCCACAGGATTATTCCTTGGGGGCAGAGGGTTATTCGTAGCGCACGACGATGCTCCCAAAAGAGGAGCGGCCGTTAATATAAACAGTGTCAGAGGCATCAGGGTAGGGGTGTCCTTCCGTTTCAAAAGAACCCATTGAGCTTTCGCTTTCCGTGATGGCACGGCAGTGTCGGGGCAGGATGAGTACCAGTTCCCCGAAGGAACAGGTAGCGTCGATGGTGCAGTCGTCAGCAAATTCCTTGCAGGAGGTTAAGTTCACAGTCAGCTCACCAAAGTTTACGGTAGCATCACCGCCGGACAGGCGCGGCAGGGAGATATGCCGGCTGCACTCACCAAAACTCAGACTGCACTCAAAGGTTTCATCTTCCTCATGAAAGCTGCTTTCTGTTTTTCCGTTTTTTCCATCGTGGTGGAAGGTAATACGGGGCGTTTTCGGCTTGCGCAGAGCATCCATCAGCAGACTCAGTCCGATGATGACGATGATAATAGGGAAAATGAGCTCACTCCCCATTTCAAGATGCCATAGCTTGAGGTTTTCTCCAAGAAAATATCCGCCAAACAGAGCGCAGCCAAGTTGAAAAAAGGAGAATCGGAAGCATAGACATTTTATGCCGTAAACCAGCAAGGCGGATGGCCATAAGATGTTCCAGAAGGAAACATCCCAAGTATAAAGCTTGGACAGAAGAGTGAGTGTACCGACCAACAGGACCAAAACAGAAAAGGTGATGGCCTCAATTCGACCGCTTTCCCATTGGAATATCCATTCTTTGCGGTGATTGCCCTTTTTGTCGTTGTCCTCATCTTCAACCACTTCGCCGCATACGGCGTGGGAGGCGCTGCGCCCTAACAGCGCATCAAGGGTGATGCCGAAAATATCTGCTAATTTGGGGAGCGTGGCAATATCAGGACAGGACTGGTCATTTTCCCACTTGCTGACAGCCTGTGCCGTTACACCCAGCCGGTCAGCCAATTGGTCTTGTGTCAGCCCAATGCGCTTGCGATTGGCAACAATGCGTTTGCCTAAAGTTTCTTCCATAGGATTACCTCCTTACTTTTAATAACCACATTATGCCATATTTTTTTCAAAAAAGCTATCAATGATTTGTTAATATGAAAAAATTTCTCTCAACGGGAGGTTGAGAGCAGATCAACTGCCCGTTGTACCGCTTTCTCTTGCATTTTTGTAAATTATGGGGTATGATAACGACAGCAAAACAGGTGAGGGAGAATCTATGGAGAAAATTACCAGCTTTACCATTGACCATATTAAATTACAGCCGGGACTCTATGTATCCCGGAAGGATAAGGTAGGAGAGCAGACGGTTACCACTTTTGACTTGCGGCTGACCAAGCCCAATGAGGAGCCGGTGATGAATACGGCAGAGGTACATACCATTGAGCATTTGGCGGCAACCTTTTTGCGCAATGAACCGGCGTGGAAGGATAAGGTGCTGTATTTTGGCCCGATGGGATGCAGAACCGGTTTTTATCTTCTGCTTGCCGGTGATTATGAATCCCGCCAAGTGCTGAGTCTGGTGCGGGATTGCTTCGGCTTTATTGCAGACTATGACGGCGAGATTCCCGGAGCATCTGCGAAAGACTGCGGCAATTATCTGGATATGAATTTGCCCATGGCCCGATATTGGGGCAGAAGATACGGTGAGCTTTTAAAAAACATACCGGAAAACCGCTTGGTTTATCCCGAATAAGGAGAGGCGTATGAAGCTAGGCATTATTGGTGCAATGAAGGTGGAGGTTGACTCCCTGAAAGAAAATATGCAAAACAAGTCCGTTGCTACCTGTGCAGGAATGGAATTCTGCCAGGGAGAGCTGGAAGGGCTGGAAGTGGTTGTAGTGCAATGCGGCGTGGGCAAGGTCAATGCGACAATGTGCGCTCAGATTCTGTGCGTCAGCTATGGCGTTACCCATTTGGTAAACACCGGCATTGCCGGTTCTCTTTGCAATGAGCTGGACATTGGCGACCTGGTGGTGAGCCGGGATGCCATGCATCACGATTTTGACTGTGTTGGATTTGGATACCCCTATGGCAAAGTGCCGGGGATGGATGTGGTTGCATTTCCGGCGGATGCGAAGATGGTAGAATATGCGGTGTCTGCCGCAGAAGCTGTAAATCCCGGTCATTGCCGGGTGGGCAGAATTGCCACCGGTGACCAGTTTATCTGCGATAAGGCGCAAAAAGATGCCATTATTGCCAACACCCAGGCCTTGTGCACCGAGATGGAGGGTGCAGCCATTGCGCAGACGGCTTACCGCAACGGCGTACCCTTTGTGATTCTGCGTGCCATTTCTGACAAAGCGGACAACAGTGCGGAAATGGACTATCCCACTTTTGAAGCCATTGCTGCTGAGCGCTGTGCCAAGGTGGTGCAGACGCTGGCAAAGAAACTGAAAAATGCATAACAACAGCCGGCTGGAGAACCCAGCCGGCTGTTTTGTACCTTGGCTCTCCCTCCGGGAGAGGCAAGAGAGATCACAGAATCAGACAAATTAAACCCGTTGCACCTTCGTTGACAATGCGATTCAAGGTGCCCTTGAATTTCAGCCGTACATCTTCAGGCATCCGAATGACCTTGGCGGTCAGGCTTTCCTGAATCAGCTCGTAGACGGATTTTCCAAAGATGTTGCTTTGCCACAGCTTCTCCGGGTCTTCACCGCTAAGATACGTAATCAGATCCTGAGATTGCTGTTCACTTCCCACCATAGGACTGATTTCCGTGTCGATGTCCACACGAACCATGTGGATAGAGGGCGCACCTGCCCGCAGTTTTACACCGAACGCACCGTTTTTGCGCAGAACCTCCGGGGGCTGTAGGGTCATTTCATCCGCACTGGGCATCACCACGCCATAGCCGGTGGTTTTGACGGCGGAAAGGGCATCGGAGATTTTGTCGTACTCCTTTTTGACCTGACTTAATTGGGTCAGCAGCTGCAAAAGCTGCGCATCTGTGGTGATGGTGACACCGGCCTTTGCGCTGAGGATTTGATAGAACAACGCCTCCGGGAACTGCAGGTCGCAGCAGACGGTACCGGTTGCCAAATCAATATCCCGAATGGCATAAGACTGTAGCTGCTCCACATCCTTCAGCGCAGACAGGGATTCTTCCGCCTGCCCTAAACGGGAAATCTCCTCAGCACATTGCAGGAGTGTCTGATACAGAGCCCGCTTTACAGGATGCTCTGGCTCCAGCGCATCCATCCAGCGAGGAAGAAAAATCCGCAGCTCCTGCATCGGAAATGCATACAGCAGATCCTTCAAAAGGGAAACAATGCCATCGGCATCCAAAGCCTGACAGTCTGCCACAGCGGCATCCACGGAAAATTCATTTTGCAGGTAATCCTTTACCTCTTTGGCGGCCGCGGCGTGGGGATTGCGGCTGTTGACAATCACCAGGAAAGGCTTTCCGGTGGCTTTCATATCCAAAATGGCCCGCCGCTCCGCCTCCACATAATCCTCCCGGGGGATGTCAGTCACCGACCCGTCAGTGGTCACCACCAGACCGATGGAGCAGTGCTCCTGCATCACCTTTTTCGTGCCCAGCTCCGCTGCCTCTGTCATCGGAATCTCGTGGTCATACCAAGGCGTTGTTACCATGCGCGGAACGCCGTTTTCATCTGCTCCCACCGCTCCGCGAACCATATAGCCCACAGAGTCGATCATCCGTACACGAAGCTTCACCTTTCCGTCGGGAGAAATTTCAATGGCTTCCTCCGGTACGAATTTTGGCTCCGAGGTCATAATGGTCTTTCCGGAGCCGCTTTGGGGCAGCTCATCCCGTGCCCGTTCTTTTCGGTAAGGATCGTCAATACGGGGGATTACCATTTCTTCCATAATCCGTTTAATCAATGTAGATTTTCCGGTCCGTACCGGCCCTACCACCCCTAAGTATATGTTGCCGCCGGTTCTGGCAGCAATGTCTGCGTAGATATTTTCCATAGCCCGCCTCCTCATCAGGCAGGATTAAGGCTCCTGCCAGGGTCTACAACAGGGTATGTCCTATAAATTGGATATAGAACCCACAGGTTTCGCAAAAATGCTTGATTTTTTCAAAAATAACATTTGACAAATGACATAAAAACCTATATAATATCTAAGCACGACTGCGAGGAGGGGGAAGCTATGCTTTTAGGACTGTCTAAGATTATAGATTGTCCCGGTGCATCCGTCCCTTTTTCCGCCAGCGTAGACTTGCGTGATCTTCAATATGGCAATACTCACCCGGTGAGTGAGCCGGTTCTGGCATCCGGTACGGTACGGAATACCGCCGGCGTGCTGGTAATGACAGGTTCTGTTCATACCACCCTCCACGGCGTATGCGATCGCTGCGCGCAGGACTTTGAGAAGGATGTGGACATTCCCATCGATGTGGTGCTGGTGACAGAGCTGAGCAACGAAGAAAACGAAGATGAATGGGTATTTCCTCTGGTAGGAGACAGCGCAGACCTGGAAGACATTATTCGCACAGTATTTGTGCTGAATGTGGGCTCCCGGATGCTGTGCAAGGAGGATTGTAAGGGTTTGTGTTGCCAATGCGGCACCAACCTGAACGAAGGCCCTTGCCGCTGTACCAAAGAGTGCGATCCCCGTTTTGCTGCTTTGAAGCAGCTTCTCGAGAAGTAAAACCATTAGAATGCTGCAAAAAGCAGTTCGACCAAGGAGGTGTCATCCATGGCTGTCCCTAAGTGTAAAGTATCCAAGGCCCGTCGTGATAAGCGTCGTGGCGGTAACTGGAAGCTGTCTGCTCCCAGCGTGGCCGTTTGCCCCAAGTGCGGTGAGCCCGTCATGCCCCACAGAGCTTGCAAGGCTTGCGGCTCTTACAATGGCCGTCAGGTCCTGGCCGCCAAGGCTGACTAAGGCAGGAAAAGCGTAAGCGCAGAGGAAGGCTGAGACCTTCCTCTTTTTCCTTTTTTGGGAAAATAAGAATTCGATTATTAAGAAACGATAAAACTCTATAAATTTCCGTTGCTTTTAATGGGAAATTGTGCCATAATAAATCCTAGAGTTATTTGAAAGGAGCGCTGTTTTATGGCGAAACCTTTGGTTGCCATTGTTGGCAGACCCAACGTTGGAAAATCAATGCTGTTCAATAAGCTGACCGGCCAGCGCACCTCCATTGTGGAGGATACGCCCGGCGTCACCCGAGACAGAATTTACGGCGACTGCGAATGGTGTAACCGCCATTTCTCTCTGGTAGATACCGGCGGCATTGAGCCGGGAACGGACAGCGAGATGCTGAAATTTATGCGCCGCCAGGCGGAAATCGGCATTGAGCTTGCCGATGCCATTATTATGGTAGTGGATGTGCGCTCCGGTGTCACTGCCGCAGACCAGGATGTGGCAACAATGCTCCGCAAGAGCAGAAAGCCTGTATGCCTGGCTGTCAATAAGTGCGACTCTATTGGTGCTGTAAACCCGGATGTATACGAATTCTATTCTCTGGGCATCGCTGATTTGTTTGAAACCTCTGCTATTCACGGCCACGGTACCGGCGATATGCTGGACTGGGTACTGGAGAATATTCCCTCTGAAGAAGAGGAGGAGGAAGAAAGCGACATCATCAAGGTTGCCATTGTTGGCAAGCCAAATGTGGGCAAGAGCAGTCTTTTGAACCGTATTCTTGGGGAAGAAAGAGTGATTGTGTCCGATGTAGCCGGTACTACACGGGATGCGATTGACTCCTATTTTGAAAATGAAACAGGAAAATATTGCTTCATTGATACTGCCGGTATGCGCCGCAAGAGCAAGGTGGACGATGCCATTGAGCGGTATTCCAATATGCGCTCCATCAGCGCCATTGAACGGGCGGATGTGTGCTTGATTCTGGTGGATGCCAATGACGGTGTTACCGAGCAGGATACCAAAATCGCAGGTTTGGTACACGAGGCCGGAAAAGCGGCAATTATCGTGGTTAACAAATGGGATGCGGTGGAGGATAAGGAAACCAATACGATGCGGGACAAAGAAGCGGATGTGCGCAATGGGCTGAGCTATATGCTCTATGCGCCGGTGGTGTTCCTATCTGCGTTGACCGGTCAGCGGGTGGACAGGCTGTTTCAGGTGATTCAGGATGTTCATGCTCAAAACACCAGCCGCATCACAACCGGTGCTCTGAACAGCGTTTTGGCAGATGCCACCGCTCGGGTACAGCCGCCGTCGGATAAGGGCAGACGCCTGAAGATTTATTATATGACCCAGGCGAGCACGAAGCCCCCGCATTTTGTGATTTTCTGCAATGATGCGCGGCTCTTCCATTTTTCCTACCAACGGTATTTGGAAAATCAAATCCGTGAGGTATTTGGACTGAAGGGAACGCCTGTTCGCATCACTATTCGCCAGAAGGGCGATAAGGAGGAGTAATTATGGTCCTGGCAGTGCTGACAGCAGCAATTACTGCTTATCTTCTTGGAAATCTGAACGGTTCTGTATGCATTTCCGCATTGGTTGCCGGTGATGATGTGCGTAAGCATGGCAGCGGAAACGCTGGTCTGACCAACTTCTTTCGCAGTTATGGCAGCTGGAGCAGTCTGCTTGTAATACTGGTGGATATGCTGAAAACAGCAGCGGCCGCCTTTGGCGCCGGATTTATGCTGAAATCTTTCGGCTATTATCAGGAGGGTCTGGTGCTGGGTGCTGTCGTGGTTTCTCTGGGACACGATTTTCCGGCGCTGCTCGGCTTTAAGGGCGGTAAGGGTATTTTGTGCGGCTTTACTGCGGCGTTGATTATGGATTGGCGGATTGCGTTGGTCATGCTTGGTGTGTTCATCATTGCGTTTGCCATCACCCGGTATGTTTCGCTGGGCTCTGTACTGGGCGCCTTGACCTGCTCTGTGGGCTTTGGTGTGATTTATTATGGCAACTGGATTATGATGGGCGGCGGAATTTTTATCGGCGTATTGGCCATCTTTATGCACAGAAGTAACATCAAACGCCTGGTGACCGGCAAGGAATCAAAGGTTCACCTGATTCATAAGGATTTGAACAAATGAAAATTGCAGTAATTGGCAGCGGTGCGTGGGGCACAGCTCTGGCAATATGCCTGTGCAAAAACGGCCATGAGGTAACCCTATGGACCCGTTCTGCGGAAAAGGCAGAACAGATGAAAAAGAGCGGATATAACCCCCGTTTGAAGGGTGTAAAGCTTCCGCCACAACTGAATGTTTCTGACGATTGCAGCTGTGCATCCGGCTGCCGTTTGGTGGTGATTGCCAGCCCGTCCTTTGCTATTCGGGAAATTTGCCGGCTGGTTGCGCCCTATGTAGATGAAGATGCGGTGATGGTGTCCGTCACCAAGGGCATTGAGGAGGGAACCTTACTGCGGATGAGTCAAATTGTGCAGGAGGAGGTTCACCGCCCGGTGGTTGCCCTTACCGGTCCCAGCCACGCAGAGGAGCTTGCAGTTGGAATGCCTACCGGTTGCGTGGCGGCCAGTGAGAATCAAAAGGATGCAGAGCTGGTGCAGGACGCCTTTATGTCGGACTATTTCAGGGTATACACAAATCCTGACATCGTTGGCGCGGAGCTAGGCGGCGCTTTGAAGAACGTTATTGCACTATGTGTCGGTGTTACAGACGGTATGGGCTACGGAGACAATATCAAAGCGATGCTTATTACCAGAGGCATGACAGAAATGGCCCGCCTGGGCGTTTCCATGGGGGCAAATTGGGAGACCTTTGCCGGCTTGACTGGAATCGGCGACTTGATTGTTACCTGTACATCACAGCATTCCCGAAATCGCCGAGCCGGCATTTTGATTGGCAAGGGCAGAAGTACAGCGGATGCAATGGCTGAGGTTGGAGCGGCGGTGGAAGGCTACTACGCGTCGAAAGCGGCTTGGGAACTGGCAAAAATGAAGGGTGTTGATATGCCCATTATCAATGCTGCCTATGCGGTGCTGTATAAAAATATTCCCACCCGGCAAGTGGTGGAAATACTGTTAAACCGGAGTCGGAAGGCAGAATCGGAAGACACCGGATGGAATTAAAAAAACAAGGGGCTGTTGCAATGCAACAGCCCCATTTTTTAGTCCTCAAAGGTGATGATATCTTTAAAACGCTCTTTAAAGATGGCGTAGACCTCATCGAGAACCTTCTCGTCAGAGACGGAAATGTAGTTTTCGGTTTCTTCGTCCACAGGCTGGACTTCCAGAATTACGATTTCGTTGGAGTCTTCCTCAGCGGGCATCAAAACCAGATATTCCTTATCGGCATACTGGATACAGTCCAGATATTCAAAGGTTACATCTTCGCCGTTTTCGTCTGTCAGGGTCAGGAGGTTTTCTTCCTCTTCCTGCAAAATTTCTTCGTTTGCCATTGCGTATACTCCTTATCTTTGGATACGGCCGGAACCGTCGCCGCCAGCCAGCTTTTCAACCTCCGCTACAGTCACCATATTGTAGTCGCCTTCAATGGAGTGCTTCAAAGCAGATGCAGCTACGGCAAATTCCACAGCAGCCTGGGTGCTCTTGCCGTTCATAACGGAGTAAATCAAGCCGCCGCCGAAGCTGTCGCCACCGCCAACGCGGTCGATGATGTGCAGGTCATACTTCTTGGAGAAGCAGTATTCGTTGTCCTTGACATTGTACAGCATTGCGCTCCAGCCGTTGTCAAATGCGGAATGGGATTCGCGCAGGGTAATGGCAACCATCTCAAAGCCGAATTTGTCAGCCAGCTGCTTGGCAACAGACTTGTAGCCCTCGTGATTCAGGCTGCCGCCGTAAATATCGGTAGCCTCTGCTTCGATACCGAAGACATCCTTGGCATCCTCTTCGTTGGAGATGCAGACATCCACATATTGGCACAGCTCGGTCATTGCTTCGCGAGCCTGAGCACGGGTCCACAGCTTGCCGCGGTAGTTCAGGTCACAGGAAATTTTCAACCCCTTTGCCTTGGCAGCGATACAGGCCTGCTTGCAAATTTCAACCAGATTGCCGCCCAGTGCGGGGGTAATACCGGTGAAGTGGAACCACTCAGCGCCCTCAAAGATTGCATCCCAGTCAAAATCGCTGGGTTCAGCCTTGGCAATGGCGGAGTTTGCACGGTCATAGATACAGACAGAACCACGCTGAGAAGCACCCTTTTCGTTGAAGTAGATGCCGACGCGGTCACCGCCGCGGACGATCTTGGTAGTATCTACACCGTAGCGGCGCAGGGAATTAACAGCGCTCTGACCGATTGCGTGGGTGGGAAGCTTTGTAACATAGGCAACATCTACACCGTAGTTTGCCAGAGAAACAGCTACATTGGCTTCGCCGCCGCCAAAGGTGAATTCTACGTGATCGCACTGAACAAAACGCTCATAGTTATACGGTTGCAGGCGGAGCATCAGCTCGCCAAAGGTAATTACTTTTGCCATAATTCTATATCCTTTCAATAATAAATTATAAAGCGTGTGTCATTCCGAGGGAACGAAGTGACTGTGGGAATCTCCATCGACTTACGGGATTGCCACGCCAGTGTGAGCACTGGCTCGCAATGACAGGTATTCTTATTCGCCCTTAGCGGCCTTGCGGGCCTCGGCGCAAAGTGCGGTGATTTTCTCAAAGTTACCGGCTGCAATGTCAGCCTTGGGGCAGACCCAGCTGCCGCCGACAGCGTGGATAAAGGGAGCATCCACATATTCCTTGATATTGCCTGCGTTGACACCGCCGGTAGGAAGGAATTTTACGCCGACAAAGGGAGCGGACAGGTTCTTCATTGCGTTCAGACCGCCATAAACATTGGCGGGGAAGAACTTGACAACCTTCAGACCCATATTCACAGCTGCAGTAATTTCGGTAGGAGTGACACAGCCCGGGGTAACGGCGATGCCGTTTTCGATGCACCAGCCAACGACCTGTGCATCAAAGCCGGGGGAAACGATAAACTTTGCGCCCATGGAAACAGCCAGCTTGCACTGCTCCAGGTTCAAAATGGTGCCGGCACCAACCAACACATCAGGGCAGTTTTCGGAAACAGCCTTGATAGCATCGGGGGCAGCGGCAGTACGGAAAGTAATCTCCATCACGTCAATGCCGCCTGCAGCCATCGCTTTTGCGGTGGGCACAGCGTCCTTGGCATCGTCGATGACAACAACGGGAACAACGATGGAGTTTGCCAGTCTGCTTAAAACATCCATAATGAAATACCTCCTGTGGCTTAATAAGCCAAATATGTAATAAGATTGCTAGGTCAAAGAGACCCTAATACGCTAGAATAATTATAGATGCTTTTTTGCGTTCTGTCAATCGTATTCTGCCGGTTTTTACAAATTACTTGGGTTCGTAGATAGTATGCTTCAAAGTATAAAACACCCTCGGCCGATGCTAGTGTGCAACAGTCGAGGGTGTATTTTATCAAAGATGAGCAACATTTGCGGATTTCAGCTGCAGCTGCAGCTTGTCCGCGATTAGTGCGATAAACTCGCTGTTGGTGGGTTTTCCTTTTGTGTTGGAAACAGTATATCCAAAGAACTTCTGCAAGGTGTCCAGATCACCCCTGTCCCAAGCCACCTCAATGGCATGGCGGATGGCGCGCTCTACCCGACTGGGAGTTGTGCCGAAGGCCTTTGCTACCTGAGGGTAGAGAACCTTGGTAATGGCATTGATCACATCCATATCCTCCACCGCAATAATAATGGCCTCGCGGAGATACTGGTAGCCCTTGATGTGTGCCGGAACACCGATTTCGTGAATGATGCCGGTGACCATTGTCTCAATGCTGTTTTTGTCAGGCCGCCGCATAGAAATAATCCGCTGGTTCTCCCCACCGCGGAGCTCCTCCAAGCGATCGACGATTGCAGACACATCACAGGGCTTTTGCATCAGATACCGAACCCCCAGACCGGTAACTGCAGATGTGACATAGTCTGTGACGAAAGCAGATGTAGCCAGAGTAATGGGCTTCTTCTCCATTCCTGCAATGGATTTGAGAATGCTGATGCCGTCTTTCTTGGACAGCATCAAGTCCAGAACCAGAACATCCGGCTTCTTTTCCTGGATCAAGCGTGTGGCCAGCTCCCCATCGTTGGCCGTACCGATGACTTGAAATCCGTCTGCGCGGTTTAACACAGCGGATAAAGAACTGCAAAATTCTTCTGTACTATCGGCAATGAATACAGTTGTACGTTTATCCATAACTTCCTCTCCTGTCATAATGAACTTGATCCCCTAAAAGCACGACAGTAAATGTCGTGTGCGACATTTATAATTTAGCATAATGTATCATTTTTTGCAAGGATAAATCAAAACAATCGTTCAACAAATTTCGACAAAATTCGACAATTCGATTTATAGTTGACGGGGAGTGGTCTTTTGGTGTAAAATAACTGCAATAAACCTACTGGGAGGAAATGATGGATATCAGAACAAAAAAGCTGATGGCATTCCTGGATGCCGCAGTCAGTGTATACCACGCCGCAGATTATCTGGCAGACACATTAAATAAAGCCGGCTACACCTGTCTTTCGGAGGGAAAGGCGTGGGATTTGCAGCCGGGGGGAAAGTATTATCTGATTCGCGGTGGCACGGCAGTGCTGGCGTTTCGTATTCCGCAAGGGGCTGTGAATGGATTTATGATGTCCGCCAGCCATTCCGACCGCCCCACCTTCAAGGTGAAGGAAAATGGGGAGCTGACAGGCAAATATACACGCCTGTCTACAGAAAAGTACGGCGGAATGCTGATGGCACCGTGGCTGGATCGCCCGCTGTCCATTGCTGGTCGCGTGTGGGTGGAGACAGAAGCCGGTGTGCAAAGCAAGCTGGTGAATATCGATCGGGACTTGACAATGATTCCCAATGTGGCCATTCACATGAACCGAGAAGCCAATGACGGGTATAAGTGGAATCCAGCGGTGGATACCTTACCACTGCTGGGTGGCGCAGATGCCGCAGGGAAGCTCAATGCTTTGCTGGAAGAAGCGGCAGGCGGGAAAATTCTGGGTCAGGATTTGTACCTGTATATTCGCCAGAAAGCAACCGTCTGGGGCGTGAATGAGGAGTACCTGTCCAGCGCAGCTCTGGATGATTTGGAATGCGCCTGGAGCTGTACGCAAGGCTTCCTAAATGGAACTGAAAGCAGCAGCATTCCCGTTCTTTGCGTGTTTGACAGCGAGGAAGTTGGTTCGTCCTCTGTACAGGGAGCTGCTTCAAAACTGCTGGAATCCACATTGAAACGAATTTGTCACAGTCTGGGTCTGGATGAGCAGATTATGCTGGCAAACTCCTTTATGATTTCTGCAGATAACGCCCATGCGGTTCATCCCAATCATCCGGAATTTGCCGATGCCAACAATGCTCCTGTGGTCAATGGAGGCGTAGTGCTGAAGTTCAATGCCAATCTTCGCTACAGTACCGACGGCTTGTCGGCGGCGATTTTCCGCAAGGTGTGCGATAAAGCCGGTGTGAAGGTGCAAACCTATTGCAACCGTGCAGATATTCCCGGCGGTTCTACGTTGGGGAATATTTCTCTGTCCCATGTCTCTGTGCCCACAGCAGACATTGGATTGCCGCAGCTGGCAATGCATTCGTGCTATGAAACCGCCGGCGTGCAGGATGCGCTGGATTTGGAAAAGGTGATGGCGGCTTACTATTCCGGCAGCTTGGAAGCTTGCCCGGAGGGTTATCAGTTCGTATAAAAGAATGCTCGGATGCACTGCATCCGAGCATTTCTATTTTTACATTATTGTGCGGTTCTCTTTTTGCTGCGCAGTATAATGAAAACAGCAACTCCACCAATAGCCAGAACGGCTACTGCGATGACCCCAATCCAAATAAAGGTGTAATCCGGCTGCTGGGGAGCAGAGGGAGGTGTTACCGGACTGGTAGGCATCGGTGCAGGCTGATTCTGAGGTGTGGTGGGTGTGACATCGTTACCGGGTGCTGTGGGAGTCTCAGTGGGGTTTCCACAGGAGTGGAAGGCTGTGTCCCAGGAGGTGTAGTAGGTGTTGTGGGAGTCGTAGGCGTCGTTACAGGAGGCGTCACAGTGGAGGAAGCCTTCTTGTAGAAAGCCAGAGCATAGCAATCATCCAGTTGCTCAGGATTGTATGCGCTCCAGTTATCCTTGTCAGCGTACCACTCCAGATACAGATCACGACCGGTATTCTTCAAATAGAACTGATTTGTGCCTGCGCTGGACAATTCCCATTTGTCGTTGCTGCCGGATTCGTTGATGGAGCTGTAGCTCTCTGCCAGAGCCAGCTTTTTGCCGTCAGCTGTGGTAAAGGACCAGGTTCCATCGCTGTTTTTCTTTGCAGTGTAAATTTCGGCGGAGGAGATATCCTGGAAGCCGGAGGAAATGTCAATACCGATGTTGTAGAAGCCGGTTTTGACGGTGGACAATGCCTTCTTGTGAACAGGATTTACGATGATGATTTGATCACCGTTATTCAAGGCAGAAACCTGAACATAGTTTGTGCTGGATACCGGAGGAGTTGTGGGAGTTGTGGGGGTTGTGGGGATTGTGGGATTGGGTGTTGTGCCGCTGTGAGCACCGTTGGAAGGAGAGGTCAGATTGGCAGGAACCTGCTTACCGAAGAGCAGCCAGGCAAACTCAGGATAGTCAACAAAGACATTCCGGGTGCCGGTAATGGACTGCACGGCATCGTTACGACCCATTTCCCAGGTGTCAACCGGGTCTTCTGCCATCCACTTAAGGAGAATGTTCAGATTCTCAATTACGCCGCTGGTTCCCCACATACGCTGGGTGTTGCCCCAACGGACATAGACATAAAGTGCAATACGAGCCACATCTCCCCGGTTGGAAATGCCGGGCTCAAAATAACTGCCGCTTTCACCGTAGGCTTTGTTGCCACGGCTGCCGTTTTCGGAAGGAACGGTGGGGCGGAGCATCATAATGTCGTTCTCGTCAGAACCACCCAGACCTTTGCTGTTGGGCCAGGTGTGCTCGCGGTTCCAGGTTTTGCCGCCGGAGACCCAGGAACTGCCGACCATCGTGCCGGAATAGAAGGAGGACAGCTTGGAATTGTCACCACTGACGCAGTCAGTGTAGGCGTACATTTGCTTCGTTTCGTCATAGTTGGTAATCTTGCTGTGCTTGCCGGACATAAAGTTCTTCAAGGCGCTGTAAAGTGCGCTTTGAGGAGCATCGCTCTGGCTGCTGCCACCGCTGAGGGTAGACAGGGAGGAGTAGGTATTGGAGCCGGTGTAAAAACTCTGAGCCTTAGTGGAGAGAAATACGCAGTTCTCACCTCTGGCACCCCAGTTGGAAATCCAACCCTTGGAATTGGTTACATATTCTACATCGGAGGCACTGGTATAGCCGGTGGGAGTGGTCGTAATCTTGCCGGCTGCCCAGGTATGGAAGGACAACAGGGAAAAGACCATCAGCAGCACCAGCAGACCGGTGCTTATGCGTTTCATAAGAGTGTTCATAGTATAACTCCTTGTCAAAAATTGTCACTTTACATCATATCATAAATGATGGGAAAAGGGAAGCACTATTTCGCAGAAAATGAAAAAACTAAGGGTTGACAAATTTTTAAAGTATGCTATAATTTTACCTGTTCCAATTTGGAGGCTTAGCTCAGCTGGTTAGAGCGCATGCTTCACACGCATGAGGTCACAGGTTCGAGTCCCGTAGTCTCCACCATAAAAAAGTCATCCCGGAAGGGATGGCTTTTTTGCTTTATAGGACCAGGAAATTTCTTGACATTTGAAAAGCTGTGGACTACTATTAAGGCATAAATGCTTTGAGAAAGGCGGAGAGCCGAAATGGAAATTCAATTTGGAGATCTTATATTTAACATTAGCTCCAATGGGGAAGTTTGCCTGGTAAAGTTCTGGACGGTAGACAATCGTGATGCTGAGCAGGAATACCCTTACTTAAAGGCGCCTGTTCTGGATTTTGCCGGCGGCGAATCCTCCGGGCGTTACCGCCATGTTACAACAAACGAGACAAAGGCTCTGAAATATGTATCTCATACCCTGGAGGAAAACCGTCTGGTTATTGTCCAGAAGAATGACAAGGTGCAGGTTGTTTCCACTTATGAAAGCTATGGAGATACCAATGCTATTCGCATTACACAGGAGCTTACGAATATTTCCGATGAAGAGCAATGCCTGGAGCTTGCCAACACCTTTGGATTGAATTTTGGCCGGGATGTGGTAAAAGAGCATAAGGATTGGTATCTTCACCGCTTCACCAATGCGCGGTATACGGAAGCAATGCCCGATGTGCGTTCTCTCTATGATTTGGGACTGTATTGGGATAACGGCATCTATAAGATGATCAATGCGGGCAATGTTTCTTCTCTGGATTATATTCCGCAGGGAATTTTGGAGAATCGGAAAACCAGTGATTTCTTTATGTTCCAGATTGAGTCGTACAGCAGTTGGTATGTGGAAGTTGCTACTGTATCGAATATGTTTGCTTTGCAGTTGGGCGGACCGAATGCATACCACCACGCCTGGAATCGGATTCTGCAGCCGGGGCAAAGCTATCGAACCGTCCCTGTTGCGCTGTGCTATGGCAAGAGCGTCAACAGCGTTGCAGCGGAAATTACCCGTTATCGCCGCCATCTGAAGCCGCAATGTGAAGCGGAAAAGAATCTGCCCACAGTTTTTAACGAGTATATGCATTATTCCTGGGACAATCCCTTTGAGGACAGAACCCTGAAAACCGCTCCCTATGTAGCAAAAGCCGGGGTCAACTATTATGTGATTGACTGTGGCTGGCAAAGCACCGCAAAGGCGGACAATGAGCTGAGTATGTACAAGCTGTTTGGCACCTGGAAAGAGGACAGAGGCAGATTCCCCAATGGATTGAAGTCTGTTTCGGATGCGGTACACGACCTTGGAATGAAATTTGGTTTGTGGGTTTCTCCGGAGGTTGTGGGCTGTGAAAATCAGGAAATGCTGGATTATTACGGGGACGAATGCTTCCTTGCCCGAAATGGCAAAAAAATCTTCAATGGCACCGGTTATTTGCTGGACTACCGTCAAAAAAAGGTGCGGGATTATATGACCGCCACCATTGACAGAATGGTTCAGGAATATGGCTGTGACTACATTAAATTTGATGGCTCACCCAATCCCGGATTGGGAACAGATGCCCGCTCCACCAGCTTGGGCGCAGGTCTGGAAGATCATATCCTCGCCTATACAGCCTGGTCGGAAGAAATGACCCGGCGTCATCCCAATGTCATCTTTGAGGGCTGTGCAATGGGCGGTCAGCGGATGGATTACAAGTCATTATCCATTTTCCATCTGCTTTCTACCTCTGATCAGATCAATTATATGCATTATCCCTATATTATGGGCAATGTGCTGATGGCAGTGTTGCCGGAACAGGCGGCAGTTTGGAGCTATCCGGTGGATACGCGCACCTATAATTTAGGGCTGGATGATGGCGTGGATGCTTTAACGCCACCGGAGAAGGTAGTCTTGAATATGGTCAATGCTTTGCTGGGACGGGTGCATTTGGCTTCCCGTATTCATCTGCTGGATGAGCAGAAGCAGGCGCTTATCCGGGAGGGTATTGATTTTTACAACCGTACCAATGCTGACAAATTGACAGCCACACCTTATCTGCCCAAGGGATATAACTGCTTTGGGGACACTCTGGTGGCGGCCGGCCTGAAAACGGAAAGCAAGGTCTATTTGGCTGTCTGGAATCTCCACGGCGATAAGGATGTGACTCTGCCGCTGCCGGAAATTACCGCAAAAAATATCACAGTTGCATATCCCAACAGCCTACCCACAAAGTACACATTTACATCCGATTCTCTGACAATTCATTTCACGGAAGAGGAACAGGCAAGAATTTTTGAAATCACCCTATAAGCGAAGCCGCTGAGGAGTTCCTCAGCGGCTTTTCATTTATTTTACGAAATCCAAAAGCTTTTGGGCATCCAGCTTGTCATACTTGGAAATGGAGCCGGCAAGCTCTGCGGCAATTTTCTTGGCGCCGCCGGGACTGTTGCTTTCGATATTCAGCGGCAGCAGGGGGTCATGGAGAGAAAGACGAAGCAGGAACCAACCGTTTCCGTGCGCTGTATCCAGATTGACCCGAACTCCCTCATAATTACTGGGTGCAAGACTCCAGCCGGTTTGTGTCTGGGCATAGGCGGTCAATTCATCAATGACGTTCTGTCCGTAGGCTTTGAAATCCTCCAGAAGGATATTCATACGGAATTCCACACTTTCCGCCGGTTCTTCCAGAGAGGCAATCAAGGATTCCAGTGTATAGCCTTCCTTCTTTCCGCGGGCCAATTCAATCAGCAGCTTGGTCACCAGATAAGCACCGTCGTCCAGGAAATAGTTTTCCTTCAGCGCTCCGTGACCGGAGGTTTCAATAGCCAGCTGGCTGTCCTGCCCTTGGGCATTGAGCCGGATGGATTCATTGATCACATTGCGATAGCCTCTTTTGAAGCGGTGATGGACGCCGCCCTTTTCCTCAATAAACTTGGCGAGGCCGGTGGAAGTAATGGAGTCTGTGACAATGGTGGTGCCGGGATGCTCCCGCAGTAAAATAGCGGCCAGCATTGCGATAATCCGGTTGCGGTTCAGTTCGCTTCCGTCGGAAAGCACAGCGCCTGCCCGGTCCACATCGGTATCGAAAATAATGCCCAAGTCGGCCTTGGCTGCATTCACGGCTTCCGTGATGGCTTCCATCGCCTTTTTGTCCTCGGGATTGGGAATGTGATTGGGGAAGCTGCCGTCCGGCTCCAGATAGCGGCTGCCCTCTGTATTTGCACCCAAGGGCTTCAGAACCTTATCTACATAAAAACCGCCTGCGCCGTTGCCGGCATCTACCACAATACGGAAGCCCTCCAGCGGTCGCTCCAGACCGGTGGCAGAACGGATTTTGTCGGCAAGGATTTTGCCATAAGTATCCATAAATTCGCCGCCAACCAGCTTGCCGGCAGGCAGACCGGTTGTTGCATCGCTTTCTGCAAAGGAAATAATTTGCTTGATGTCAGCAGATTCCAGACCGCCGGCGCAGGTGAAGAACTTGAAGCCGTTGCGGTTAAAGGGGAGGTGGCTGGCGGTGATCATCACAGAGCCGTCAAAGGCATAGCCTTCGGTGACGGTGGACATAAACATTGCCGGGGTGCTGGCCATACCGAAGTCGGTAATCTCCAGACCGGAAGCAACCATTGCCTGACAAATCCAACGGCTGAGGGTTTCACCGGACAAGCGGGAATCCCGACCGATAGCAACCCGAAGACCGGTTGTTTTCCCGGTTTTTTGAATCAACCACAGCGCAAAGCCACGGCCAATGTCCTTACAGGCTTGCTCCGTCAAGTTGATGTGCTGACCTTCAATGCCCTCCAATGCGACACCGCGAATGTCGCTTCCGTTTTGCAGTTTTTTGTAATCCATCCTGTAAACCTCCGATTTTCTGTTTTCCTGCATTGTATCACGACTGCTTCGAATAATCAACGGATTTTTGAAAAGTGCATCAGATGTGTTGACAGTTTTGGATTGTTGCGGTAAAATGAAAAAGGTAAAATTTTCATTAAATCAGATACAGCATGTAATTTAGGAGGCTACTTATGTATACAGATGCCAAAGCAAAATATGCGAAATTGGGAGTCAATACCGATGCCGCAATCGCAAAGCTGAAGACGGTTCCTGTTGCACTGCATTGCTGGCAGGGCGATGATGTCCGGGGCTTCGATACGGACCCCAGCAAGCCCTTGACCGGCGGTATTCAGACCACCGGCAACTATCCCGGCAGAGCCCGCACTCCGGAGGAGTTGATGGCTGACCTGGATATGGTGCTGAAGCTGTGCCCCGGTATGAAGAAAATGAACCTGCACGCCAGCTATGCCATCTTTGAGGATGGCCAGTGGGCAGACCGGGATCAGCTGGAACCCAAGCATTTTAAGAAATGGGTAGATTTCTGCAAGGAAAGAGGTCTGGGCTGTGACTTCAACCCCACCTTCTTCTCTCATCCCAAGGCTAACGGCCTGACATTGTCCTCTCCCGATCCCGAGATTCGGAAGTTCTGGATCAACCATGGCAAGGCCTGTATCCGCATTTCCCAGTACCTGGCAGAAGAGCTGGGACAGGAATGTGTGATGAACATCTGGACCGGCGACGGCTTTAAGGATGTTCCCGCTGACCGGATGGGTCCCAGAGTTCGGTATAAGGAATCCATTGATGAGATTCTCAGCGAGCCCTTTGATTTCAACAAGGTCAAGCCCTGCGTGGAAAGCAAGGTGTTCGGTATTGGTGTGGAGGCTTATACCGTTGGTTCGGCGGAGTTCTGCCTGAGCTATGCGGCCAAGAACAACGATAAGTGCATCCCCCTGATGGATAACGGTCACTATCACCCCACCGAGGTGGTTTCCGACAAGATTCCCGCCCTGCTGGCGTTCTTCCCGGAGATTGCATTGCATGTCACACGCCCCATCCGTTGGGACTCTGACCATGTGGTGCTGTTTGATGACGAGACCAAGGAAATCGCAAAGGAAATTGTGCGCTGTGGCGGCCTGGACGGCAGTGTCAAGCTGGCTCTTGACTATTTTGATGCATCCATCAACCGCATTGCGGCCTGGACAGTCGGTCTGCGTAACTTCCAGAAGGCACTTCTGTTTGCACTGACCTGCCCCAATGAGGAACTGAAGCAGGTGCAGGACAATGGTGACTGGACAGCCTTGCTGGTCCGTCAGGAGGAGCAGAAGACGCTGCCCTTTGGCGAGATTTGGGACGAATATTGCCGCAGCTGTGGTGTTCCCTGCGATGGTGAGTGGCTGGAAAGTGTCAAGACCTATGAGCAGGAAGTCCTGCTGAAGCGTCAGTAAGAAGGGATGATGGAATATGTTTTTTGAAAAGAATGCACAAAAGCTTGCAGATTTTACAAAAATGTCCCGGGCAGCCGGTGCGCGTGCTGACTATGTGCAGGGCGGCGGCGGCAATACCTCCGTTAAGCTGGCAGACGGTCTGATGGCTATCAAGGCCTCCGGCTATTGCCTGAAGGATATTGATGTGGACAAGGCTTATGCCGTTATGGATGCCAAGAATTTGCGGAATTTCTATTATAACAATGAGCCTTCCCAGCTGGAGGATGTGGAGAAGCAGGGATCAAGCTGTGCCAAGGAAAATACCAAAACCATTGAGGGCCTGGCGGCCTTGCGCCCCTCGGTGGAGGCTGGCTTCCACTCCATTTTGAAGACCTTTGTGCTTCATACCCACAGTGTCTATGCCAATCTTGCAGCTTGCTCTGAAAGCTGCTGTGACATTGCAAAGGTTGCGTTTGAAGGTGCGGATTACACTTGGGGCTGGGTACCTTATACAGACCCCGGTGCCAATTTGACTTTTGCCATCCGGGACGAGCTGCGCCGGGTGGAGAAGGAGACAGGTAAGCTTCCTTCTGTAATTTTGATGCAGAATCACGGCATCATTGTCCACGATGACGATGCGGATGTATGCTTGGCAATTCACGCGGATGCCAATGAGCGGCTGGCGAAGCAGTTCGGCTTGACCGGAGATTCTTTCCCGGCGACGGCAGTGGAAGAAATGGCCGCCGGCATCTACGCTGCGGCGGCTCCGTATCTGCGTCAGCAGCTGCAAAGCGGTGTCCATACCCAGAAGTCCCTGCTGGAAGAGCCGCTGTATCCCGACCAGATGGTATTTTTGGTGGATACCTTCTTTATGGATGCTGAGGAATTGGCAGACGGTCAATGTGTTGCCAGCAGCAAGACCGGTCAGATGCTGATGAAGATGCCCCAGAAGAAGGCGCAGACTCTGGTGGAGACTTTGAGTGCGGTGTTCTTCATTATGGAAAACATCAAGAAGGCGGGCTATACCGTTTCCACAATGGGCGAGGCTGCGAAGCAGTTCATTGCCAACTGGGAGAGCGAGAAATACCGCAAGTCTCTGGCTGCAAAGTAATGGAAAAGGAAAATTCCCGGTGCAAACTGCATCGGGAATTTTAATTTACTTGACGCTCCCGACCGGAGAGTTAAGTAATAGGGTCATTCGTCGTTGGTTAGATTTCCGTCGCCGCTAATGGGGATGGCATCGCCGAGGTAGGTTGGATGGGGCTTAAAAACAGAGGTAAAAAAATCTTTGTCTCGGGCTAATATTTCGCGCAGCTCTCGCATCGTCTGGCCAGCATATTGACGGTAATCTGCCGAAACGCCGTAGGCTTCTACGCCCAGCGCTTCTGCAACGTATAAAGCACGATAGAGGTGATACTGCTGGGTCACAATGATGATTTTCTTTGCCTGAAAAACCTCTTTGGCTCGATAGATGCTTTCATAAGTGGAAAAACCGGCGTGGTCCATAAAGACATCAGAGGAGGGAATGCCACAGTCAATGGCGTATTGACGCATACTCTTCACTTCGTTATAGGATTCTTGACCGTGGTCGCCGCTCATCAGCAGTTTGGGAGCGGCATTGGCTTGATAGAGTGCAACGGATTGTTTTAAGCGATCCTCTAACATAGCACTGGGCTCGCCGTCAGAATGAACCTTGCAGCCCAAAACGAGGATACAGTCCACATTTTCTAGTTTTGCAGCATCGGCATCTGAGAGGATACGACCGGAGGTGCGATGGACAGTATAGGCACTGATTCCAACTGCTGCGGCGACGATTACCACAGCTAAAATAAGCAGAACAATAACAATACGGGGCAATATTTGACGGACTCTATGCTTTATCATGAAAATCTCCCTCCATTCGATTTTTATTATATCAGCAGGGGCATGAAAAAGCAACACGGATTGCGATATTTCCCGTCGTGTGCTATACTGTAAAAAAAGTCGAAGGGGGACGAATATGAAATACAGCAATATGGTACCGGGCGTGTTTCTGGAGCGTCCCAACCGGTTTATTGCCTATGTGGAAATTGACGGCAAGACAGAGACGGTTCACGTGAAAAATACCGGCAGATGCAAAGAGCTTTTGCCTGCCGGCGCAAAGGTCTGGTGCCAAAGGTGCGACAATCCCACCAGAAAAACCAAGTACGATTTAATCGTTGTGGAAAAGGGGACACGCTGCATCAATATGGATTCGCAAGCGCCGAATGTGGCAGTGGAGGAGTGGCTGTACAGTGGCGGTCTGGGTGAAATCTCCAATCTGCGCAGGGAATATACCTGGGGAGAGTCCCGCTTTGATTTTTCTTTTGAAAAGGATGGGAAGCAGTGCTTTCTGGAGGTAAAGGGAGTGACTCTGGAAAATGACGGTGTCTGCGCCTTTCCGGATGCACCTACCTTGCGTGGCGTCAAGCATCTTGAACATTTGACCCAGGCTGTCAGGGAAGGGTACGGTGCTTATATTCTGTTTGTGATTCAGATGAAGGATGTTCTGTATCTTCACCCCAATGATGCAACCGATCCTGCCTTTGGTGCGGCCTTGCGTCAGGCATTTCAGGCCGGTGTGACGCTGATGGCGATGGACTGTGATGTCACATCGGAGGAGATGGCTATCAGCAGTCAGGTGCCAATTCGTCTATAATGGGCGAAATATCCAAAAATTAGGGGTAAAAACTGTGGAAATGCACCATTGAACCCTATTGACAAATGTGATATAATGCCTGTATCTAGGTGAAAAACGGCTACTCCACAAAAATAGCCGTGGCTCATCAAAAAAGGAGGAAAAACATCCGCAAGACTCGCGGTGCGGCAGCGTGGAGACCTGTCGTAATGCCTTCGCTGTTTTGCTCGGCGATGTGCGAGAGTGCACGCGAAATTTAGGTGCATTTAGAGTCAGAAAATTATGGCAAGCGTAACCCTGAAGAACATCAAGAAGATCTACCCGTTCAATGGCGATGAGGGCAAGAAAGCCAAGAAGGCCAAGAAAGCCAAGAAGGGCGAAGAGCCCGAGGAAAAGAAGGTTAACCTGCAGGTTACCGATAAGGGCGTTGTGGCTGTTCAGGAATTCAACCTGGAAATCGCTGACAAGGAATTTATCGTTTTGGTCGGTCCTTCCGGCTGCGGTAAGTCCACCACTCTGCGTATGATCGCTGGTTTGGAAGATATCTCTGAGGGCGAACTGTACATCGATGACCGTCTGGTTAACGATATCGTTCCCAAGGATCGCGACATCGCAATGGTTTTCCAGAACTACGCTCTGTACCCCCACATGACGGTGTATGATAATCTGGCTTTCGCTCTGAAGCTGCGTCATACCCCCAAGGCTGAGATTGATAAGGCTGTTAAGCAGGCTGCTGAAATTCTGGACATTACCCAGTACCTGGGCCGTAAGCCCAAGGCTCTGTCCGGCGGTCAGCGTCAGCGTGTTGCAATCGGTCGTGCTATCGTTCGTAACCCCAAGGTTATGTTGATGGACGAGCCTCTGTCCAACCTGGACGCAAAGCTGCGTAATCAGATGCGTGCAGAGATCATTAAGCTGCGCGAGCGTATTGATACTACATTTATTTACGTTACCCACGACCAGACTGAGGCTATGACTCTGGGCGACCGTATCGTCATTATGAAGGACGGTTTCATTCAGCAGATCGGCACACCTCAGGAAGTGTTTGTACATCCCTACAACCTGTTTGTTGCAGGCTTCATCGGCTCTCCCCAGATGAACTTCTTCGATGCAAAGCTCATCAAGAAGGACGGCAAGTATGCTGTTGAGCTGGACAACCTGACCGTAGAGCTGTCTGCAGAGAAGCAGGCTGCTTTGGCTGCCAACGAGGTAGAAGAGCAGGCGATTACTCTGGGTGTCCGTCCCGAGCACCTCAGCCTGTCCGATAAGGGCATTGATGCTACCATCGATGTTGGCGAAATGATGGGCTCCAGCGTTCACCTGCACGTGACCTCTATGGGTCGCGACGTGGTTCTGGTCGTTTCTACTATGAATATGACCGGCGCTGAGGTCTCTGCATTGTCCACCGGCGCTACCGTCAAGTATACCTTTGGCGGAAATGTTTGCCATGTCTTCAGCAAGGAGACCGGCATTAATCTGGAAGCGTAAGAATCTCATACAGGCCTGCCGATTGGCAGGCCTGTTTTTTATTCCCATTTCAGGGAAAGTGTGTTTTTTCAATGGCTTTCTCTTGACAAACGGCATAAAATATATTACTCTTTTATGGTATATTTTATATAAGGTCAAAAGTGAAAAACCTACGAATAAAGGAGCTTTTACCATGCGTGAAAGCGGCGTTTTAATGCATATTACTTCCTTGCCAGGTCCCTATGGAATCGGGACAATGGGCAAGCAAGCATTTTCTTTTTTGGATTTTCTGCAAGAAGCAGGGCAGCACAATTGGCAGATTCTTCCCTTAACCCCGACAGGCTTTGGAGATTCTCCCTATCAATCCTGCTCTACTTATGCCGGAAATCACTATTTGATCGACCTTCCTGTCTTGGTAGAGGAAGGCCTTTTAAAATATGAAGAAATTGACGCTCTTGACTGGGGAGAAAACCGGGAACGGGTGGATTTCGGCCTCCAATACCGGAATCGCCTTGCGGTTTTGCGGTTAGCCTTCAGCCGATTTCAGCAGGATGCGTGTTTCCACAGCTTCTGCCGGGACAATGAAGGCTGGCTGCCGGATTTTGCCCTTTATATGGCGCTGAAGGAGAAGAATGGCGGAATTCCCTGGTACGAATGGGACGATGGCGTCAAACTTCGCCAACCGGAAGCAATCGCTGCGGCAGAAGAGGAATTGAAGGATCAAATTTGCTTTTTCTGTTTTGTACAATTCCAATTTTTTAAGCAGTGGAGCGCTTTGCGGGAGTATGCCCACGGAAAAGATGTGAGAATTATCGGTGATGTGCCGATCTATGTTCCCTATGATTCCGTGGATGTATGGAGCAATCCTAAATTATTTCAGCTGAACGAAGATATGACACCCACTTCGGTGGCAGGCTGCCCGCCGGATGCTTTTTCCGAGGACGGTCAGCTGTGGGGGAATCCCCTGTACCGCTGGGAGGAAATGCAGGCGGAGGATTACCGTTGGTGGATTGACCGCCTTGCAGCTGCCGGAAAGCTTTATGATGTGGTTCGCCTGGATCATTTCCGTGGGTTTGAAGCATATTGGTCCGTTCCCTTTGGAGATGAAACGGCCAGAAACGGCCAGTGGCAGAAGGGTCCGGGTCTGGACTTTGTCAATGCGGTGAAAAAGAGCTTGCCCCACATCAGCATCATTGCAGAGGATTTGGGCTTCCTGACGCAGGAAGTGCTGGATTTGCGGGATGAAAGCGGTTTTCCCGGTATGAAAGTGCTGGAATTTGCTTTTGATTCCCGGGAACCATCGGCATATTTGCCCCACCGATATTCTGAAAATTCCGTGTGCTACATCGGTACCCACGACAATATGACCATGCGCCAATGGCTGGAAACAGCACCCAAAGATGCAGTGGCCTATGCAACGGAATATATGGCCTTGAATGCACAGGAGGGGATGGTATGGGGTACCATTCGTACCGCAATGTCCAGCGTGTCAAAATTGTGCATCATCCAGATGCAGGATTTGCTGAACCTTGGTGCAGAGGGGAGAATGAATTTCCCCGGTACGCTGTCCGGTGACAACTGGACTTGGCGTGTTACGGATGACTACGCTGAAGGCAATCTGCCGCAGCGGCTTTACAATGTGACAAAACTATACGGCCGCGTATAGATTTCCCAGATATGAGAATGGAGAATGAAGCGATGAATTATGATTGCGTAAGTATTTTGAAATGGACGGAAGCACAGCTGAAGTATACCTACGATGTATCCTTGAAGGATGCAACGCCCCAGGAGCTGCATGAGGCACTGGGTCAGTCTGTGATGATGGCCATTTCTGACAACTGGAACAACTCCAAGCACACCAGAATGCCGGATCGTAAGGCGTATTATTTTTCGGCAGAGTATCTGATTGGCCGTTTGGTGTACAGCAACCTCTATAATCTGGGCATTCTGGAGGAGATGAAGAAGCTGTTTGCAGAGCGGGGCGTGGATTTGTCCTGTCTGGAGGAAATCGAGGATGCGGCTTTGGGCAACGGCGGCTTGGGTCGTCTGGCTGCCTGCTTCCTGGATAGTGCTGCAAGCTGTAATATTCCGCTGTCCGGCTATGGTCTGCGGTATCGCTTCGGCCTTTTTAAGCAAAGCTTTGATGAGAACGGCAGTCAGTGTGAGGCGGCGGATGATTGGACTAAATTTGGTGATCCGTGGTCCTATCGCCGGTATCACCATACAGTCAAGGTCCATTTTGCCGACCATACTGTGCTGGCTGTTCCCTATGATGTCCCGGTCATCGGTTATGGTACGCAGAACATCAACACCCTCCGCCTGTGGCAATGTGAAGCTGAGGAGGAGCTGGACTTCAATGCCTTTAATGACCAGGATTATCTCCGGGCTTTGGCACAAAAGAACAAGGCGGAGGACATCACCCGGGTGCTGTACCCCAACGATTCCACATGGGAAGGCAAGCGTCTGCGCGTCAAACAGCAGTATCTGCTTTGCTCTGCATCCTTGCAGGATATGCTCCGGGTTTATAAGTCTACCCACGGCGATGATTTAAGCCGCTTTGCAGAATTCTTTGCGGTACAGCTGAATGATACCCACCCGGCAATGTCGATTCCGGAGCTGATTCGCTTGCTGATGGCGGAGGGAATGGATTTTGACCAGGCTTTTGAAATTGCACAAAAAACCTTCTCCTACACCAATCACACAGTTATGGGAGAGGCGCTGGAAAAGTGGAATCTGGACTTGCTGCGCACAGTGGTTCCTGAGATTGTGGAAATCATTTTGCGCATTGACGGCAAGCTGAAGGAAGAACATCCCAACCTGTTCATTGTTCGGGACAATACGGCGCACATGGCAAATTTGAGCGTCTATGTGAGCAGCTATGTCAATGGCGTTGCGGAGATTCACAGCCAGATTCTGAAGGATGATTTGTTCCGGGATTGGTATGCTGTTTATCCGGAGCGCTTCCAAAATAAGACCAACGGTGTCACTCCCCGGCGTTGGATGGGTTTGTGTAATCCGGAGCTGACGGAGCTGATCCGTGACAGCATCGGCGGCGATTTTCTGAAGGATTTGGACCGCCTGGCAGAGCTGAAGCCGATGATTGACGATGAAATGGTCAGTCGTTTCAATATGGTTAAGCGCCAGAAGAAGGAACAGCTTTGCAAGATTATCGCGGAGCGTGAGGGCGTGGAGCTGAACCCCGATTTCATTTTTGATGTCCAGGTAAAGCGCCTGCACGAATATAAGCGCCAGCTGATGAATGCGCTGTCTGTTGTGGACATCTATTTCCGGCTGAAAAACGGAGAATTGACCGACTTCCAGCCCACTGCTTTCATTTTTGGTGCCAAGTCTGCACCTGGCTACGCCCGGGCAAAGGCGATTATCCGCTATATCAACCGGATTGCTGATTTGGTCAACAACGATCCCCAGGTCAGCGATAAGATGAAGGTGGTTTTTGTTCAGAACTATAACTGCTCCTACGCAGAGCACATTATTCCTGCAGCGGATATTTCGGAGCAAATCTCTCCTGCTGGCACGGAAGCTTCCGGTACCGGCAATATGAAGCTGATGCTCAACGGCGCGGTGACTCTGGGCACGCTGGACGGCGCCAATGTGGAAATTGCGCAGGAAGCAGGCATGGAGAACGAGTATATCTTCGGTGCAACGGTACAGGAAATCATCAGCGGCAGAGATGCCTATTGCGCCCGTGCGGTTTATGACCATAATCCCCATGTTCGCCGTGCGGTGAATACTTTGGTGGACGGTACAGTACCCACGGACCACGATCAGGCTGAGCTGTACCACGCATTGCTGGACGGTACCGGCTGGCACAAGGCGGACCACTACTATCTGCTGTGGGATTATCTGACCTATATTGAGGCAAAGCTTCGGGTGAACCGGGACTATGCTGACAGAATGAGCTTTGGCCGCAAGTGTCTTATGAACATTGCCAGCGGCGCAAAATTCTCCTCCGACCGTACAATCCGTCAGTACGCTGAGGAAATCTGGCATATCAAGCCAACTCAATATTGATAAAAAAGATGCCCGCCGGATGGCGGGCATCTTTTGTTGCCTTATTAAGCTTTTTCCAAAGCAAGGGTTCTGGTAGTCAGGTCGCAGACCTCGGTAGGTCCAAAATACTGAATAGCACCGGGGTAGACATAGCAGGTTTCGACTGCCCAGGTCTCTCTGTTTGCTTCAAAGAACTTGAAGGGCGCTCCGTCCAGCTCTACCAGAGCTTTGCGGATAACGGGCTTGTCGTGACCGTGACGGCGTTCTATGTTCATCATCTTGGTGATGGGCATACCGCCGGCGATCCATTCCTCGGCAGGCTTGCTCAGGTTGGAAACCTTGGACAGATAGCCGTTGAAGCCATACTGAATCAGCATAAAGGCGTTATAGCCAAGGCTGTAGCAGTAATCAGCATCGAAATTGGAGGGAAAAGCGCAACGGCCTTCGTAACCCAGGAAGTGGTGCAGGGGAGAGAACTTGCCGTTATAGGTACCGGCAGCCTTCCGTGCAGCCAGATTTTCCTTTACCATTGCAGAGAACAGCTTTTCAGACTCAATGAGGGAAACCTGCACATTACCATGGGGATCGCGCTCCAGGAACAGCTGCTGCTGAATGGACTGCGGCAGAATTGCGAACACGGCCATAGATTCCTTGCTCAAGCCGGCCTCGATAAAAGCGTACTTATCCTGCCAGGAGGGCAGAGCGTTGAAAGCGTCAGCCTTGCTTCCTGCCAACAGCTCATTGATTTCTGCAATCAACACGGAGAATTCGGGAACAAATTCCACAATACCCTCAGGAATGATGGCAACACCGAAATTCCAGCCCTTGGCAGCACGTGCTGCAACGGAATCAGCAATGTAATCTGTAATCTGCGCCAGGGACATCTTCTTGGCGGCAACTTCCTCGCCAATCAGGCAGATGTTGGGCTGGGTCTGCAGCGCAGTTTCCAGAGCTACATGAGAAGCGGAACGACCCATTACCTTTACAAAGTGCCAATATTTCTTGGCGGAGTTGGCATCACGCTGGATGTTGCCAACAATTTCGCTGTAGGTCTTGGTTGCCGTGTCGAAGCCGAAGGAGCATTCGATGTCCTCATTCTTCAGGTCACCGTCGATGGTCTTGGGACAGCCAATGACCTGCACACCGGTGTTGTGGGCTGCAAAGTATTCTGCCAAAACAGCTGCATTGGTGTTGGAATCGTCGCCGCCGATGATGACGATGGCGGTGATGCCATGCTTCTTACAGACTTCTGCCACAACAGCAAATTGTTCTTCCGTTTCCAGCTTGGTACGGCCGGAACCAATGATATCGAAGCCGCCTGTGTTGCGGTACTGGTTGATGTATTCGTCATCAAAAACAACATAGCTGTCTTCCAACAGACCGCTGGGACCGCCCTTGAAGCCGTACAGGACATTATCCTTGTCAGTAGCCTTCAGGGCATCATACAGACCGCAAATAACATTGTGACCGCCAGGCGCCTGACCGCCGGAGAGAATGACGCCCACCACTTGCTTTTTGGCTTTGGAGGTGTTAGCGCCCTTCTGGAAGGTGATTTCGTTTTTGCCGTAAGTGTTGGGGAACAGAGCCTTGATTTTATCCTGGTCTGCCACACTTTCGGTGGGTGCGCCGTTTTTGACGCAAATTTCAGAAATTCCGTTTCTGAGCATACCCGGCAATTTGGGTTGATACTGGTATCTTGCCAGCTGAAGCGGGGAAATTTTCATTTTATAGCACTCCTTACAGTTAATTCAGGAAAAACATTCCGTAGGCATTATACTCTATTTTTCCGGAAAGGTAAATAGTATTTTCAATATTTTTTCTCCAAAAACGACTGACAAAAAAAGAGGAAATCGGTCAATTTTAATAGATTTTTCTCTGGATAAAGATTTCTGTTGAAAACAGAAAAATCTGTGATATAATGTACCCGTAAAAATACGGGCATCCCGTGAAATAAGAAAGGAACTGAAGAAATGGCTCTTGTAACTACTACTGAAATGTTCAAGAAGGCTTATGACGGCGGTTATGCTGTCGGTGCTTTCAACGTCAACAACATGGAAATCGTTCAGGCAATCACCGAGGCTTGTAAGGAAGAAAAGTCCCCTGTTATTCTGCAGGTTTCCAAGGGCGCACGTGCTTATGCAAACCATACTTATCTGGTAAAGCTGGTTGAAGCAGCTGTTATTGAGTGCCCCGAAATTCCCATTGCGCTGCACCTGGACCACGGTGACAGCTTTGAGACCTGTAAGTCCTGCATCGACGGCGGCTTTACCTCCGTTATGATTGATGCTTCCTCCAAGTCCTTTGGAGAGAACATCGAAATCACCAAGAAGGTGGTTGAGTATGCTCATGACCACGGTGTTGTGGTTGAGGCTGAGCTGGGCTCTCTGGCTGGCATCGAGGACGAAGTGAATGTATCTGCTGAGGCAGCCTCCTACACCCGTCCTGAGGAAGTGGAAGAATTCGTAACCCGCACCGGTTGTGACTCCTTGGCCATCGCCATCGGCACTTCCCACGGCGCATACAAGTTCACTCCCGAGCAGTGCACCCGCAACGAGCAGGGCATTCTGGTTCCTCCCGCACTGCGTTTTGATGTTCTGGAAGAAGTAACCAAGCGTCTGCCCGGCTTCCCCATTGTTCTGCACGGCTCTTCCTCCGTTCCTCAGGAGTATGTTGCAATGGTCAACGCCAACGGCGGCAAGATGCCCAATGCCATCGGCGTGCCCGAGGAACAGCTGCGTAAGGCTGCTGCTCTGTCTGTTTGCAAGATCAATATTGACTCCGACCTGCGTCTGGCTATGACCGGCACCATTCGTCAGTATTTCAATGAGCATCCCGACCATTTCGACCCCCGTCAGTACCTGAAGCCCGCCCGTGCCAACATTAAGGAGATTGTTCGTCACAAGCTCGTCAATGTTCTGGGCTGCGCAGGCAAGGCCTAATCAATCTGCAGACCTCCCACGGTTGTGGGAGGTCTTTTTTAAAAATTGTGTTGCTATTCTTTGCTTTTCTAAGTATAATGGAGAAAAAGAAAGGAGTGGGCAGATATGAGTGATGCAAACCATGTGGCGTTGACCCGGCTGGTGGAGGAGTTCCACCTGAATGTGGCCTTCCGCTCGACGGATTATGAATCTGTTCAGCTAACAGTAGAGGATGTAGCCCGTCCCAGTCTGCAGTTGGCCGGATATTTTGACCATTTTGAACCGATGCGTCTGCAGGTGATGGGCAATGTGGAAATGAGCTATATGGAAAAAATGACGCCCAAGGAACAGGCAATGATTTACGACCGCCTGTTTTCCTATAAATTCCCGGCATTGCTGCTTGCCCGCGGATTTGAACCGGAGCAAAGCTGTCTGGATATGGCGAAAAAGCACAATGTAACGGTTCTGTGCTCCAATGAGGCTACCAGTACGGTTGTTTCCGGCATCATTACCTTTCTGCGTACCGCTCTGGCACCCAGTATCACCCGTCACGGCGTGTTGATGGAGGTTTACGGTGAGGGTTTGCTGCTCATCGGCGAAAGCGGCATCGGTAAGAGCGAAGCGGCGGTGGAGCTGCTGAAGCGCGGACACCGGCTGATTGCAGACGATGCAGTTGAGATTCGGAAAATTGCAGAGAATTCCTTGGTGGGCACAGCGCCTGCCCTGATTCGCAATTATATTGAGCTGCGGGGAATTGGCATTATCAATGTGGCGAAGCTGTTTGGTATGGGTGCTGTCAAAGCAGAAAATGAAATCAATCTGGTTGTAAATATTGTGCCCTGGAATACACAGGAGCTCTATGACCGTTTGGGTCTTGAGGAGCAATATATGGAGATTCTGGGTGCAAAAATTCCTATGAATACCATTCCGATTACTCCTGGCCGTAATCTGGCTGTTATCCTGGAGGTGGCGGCAATGAACAACCGCCAACGAAAGATGGGCTATAATGCGGCTTTGGAATTTACGGAACAGATGAACAGCCACTTCACCCAAGTAGGTGGCAAAGCATGAAAGAGCTGACCATTGGCGCCAATGACGGCGGTCAGCGGTTGGATCGCTTTCTGGCAAAAGCAGTTCCGCTGCTCCCGGCTTCTCTGGCGCAAAAATATATCCGCCTGAAGCGGATTAAGTGCAACGGTGCAAGGGTTCAGCGGGATACTCGCTTGCAGCCCGGTGATGTTCTCCAGCTGTATATCAACGATGAGTTTTTTGAGAAGCCACGGGAGGATAATGCCTATTTGACAGTGGCATCACCCAAGTTAAATATCGTCTACGAGGATGAGCAGATTCTTTTGGTGGACAAACGACCGGGCGTTGCCGTGCATCCTCACGACGGCGCGGAATATGGGCGCACCCTGATTGACCACATCCAGTCCTATCTTTATCAAAAGCGGGAATGGAGACCCCGGGAGGAAAACTCCTTTACACCGGCGCTTTGCAACCGCATTGACCGCAATACAGGCGGTATCGTCATTGCAGCAAAAACGGCAGAGGCGCTGCGGATTATGAACCAGAAAATCAAGGACAGAGAGCTGGATAAGCGATACCTTGCCATCGTAGAGGGAACGCCAAAGCCGGAAAGTGGCAGCTTGAAAGGGTATCTGTTCAAGGATGAAAAGAAGAATCGTGTGTTTGTCACTGATTCACCGCAGCCGGGGGCGAAAACCTGCCAGACCAATTACCGCGTTTTGGCGGTGCGTCAGGGTCTTTCTCTGGTGGAATGTGAGCTCATTACCGGCAGAACCCACCAGATTCGTGCCCAATTTGCCCATAGCGGTCATCCGCTGCTGGGAGATGGTAAATACGGTAAGCTGGATAAGCAGGCCCAACGCCATTATCAGGCACTGTATTCCTACAAGCTGACTTTTTCCTTTACAACAGATGCCGGTGCGTTGGAACACCTGAACGGAAAGTCCTTTGCGGTAGAAAAGGTGGATTTTGTAGAGGAGTATTTTCCCGGCTATAGGATAAAGTGATTTTATAAAAGTGATTTTATAAAAGAGGCTCGGTAGACCCGAGCCTCTTTTTGCGTCAGATAGCCAACTGATGAGGCTGTTGTGCAATCTTAACAAAAAACAGCAGTTTTTTTCGGCGGTCAAAATCGTACTTTTTGAATTATTTGTCTACTTCTTTTGAAAATCTATGCTATAATAAAACTGTGGTGAGAGCACCCGATAATGTAGCTTTTGTGAAGGAGCATTTATGAATAACAACATTTTGTTTTTCTTGACACCGAAGGCATTGTGTGCTCATCTTTACGATGACTATACAATGCGTCAAGCGCTGGAAAAGATGGAAGCGGCAGGCTTTGCGGCTTTGCCAATTTTAAATAGACGAGGAGAATATCGGGGTACATTAACAGAGGGCGATTTGCTTTGGGGCATCAAGAATATGTGCTATATGGATATGCGCCAGGCCGAAGCCCATCGGATTATAGAGATTTCCAGAAAGAAGGATAATGTGCCGGTACGGGTGACAACTTCCATGCACGAATTGGTGGAACGCGCCAGTACACAGAACTTTGTTCCGGTGGTGGACGATAAGGATACCTTCATTGGCATTATTACCCGGAGGGCCATCATCAAATACTGTTCTCAGCGACTTTTTGAAGAAGAATAAAGGAAAGTCTGCCGCTAATGCGGCAGACTTTTTTATTGCTCTGCGCAAACAGTTGCAAAACCTGAGAAAATTTGGTATAATGTACCGGAATATATACTGGAGGAATTCCAATGGCGGATGAAAACCTGAAATATCAGATTGGCACCAATATTGCACTGCTGCGTAAAAAGCAGGGCTTGACCCAGGCCGGTCTGGCTGAAAAACTGAATTATTCCGATAAGGCTGTTTCCAAATGGGAGCGGGGAGAGTCCGTACCGGATGTACTGACACTGGTATCGATTGCGCAGGAGTTGGATGTTTCTGTAGACGTTTTGCTGACAGACCCCAACGCATTGCCGGAGCATACGGGACCGGTTCAAAATGTGATGAATCAGGTGGTGCAAAAAACGCTGAAGCGCAAGGCGGACAAGCGGATTATTGTCTGGCTGTCCTCTATCCTGGTGTGGTTCGTTGCGCTGCTGACTTATGTGGTGCTGTCCTCGCTGGGCATTGCAAAATCCTGGCTTGCCTTTTTTGCGGCGGTTCCGGCGGATGCCATTGTGCGGCTCAGTTTGCGCTCCGCGTGGCATGACTTCAGAAGCAACCGGACGCTGATTTCCGTCTTGATGTGGAGCAGTCTGCTGTGCGTCTATATGGTACTGTTTGCGTTCCTGAACATTCATTTGTGGAAGATTTTCTTGCTGGGAATCCCCGGTCAGGTGTCAATTATTCTTTGGTTCCGGATGTTCCGGACTGTATCGGGTGCTGAGGTAAAAAATGGACAAAGCGACGATAAGAAAGCAGATTCGTGAATTAAAAAAAGCAATGACCGCTGAGGAAATCCAGCAATCCAGTGAAAAGCTGGGGGAGCTGTTTTTGTCATCGGAATTGTACCGGCAGGCTAAAACAATTTATGGCTATCTGCCCTATAACCAAGAGGTTCGCACAACGCCGATATTGGCACAGGCGCTGGCAGACGGGAAGAAAGTGGCAGTTCCCAAGGTATATGGGGAACAGATGAAGTTTATTTATCTGACGGATTTATCTCAGGTGGAAAAGGGCTACTGCGGCATTCCCGAACCCATTGCGGATGAGCCCGTGGCCGATGACCCGACGGCGTTGGTGCTGTTGCCTGGGCTTGCTTTTGATAGGCAAGGACACCGGATGGGCTATGGCGGTGGCTTCTACGACAAATTTTTAGCGACAGAGCCGCATCATCCCACAATCGCACTGTGCTACAGCTTTCAGGTCTTGCCTCAGCTTCCTGCGGAGGAGTTTGATGTTCCCGTAGATGTGGTGCTGTGGGCATAGGTTAGGGGAGAATATGGAGATTCTACTTGTTTTGATAATAGGTGTTGTCACCTTTGGAGTCTGCTTTTTGGTGGACAAGGGAGTTGCCGGCATTTTCAGAAATAAAGCGCAATACCGCAGCGGCTTATCAGTGCGGCTTAACCAGCACTACGGCGGGGCAGGTCTGATTCTTGCTTTGGCGGGCGGGATTTTCCTGCTCCGGTTTGCCGGCAGTAATGTGATGCTGTTGATTTGCGGCGGCTTTGTGGTATTGCTGGGCATTGCTCTGGTGGTATATTACCTGAGCTTTGGCATTTACTATGATGAGGATAGCTTTGTTTACTCCGCTTTTGGCAAAAAGGCAGTTACCTGTTCCTTTGATGCCATTCAAGGACAAAAGCTTTATCAATTATCCGCCAAAAATATTATGGTGGAGCTCTATTTGCAAGACGGAAAAACCATATCCGTTCAGTCCAATATGAAGGGTGCCTATTCCTTCTTGGATGCGGCTTTCGCGGGCTGGTGCCGGCAGAAGGGACTGGAGGCAGAGGACTGCCCCTTCCACGATGCAGGCAACTGCCGTTGGTTTCCGGAAATGGAGGAATCATAATGCACATTCCAAAAGGCAATACCGCACAGCTGGAGCTGGTAACCTTTCAGCAAGCGCTGGCTGCTGCCAACCAGCCTGATGCAGCGTATGATGTTAAAAAGTGGCTGTATGCGCCCAACTTTTATTCGGAATACCGCTATATTTTAGGTACACGGGGAAAAAATCCCTTGATTTGCATTGGAATCAATCCTTCAACAGCCGCGCCGGATGCACTGGACAATACGCTGAAATCTGTGGAGCGCATTGCACTTGGAAATGGGTTTGACAGCTTTATTATGTTCAATGTGTATGCCCAGCGTGCAACCAACCCGGATGCGATGGAAAAGGTGTGCAATCCCTTGCTCCATAAGGAAAACTTGGAGGCATTCCGTTACGTGCTGTCCATTTCCGAAAAACCGGCAGTTTGGGCGGCGTGGGGTGCCATTATCGAAAAAAGAGATTATTTGGCGGATTGCCTTCGGGATATGGTGGAGGCAGGGCAGACCTATGGCGCACGCTGGTATTGCGCCGGTGCTGTAACGAAAAAGGGTCATCCCCATCATCCGCTGTATTTGCGTAAGGATGAAAAAATCAAGCCATTTGATGTGATGCAGTATCTGGCATCACGGTAGGAGAAATGATGAAACTGGTAATTGCTTCGGACATACATGGCTCTGCGTACTATTGCCGCAAATTGATGGAAGTAGTGGCGCAGGAGAAGCCTGAAAAGCTGCTGCTGTTGGGAGATTTGCTGTACCACGGCCCGCGCAATGACTTGCCCCGGGAATATGCTCCGAAAGAAGTTATTACGATGCTGTCAGAGCATCGTGACCGCATTGTTGCGGTGCGGGGAAACTGTGAAGCAGAGGTGGACCAGATGGTTTTGCTCTTTTCCTGCATGGAGGATTTTGCAAGGCTCACCGTGGATGGAACAATTTTCCACTTGACCCACGGACATCACGACAGTCCTGATGCTTTGCCGGATTTACCGGTTGGAAGTGTCTTTTTGTCCGGACATACCCATATTAAAATGGATGAAATGCGCCGGGGCATCCGGTGCGTGAATCCTGGAAGCGTATCTATTCCCAAGGACGGAAGTCACAGCTGTGTCGTGTATGAAAACGGCAATTTTCGTATTGTTTTGTTGGAGGATGCCAATGGAATGTGAATGCGATACCTGTTGGTATTACGACTATGATGAGGAATATGACGAGTATTTCTGTATGATGGACCTTGACGAGGACGAGGTTTATCGTTTCTTTAGCTCTGGCAGAAATCGCTGCCCCTATTACCGCCAGGGCGATGACTATACGCTTGCAAGGAGGCAATAATATGGTTCGATTGTTTGGCGTACTTTTGCTTCTGGTTTTGCTTCTGTGCGGATGCAGCCAGAATACAGCAACGCCTACGGACCCAGTGGGCAATCCTTCATCTACGGCAACGGAGCCAATCACCACTCCCGGGCTTTATGTACCGGACAGCGACATTGAGAAGGAAACCGCCGGTGCCGTGCGCTATTTCGAATTGGAAGGAAAAGAATACTATGGCTGCATCCCATTGGGGAACAACCTGCTGCTTTTGCAACAGAAGAACGGGGGAGGACTGCTCTCTTTATATGGGGGAGAGCGGCTGGAACTGATTCGAACTGTCTCTATGGGTGAAAATGTAACACCTACCGTGGAGCAGCTGCAGCTAACCGATCAGGGTATCGGTTACTACGATGACCAAAGCCGGTCTGTGGTTTTTCTCAATCATCAGCTGGTGGAGATTGGCCGGATGTACTTGCCGGAAGAGGTGCAAGGCCGCGCCTACCTTTCTCCGGAATGGAAAATGCTTTACTATTGTACGGAAAAGGGCATCAACGCTCTGGATTTGCAGACGAATATCTCCAGATTGCTGAAAGAGCAGTATATGTACAAGCAGGAAGTAACCGGTGTTTTGCATAACGGAACGCTGGTGCGCTGCGTGATGCAGACCGAGCAAGGTGAGGAAAAGACTGTTTTGTTGGACAGCGCCTCCGGTTTGGTTGCGTACGAGGGAGCTTATCTGCAAAAACTGGAGACAAAGGAAAATTCCTATTTCCTGCCCCGGGATCTGGGCGGCGTTGGACAGCTGCAATTTGGCAATGCTGAGCATCAGCAGGTACTTTGGCCGGAAGGCGGAAGCAATAAGCCCTACTGGTTACATACGGATCATGCTGTTGTCACGGTGGCAGAAGGAGAGGCTTCTTGCCTGGAATACTACGATTTGGAAAGCGGAAAGCGCCAGGCAATGCTTGAAATCAAGGACGCTACAGCGGTTTTGAGCGTGCAGGGGGATGGTAAGGGCGGTGTTTGGCTGCTGTGCCGGACGGAAGAAAATGAAAAGCTTTACCATTGGAATGCAAAGAAAAATACCTTAAATGATGAAACGGTTTACACAGAGCCCATGTATACGGCCGAGTCTCCCAATGAGGAGGCACTGGCAGAACTGAAGCTGCAGGCTGACGAACTGGGGAAAAAGTTCGGTGTGGACATTCTGATTTGGAAGGATGCAATTTCTGCTGCACCGGAGGACTATGTTTTTTCAGAAGAATACCTTGTTCAGGCTTATCAGCTTTATCTGCCGTGGTTGGAGAAGCTGATGTCTGGGTTCCCTGATGGTTTTTTTGAAAAAACGCCTGACGGAAACCTGAAAATTGCATTGGTGCAGAAAATTTCCGGCGACCCGGAGTGGGGAACGCTGCCGGATTCACCCTGCATCCAATATTGGAAGGGAGATACTCCGGTGCTGGCGCTGACAACCGATCAGAGCTTTGAACAGAACTTCTACCACGCAGTGGCTCATTTTATCGATTGGCGTGTGCTGAGTAAAACCTCCGTATTCTATGAGTGGAATACACTGAATCCCTCCGGTTTTACCTATGACAACAGTTATATTGAAAACTTGGAGCGGACCGATACAACCCATATCGAAGGGGATAACCGTTACTTTATCGACCTGTTTTCCATGAGCTATGCCAAGGAGGACCGGGCCCGTATTATGGAATATGCCTGTACCTCCGGCAATGAAGAATACTTCCGCGCCCCGGTGATACAGGAAAAGCTCCGGCGGATTTGCGAGGGAATTCGCGCTGCCTTTGGGCTGAAAAAGGTGGAAACAGAATTTATCTGGGAGCAGTATTTACAGAAGAAATAAAAAATGGCCTGTTGCAGTGCTTGCAACAGGCCTCTTTCTATGCAATTACCAGACTTCTGTGATGGTGCCGCCGCCCACAACCGTATCGCCATCATAGAGAACGATGGCCTGTCCGGGAGTGATGGCTCGCTGAGGACTGTCAAATTCCACACGGGCGAAGCCGTTTTCCTCCGGATAAACCGCAGCCGGCTGTTCTTCCATTCGGGACCGGGCTTTTGCCAGAACACGCATCGGTGCATTCAAAGCATCAACGGTATGCCAGAACCAATCCTTTGCCTGGAGGGAGCGGTGCATCAATGCCCCATTAGGACCAACAGTGACGGTGTTGCGCGCCATATCCTTTTGACAAACGTATACCGGCTCTCCTAAGGCGATACCAAGACCTTTGCGCTGCCCCAATGTATATCCGACAGCGCCTTTGTGGGTTCCCACCACATTGCCATCCAAATCAAGAAAGGTGCCGGGAGCGTAGTTTTTGCCGGTATATGCCTGAAGAAAAGAAAAATAGTCACCGTCCGGAACGAAGCAGATGTCCTGACTGTCCTTTTTGCGGGCGTTGATAAAGCCCTGCAGCTGAGCAATTTCCCGGGCTTCTGATTTGGTAAGCTCCCCTAAGGGAAAGCGGATGTGAGACAGCTGATCCTGGGTCAGGCTGTACAAAAAGTAGGATTGATCCTTGCTTTCATCCAACGCTTTTTGCAGAACCCATCGCCCGGACTGGGGATGAAAGGAGACTCTGGCATAGTGCCCAGTGACAAGATAGGAGCAGCCGATGGACTTTGCATAGTCCAGCAAAGCGCCGAATTTTAGGCATCGGTTGCACACGATACAGGGATTCGGTGTTAAACCGCATTCATAGGCGTCAACGAAATGATCCATTACTTGAGAGCGAAAGGCGTCCCGGCAGTCTAAAATGCAAAAGGGTATTCCCAGCTTTTCCGATACTTTACGGGCATCCTCAGCGTTGTCGGTGACACATCCCGGTGTTTCGTACAGACGCATTGTTGCGCCAATGCAGGTGAAGCCGGATTTCTGCGCCAAATAGGCGGCAACCGAACTGTCCACGCCGCCACTCATCGCAATGAGTGCCCTTTTTTCGTTCATTGCGGTAACCTCCTTCCGCTGTTTTCGTACAGTTTACCATATTGACAGACAGAAAGCAAATGTTTTTATATGTTTTTTCTTTAAAATGTTATGTTTATCAGCGAAAATGGATGATAAAAACTTGGATTTTTCCATAAAATGAAAGAAAAGGAAAACTTTTTCAATCAAAAAATAGTTACAATTTTGTAATTATTTATAATAATGCCACTTGCAAATTAAGACAAGTTCTGGTATAATAACAGCAAATTCGATTTCCGGAGGTTGGACAAATGAAGTTAAAGACAGTTGGTGCATTTGTAATAGTTGTTGCGTTGTTGCTGTCGATAATGCTTCCTGTTGGCGTTTTTGCAACAGGAGAGGAAAGCCAACCCACTATGCCCGGAACAACTGAGGCTACAACGCCTTCTGCGCCTACAGAGCCGTCCGAGCCTACAGAGCCATCTGAACCCACGGAGCCATCTGAACCCACGGAGCCCTCTGAACCCACAGAGCCGTCCGAGTCTACGGAACCGTCTGAACCCACAGAGCCGACAGAACCGCCGGCGCCTCCGGAGCCGGAAAGTTTCCAGATTTCTGACGCGATGCTGGATGCCCTAAAAGAGATGGAAGGGTTTGCACAATATGCATTCTGGGATTATAAGCAGTGGAGCATTGGCTACGGCACAAGATGCCCGGATGACCTGGTTGACTACTATCGGGAGGACCGGGGAGGCAATAAGATCACACCGGAATTTGCAGAACAGTTATTCCGGGAAGAATTGGCCTATTTTGAAAATGAAGTAAATAAGTTTATTAAGAAGTATGAACTCAAGATGGAGCAGCATCAGTATGATGCGTTGGTATCTTTTTCTTACAATGTTGGCGCAAACTGGGTGAACAGCCCCAATGGAAACTTCTGCAGCAGTGTCATTGCCGGCAATACCGGCTCAAATCTGCTTTATGGCTTTATGCTTTGGAGTACAGCCGGCGGCGAGCACGTCCTCATTGGCCGCCGTATTGTGGAAATGAACATCTATGCCAACGGCATTTATGAGGCAAAGGCCCACTATGATGTAGCATCCAGACCCAGCCGTTATCGCATTGCCTTTATGAATCCAAACGGCGGTACGGTGCGCTATGACGAACACGGCTTTGACACAGAAGATCCAATTCCCATTAAAACGGTCATTACCGGTGCGCCCAGCGGCCCTGACGAAACAGGCGCGTTGGTTACATACGTCCTGGACGGTTGGTATACGGAGCGGATTGGCGGCACAAAGGTAGAGGTGCTGGATGAGTCCATTGCCACCGGCACAGTCCTCTATGCCCATTGGAAAACACCCTCCGGAACACCGGTTGTGATTCCTCCGGCCAATACCGGCTGGAAGCTGACCGTTCAGGTTACCGGCGATGGCGTCAATATCCGTTCCGGCCCGCAGACTTATTATCTGAGTGTTGGCAAGGCCAACAAGGGCGACCAGATTGAGATTACGGAAGTGGCCAGAGGCGGCGGCTTGCTGTGGGGTCGTTCCGGCGATCAGTGGATTTGCCTGAAGTATACCGATTATGACGCAATTCTGAAAAAGCTTCTGCCCATGTGGGGCAAGGTTACTGCCAATACCTTGAATGTCCGCAAGGATGCCGGTACCAACTATGCTTTAGTAGAAGGCGCAACGAAAAAGAACGGCGACATCATCCTGGTGCGGGAGTGGAAAACTGACGGCACAATGATGTGGGGCAGAATTGATGAAGGCTGGGTTGCACTTCCTTATGTCACTTTCGAAAATGTCAATGTGACGGACGAAACAGTACAATCCATTGAAATCACCCAAATGCCCGGGAAACTGACGTATATTCACGGGGTGGAGGAGCTGGATATTACCGGCGGAAAGCTGCTCGTAAGCTTTGTAAAGGGCGGCTCGCAAACGGTGGATATGACCCCGGAGATGGTGACCGGTTTCGATAATAAAATTTTCGGCACAAACACCTTGACCGTTACCTATAAAGAGGCAACTGCCACCTTCCAGGTAGAGGTCATTAAGGCAAAAGTGGTATTTAAGATGGATGACGGAAGCGTCATCAGCGAAGGGGAGTACCTGTTCGGCGATGAAATCGCTGTGCCGGAAGTACCCACGAAGCCCACCGATGAAAACGGCTATTATGTTTTTATCGGCTGGGATACAGAGGTCGCTCCAACCTGCCAGGGCAATGCGGTGTATACTGCGCAGTTCCAGCAGAAAGAGCTGGTTGGTGACGTGAATCGGGATACCTTCGTCAATGACCGGGATGTCATTTATTTGCTGGGTCATACCTTGTTCCCGGAGGACTTTCCCATAACGGGAACGGCAGATATGAATGGTGACGGCAGTATCAATGACCGGGATGCGATTTATTTGCTGGGCTACACCCTGTTCCCGGAGGATTTCCCCCTTGCACATTAAAAAATCAAGCAAAGTGAAAAGGTGAAAAGTATGAAAAAGTTTTTGCTTACAATATGCTTGCTGATGGCTTTGGTCTTGCTGACAGTACCGGCAATGGCCGCCGATGAAGATGTGGCAATTACGCTGACACCATCCAGTTCCACGGTTTATCCCGGGGAGGAACTGGTGCTGACGGTCAGTGTGTCTGCAACTGAGGAGTATACCTCCATCGGTTACAAGCTGGACTTTGACAGCAATGTGTTTGAATTTGTGAAATATACCACCGAAGATGCTACGGTTACAGGAGCATCATCCAATGGCATCCTGGGTAAGTCTATTCTGGTGAACTTCAATAATGCCGGTAAGCACAGCGGCGTGCTTGGCAAGGTGACCTTGAAGGTGAAGGAAGTATCGCCCTCGTCACAAACGGTTGGCGGTACTGTTTCCTGCAAAAATGTGAATGCTGCCTTGACAGGGGCTTCTGTTTCTGCGGAGATTTCCATCGGCTGTGACCACAGCTATGGGGCTTGGGCGAAGTTGGACGATGAGAGCCATCAGCGAGTATGTACCAAGTGTAACGCTCCGGAAGTGAAAAAGCACAGCTGGAACAAGGGCGTGGAGATTGACGATGCAACCTGCACTGCTCCCGGTAAAATCAAGTATACCTGCACCGTGGATGAGTGTGGAGCAGAAAAGATTGAAGACACAGAGCCTCTGAAGCACATTTGGGTAAATGCCTGCGACACAGACTGCAACCGTCCCGGCTGTACAGAAACAAGAGAAATCAGCCACGATTACGGTGCGGATTGGAGCGCCGATAAGATTGAGCATTGGCATGAGTGCAGTGTTTGCCACGACAGAACGGATGTAGGAGTTCATATCCCCGGCCCGGAGGCAACGGAGGACGCACCCCAGACCTGTACGGAGTGTGGGTTTGTGCTGGCTCAGGCTGAAATGCATATCCATCAGATGGGTACCGAGTGGTTCAATGATGGAGAGTATCATTGGCACCGTTGTGAGAAAAAGAATCCTTCCTGCTATTATGCCGGTGAGAAGCTTCCCCACGATTATGACAATGATTGCGATGTCAGCTGTAACACCTGCGGTTACATCCGGGTCGCGGTCCATAGCTACAATCTGGAATGGCGTGCCGGTTCTGAGGGACATTGGCATATCTGCGGTTCCTGCGGCGCAAAATCGGAGGTTTATCCCCATACGCCCGGTGAACCGGCTACAGAGGATGCTCCCCAGATTTGCCTGGACTGCGAATACTGGATTAAGTGGCCGCTGAACCATATCCATACATTTGGTGAAAACTGGTTCAGCAATGAGGAGAGCCACTGGAAAAACTGTACGGATTGCGACGAGAAGGATGCCTTGGCACCTCATAGCTGGGACGAAGGTGTTACAACAGAGCAGGGAACTGTGAAAAAGACCTGTACGGTATGTGGAAAAGAAAAGGTGGAGGGGGAGCTTCCGCCTGCAACAACACCTACGACCCCGACACAGGGAAGCAGCACACCCGGCGGCCAGAGCAATTCTGCTCATCCGCAGTCCGGTGGCTTCCCCTGGGAGATTGCCGGAATTGCCGCAGTGGTACTGCTGATTGTGGGCATCATGCTGTTGGTGATTGAATTTATCCGCAGCCGCAAGACCAATTCCAAGGGAAAATACAGCAAAAAGAAATAAAGAAGCCCGGGTGCATTTAAACCGGAATATACCGCAATGAAAAAACAAGCCTGCCGAATGCAAAAGATGTGTTTGGCCGGCTTGATTTTTTTGCGGAAAAGCGAAAATAAGGGTTGAAAGATTTCGAATAGTTTGATATAATGTCACCGTGAAAATTTGGGCATTTGTCTGCAAGGCAATGGCCCGGTTCAAACATATTTTCCCTGATAAGGGGTATAACAAGGAGGAAAAACAATGAAAATCGCAAAAGTTCTGAAGTCTGCATTTGCAGTCGCAATCGTTCTGGTGATGCTCGTAGCTATGGTTCCCGCTGTCTCCGCAGCAGAGAATTTCGTCGAACTGACTGTTGACTCCCTTGGCTTGGATAGCCAGAAGTATGTATCTACTTCTGCTACTGCTGAGGATGCCAATGATATCGAGCTGACCGCACCTGTCGCTGTTGGTGGTGTTTCCTTTGACTTCATCCAGATCGGCAACTATGGCAGTGGTATGCAGATGCGCGACAAGGAAGGCAAGACCTCTAAGCTGTGGAATGCGACTGCTTTCGCTGGTGGCATTACCAAAATTGAACTTACCATTAACGCTGGCAAGCAGGCTTATGATAACGCTGACTGTATGATTTTGACCTTTGGTGACACTGCAAAGGGTGCTACTTACAGCACCACACTGAGCACTACTAAGGGCAATAAGAATTATACAATTACTCCTGACGCTGACACCTATACCTTCTTCTATCTGGAGTGGAATCTCGGCTTCTCTTCTTACTGGGATTCTATCAAGGTGTACTACAATGAGGCTACTCAAAATCCCCCCGCTAGCTCCACTCCCGCTAGCTCCGAGCCTGCAAGCTCCACTCCTGCTAGCTCCACTCCCGCTGGTTCCGAGAATGCAAGCTCCACTCCTGCTCCCAAGCCCACCGGCGACAACACCAACATCATTGGCATGACCATCGTGATGGTTCTGGCTGTTACCGCTGTTGCAGCTCTGGTGATCGGCAACAAGAAGAGAAGCGTGTAATCTCTGCTTTTCTGAAAAAGACATAAAAATACCCCCTCGCTTGAGGGGGTATTTTTTGTTTCGTTTATTTGGCGTAGCCGTCCCACAGGTAAGGATGTACGCCCAACAGGTCACAGATGCGGGCATATTCTGCTTTTAGCTGCGCTATCCGCACAGGGTCAGTATGACTGCGCTTTACGCCGCGAATCAAAACGTTCTTTGGCGTCTCCTCCGGGTCAATAAGCTCCAGAGCCGTTACATCATAGCCGTTGATTTCCAAGACCTTGCACCGCAGCGCATCAGTGGCGGCATCTGCAAACTTCTGCTTCAGAATGGAATGCTCCATCAAAAAGTCCGTGTCCTTTCCGGATGGCTTGAGCTGGTGCATCATTTCGTGATGACAGCAGGGAGTTGAGAGAATTACACGGGAGCCGGAATCAATTCCCTTTGCCAGGACAATGTCTGTTGCAATGTCACAGGCATGAAGAGAGACCGTTAAATCCGGCTGACGGCGGATAGGGAAGGAGCGGATGTCGCCGGCAATGAAATGCAGACCGGTATAATTCAGCTTCCGGGCAATGTCCGAACAGAAAGAGATCACATCTTCCTTTAAATCCACACAATCCATAGTCACGGCATAGCCCCGTATGTGCGTAAAATAGTAGTACACGGCGAAGCTGAGATAGCTTTTTCCACAACACAAATCCAGAATGTATAATTCCTTTCCGGTGACAATGCTGCTTTCTACATCAGCAACCATTTCCAGGAAGCGATTGATCTGCCGGAATTTGGAGCGCTTTTTATCAAAGATACGACCGTTTTCGTCCTGAACGCCCAGGGCTACCAGAAAATCCACAGGGGTGTTGGACGGAAGAATGTACTGCTTCTCCCGGTTGTGGGTCAGACAGGCGCAGGAACTGTCGCTTTTTTTGATATGATTTAAAACAGTTACTTTTCCTTTTTTGGAAACCTTGACTTCACAGCTTCCGCCGGCGGCGGTGATGTTCAGCTGCCTGTACTGATCGGGAATCAATGCAGCGACAATATCTGCCGCCTGTGCTGCAGGGATATTTTTTTGAACAGCCTTTCCGTCACTGAGAAAGCTTTCCAAGGCCAGATAAATGCCGTCCTTCAGGGCAATCAGCCGACCGGTGGTGCGCAAAATTTTAGGGTCGGAAGATTTGCTCAGCGTCAGTTTGGTAAGGGTTTTGCTCTGGATTACATAAGAAAGAATGTCTTTCATAGTTCACTTCTCCTGAAAAACAGGCCTGCGACGCAGGCCTGTTTGATTGCAATTAGTAGGCAACGCCCCAGTAAACCATCTTGTTTGCCGGCTTGCCGCAGCAAGCACAGGTCTCTCCGAGATTTTCCTGAGCAAAGGGGATACAGCGGGAGGACATACCGGCCTTTTCCTTCATAGCCAGCTCACAGTCCAACTCACCGCACCACATTGTCTTGATGTAGCCACCGTTCTGCTCCTGAAGCGCCTTGGCCTCCTCCAGAGAATGGGCTTCGTAAATGTGGTCATCCAGATTCTTCTTCGCCTTATCGTACATCTGCTGCTGTACAACCTTCAGCTGCTCAGCAACAGCACTTTCCAGCTGCTCCAGCTTGACCACAATCTTTTCCCGGTCGGTACGGCGTACAATCACGCATTCGCCGTTTTCCAAATCCCGGGGGCCGCATTCCACACGCAGGGGAACACCCTTCATTTCGTATTCGGCACACTTCCAACCGATAGAATTATCGGAATCATCCATCTTGGTGCGCAAACCTGCCTTTGTCAGACGCGCCTTCAATTCTGCAGCGGCTTCCAAAACACCGGGCTTGTGCTGTGCAACCGGCAAAATGACCACCTGAATCGGTGCAACCAGAGGAGGCAGAACCAGGCCATTGTTGTCACCGTGGGTCATAATAATGCCGCCAATTAAACGGGTGGAAACGCCCCAGGAGGTCTCGTGGGGGTTGGATTTCTGATTGTTTTTATCTGTGAATTCAATCTCAAAGGCCTTTGCAAAGCCATCACCAAAGTAATGGGAGGTGCCTGCCTGCAGTGCCTTGCGGTCGTGCATCATACACTCAATGGTGTAGGTGGCTTCTGCGCCGTTGAATTTCTCCTTGTCGGTTTTACGACCCTTGGTTACTGGCATTGCCAGAACATTCTCACAGAAATCGGCGTACACATTCAGCATAGTTTCGGTAAAGCTCTGAGCCTCCTCTGCCGTTGCGTGAATGGTATGACCCTCTTGCCACAGGAATTCACGATGGCGCAGGAACGGACGGGAGGTCTTTTCCCAGCGGATGACGCTGCACCACTGATTATACTTCATCGGCAAATCCCGGTGCGACTGCAAAACGCGGGCAAAATGCTCGCAGAACAGCGTCTCAGAGGTGGGACGGATGGCATAACGCTCTTCCAACTTGTCGCTGCCGCCATGGGTGACCCATGCACACTCAGGGGCAAAGCCCTCGACATGGTCCTTTTCCTTTTGCAGCAGACTCTCAGGAATCAAAAGGGGCATATACACGTTTTCAACGCCCTGCTCCTTAAACGCCTTGTCCATAATATGCTGAATATTCTCCCAAATGGCATAGCCGTAAGGACGGTAAACAAACACGCCCTTAATGGAAGAATAATCGATGAGCTGTGCCTTTGTGCAGACATCAGTGAACCATTGGGCAAAGTCAACCTCCATATCGGTGATTTGCTCAACCTTTTTGTCTTTGGCCATAAGTATTCATCCTCTCAATTTGTTCCATATCTATTGTATATTATAGCACCATTGTCAAGTCTTTCTATGCAGGCAAGAGCCATAACAGTGCACCCATTATTGAAAGGCGCATAGGATGGTTTATCATTGAGCTTTTCAAAGGGGGCATCCTATGATTGCGGTTACGCTTACCTTGGAACCGTCGGTGGTTCATTTTTATACACATATTGCTCGATGTGTGGGTTTGCCTTTGGAACAGGTGCTGTCAGATGCTCTGTTTAAGCTGGCAGGAGAGCTGAGTATGGAGGCAATTAAAAAAGCGGAGGAAGACTTGTAATTTTTTCGCAGCTGTGCTACACTAAAGAAAAAATCGGGAGGCTCTTATGAAATCTATCCGTGATATTTACAAAATTGGAAAAGGTCCGTCCTCGTCCCATACCATGGGTCCGGAACGGGCAGCAAAGCTGTTTCGCAAGGAGCATCCGGATGCGGATGCCTTTCGCGTCATTCTGTATGGCTCTCTCAGCAAAACCGGTGTCGGGCATGGCACGGACCGGGTGCTGCGGGAAGTTTTGTTGCCCCATCCGACGGAGATTATCTTCTCCAAGGAAAGCCTGCAGGGTTATCACCCCAACACAATGGACTTTGTTGCCTTGAAAGATGGCAAGGAAATTGCCACACTGAGGGTGGAATCCATCGGCGGCGGCGATATTCGCTATGCCGGCCAGAAGGAAGACCGGGAGGATGAGGTATATATTGAGCACTCCTTTGCGGAGATTGCAGATTTTTGCAAATGGCGCTATATTACCAAGCTGTCCGATTATGTGGAATTGAATGAGGGCGAGGAAATTTGGGATTTCCTCTTAGAGGTTTGGGAAATTATGAAGCAGTCCATCGCGGACGGTCTGGCAGCTACGGGAACGCTTCCAGGTGGCCTGAGTGTTCAGCGAAAGGCAAAGTTCCTTTTGGAGCAGGAGCCGGAGGAAAAGCACCCCAGCTTGCTGGAATTCCAGAGTATTGCCGCCTATGCTTACGCTGTAGCGGAGCAAAATGCGGATAATGGAACGATTGTTACTGCTCCTACCTGTGGTGCGTGCGGTGTGGTACCTGCTGTTTTGAAATATGCTCAGGACACCCACGGCTTTACAGACGAACAGATCATTCGCGGCCTTGCCACTGCCGGAATCATCGGAAACCTGACCAAGCGAAATGCGTCCATTTCCGGCGCAGAATGCGGCTGTCAGGCGGAAATCGGCACAGCCTGTTCTATGGCTGCCGCCGCATTGGCAGAGCTCTACGGACAAAATTTGGATCAGGTGGAATACGCTGCAGAAGTGGCAATGGAGCACCATCTGGGGCTAACCTGTGATCCCATCTGCGGTCTGGTGCAAATTCCTTGTATTGAGCGAAATGCCGTGGCTGCTATGCGTGCAATGAACGCCTGCAATCTGAGTTATTTTCTGACCGGCTCCCGTAATATCAGTTATGATATGGTTTGCCGCGCTATGCACGATACCGGCATCCACCTAAATCATCAATTCCGGGAGACCAGCGAAGGTGGCCTTGCAAGACTTTACAACCGGAAGAAATAACGAAAGGATATGCTAATATGGATAACATTAGAAATAAATTGGGATTCATTTGTGATATGGACGGCGTGATCTATCACGGAAATAAAATCCTGGATGGCGTTACGGAGTTTATTAACTGGATGCAGGATAGTGACAAGAAGTTTGTCTTTTTGACCAACAGCTCCGAGCGTACGCCCCATGAATTGAGTATGAAGCTGGAGCGAATGGGTCTTCATATTTCTGCGGACCATTTTTATACCAGCGCTATGGCAACAGCAGAATTTCTGCACAGTCAGAAGCCCCAAAGCACCGCCTATGTTATTGGCGAGGCAGCACTGACAAAAGCGCTTTACGATCACGGAATTTATATGAACGATGTAAACCCGGATTATGTGGTAGTGGGGGAGACCAGCACCTATAGCTTCGAAAAAATCCAAAAGGCAATCAATCTGGTGCTAAAGGGTGCAAAGCTCATCGGCACGAATCCTGACATCACAGGCCCTGTGGAGAACGGCATCAATCCTGCTACCGGTGCGCTGATTGCGCCCATTGAGATTGCTACGGGTAAGAAGGCGTATTTTGTAGGCAAGCCTAATCCGTTGATGCTTCGTCACGGTCTGAGAAAGCTGAACTGTCACTCTCAGGATATTGCGTTCATTGGCGACCGTATGGATACGGACATCATTGCCGGCATTGAATCCAATGTCGATACCGTTCTGGTTCTGTCCGGTGTAACTGCCATAGAAGATATTGAAAACTTCCCCTATTGCCCCCGTTATATTGTGAAGGGCGTAGGCGATCTTGTGCCGGAAAAATAATCCGGCAGACAAAATGATGCAAAAAACATCCGGCTGAACACTTCAGCCGGATGCTTTCTTATGCAATGGCAGCTTGTTGCTGCGTGAGCATTTCCATATATTCTTCCATACACAGATTAAGTTCCTTCAGTTCGAGAGAAAGCTCTGTGCCGACATAGCGGAAATGCCAGGGTTCGTAGATAATGCCGGTGATAGGACGCTTGCCCTCCGGATAACGGACGATGAAGCCGTAGTCCCAGCAATGTTCGTAGAACCATTCGTACATTTCGTCTGTTCCTGTGATGTCGACGGCAAGACCGGTTTGGTGCTCGCTGTGCCCCGGATAGGCGACGGATCGAGCGGTATATTCACAAGCCTCTTCATAGGTCATACCTTCGGCCATTCGCTTTGCCACACGATCATCCCACAGCCACTTTTGCACATTATAGGAGCGATAGGAGTTGTTAATTTCACACACATGGCCGGCATCCCGGCAGTCATTCATCATCGTTTGCAAAGGATCGCGACCCTTGCGATCGAATTCATACCCTTCGATATCTACCAGATCAATTTCGTGATCCTTGGGGACAGGGTGCCAGGGGTTGGGCATAATCACATATTTTCCTGTGGAAGTAAAGAATCTGGAAATACCGTCGATGACGACCTCGCCGATGGCCATACGACCGTCTTCTTTGAAGTAATAACGGTCTTCTCCCAAAGTCAGCCAACCTGTGACCATAACGCCGTCATCACCCAGATAATACTGCTTGCTTTCCCATTCCAGCCAGCCGGTACACATCTTGCCGTCAGTATCAAAAAAATACTTTGCATCGTTGACGCTGTGCCAGCCGGTTACACCGGTGCCATCGGGCCGAAACAGATAGCGAATTCCATCGATTTCCTGCCAGCCTACGGCGATTGCGTATTCAGAATCAAAATAGTAAAGCGTGTCGTTAATGGTCTGCAGTCCGGAAACAGCTTTGCCGTCCTGACCTAAGTAATAGGTTTTTTCCCCCAGAGTCAACCATTGGGACTGGCGGATGCCGTTTTCATTAAAATAGTAGCGTTCGCCATCAATGTCCTGCCAGCCGGTGAGCACAATACCGCTTTCCGGATGGAAATAATAGTCATAGCCGTCAATTCTCTGCCATTTCAGCAGAGGGGAGCCATTCTCATCCAGATAACGGATGGCGCCCTCTTCCTGGATCCATCCGGTTTGGACGGGGGCCGCTGACGGCCAAAAACGGAACAGGCAGTAGACCCCTGCCAGCAAAATCAACACTGCGGGAATCAAAATGAGCCATAGTTTTTTGTTTTTTACTAAAGTCATAGTACACCTCTTGTTAGGAAGGTTTTTATCACTATAACACTTTTAAAAGCAGTTTTCAAGGAAAAGCGGACATTATTTTCGTTTTTCTTTGCCGGAGATTTTCGTCAGTTCATAACGCTCGTCACACATTGCGGCAACATCGGGGGAGTGGCTGACAAGGATCACGCACTTGCCTTGATTGGTAAGATCGCGGAAAATATCCATAATCTCTTTCTGCGTATCACGGTCAAGGTTGCCCGTAGGCTCGTCAGCAAGAATAATATCGGGGTCATAAGAAAGGGCGCGGGCAATGGCAACTCTCTGCTGCTGACCGCCCGAGAGCTTCAGCACACGGCGGTTTGCTTCATCCTCATCAAGGCCAACGCTTTCAAGAAGTTCTATCGCTTTTTGCTTCTTGTTTTTGATTTTCGCACCCGACACGTCCATAGAAAGAACAACATTCTCAAGTGCTGTATACTTGGTAATCAGATTAAAGCTTTGAAACACAACACCGATATATCTTGAACGGAAG
>SVLS01000032.1 GCA_015067835.1 Oscillospiraceae bacterium | reverse complement strand
GAGGAATGTAGGTGTCAGGCTCGGGGTTGCCCAGAATCATTGTGAAGGTCTTGCCTGCCTCGGAAGCAGCGCGCAGACGCTCAAACAGGGTAGCAATCAGAACGGGGTGGGGGTTCATCATAACCTTGACCTGGAATTCAGGATGCCACCATTCCTCACGCTGCTCCAGCTCCTTGCCGCTCATATTCCGGACGCGCTCCAGAACAGCCTTGTCCTTAAAAGGAACAAAGTCAGCAGGCTGGAAATCAAACTTGGTTGCGGGATCAACAATAAAGTCTTTCATCGTATGATTTCTCCTTAAATTATCTCTTCTTCCACTCGTCGTACTGTTCCATATAAGCCTTTTCTTCGGCGGGGAACTTGCGCAGAGTGTTGACGACTTCGCCATTGTTGTACTTGCGGTCGCCCATATCTTCGGTGGTGCCGAACAGGGTCAGGTTGACCTGACGGGGACGGGCACGAACGTGGTCCCAGTCGATGAAGTAGATGTGAGCGAACTCGCCCAGATCCAGCTTGCCGTCCTTGATGGTCAGAGTCTCGCTGCGGCCAAAGAAGACGGAGCGCAGGTGACCGTCGGTGTTCATGGAAGTGAAGTTGCCGGGCTCGTCAACATAGCGGCCGAACTGAGCGTGAACGGGGCCGGGATGGCGGTAATCGCCTTCGTTAACGAAGTCGGGAATCATCTTGCGCATGATGTCCAGCAGGTCGTGCTGCAGGTACTCCAGATCGAAGGTGTCGAAGTCATGGGAGCATTCCTGAATCATAACAGAACAGGTGGTGTGGTGGGAAACGACGGAAACAGTACCGTTCTTGATGCCGGACTCTTCCACGATCTTGTGAACATCGATAGAAATGTCGTGGAAGGTGGGGATCCAACCCCGGGACTGCAGCTGAATTTCTTTTTGAATCATTTTAAATTCCATTTTTTGTTACCTCCAAAAAATTATTGATAAATTACTTGCTGTGTCTTACAGCTCTTTCAGAAGCTGCGTACCTTCCTCGATAATACATTCCGCTACGCCGGAGCGATAGCTGGAGGAACGGGCCTCATAGCCACCCTCGTCGTAGGCATCCTTCATAGGGAAGTAGCCCTGATAGCCGTTACACAGACCTACGGGAAGCACCAAGGTCCAATCCTTTGCTTCCTTCAGACCACGGCCGATGCCGGTGAAGGGCTCGCCGGGAATGCCAATCAAAGCAATGTTGCCCAGTGCAATGCCAAACAGCTCCAAATCGAAGGATTCAGGACCGTGCTCCAGGCGGAGCATTCTGGCGGCTTCTGCCACCACGGTGGTCAGCTCCATGCCCTCAAAGGGAATCTCGTCATCCCGACCGGCCTGATGAAGTGCATCATACTTACGGGCCAGAGGAAGCTCCTCGGCGGTGGGCATATTGGAGGCCAGCTTTGCTGTTCTTTGCAGAAAGCGCAGAGAATCTGCCTCTTCGTAATTGACCTTGTCGAAAACCTGCAAAACAGCAGCGGCCACCACATTGCCCATGTGACGGGCGTGACCGTAGCCGCGGGCCACATCGTCAAAGTCGTTGAACATATCGTTAAAGTCGCCCTTGGTGGCATTTACCTTTACATGGTTCACATCGCCCTGCGCACCGTTGAAGAAAATGCATTTTACATTATCCAGGGCTTTTTCCACCCGACGGCGTGCGAAACCGGGCCAGTCGGCAGAAGACAAGCTGCCGCCGACGGTATCAGGATGGCAGCCGAAATTGGCCAGCACGACGGTATCGTTTTCACGGTCAAAGCGGAGGACATTGACCCGCTCGTCCACATCGCCGATGGGGTGCAGAATATCCGGGTTGCCCACACCGGGATTGGTGCGAACCTTGCCGTCTTTCATACGGTAGCGGCGCACAAAGGAAATGTCGGGAGCCTGTCCCACAGCCCAGCCCATTTTGGCGCTCTTGCAGTCAGCCAGCGCCATCACGGCTGCGTCTGCAAGTCTGCGGGCGAAGAATGCATAGTATTCGTCCAGCAAAACTTCCTGCTCCGGGAATTCCAAGCCTGCAACTGCAAGGGACGAGCCAACTTGAGGAGCAGTATGCGTATGCGTGGTGTGAAGCCAAATTGCCTCCAGAGGCAGATTTGTACTTTTTGCAATTTTCTGCCGAAGATCCAGCATCAGAGAGGTACTGATCAGGCAAATATCCGCGCTCAGCATAACAGCAGCGGTGTCCTCTACACGCACAGCCAGCGCACATACCTCCAGATCGTCCAGATAGCCTTCTACGTGCCGGGCTTTATAATAACCGTTGATGGGTGTACCCATCGGGGGATTGATGTTCAGACGGCTGAAACCTACTTGCAGTTTGTTCATTAAAGTTTCCTCCTAAGTAACTTTGGGCCATACTCCACGAGCCTACTATATTATAAGAAATCCGGAAGAAGAAGTCAATTCGTATTCGCCATTTTTTGCGTTTTACACAAATTATTCCGGGATTTATAGCCATTTTGACAGGCTGAATTTTTCAAATTTATCAGAGTGAAAACAATATTTGCGTTATGGTAAATTATGCCTGCAAAAAAGAGGCACATATAAGAAAATCTCCGCTGAAAATTCAGCGGAGATTTTTAATCAGGACTTGGACTTTGCCATTATTGCCTCAATTTCTTCCACAGTTCTGGGGATATTACGGGACAGATCCTCACAGCCGTCTTCTGTGATCAGCACATTGTTTTCAATGCGAACGCCAATGCCCTCTTCTTCAATATACAGGCCGGGTTCCACGGTAATGACCATACCGGGCTGCAGGACGCGCTCCCGTTCGGTGCAGATGTCGTGGGTATCCAGACCCAGCTGATGGCTGACGCTGTGGTAGTAGTAATCCCGAACGGTCTTGCCATCTTTGCGCAGACCCAGATCGTCCAATCGGCTTTCGTAGTAATCCACTACCATTTGATTCAGTTCCCCCAGCGTCATTCCGGGCTTGACATTGGAAATGACCAGAAGCTGCGCGTTCAATACGGTGTTATAGATTTCCTTTTGCCGCTGGCTGAAGGTGCCGTTGACAGGGAAGGTACGGGAAATATCTGCGCAGTAATTTCCTGCAGCACTGCCCAGATCGATCAGCACCAGTTCCCCGTCATTTACCTGCTGATTGTTTTCCCCGTAATGCAGAACCGTCGCCCGTGCACCGCCGGCAACGATGCTGGGGAAGGCGTGCTGACGGACACAGCGCTTCATCAGCGCAAAATCGAAAGCACCTTCCAGCTCGCTTTCATTGATACCGGGGTAAGAATGAGCCAGCATAGCCTCAATGGCAATGCGGGTATCTTCCTGTGCCTGACGCATAAACTGCAGTTCCTTTTCCTGCTTCACAACCCGCATAGCAGCAATCGTACCGAAGAAATCTTCGATAGCAACAGCAGGGTAACGCTGCCGCAGCTTGGCTGCCAGCGTGTGCGCCGGTGTATCGGGCTGATCTTTGGTGTAACGCCACAGGTCCAGATAGATGCGCAGCTTTCCGAGACCGCGGCTGCGCTCGATATAACTGGCCAGATGACCGTCAAAATCATCTACAGAACATACCTGCTCCACACCGGAAATTTCCGTTGCCTCGGCATTGCGCATCCGGGCGCCTACCCACTTGGCGAGAACCTCGTCGTAGGGCTCAATATACAGCGATTCACTATATTGACCGGTGTAGCTTTTTTTCAGCACCAGAATCATATTTTCTCTCTGGATTCCGGTAAGATAGAAGAAATTGCGATCGACCTGAAATGGGTAAGATGCATCCAGAGATTTCATAGGTGCGTGACCGGAGAAAACGCACACCATGCAGGGACCCTCCAGGGATTCCATCAGCTTCCGGCGGCGCTCAATATAAAGTGCTTTCATAGAAATTCCTCCTGATTTGAGTTGATTTACTCGATTGTGTATCCTACCCGTTCTGCTTTTTACAAGAAAGACGACGGTGTAGTGCCGGCTCAAAAATCTTTTGATACGGCCATACTTCTTTTCCTGAAATGATGGCAATCAGCCCATTGGCAGAAGCCTCTCCCAAAAGAGTTTTGGGGTGAACAATACTGGTCAGCGGGGGAGTCAGCGCGCTGGCAATCACCGTATCATCCACACTGATGACAGAGATTTGATCAGGGATGGAAATACCCAGCTGATTCAAAATTTTGTAGCACTCCTTGGCAATCTCGTCATTATGGCAGAAAATGCCGGTGATGTCCGGCCTCTGGGCAAGCATGACAGAAAGGTCCTCAGCTAGGGAAGGGGAGTAATTGATTCGATAAGGAGGGCTATGTTCCAAAGCGTTTGCAAAGCCCTGCATGCGAAGCTCAGAGTCGGCATAGTTTTCCAGTGCAATCATACACAGGTGAGTGTGACCCAATTGCTGAAAATGCTCAGCGGCAATGGCACCGGCCTTTACCTCGTCCATAATGGCATAGGACTGGGGAACAGAGGTGTAGGAGCTGTCTACCATAATGTAGGGAATTCCGGCGGCATACAGCTGCTCAAAAAGCCGGACAAGCTTTTCGGGTGGTTGCAGGGCATCGGGAGAGGGCTGAATCAAAATGCCGTCCGTTCCCTCTACAAGGATTTTCTCCAGATACGTACAAATGGTGTCAGCAGAATTTTGCGTGTCGTGCAGAGCCACAGTAGCGTTACACCGTTCCAGCACGCCGCAGATGGACTGCAGGTAGTGAGGAACAAAATAGACGTCTGTTAAATTCAGAAGAACATCAATCTTATATTGATTCTGCAAAATGTTGGTTTTGCAGAAGGTTCCTTTGCCGTGATGCTTTTCAATCAGACCTTCATTTGTAAGAACAGCCAGAGCATCACGGATGGTTAGTCTGCTTAAGCTGTACTGCCGGATCATTTCCGTCTCGCTGGGAAGCTTGCTTCCTTCCGGAATGACACCGGTTTTGATTTGCTCGCGCAAAAGATTGGCGAGCTGCAGGTATAAGGGGATGTGGTTTTTTCGGTTAATCATAGAAACCCCTTTCGTCCAAAGGCTTGTACGGGTGATATTTTAAGCTATTATATCCTGTAAACGGTAAAAAAACAAGAGCCAAATCCGCACATTCCGTCGTTTGCAGGAAGCAACCGCGTATTGACAAAACAGAAAGGAAAGGATAGAATAGCATTAACTCGTACAGATGAGCTGATAAGTTGATGCAGGAGCGTGTTGGTGATATGAATGTGAAACATTTTTTGGCATTTGACGTGGGTACCACGTCTATGAAGTGTATCCTGTTTAATGAGAGCTTTGAGGAGCTTTTCTACGAAAACAGGGAGTACGATATCGAATCCGGTCCCAACGGCATTGCCCAGATTGCCCCACAGGTATACTATCAAACCTTCTGCGATTGTATTGCTGCTATGACCAAAAAAGTGAATGTTGGCCAGTTACCGCTGGCGATATGCTTTACGACGCAGGGAGAGACCCTGATTCCTGTGGATGCAGAAGGAAATGCACTGACAAAGGCAATTGTCTGGCTGGATACGCGGGCGGGAAAGGAAGCGGATTATATTTGCAAGGGAATTTCCCGGGAGAACTGGTATGCAACCACCGGACTTTGTGAGATTGACGGTGCACTGCCTATGGCAAAAGTTCTATGGCTGAAGAAAAATGAGCCGGAGATATATCGGAAGACGGACAAGTTCCTGCTTTTGGAGGATTATCTGATTTTCTGCCTTACCGGAAAGAGAGTGTCTGAAAAGTCCCTGCAATCCTCCACGGGCTGGTATGACATTGTGCGAGAGAAAATGTACACGGAAGTGCTGCAGCTTTGTCAGGTGGAAGAAGGGAAATTTCCGGAGATTCTGCCTTGTGGCACGGTTGTCGGTGGTATATCCTCCCAAATCGCAGAAAGCCTGGGCCTGTCTGCAGAAACAGTTGTGGTTACCGGCGCAATGGATCAGATCGCCTCAGCTATCGGCGCAGGAAACACGCATCAGGGTATTGTCACCGAAACAACGGGAACAGCGCTGGTTGTGGGTGCAACCGTTCAAAAGCCGGAATTTGACCTGCAAATACCGCTGACAGTGTACAAGCACTATAACGACCAATTTATTTATATGCCTTATTTTGCCACGGCCGGCATTACCCTGAAATGGTTTCGGGATACGATGCTGTCTCATTTGGTGGGGGAAGCAAAGGAGAAAGGCGTTTCGTCCTACGATTTGATCAATGAGATGGTCAAAACCTCTCCTCCCGGCAGCAACGGCGTGATGATGAACCCGGATTTGATGACAGGAGGCGCATTCTACGGTCTCACTCTTTCCAGTTCTATGGCAGATATGGCGCGAAGCGTGATGGAGGGCGTTGCGTTTATGCTGCGAAGTCTAATAGAGGCGGTGGAGGCAAAGAAAATCGCGGTGGAGAGTATTCTGTCTATGGGCGGCGGCTCTTACAGCGCTGTATGGAGCGAAATCAAAGCTGCGGTCTGCGGAAAGCCCATTCACTGTGTCGGTTACAGTCAAACCACAGCTCTGGGTGCGGCAATCCTTGCCGCCGCAGCAGTCGGCAGCTGCGATAGTGTTGAAGCAGCAAGCAAACAGATTGTTGACAGCGGCCATATATACGGGCCGAATGAAAAACTGAAGGCGATATACGACGAGGTGTATATCCAATATAAAAACCATATTTAACAGGAGGAATTACGATGAAAAATATGCAGAAAATCAATGTGGTGATGCTCCATCTGGGGGAAGAGCAGTATCCCCAGGAGTATCTGGACAATGTTGCCGGCGAGCTGCGTGAACAGGTTGGCAAAATGGACTGCAATCTGATGGGCAGCTATAAGATTATGTGCTTTGCGGATGCTGAGCAAGTAGTGGAAGCACTCAAGGGCAAACAGGTAGATTTGTTCATTTTGAATTTCCTCTCCTGGCACATTACTCCTTATGTAATGCACCTGCTGAAGGATTACCGGCAGACTCCGCTGCTGATTTGGGGCATCGGCGGTACAACCGACAGCACCGGCAAGCTCCATTCTCCCGCCGCCGCAGCCGGCATCACCGGCTTTATGCCCATTGCTAAGGAGTTTGGCTTCAAGTACAAGCTGATTTTGGAAAAGCCCGACAGCAAGCACGAATACGCCCAGGTAGCCGACTACATCCATTCTGTTGCTTGCGCCAAGACTGTCCGGGCATCCCGTATTGGCCTGATTGGTTATGCAGATATGGGCCTGTACCCCCTGTCCTATGATAAGAAAGCCCTGTTTAAGAAGCTGGGTATCGATATTGAGGATTATTCCGGCTACGAGATTGCAAATCTGATGGAGCTGTTCTCTGAAGAGAAGGTCAAGGAGACAATGGACTGGATCAGAGCCACAACAAAGGCGCAGAACACGATCAGTGACAAGGCGTTGGAAAAGGTGACCCGTTTGTACCTCGCAATGAAGGACAAGTCGGACGGACGGAATCTGGACGCCATCGCCGTCAAGTGCGTCAACGGCATTACAAAGCTGGGCTTCAACCCCTGCCTGGCCCAATCGCTGCTGGCTGACAAGGATGTATCCGTTATCTGTGAGTGCGATGCCTACGGTCTGGTGACCAGCATCATTCTGTCCACTGTAACCGGCAACGCATCTGCTTTTGTAGAGCATTACGAAGTTTTTGATAAAGAGATTCTGGTGGGTGTCTGCGGCTTCATTCCCAAGGACTTTATCGACGGTGATTTCAAGATTAAAGCCTCCAATCTGGGTGAATACAACACCGGTATCAGTAATGTGTCCAAGATGAAGACCGGCGAGGTGACCTATGGCCGCTTCTATAACGAAAACGGTCAGTTCAAGCTGTTCCTGGCCCATGGCAACACCAAGCCCAATCCCAAGTGGACGGAGCTGGGCTGGGCGGAACCCACTCCGGATTTTCCGGCCGTTATGTTGGAGATCGAAATGCCCATGCAGAAGTATCTGGAGGATGTCCCCGGTCAGCATGTGATTATGGTCTATGGTGACTATGTAGAAAAGGTCAAGACAGTTTGCGACCTGCTGGACATTGAAGTAGTGCAGTAATCGCCCGAGGAGATATTATGAAAAGACAAATTAGAGTACCTTACTTTGAGGTCGGTACCAAGAACTATGTGTACGGCGATCAGTTGCTGGAGTATGCCATTGCGGCTGACAAGGCGGCAGAAAAATATGATATTGATGTGCTGTTTATCTGCTCTCCCATCGAGATTCGCCGGGTTTGCGAGAATACCAGGAATCTGATTGTTCTTGCTCCCTATATGGATACCATTCGTCCCGGTCGGGGGATGGCAGATATCCTGCCGGAGGGACTGAAAGCCGCCGGTGCGCAGGGTGTGGTGATTAACCACTGTGAAAAGCCCATGAGTCTGCCTCAGATGAAGGCAGTTATCGACCGGGCAAAGGAGCTGGATTTCTTGGTGTTTGCCTGTGCCGATACCATTGCTGAGGCAAAAGCGATTGCCCAGCTTCACCCGGATATCATCAATCCGGAACCCTCTGATATCATCGGTGGCGGCAACGGTGTCAGCCCCATGGCCTATGTAAAGGATTCTATCCGGGTCATCAAGGACATCTATCCTGACATTATGGTGGAACAGGCGGCTGGCATTACCAACGGTCAGCAGGTTTATGATTTCATTATGGCAGGCTCTGAAGCCGCCGGTGCAGCCTCCGGCATTATGAATGCCGCCGACCCCATTGCGATGATTGATGAGATGATCGCAGCTACCCGCCGCGCTGCTGACGATCTGAAGAAACTGGAGGGCTGATTCATGATTTACAAGGAATCTTTTAAGCTGGAGTCCCGCCACCGCGCGGTGAGCTTCCACGATGTGACGGATAAGGTTAAGTCCATTTTTGCCGCATCCGGTATGAAGGATGGCATTGTGGTGGTTTACTCCCATCATACCACCTGCTCTGTGATTACCCAGGAGTGTGCATTTGATATGTCTATGACCGGCTTGGAGACGTTGCAGCAGGATTTGGTGAACTGCTTTGAGCAGTGGATTCCCACCTGCCGCTATGAGGGGCAGTATCTGCACCCTGGCCAGAAAGCGCTGGACTTTGCCGAGGAGCACGGAGAGGACAACTTCGGCTGTCACAACACCGATGCCCATCTGCGCAGCTCCATTATCGGCCGCAATGTGACTATCGTAGCAGTAGATGGGCAGATGGATCTGGGCGAATTTGGCCGCATTCATTTCATCGACTGGGATCAGACCCGTGGCCGAACCAGAACGGTGCAAGTTATGATCATCGGTGAATAAAACAGTTATATTAAAAAGAGGAGGCAAAAGCCTCCTCTTTTACATTCTGTGCCGGTATCCTGTTGCGGTGCCCGGCAGAAACTTCGGCTGGCAAAGCAGCCTTGTTTCTTGCCGACCGCTGCCACTCGTTCGCCTCCCTTGACTCCGCCACCGGCGGTGGGCGGCTCACTCCCCAGACTCTCACCTGCGGTTCGAGTCCGCGATACCAAAAAAAGAGGAGGCTTTTGCCTCCTCTTTTTTTGGTGCACCTGAGCATTCTATAATCGAACCATTTACCTCTTTAAGAGTCATGGTTTTACTTGCTTCCTCATAATTGAATGTTATGACCAGCTTGTCGTCGTAGAGATATACGGCATTGACAAAGCAGTCAATCAGTCTTTGTTTGTGTTCCTTCGTCTCTAAGCTCATGGTCTGAATTTGCTTCAACCATAGTCTCAAGCCCTCTTTTGTAATGGTGGGCTTCTTCATCTCTTCCTTGATGAGCTTCAAGTTTATCTCATCCCTCGTCTGCTCCAATTCGAGCATTCTCTGTTTCGTTGTTGAAGTGATAATTCCTTCTTCTATTGCTTTGAGTAGATTGTTCAGTGCTGTTTCCGTTTCGCTGAGCCTTTGCTTTAATAACTGAATGACAGGATTCTCTTT
>SVLS01000008.1 GCA_015067835.1 Oscillospiraceae bacterium | reverse complement strand
TGAGGCTCGATCTCTCTGAAATGTGTATATTTTCTTTGTTGCATAACAACACCCCCTGATGTAGTTATTATCCTACATCAGGGGGCCTTTTGTCTATTGTCCGTTTTTACAGGAGCAGTCTATTCGGACTACCCTTGTTTTTTCACGGGATTGCCACGTCGGGCATTCGCCCTCCTCGCGATGACGTAAAATATTTACGTCATCGCGAACCAATCCGCAGATTGGTGTGGCGATCCCGTTGGGTTTCTGGGTTGTTTACGGGATTGCCACGGCACTTCGTGCCTCGCAATGACGTGGTGGGGGGCCTTGTTCGACAGTTTTTCCTTGCATTTTACTGACAGCTATGATAATATGACCTTGCGACACAAACTAAATAATTGCTCCAAAAGAGGGATTGTATTTCTACTATTTGGTAAAAATGCATTCTCCACTTTGTCATTCCCTTTTTTGGTGTGCAATGGTTTGTGTCGCAGCAAACGGAGCTATGCGTTTTTCGGTGCGCAGCTTCGGCTGCGCACTTTTTATTTTATCGCAATGTGGGAATGCTTGATGTGGCAAAATTCCCTTGATTTTTATTGACAGCTATGATAATATGACCTTGCGACACAATTCTATATTTATTACTCATGAAAGAAGTGTGCGTTTTTGCTTTCGGCAAAAATGCATGCTCTATCCAGCATACTTCTTTGTGAGTAAGTGGAATTGTGTCGCAGCAATTGGAGCTATGCGTTTTTCGGTGCGCAGCTTCGGCTGCGCACTTTTTATTTTATCGCAAAAGGAGGAACACATATGCTGATACCGGAAAATCTGGAGAAAACCATTCAGAATTTAAGAGCAAGCGACCCGCAATGCCGGGAAATGCTGGAAAAGAGCTATGCACAGAGTGAGAAATATTTCAGAATTCTGGAATCGCTGACTCCCGCCGATCGGGCTCGTGTGCAGCAGTACCACGATCTTTGTGAGGATCTGGAGGACCGAACGGCTCAGTTGATCGCTGCTCATTATGCCCTTCAGAGCGCGGTAGATTTTGAAAATACGGAAGCATAAAACATCACCCCGGCTCAACCGAGCCGGGGGATTTTTCTGAATTACCGCCCTTTTTTGCGGAAAGCGTTGGGAGACTGCCCTACAAACTGAGAAAAGACGGCAATGAAGTAGTTATAATCGCAATACCCACAGGCACAGGCGATGTCTGCGATGCTCATATTCGGACTGTCGGTCAGAAGCTGTTTGGCCCGCTCCATCCGCAATTTTTTAATCTGCTGCGTAATGCCGCAGCCGTAAAGCTGGGCGGACAGCTTGTAAAGCTGGGTTCTGCCAATGTCCAGCGCTGCACAGATGTCCTGTGCAGTTAAGGGGTGGGTGTAATTTTCGTTCAGATACCGATTCAGCTTGGAAGCGGAGCTGTCCTCTTTTAAGGTGGCCATCCGTTCCAGCACAAGATAGGATGCGGTGGCGTGAAGAATCTTGGCAGCAGAGAGGATATATTCATCCGATACGCAGGGAGATCCATAGATCGATTTCCGCAGTTTTTCCTTATCAATGGGATAATTTTTGCAGCACTGCTGAATCGCATCCCAGCCTTCTTCAAAGGATTTATAGGCAAAAACGTGACCGAACAGCAAATATCCAACCAGCGCATTGCCTACATACAGGGGAATGACGGCTTCTGTCAAGCCGGCGTGGCAGCGATAAATATAGGTGCCGGATTGTTTCGATGCAGCGGCACAGGCATTACGGTCACAGGCAGCGCAGGCGAGCATCCCTTCTTCCGTACCGCGGACAATTTGACACAAGGGTGCACGCTGCTCCGGATAGGATACCAGCTCCGTCAGATTATGATCAAATACGGTGATACGAATGTTAGAAATGCGATGAAAATCCTGCAAAAGTGACTGTAATTGTTCAAAATTAAATACAGAAACCATAAATCCCTCCACAAAGTGCACAAAATATTACATTGAAATTGTAACATATATGCGAACAAATTTGAAGTGTTTTATACGTTTTTATATATTTATTTTTTCGTTCATTTTTTAAAATGAGATAGAAGGGGAATTTCGCCCTAATCAATACGAAAGAGGAATATGTTATGAAGAAAATGACGTTTGCCCTTTGTTTTTGCAACCGCGGCTTTATGCCCGGAGAGCTGATTTACGGTGCCCGTGAGGATATGGTCAAGGCCGTCACGGCTGCCGGCTACGATTACATTATGATGGATGCTGAGCTGACGCGCTACGGCGGTGTAGAGACACGGGATGAGGGAAGACTTTACGCCAAGTGGCTGAAGGAGCATAAAGGTCAGTATGACGGTGTGATTTTCTCTATGCCCATTTTCGCTGACGAAAACGGTGCTATTACTGCTTTGCAGGATGCCGGCGTTCCCATTTTGATGCAGGCATATCCGGATGAAATCGGTAAGATGGACTTCCAGCACCGGCGGGATGCGTACTGCGGCAAGTTTTCTGTTACCGATGTGTTCTGCCAGTACAACGTACCGTTTACCGTACTGAAGCCTCACGTGGTGCACTCTCTGAGTGATAAATTCCAGGAAAATCTTCGGGATTTTGCAGCCATTTGCCGCGTTGTCAACGGTATGAAGCGCTTCAATCTCGGCTGTATCGGTGCGCGCACGACGGCTTTTAAGACGATTCGCTTTGATGAGCTGGCGATGCAAAAACACGGTATCAATGTGGAATCTTTTGATCTTTCCGAGGTGTTCGCAAAGGTCAACGAAAAGAAAAACGACGATCCTGTGGTGCTGGCAAAAATGGAGCGACTGAAGAATTATTCCGATTTCTCCCGGGTTCCCGAAAGCAATATGTACACACTTGCAAAGGTTAGTGTTGTGATTGACGAATATATCGAAGAGTATCATCTGGATGCACTTGCCCTGCGCTGCTGGAACGAGATAGAAACCTATCTGCGTATTTGCCCCTGTGTTTTGCTGAGCGAGCTGAATGACCGGGGGATCGTAGCCTCCTGCGAAATTGATATGTGCTCTGCAATCGTTATGCGGGCAATGAATCTGGCATCGGAAGGTGCAACAGCGGTTCTGGACTGGAATAACAACTACGGCGATGATGAGAATAAGGTAATTCTTTTCCATTGCGGTCCGGTGGCCCAGAGCCTGATGGCTGGCTGCGGTACTGTGACGGAGCATAAGATGTTTGCCAAGAACGATCCCGGCAGCGGCTGGGGCTGCAATGAAGGTCGGATCAAGCCGATGCCCATTACAATTTCCAACTGCCAGACCAAGGACGGGAAAATCATCGTTTATGCATCCGAAGCAAGGTTTACAGATGATGTTATTGAGCCTGAATTTTTCGGTTGCGGTGGTGTTGCTGAGATTCCCGACTTGGAAAACAAGCTGCACAAATTGGCGCGGGGCGGCTTTAAGCATCATACTGCAATCTGTGAGGGACACTATAAGGAGATCCTAAAGGAAGCCTTTACCACATATTTGGGCTATGATTGGGTCGATATTGACTGAGGGTTAGAGAATGATCAGTCTTGGTATTGATATTGGCGGCACCGGCTGCAAATGCGTCGCCTTCCGCGATGACGGCGTTCAGCTTGCCGATGCTTATGCAGAATATCCGTTGACCGCAGGACAGGTGAATCTGCCGCCGGATATTTTGACTTCTTCTGTCTTTCGGGTTATTGCACAATGTGCCGCAGAGCTTCCCAACAAAGAGGAGGTTACTGTCATTACAGTTTCTTCCTTCGGAGAATCTTTTGTAGCGGTTGACGAAGCAGGGGAGCCCCTGACGGATATTCTTCTTTATTTTGGCAACACCGAAAGTGAAGAATTTTCCCGTTTGGTGCAGTCGGTCGGGGAAGAGAAGTTTATGCAGATTGCGAAAATTCTGCCGGATGCTTCCTACTCTCTTTCCAAAATGCTTTATACGCAAAAAATTGCCCCCCGCCCGGTATGGAAATATTTGTTCATTGCCGGCTTTCTTACTTATCGCTTGACGGGAATGGCCTGTGCAGATGTCTCGCTGGCTTGCCGCAGCCTCCTGTACGATGTAGAAAAAACAGAATGGTCGGAAGAACTGCTAAGTGCTTGCAGCATAGAAAAAAGCACGCTTCCGCAGGTGCTTCCAACCGGAAGCCGGATAGGTACGATTTTGCCGGAAATTGCTGCACAGCTGGGGCTTCCCCGGGACGTTTCGGTGGTCATCGGCCCCCACGATCAAATTGTCAATGCCTTGGGTGCCGGTGTGCAGGTATCAGGCGATGCAGTGGATACCTCCGGTACTTGTGAATGTATGACCACGCTGTTTTCAGCCATTCCACAGGGTCTGGATTTCCAAAAGAATAATTTTGCCTGTGTGCCCTATCTGGATCTTCGGGGCTATGTCACCTATGCCTACAACATCTCCGCCGGATCGGTTGTGCGTTGGTATCGGGATACACTTGCAGAGCATCTGCGGTCCGAAGCACAGCAAGAAAATAAAAGCGTCTATGACCTTATCAATCAGCAATGCCCCGCACAGCCCACAAAACTGATGGTGCTGCCTTTCCTGCAGGGAATGGGTGGAACGCCGGATGTGAATGCCAATGCCACCGGCTTGATTGCCGGGCTTACAACGCAGACGCGTTTGCCGGATATTTATCGGGCAATTTTGGAGGGCGTTACCTTTGAAATGCGTTACAACCAGGAAAAACTGGGGGAAAACGGTGTATATTTGGAGCGGCTTTTCGCCTGTGGCGGTGGTGCCCGGTCTGCAGTCTGGCTGCAGATTAAAGCAGATATTCTGGGCTGCGAGATTATCCCGGTTCAAGCTGAGGAAACCGGAGCGATGGGCAGTGCTATTTTGGGATTGGCAGCCGTGACGGGACAATCGCCCTTTGCGATTGCAAAACGCTTTTGGCGCTACGGAGATGTGGTTCGCCCCATTCCGGAGCATCGGGAAATTTATAACCAAAAATACGAGTTTTACAAGAGATTACGTAATTTATATGTAAAAGGATGGTGCCAATTATGAGCAATCCCTATATCGGACACGCCAGCCAGCTTTGCGGTGTGGAGGAAGTACGCCTGGTCGGCGGCAAGGGAGACGGTATGCGCTTTTTTCAGCTGCGAAATGCAGCAGGTCTGGAAATGACGATTAGTGCCGACCGCTGTGCGGACATCCCCCGTCTCATTTTTAAGGGCGACAATATGGGCTATTTTTCGCCGTGCGGCTATGTTGCTCCGGCTTACTATGATGAACCGGAAGCCGGCTTCTTAAAAAGCTTTACTGCGGGATTTTTGACGACCTGCGGATTAACAGCAGTGGGAAGCCCTTGCACCGATGAAGGAGAGGCACTGCCGCTTCACGGTACTATCGGCAACACACCCTGCGAGCGGATTTGGTGGGAAGAGGATGCGGAAAACCTCTACATTCACGCCTGCATTAACGATGGCGCACCGTTTGCGCGGAAGCTGTATATGAAGCGTACAATTACCTGCGCGAAGCACACAAATTCTTTCCGCATTACGGATACGGTGGAGAATCAGGGCGACGGACAGACTCCGGTGATGATTCTTTATCATCTTAATATGGGATACCCGTTACTGTCGGAGCGCGCTGTTCTGGATATTCCTTCTGTAACGGTCAAGCCCAGAAATGATCACGCTGCCCAAGATCTGGATACCTGGAATAAAATGCTGCCCCCCACTTCCGGTTTTGAAGAGCAATGCTATTATCATAGCTTTGACAAAGAGGGCTGCGCATCCATTTACAATCCGGACATCAACAAGGGACTGCGGATTTCTTTTGATCCTAAAAACCTGAACTATTTTACCCAGTGGAAAATGATGGGTTGCCGGGATTATGTGTTGGGACTGGAGCCGGGCAACTGCCATCCGGACGGGCGTGATGTGATGCGCAAGGAAGGAAAGCTTCAATTCCTGCAGCCGGGAGAAAAAATTACGTTTGAAGTAAATATCAACCTATACGAAAAGTGAGGAGAACAGTATGCCAATTATTACAGGAAGAAAAAATGTTCTTGCGATTTATGAAGAAGCAGCCAAAAGGGGCTGGGTTATTCCTTGTATGTGCAGCGAAAATCTGACCACCACGGAAGCAATTTTAACAGCTGCCTCGGAGTTTGCGGCAGAAAAGGGATATGACCGCGTTCCGGTTACGCTGGCGATCACCAACCAGTACGATCACCGCAGCCAGTCGGTGTTTTATACCAATACCCGCCGCTGGGACATCGGTCTGAAGCTCTTCCGAGCCAGCATTGAAATTTTAGCAGAAGCTTTTCCCAATGTGGATATTTTGATCCATCTGGATCATACACAGCACGATACGGACGCAGATCTTCTGGAAAGTGATTTGAGTATGTATTCTTCTGTGATGTATGACGCATCTGCACTTCCGATGGAGGAAAATATCAGAAAGACACGGGAATATGTGAAGCGCAAAGGACACGAGCTGCTGATCGAGGGTGCTTGTGACGAAATTGTGGATGCTACCGGTGAGGTACGCTGCGAAATCACTGATGCAGACAAATGTGAGCGCTATAAGAGAGAAACAGGCGTGGATATGGTAGTGGCAAATCTTGGAACAGAGCATCGTGCATCCGGTCAGAATCTGCACTATTATTCTGACGCGGCCAAGGCGATTAAGGCGAAGATCGGCCCGAAGATTTGCCTGCACGGAACCTCTTCTGTTACTAATGAACAGGTTAAGAAGCTGTTTGAGGACGGCATTTGCAAGGTCAACATCTGGACTGCACTGGAACGGGATTCTGCGCCTGCATTGACGGAATGGACAGTCAAAAATGCTGCAAAATGCGGCGGTGCAAAGCTGGAGCAAAAATTGATTGAGGAAGGCTATCTGACCGAGGCCAGCAAAACTGGAGATAAATCCTCTCTGCAGCATTTTACATCTACCGCCCGTCAGGAGATCGTTTTCAAGGAAATGAAAAAAATTGCCAAGGGCTATCTGGAACTGTGGTATGTGTAAATGACAACCCAAGAAATCAGCGGCAGCAATGTGCTGCCGCTGTATTTTTGTATAAGAATACCACCAGCAAGGCTCATCATGTCATTGCGAGGAGGGCGTAAGCCCGACGTGGCAAGCTCCTGGTACCATCTACCGACACATTTCGCAGTAACAAACTGCGTACCGGGAGATTCCTACGGTCGCTGCGCTCCCTCGGAATGACATAAAAAGTCGTGTCATTGCGAGGCACGAAGTGCCGTGGCAATCCCGTAGACAAACTGAAAACCCAACGGGATCGCCACACCAATCTGCGGATTGGTTCGCGATGACGTACTAAATAGAAAGGGGAAGGCATTTTTTGTATTATTGCGGACGAAAAAGGCCCTCTTGCAATCGTGGGCGCAGTATGTTATGATAGAAATTAAGAGAACAATTGTTTTGATATTTATGTCGAAAAACGAATAGCAAGGAGGAACCCATCAATGAAGAAAGCGTTTGGTATTATTTTGTTCGCAGCAGTCGTGCTGGTGTGTGCTGTGTTTTTGCCTAAGCGGGCAGCGGCGGAGGAAACGACGTTGAAGGAGGGGTACTATACCTACACAGTGAAAGACCAGCAGGCAACCATCACAGATTGCGACACTGCGATAAGTGGAGAGGTCATCATCCCGTCCACCCTGGGCGGTTATCCTGTGACAGCGATTGGACAGTATGCCTTCGATTACTGCAATAGTTTAACCGGCGTGACCATCCCGGACAGTGTAACCACGATAGGAGAGGGCGCATTTTCGTCTTGTTCCTCTTTGAAAAAAATGGTATTGCCGTTTGTGGGCGCGTCCAGAGAGTCGGTTGCTGTTCCGGAAAGTAGACTTGGCTATATTTTTGCGGAAGATGTACTCGACGGAGACTTTATGGATTTTACGGTAGTCACTGTGTACGATGTCCCGTCTTCTTTAAAAGAAGTAGTCGTTACAGATGCAAAAGTTATCGGCGAAAAGGCGTTTGAAGAATGCAGCTACTTAACGGACATAACCATTCCGGACGGTGTGACCAGCATTGGAGACAGAGCTTTCTATGGGTGCGGTAAACTAACAAGCGTTAACATTCCAAGCTGCGTGACCAACATTGGTGACAAAGCTTTCTATGAGTGCAAAAGTCTGACAAGTATTACCATTCCGGGTGGAGTGACCAGTATTGGCGAGTATGCGTTTTACTATTGCAAAAAATTATCCAATGTCACACTCGAAAATGGAGTGACCTACATTGGCGAAGCAATGTTTTATGGGTGTGACAGCTTGGAGACGCTCACCATCCCGGACAGTGTGACCCATATTGGTAAGAGAGCATTTGCTTATAGCCCTCGTTTGACCAGTCTCGTAATTCCCAAAAGTGTGACCAGTATTGCGGAAGGCGCGTTTGATGACTGCTCCGGTTTGACAAAAATTGAGGTTAGTCCCAATAATCCAAGCTACTGCACAGATAGCCAGGGGATTTTGTATAATAAGGACAAGACGCAATTGGTAAGAGCACTGTCTTCCTGCACTTCCTGTGTGATCCCGAACACAGTAAAAAGTATTGCAGCGGGAGCATTCTATGGATGCAAAAAGTTGACGAAAATGGAAATCCCCTATGGCGTTGTCACCATTGGCGACGATGCTTTCAGAGGTTGCGAAGTCATGAGCAGCATTACGATTCCTGATAGCGTAACCAGTATTGGCGATTATGCCTTTTTCAATTGTGATAAGCTTAGGAGCGTTGTCGTCCCGAACAGTGTGACCAGTATCGGCGAGTATGGCTTTGCGTATTGCGACGGGCTAAGCAGCATTGTTCTTTCAGATCAGCTGACCACGATTAGCGGGAGTATGTTCCGGGATTGTGATCTTTTGGAGAATATTTCCATTCCAAGCGGCGTAACAAGCATTCTCGTTTCTGCGTTCGAAGACTGTACCTATCTGAATAAAATCACCCTTCCGACCAGTCTGACGGAAATTAAAGGCTGGGCGTTTGCTGATTGCAACTGCTTGCGGCATATCTATTACGCCGGTACGGAAGAGCAGTGGAACCAAATCGTTATTGGCAGCGAAAATGACAATGTAACAACCTATGCCAATCGGTATTACAATACGGCACATACCTACAAAACCGAGTGGAGCAAGGACACCACCAGTCATTGGCACGAGTGCACGGATTGCGGTGATAAAAAAGATTTGGCAAGCCACACCTGGGATGCCGGACAGGTGACAAAGCCGGCAAGCTGTAAGGAAGCAGGCGTTAAGACCTATACTTGCACTGTTTGCAAGACGACCAAAACGCAGAACATTGCAAAGCTGACAACCCACGCCTATGTGTACATTACAGGCGGCACACATAAGTGTACTGTATGTGGTGCAACCAACACGCATTACCACGTTTGGGGCAACAGCAACTGGACAACGGACGAAAACGGGCATTGGCACACGTGTTGTACAGTACCCGCCTGCGGTGAAAAAGTACAATATGCCGCCCACACACCCGGTGCACCTGCAACGGAGACGGAACCGCAAAAATGTACCATTTGCGATTATATCATCACTCCTGCGCTGAAGCATACCCACAGCTATGCACAGAAGTGGACATCGGATAAAGGTAACCACTGGCACGAGTGCAGCGGTTGTGAAGAAAAAGCAGATTATGCGGCACATACCTGGAATAACGGAGAAGTGACCAAGGCGGCAACGGAAGCAGAAACAGGCATTAAGACCTACACCTGCACCGTCTGTAAGGCAACCAGGGAAGAAGTTCTGAATAAGCTTCCTCCTGCACAGCCCACAGAGCCGTCAACCACACCGACGACTGTTCCGACAGAACCCACAACCGTACCCACGGAACCTGCAACCGTACCCACAGAACCTACAACCGTACCCACGGAACCTGCAACTATACCGACAGAGCCCACACCCACCGATCCTGCGGATGGTGGTGGTCAGGGCGGCGGCGGAAACGGATGGATCGTTGTACTGATCCTTCTGGCAGCGATTATTGGCGGACTTGGCGGTGGCATAGCCGTATTCCTGATAACGAAAAAGAGAAGCTAATGCAGAAAAAGAACCGGGAGAAGCATCTCCCGGTTCTTTTTAGAGCAATAAAAATCTCTTGAAAAATTTTCCATATTATGCTATGATGACAAAAATGAGAACAACTGTTTGAAATTTGAGTCGAAAACGGATAAGCAAGGAGGAAACCGAGAGATGAGGAAAGCGTTTGGCATTTTATTGTTTGCGGCAGTTGTGCTTATGTGCGCCGTGCTTCTGCCCGCACAAGCGGAAGCAGCAGAGGGAACCATCACCGCAACGGAAGGATACTATACATATACGGTGACTTCCGGTAAGGCAACGATTACAAAATGCGACACTGCGATCAGCGGAAAGGTGATGATTCCATCCACTTTGGGTGGCTATCCCGTGACTGCGATCGGAGATCAGGCGTTTTATAAATGCACCAGCTTAACCGGTGTTACTGTTCCTAACAGCATCAATAAAATGGGAGAGGGAGCCTTTTATGGATGTACCTCTCTGGAAAGCATCTCTTTGCCGTTTTTGGGCAGTTCCAGAGATTCCATCAAGGATGAATCGGCACAGTTTGAATGGATATTCGGAGCGTATGAAATTGGCGGCTTCTGGGGCGCAGGCGGAGGCTGGGAAGTTGTCTGGGAAGCCAGTGTTCCCACAACAATAAAAGAGGTAGTGGTTACGGATGCAAAAACCATTGCCGACAAAGCGTTCTACGAGTGCAAGCAACTAACAAGTATTACAATTTTGAGTGATGTTACCAGCATCGGCGAGTATGCCTTCTATAACTGTGCCAGCGTGACCAGCGTGACCATCCCCAACAGTGTAACCAGTATTGAGTGGGCTGCCTTCCAGTACTGCTCTGGGTTGAGCGATGTATTTTATGGAGGAACGGAAAAGCAATGGCAGGAAATCGTCATAGGCAATAGCAATTCGAATTTAACGAATGCCAGGCGTCATTATAACGTTGATCACGTCTCCCATACCTACCAAACTATCTGGAGCAAGGATGGGATCAGCCATTGGCACGAGTGCTCTGTTTGCGGTGATAAAAAGGATGTGGCAAGCCATACCTGGGACGCAGGAAAGGTGACAAAGCAGTCGACTTGTAAGGAAGGAGGCATCAAGACCTATACCTGTACCGTCTGCCAGAACACCAAAACGGAGAGTATCGCAAAACTGACGACGCACGCGTATGAATACGTTGCAGGAGGCAAGCATAAGTGCACAGACTGCGGCGCTACCAACACGCATTACCACGCGTGGGGCGGATGGACATCTGACGAAAACGGACATTGGCATACCTGTGTGACAGTTCCTCGATGTGGCGAAAAGGTACAATATGCTGTGCATACCTGGAATGAGGGTGAAGTGACAAAGGAAGCCACCGAGGCAGAAACAGGCGTCAAGACATACACTTGCACCGTTTGTGAGGCTAAAAAGGAAACGGTGCTGGATAAGCTGATTCCTGCGCCCACGGACCCGACAACGATACCAACCGAACCGACTACGGAACCGACAACGGTACCAACAGAACCGACTACGGAACCGACAACGGTACCAACAGAACCGACAACAATGCCGACGACGGCACCCACAGAACCAACCCCGTCAACACCTGCGACGGATGGCGACCAAACCGGCAATGATACCGGTTGGATTATCCTGATTGTTGTTCTGGCGGCAGTGGTTGGCGGACTTGGCGGCGGTATGGCCGTATTCCTGATTGTAAAAAAGAAACTGAAACTATAATAAGAACCCCCTGCGGATTTGCTCCGCAGGGGGTTTGTTGATGAACTTTGATTAAAACCGTAAAACACCGTACATCAAAAGGCTCATAATGGTGGTTGCTACCGCAATGCCAATGAAAATAGCAGCGGAGGCCTTTTTGATGCGAACGCCCATCAATGCAGCCAGCAAGGCACCTGTCCAAGCACCGGTGCCGGGGATGGGGATGCCAACAAACAGCATCAAACCTAAAAACTCGCCTTTTTTCAGCTTGTCGCTCTTCTTCAGTGTACGCTCTTCCAACTTGCAAACCATCCGTCCGAAGAGTTTTGTAGGCTTCAGCCACTCGAAAATCCGCTTGATAAACAGCAGAATAAAGGGAATGGGCAGTACATTTCCAACTACGGACATCAAGATTGTAAGAGGCAAGGGAACGCCCAGCATACGCCCTACGATAATGCCGCCGCGGCATTCCAGTATGGGCAGCAGCGAGACAATAAAGGTGACCCACTCTGCAGGAATATACTGCCCAAGGGTTTCACCGAACCAAACTGCAACTGCATCCATCGTGTCTACTCAATTCCTTTTCGTTTTTGTGAAATACCCCGTGTTGAAGGGGATTTAATGGTAGTATTGTAGTGGTAAAATGTGAAAAAGTCAATTATTTTATTCCCTGAGTCATGGACTCAGGGAATAATTTTTGCGAATTATTCAGATTCCGAAGGCGTGATGGGGTCTGACGGGTCGGTTGGCTCGGAAGGCTCAATCGGCTCGGAAGGGTCAACAGGCTCAGAAGGTTCAGAGGGATCTTCCACCGGAATATCCGGCTTGATATTGCTGAGCGTGCCGTCCGCCTCCAAAACGATTACATTATTACCGCTTCCGGGGGCGGTACGGATGATGGTCTCCGGCCCGACAAGATAGTATAGATGCAAGCCGTTTTCATCATAGGTATAATACACAATGGGATTTTCAAGGCGGATATAGACATCATAGCTGGGGTCTGCCTTTTCTTCTTCCGGGAAATCTACAATCAGCTTGTAGCGGATATAACCGCCTTCAGATTCCAGAGGAATCCGGCGCAAAATCCACTCGCCGGGAGTGTCGTTGTTATGCAGCTCTACCGTGTTGCAGGCAGAACAGGTGCGTTGCTGCTGGGAGTTGGGGACACCGAAGGCGGGGTCTGCCTGCCCCCATTCACTAAAGCTGTGACCGGCCTCCACAAGATCAGAGCGGATATGTTTTTCACAGCGGGAGCAGAATTGCTCTGTATATCCATCAGTCTCGCAGGTGGCGGGAACAACAGTTGCTTCTCCCAAACGATGCCCCAGAGCGTCCTTCATATCCCGCAGGTCGTTCTTGCCGCAGGAGCAGACATATATCGTATAGCCTAAGTCTGTACAGGTTGGACGGCGGGTTGATTCCTTCACAAAGTAATGCTCGTGAGGCTGGGTACTTTCCGTTGGGACAGAGGGAGCAGAGGGGGACGAAGGATTGCCGGATGCGGAGGTTGTGGGGGCAGTCGTGGGGGTGTTGTTGGAGGTTAGTCCCAGAAATAGTCCCAAAACACCGCTGACGCGATTATAAATAACGGCTCCCAGCGCAATAATCAGAAGCAATAACAGGGATAGGATGATGAGCATAATTTGTTTGGTCATTCGCTTCATAGACACATCTCCTTTTCTGCCGCCTATTATAGCGCACTTTACTGCTGATTTCAAGTATGCAGGTAAAAATCGCGTCAGAAAGTGGACAGTTACAATGATTGACTTTTTTGGGAAAAATGCGTATAATAAACTAGATAAAATATGGACAAGTTGGCAGGTAAATACTATGGCTATGAAGAAACAAGAACAATACGGAAACTCCAGTATTTCCATGCTGAAGGGAGAGGAACGGGTGCGCAAACGCCCGGCTGTCATCTTCGGCTCAGATGACCTGGAGGGCTGTAAGCACGCGGTATTTGAAATTCTCTCCAACGCCATTGACGAGGCAAGAGAGGGTCATGGCGATACCATCATTGTCACCCGCTATGAGGATCTGAGTGTCGAGGTGGAAGACTTTGGTCGTGGCTGCCCCGTGGATTATAATGAGAAAGAAAAGCGCTATAACTGGGAGCTGGTGTTCTGCGAAATGTATGCCGGCGGCAAATACGGGGAAAACGGAGAAAACTATGAGTATTCTCTGGGCTTGAACGGCCTTGGCTCCTGTGCCACACAGTATGCCTCTGAATTTTTCGATGCTACTATCCGCCGGGACGGCTTCCGTTACGATTTGCACTTTGAAAAGGGCCGCAATAAGGGCGGCTTGAAAAAAGAACCCACAGACCGCGGTCGGAAGACAGGCTCCTGCTTCCATTGGAGACCGGATAGACATGTTTTTACTGATATCAATATCCCGGCAGAATATTACCGGGATGTTTTGCGCCGCCAGGCGGTGGTCAATAAGGGAATTCTCTTCAAGTTCCGCAATCAGGTGGGAAAAAAGTTTGAAGAGGAAGAATTCTGCTACGCTGACGGCATCAAGCAGTATGTCGAAGAAATTGTAGGGGATAACGCCTTTACAATGCCGGCTTATTGGGAAACAGAGCGGCGCGGCCGGGATGCGGATAACCGCCCGGAAATGAAGCTGAAAATCACCTGCGCTTTTTGCTTCAGCAAGCAGGTAAATCATGTGGAATACTATCACAACTCCTCCTGGCTGGAGTACGGCGGAAGCCCCGATCGGGCGGTGCGCCTGGGCTTTACGGCGGCGTTTGACAAGTATCTGCGTGAAAACAATAAATACACCAAAAACGAAAACAAAATCCTCTATCAGGACATTCAGGACTCCCTTGTTCTGGTGACGAACTGCTTCTCCACCATCGGCTGTTTTGAAAACCAGACCAAAAAGTCCGTCAACTCCAAGTTCACTCAAGAGGCGATGACGGCATTTTTCAAGGACCAGCTGCAGGTTTGGTTTATTGAAAATAAGCAGGAGGCCGACCGGGCAACAGAGCAGATTCTCATCAACAAGCGAGCCAGAGAGTCGGCAGAAAAAACCAGAAGCAACATCAAAAAGAACCTGAATGCAAAGGTTGATATCGCCAATCGGGTGCAGAAATTTGTGGATTGCCGCAGCAAGGATGCAATGGTGCGGGAGCTGTACATCGTGGAGGGTGACTCTGCGTTGGGCAGCGTCAAGCTGTCCCGGGATGCGGAATTCCAGGGCATTATGCCGGTGCGCGGTAAAATCCTGAACTGCCTGAAGGCGGACTACAACAAGATTTTTGCATCTCCCATCATCACAGACCTGATCAAGGTTCTGGGCTGCGGTGTGGAGGTAGAGGGCAAAAAAGCCAAGGAATTGAGCAGCTTTGACCTGTCTCAGCTGCGTTGGAACAAGGTGGTTATTTGTACGGATGCGGATGTGGACGGCTTCCAGATTCGCACGCTGATTCTGACAATGCTCTACCGCCTGTGTCCAACCCTTATCCGGGACGGCTATGTGTATATTGCGGAATCTCCGCTGTTTGAAATCACCTGTAAGGACCAGACCTGGTTTGCCTACAACGAGTCTGAAAAGGTGAAGATTCTGGCACAGCTGGAGGGGAAAAAGGTTACCATCCAGCGCTCCAAGGGCTTGGGCGAAAATGACCCGGAAATGATGTGGATGACCACAATGAATCCGGAAACACGCCGCCTGATCAAGGTAATGCCTGAGGATGCGGAGCGCACCAGCCACTATTTTGATGTTCTTTTGGGCGACAGCCTCCAGGAACGAAAGAATTTTATTGCGGAAAATGGCTCCAAGTATTTGGAAATGGCTGATATTTCTTAAGGATATGTGTCATTGCGAACCAGTGACCAATGTCACTGGTGTGGCAATCTCCTCTTATGATGAGGATTCCCACGCCAGTGTGAGCACTGGCTCAGAATGACAGGAGGATTATAATGGCACGAAAGAAAAAAGAAGCGGAACAGAATAAGAAGAAAGTCAATACCGACGGTATTATGGGCTTGGTGGGCTCTACCACTGAGCAAGCGATTTCCGAAACGTTGGAAATCAACTATATGCCTTATGCAATGTCGGTCATTGTGTCCCGGGCCATCCCGGAAATTGACGGCTTTAAGCCCTCACACCGGAAACTGCTGTACACCATGTATAAAATGGGCTTGCTTTCCGGCGGCAGAACCAAGTCTGCCAACATCGTGGGACAGACCATGCGTCTGAACCCCCACGGCGATGCGGCAATTTATGAAACCATGGTTCGTCTTGCCAAGGGAAATGAGACGTTGCTGCATCCTTTTGTGGATTCCAAGGGCAACTTCGGTAAGGTCTATTCCCGGGATATGGCTTATGCGGCTTCCCGTTACACGGAAGCAAAGCTGGATAAATTCTGTCACGAGCTGTTTCAGGATATTGACTTTGACACTGTGGATATGGTGGATAACTATGATGCCACAATGAAAGAGCCCAGCCTGCTCCCCACCACCTTCCCCAATGTTTTGGTCTCGGCCAATCAGGGCATCGCTGTCGGTATGGCATCCAACATTTGCTCCTTCAATTTGAAGGAGGTGTGCGATACCACTATCGCCCTGATGGAAAACCCGGAGCATGATATTCTGGAAACCTTGCCCGGTCCGGACTTTTCCACCGGTGCAGAGCTGTTGTTTGATGAAAACGCCACCCGGGAGATTTATACCACCGGCCGCGGCAGCTTTAAGCTTCGGGCAAAATGGCGCTATGTCAAAGAGGGGAATCTGATTGAGATTTATGAGATTCCCTATTCCACCACCACGGAAGTGGTGATGGACAAGGTGGCCGAGCTGATGAAGGCCGGAAAAATCAAAGAAATCAACGATATGCGTGATGAAACCGACCTGGGCGGCCTGAAGCTGACCATCGATTTGAAGCGGGGTGTCGAACCGGAAAAGCTGATGCAAAAGCTGTTCCGCCTGACCACCTTGCAGGACAGCTTCCCCTGTAATTTCAACATCCTCATTGCGGGTATGCCCCGGGTAATGGGTGTGGGTGAAATTCTGGAGGAGTGGACTGCCTGGCGGACAGAGTGCGTCAAACGCCGTATTTACTTCCAGATTCAGAAGAAGGAAGATCGGCTGCACCTGTTGAAAGGCCTGGAGCGCATTCTTCTGGATATTGACAAGGCCATTAAAATCATTCGGGAGACGGAGCTGGATGCTGAGGTTATTCCCAATTTGATGATTGGCTTCGGCATTGACGAAATTCAGGCGAATTTCGTAGCGGAGATCAAGCTGCGCAATATCAACAAAGAATACATTCTGAAGCAAACCAAGGCTATTTCTGATTTGGAAAAGGAAATTGCGGAGCTGAAGAGCATTCTTGGCAGCCACTCCAAGCTGCAAAAGGTGATTATCGGCGAGCTGAAGAAGGTGAGCGAGACCTACGGTCAGCCGCGGAAAACGGAAATCGTCTATGAGACGGATTTGCCGGAGCTGGAGGAAGAGGAGGAGCAGGTGCCGGATTATCCGGTGACGATTTTCCTGTCCAAGGAAGGCTATTTCAAGAAAATTACTGCCCAATCTCTGCGTATGAGCGGTGAGCAGAAGTTCAAGGAAGGTGACAGCCTGCGCCTGAGCGTGGAAACCTCCAACAAGGAAGAACTGCTGGTCTTCACCAACCAGTACCAATGTTACAAGACGAGACTGGCGAATTTTGAGGATGGAAAAGCCTCTCAGCTGGGCGATTATTTGCCGCAAAAGCTGGGAATGGAGCCTGGAGAAAGTGTGGTGCAGGTTGTACTTCCCGGCGATTATAAGGGCTTTGTGCTGTTCTTCTTTGAAAACGGCAAAGCGGCAAAGGTGCCGCTGTCGGCTTATGAAACCAAGACCAACCGTAAGAAGCTGACCGGCGCTTATTCGGACAAGAGCCCGCTGGTGGAGGCATTTGCAATGAAGGAGGATACTCAAATTGCAGTCTTTACCACGGATTCCAGAGCGGTGATTTTCTCTACGGCACAGCTGCTTCCCAAGACCACAAAGAATACCATCGGCGTGTCGGTGGTATCCTTGAAGAAGAAGGCGGCTGTTTCCCTGGTGCAGCTTCTTGAAAGCAGCGGAATTGTCAATCAAAGCCGATACCGCAGCCGCAACATCCCGTCGGCAGGCTCTCCCCTAAAGCCGGAGGATGCACCGGAAAAACAGATTAGCTTTGAGGTTTAAGAGGTTATACAATGAAGAACAAGTGGAAAATGCTGGCAGATGTTGTCAAAATACTGGTGGGCTGTGCCTTGTTCGGTGTGGGATTCAATATGTTTTTGGAGCCTAACCACATGAACGGAGGCGGCCTGTCCGGTCTGGCAATGATTGCTGTGCATTGGATTGGAAACCCCACCATCAGCATTGGTACAGTTACAATGCTTATCAATATTCCGCTGTTTATTATCGGAGGCTGGAAAATCGGCAAAAAATTCTTTTTCAGCTCTTTGCTGGGAATGATTGCCCTGTCTGTTGCCATTGACGCAACCAGTATGCTGCCGGCTCTCAAGGTGGATCCTTTGTTGGCCGCATTGTACGGCGGTGTTTTGGGAGGATTGGGACTGGGGCTGGTATTTACCACCGGTGCAACCACCGGCGGCTCGGATATTATTGTGCGCTTTCTGAAAAGAAGATGGCGCAATGTGCCCATCGGCACTATCAACATCATTTTTGATGCAATAGTGGTGGCGTTGACCGGCATTGCTTTTCAAGAGGTGAGCTCGGCACTTTACTGCGGCATTTGTGTATTTATTATGGGACAAGTCATTGATGCGGTGGTTTATCGCTTTGATTATTCCAAGGTGGCGCTGATTATATCAAAAGAGCACGAGCGGGTCGCCCAGAAAATCAGTGAAGAGTTGGGAAGAGGAGCAACCTTCCTCAATGGAGAAGGTGCATACAGTCATACAGGCCTTAAAGTGGTGCTGACTGCCGTCAAGCGTCAGCAGCTGGCAGAGCTGAAGGCACTGGTGGTTTCTGTAGATCCGGATGCTTTTATCATTGTGCAGGAAGCACACCAGGTTCTGGGAGATGGCTTCTCCCGTTATTCAAAGGATTCTCTGTAAGAAAGGAGTGGGGCAAAATGAAAAAAACAGTGGGAGTGCTTTTGGCGGTATGCCTGTTGTTAAGCGGCTGCAGCTCGTTGTTTAGCGGCAGCTATGCAAAGGTTGAGCCCCATACTGAACCGTCAAATCAGCAGAACAAGCCTGTGGTTACGGTTTCCTGCTATGAGCAGATGCGTCATGCGCTGGTTTCCGTAATTGAAAGTGGCGGTGACAGCGTACTTTTGTCCGTTAACTATCCGTTGGAGGAAGTGGTGCGCACCGATATGAACAAGGCCATTGACGAAATTTGCAGAACAAATCCCTATGCCGCCTATGCAGTCAGCGATATTCGTTATGATCTGGGCGCGAATGGCAGCAGTAAAGCGGTAAGCGTGCAAATCAGCTACCTGCCCAACCGCATTTTGGCCAACCGTATTCAAAAGGTGGAAAATGCAGAGCAGATTCGGAAGATTGTGCAAAAACAGATGGATGAATGTGCCGCCAATGTGGTGCTGTATACGCAAAGTAAAATTTCTGTCGACTATGAGCAGATGGTAGCGGATTATGCAATTCAGTATCCTCAAAAGGTGATGGAAGCACCTGCGGTGACAGTGCAGCGTTGTCCGGAAAACGCAGACAAACAGATCGTGGAATTGCGGTTTTCCTACCGCACCAGCCGGGAAGAGCTGCGTACGATGCAAAACAAGGTAACGCCGGTGTTTGCGTCGGCAGAGCAGCATGTTGCCGGCAAACGTACGGACAAGGAAAAAGCAGAGCGACTGTATTCCTTTTTGATGAACCGATATGAATACGACTTACAAACCTCTATCACTCCGGCATACAGCCTGCTGTTACACGGGGTAGGTGACTGCAATGCTTTTGCAGTTGTTTATGCAGCAATGTGCCGCCAGGCAAATGTGAATTGCCAAATTGTAACCGGCACGCGAAATGATGAGCCTTGGGTATGGAATGTAATGGAAATTGAGGGCGTTTTTTATCATTTGGATATGCTTCGCTGCAGCGAGGAGGGAGAATTCCGTCTGCGTACCAAGGATGAAATGAAAAACTATGTGTGGGATTATACAGCTTATCCTTCCACAGCAAGAGAAAAATCGTAAAAAACAGAGGAAAAGGTATTGACAAACGCAGATTTTCTGCTATAATACCTTTTGTTCCGCGGGTGTAGCTCATCCGGTAGAGCGCCACCTTGCCAAGGTGGAGGTAGCGAGTTCGAGCCTCGTCACCCGCTCCATAAAAAAGACCTTTGTCTCAGACAAAGGTCTTTTTTTATGAAGTTTGCCGCCTTTGCGGCTTCTTTTTTACAGCTCTGTAATCACAGGCAAAATCATAGGATTGCGTTTGGTGGTCTTGTACAGGTAACCGCTCAGGTCGTTTTTAATAGCGGTTTTAATGGTGGACCAGTCCCGAATGCGTTTATGCTGACAACGCTCCAGCGCTTCCAGCACCACGCAGCGAAGCTCCTCCATCAGCGCTTCCGACTCTTTTACATAGATAAAGCCGCGGGTGATGATATCCGGTCCGGAAATGATGCTGCTGTCCTGCCCGGACAGATTCAGACAGACCACAATCATACCATCCTGCGCCAGATGCTTCCGATCCCGCAAAACAACACTTCCTACATCGCCTACACCGGTGCCGTCCACAAATACCTTGCCGGCGGTAACGGTGCCATTCAGCTTGCAGCTGCGGGCACTCAGCTCTATTACCGAGCCAACCTCACCAATGACAACATTCCGCGCGGAGATACCCATCTGCTGCGCCAGACGGCCGTGCAGCTGCAGCATTCTCTGCTCCCCGTGTACCGGAACGAAGAATTTCGGCTTGCACAGCGCGTGGAGAATTTTCAGCTCCTCCTGACAGGCGTGACCGGAGACATGGAGACCCTCACTTTTTTCATAGACCACATCTGCACCCTTGCGGTACAGCTCATTGATGATACGGGAGACGGCTTTTTCGTTGCCGGGGATGGCCGAGGCAGAGATGATGATGCGGTCATCTGCGGTGATGTCAATTTGCTTGTGGGTGGAAAATGCCATACGGTACAGTGCCGACATATTCTCGCCCTGAGAGCCAGTGGACACGATAACTACCTTGTTTTTCGGCAAACTCTTGACGGCGTTAAGCTCCACAATGGTGCCTGCCGGAACCTTGATATAACCCAGCTCCTGGGCGACCTTCAGCATATTTTCCATACTGCGGCCGGAAACGGCCACCTTGCGCCCGTGGCGGTGCGCAGTATTGAGCACAGCCTGTATCCGGTGCATATTGGAAGCAAAGGTTGTGACGATGATTCGTTTGTCACAGTTACGGAATTGCCGGTCCAGACTTTCAGCCACCAGATTTTCGCTGGGGGTGTAGCCGGTCCGTTCCACATTGGTGGAGTCTGCCAACAGGGCAAGAATGCCTGCATTGCCCAGTTCGCCGAGACGGGCCAAATCAATCATACCGTCGGCAGCGGTGGGATCAATTTTGAAGTCACCGGTCATCAGCACGGTGCCCACGGGAGTGTGAATTGCAAAGGCAACTGCATCGGCGATGGAATGGTTGACATGGATAAATTCCACCGTAAAGCAGCCGGCTTTGACCACATCACCGTTTTTGTGGGTGATAAGCTTGACGGTGTTTTCCAACTGATGCTCCTCCAGTTTCAGCTTGATCAGACCGTTGGTCATCGCGGTGCCGTGGATGGGGCAGTTTACCTGCTGCATACAGTAGGGAATGGAGCCAATGTGATCCTCGTGGCCGTGGGTAATGAACATACCCCGCAGCTTCTTGGCGTTTTGTACCAGATAGGAAAAATCGGGAATCACCAGATCGACACCGTACATATCCTCGTCAGGAAATGCAACGCCGCAATCCACCACAATCATATCCTTGCCGTACTCCAGAACAGTGCAGTTCTTACCGATTTCATCCAATCCGCCCAGGGGGATAATTTTTAGTTTTTCTGCCAAAGTATAGATACTCCTTTCAAAATAAAGCCAAAAGGCTACAACAAACCAGCAGCCATCTGTCACATTCTGATGCCCCGTATGGCAAATGTGAGGAAAATGCCTGCATATTTTATATCATTTTGATTGCCCGGGTCTGCCTATCCCGGCGCATTGCTCTAACAGTATAACACATTTGACGGGAAAAGTATACCTCTTTTTCAAAGATGTGTTCGACAGAATGTATGCAAAACCCCGACTGCTTTCGCAGCCGGGGCATTTTATCAGATTTCAAGACCGTCAATAATTTCCCGAAGCTTCTGGGCACTGGTCTGCATTTTTTTGTTTTCTTCTTCTGTAAGGGGAGAGATGATTTTGGTATGCACGCCATCACTGCCGACCAAGGCCAATGTGGAAAGGCAGACATCCTCTACGCCATATTCGCCGTGCATCATTGTGGATACGGTCAATGCTGTCCCGCTGCCGTTGAGGATGCATTTGCAAATATGGCAAACGGAAATCGCCACAGCATAGAAGGTAGCGCCCTTGCATTTGATGACCTGGGCGCCGGAGGTTTTTACAAATTCCTCCACCTCCTGATAGTCCCGGTTCCAGCGGATTCTGTCGGAATCTGCTACATTGGCTTTGTAATCATCGATTTTGTTGTTGGCGATGGTAGCCAAAGACCAGGGAACAAAGGAGCTGTCTCCGTGCTCACCGTAAACATGGGCGTGGACGTTCTTGGGGCTGATGCAGAACCGTCTTGCCAGCTCGGACTGAAGACGGCTGGTATCCAATACTGTGCCGGAGCCCAAAATCCGATTTTCCGGGATGCCGGAGATTTTTGTAAACACATAGGTTAAAATATCCACCGGGTTGGACACCAGAATATAGATAGCATCCGGGGCGTATTTCACAATTTTCGGCGTGATGTCCTTGAGGATATTCACATTGGTTTGCGCCAGCTCCAGACGGGTTTGACCGGGCTTTCTGGGCACACCGGAAGTAATAATGACAATTTGAGAGCCGGCAGCATCCTGGTAATCACCGGCGCGGATAACGGCAGGGGAGCAGAAAGGCGCGCCCTGATAAATATCCAGCGCTTCACCTAAAGCTTTTTCTTTGTTGATATCAATGAGTACGACCTCGCTGGCAATGCCTTGTACCATAATGTCGTTGGTGATAGCGGCACCTACGCTGCCGGCGCCGATGACCGTGATTTTGGTTGACATAATATATTCCTCCCCGGTTGTTTATTTGGTATCTCAGAATCGATAAGCAAATATCAGTTAGAATATACTGATTCAATTGAAGAAAGTCAAGGGGTAAAAGAAATATTCGGACACTTTCGTGAAAAACATTGAAAAATGGTTGCACCTTCTGCTTTTTTTTGATATAATATGCGATATAATCACAGTAGTTTGGGTAGTATACCTATTTTGGGAGGTGCAGCGTATGAATAAAAAGCTGAATGGGCTGTTTTGGCCGAATCTCTGGGTATTTTTTGTGGTGATGGTCGGCTTTGCTGTGGCCGCCGCGGTACTGGAACAATATATTTTAGCAGCAGTAGAAGGCGTGATTGCGGCTGCGCTGGGTATCTATTATGTGGTATGCCGCATTTACCGCCGGCGTGAAATTCAACAGTATGTAAAAACTGCCTTTGGTGAGGCAGGCCTGGATAATGGTGCGGATACGCCCTTCCCGATGGCGTTGGTGCGTCTGGGAGACGGAGGCGTGCTGTGGACCAACGAAGCATTTTCTGCCATCACAGGCTTTCAGGACAAGTATTTGCAGCAGCGGCTGTCCAGCATTTTGCCGAACTTTACGATGGATTGGCTTGCCGCCGGCAAAACGGAGTATCCTTATGATGTCAGCATCGGCGACCGCAGATACCGGGTTTACGGAACAGCCCTCCGGGCGGACGACAGCGACGGAACGGCGCTGGGAATGCTGTACCTGGGGGATTTGACAGAGCTGTATCTGGTGCGGGATGAGTATATTCGCTCCCGCCCAGTGGTGAGCCTGATTCTCATTGACAACTATGAGGAATTGATTAAGAATCTTACAGAAAGTGCAATTTCTAACCTCAATGCTCAGATCAACGATGTGATTACCTCCTGGGCAGATGACTACCATGGCTTGCTGCGCCGAATGGAGCGCAACCGTTTCCTGCTGGTTTTTGAAAAGCAAGATTTGGATCGGGCGATTGAAGGAAAATTCTCAGTTTTGGAGGACATCCACCAAGTGACAAGTCCCAGCGGTCTGGAGGCATCCATCTCTCTCGGTATCGGTGTTGACGGTGTGACCTTTGAAGAAAGCTACAATTTTGCAGCGCTTTCCATTGAAATGTCCCTCAGCCGCGGCGGTGACCAGGCTGTTATCAAGGATCGGTTTAACTTCAATTTCTACGGTGGGCGCAATAAAGAAAATGACCACCGCAGCAAGGTTCGCTCCCGTGTCACCTCCAATTCTCTGATGGAGCTGATTGGCCAAAGCAGCCAGGTGTTCATTATGGGCCATAAAAATGCGGATCTGGATGCTGTAGGTGCGGCGATGGGCATTGCCTGTATGTGCCGCAAAAAGGGCAAAAAGGCCTATATTGTTCTGGACCAGGAACGGAATGTAGCAGAGCGACTGCTGGAGGAGATAGTGGCTGTTCCTGAGTACCAGGATGCTATTATTACCGGTCAGGAAGCCATGCTGCTCAGTGACAGCCACAGCACGCTGGTGGTGGTAGATACCAACCGCCCGGATCAGGTGGAGTTCCAGCCCTTGCTGGAAGCGATTCCCAAGGTCTGCGTGGTGGATCATCACCGCAGAGCGGCAGAATATATCAGCCCCGTTGTGGTGAATCTGCACGAACCCTTTGCTTCCTCTGCTTCGGAGCTGGTGACGGAATTGCTCCAGTATGCTGTGGAAAAAGCGGATGTGCTTCCCATTGAAGCCAAGAGCCTGATGGCAGGCATTTTCCTGGACACCAAGAGCTTCAATGTCCGTACCGGTGAGCGTACCTTTGAGGCCGCGGCGGTACTGCGGCAATGGGGCGCAGATACGGTGGAAGTGAAGAAGCTGCTTCAAAACGACTTCCAGGACACAATGTCCAAGTACCAGATTATCAAATCTGCCCGGCTGTATCGGCAGGAGCTGGCAATCGCCGCTCTGACTACCACAACCTCCCGGGCGTTGGCGGCACAGGCTGCGGATGAATTGCTGAACATTTCCGGCATTACTGCCTCCTTTGTGCTGTATCCGGATGGCGACCAGGTCTTTGTGTCGGCCCGTTCCATCGGAAATGCCAATGTGCAGGTGATTCTGGAGCCTTTGGGCGGTGGCGGCAATACCGCAACAGCAGGCGCGCAGTTAGCGGGCTGTACGGTTAAGGAAGCGCTGGACCTGTTGGTCACTTCCATTGACCAATTTTATGAACAATAAAAACTGCGTCATTGTGAGGAGCGTATAGCGCGACGTGGCAATCCCATTAGACGATGGGGATTCCCACGCCAGCGTGCACGCTGGCTCGGAATGACAGTATTTGAGGAGATAGTATTATGAAAGTTATTTTGTTACAGGATGTGAAAGGCAAGGGTAAAAAGGGTCAGATGCTGGAAGTTTCTGACGGCTACGCCCGCAATTATATGCTGCCTAAGAAGTTGGCGATTGAGGCAACGGCAGACGCCATTAACACGATGCGAATGAACGATAAGGCAACCCAGGAGCGCATTGCCAGGGAAAAGGCAGAGGCATTGGCGTTGTCCAAGCAGCTGCGGGAGATGACATTGGTGGTTACCGCAAAAGGCGGTGGTGCCGGCCGGTTGTTCGGCTCGGTGACCAATCAGGAAATTGCAGATGCCCTGAAGGCAAAAGCAGGCATTACCCTGGATAAGCGGAAGATTGTCATTGCCGATACCATCAAGTCTGTGGGAACCTATACCGTTACCTGCAAGCTTGGTTATGAGATTTCCGCCCCGCTGACTGTCAAGATTGAAGAAGCGTAAAACGCATGGATTCCTGATGTAAGGAAGGAGAGAGACAGATGGACGAAGAATTGTTGGCGCGGCAGCAGCCTCATTCTCTGGAAGCAGAGCAATCGGTGCTGGGGTCGATTTTGATTGACAGCCGGTGCGTACCGGATGTGATTGGAGTGGTTCAGCCCAGCGACTTTTACCTGCGGCAAAATCAAGAGATTTTTGAAGTCATTTATTCGATGTTCAACTACTCTCTTGTAATCGACCCGGTTACGGTTCTGGATAAAATGCGGGAAGCAGGCGTTTACCACGATAATTCCAGAGACTATATTATGCAGCTGATGGAGATTACGCCAACAGCGGCAAATGCGGTGCGCTATGCTACCATTGTTCGGGAAAAGGCAATGCTGCGCAACCTTTCTCAGGCCGGCGTGGATATTACCCAGATGGTACAATCCCAGATGGGCACGCCGGAGGAAATGCTGGAAACAGCGGAAAAGAAAATCTATGCGCTGAGCAATGGCGCCCGTCAGGACTCTCTGGAGCACATCGGCACGATTTTGCATAAGGTGTATGACCGCCTCAATGAGTTGGCGCAGTCTGACTCCGCCATTCCCGGTCTGTCTACAGGCCTGCGGGATTTGGATATGAAAATCAACGGTCTGAACAAGGGCAATCTTCTGCTGGTTGCGGCGCGTCCTGCAATGGGTAAGACTTCCTTTGCGCTGAATATCTGCCTGAATGTGGCAAAAAAATACAAAAAGACGGTTGCACTGTTCTCTTTGGAAATGTCCAGAGAGGAACTGGCGATGCGTCTGCTGTCCAGCGAAAGTTTTGTGGGCTTGCAGAAGCTGGCTACCGGCAAGCTGACGGAGGAAGAATGGGTCAAGGTCGGTATGGCTTCCTCTGCACTGAGCCAGACAGACATTCGTGTGGATGATAACGGCGGCATCACCGTGGCAGAGATGAATGCCAAGTGCCGTCGATTGGATAATCTGGGACTGGTCGTCATCGACTATCTGCAGTTGATGCAGGGTTCCGGCTATGGAAAGGGCAATGAAAACCGGGTGCAGGTGGTTAGCGATATTTCCCGTTCCTTAAAGATTATGGCAAAGGAACTGCAGGTGCCGGTGATTTGTTTGAGCCAGCTGAACCGTGCGGCTGAAGGCCGTTCGGACAAGCGCCCGATGCTGTCTGATTTGCGGGAATCCGGCTCTATCGAGCAGGATGCCGACAGCGTGATGATGCTTTACCGGGATGACTATTACAATCCCGACTCGGAAGAGAAGAATATTGCAGAATGTATCGTTGCCAAGAACCGTCACGGCGAAATTGGCACCGTAAAGCTGCAATGGTTGCCCCAATATACTACCTTTGCTGACAGGGAGTGGAAGCATGCTGAATAAGCTGTTGGAGCAGCTGCGTCAGTATGAAATGGTCGAATGCGGGGAACAGGTGGTTTGCGCTGTTTCCGGCGGTGCAGATTCGGTGGCGTTGCTGTTTGGAATGTACCTTTTAAGGGAAAAATTGGGCATAGAGCTATCTGCGGTTCATTTTAACCATCATCTGCGCCAAGAGGAGTCCCAACGGGATGAGGCGTTTGTCAGGGAGCTTTGCTGCCGTTATGACATTCCCTTGACTGTGGGCGAAGAGCAGGTTGTCTCCGGCAAAAAAGGCTTGGAAGCAGCCGCCCGGGAGGCAAGATATGCCTTCTTTAAGACTCTTCCCGGAAAAATTGCCACCGCCCACACGGCGGATGACAATGCAGAAACAGTTTTGATGCATCTGGTTCGGGGAACAGGTCTGCGGGGATTGGGCGGCATTACGCCGGTGAACGGAAAGATCATCCGCCCGATGCTGACAGTAACCCGCCGCGAGGTACTGGATTTTTTACAGGAGTATGGACTTTCTTATGTGGAGGACAGCTCTAATCAAACCGATGATTTTCTGCGAAATCGTTTACGCCATCGGGTAATGCCCCTTTTGAAGGCTGAAAATCCCCGGCTGGCGGAAAATATGTCCCAAATGGCGATGGAATTGCGCAAGGATGCCGATGCGCTGGAGATGAGCGGACCGCTGCCTGCGGTTTCTAAACTGGTAAAAATGCCTGCGGCAATGCGTAGTCGTGCCATCGCAGAATTCTTGAAAGAAAACGGTGTTCCGGAGCCGGAGCGCCAGCATATTCGTCTGGTGGAAGCATTGCTGTTTTCTAAAAAGCCTTCAGCTTGCGCGGATTTGCCCGGTGGCATTACCGTGGGCAGAAGCTATGACCGGCTGACGGTGCTGCAGAAAAAGCAGACCCCTCAGGCTGTTTTGATTCCTCCCGGCAGTGTGCTGCAGCTGCCCCAATGGGGTGTTTCGGTTTCTTACACACTGGCAGAGGAAATCGTAAATACGAAGCACATCTTTACAGTAAAGGCCGAAGGGCCGGTGTGGGTGCGCTCCAGACAGGCGGGGGATTGTATCCGGCTGAATGCAGGAAATCGCACACTGAAGAAGCTGTTTATTGATCGAAAGATTCCTGCCCATTGTCGGGAGCATATCCCGGTGGTGGCAGATGAAGAAGGCGTATTGGGCGTGCAGGGCATTGGTGCCAATGTGCAGCGCCTTGCAAAAGATTTACCGGCAATGCAAATTCGGTTTGAACCGTTGTAAAATAGAGATAGGGGGCAACTATTATGGAACAGAACATCCAGGAAGTCTTATTAACAGAGGAGCAGATCAAAAACAGGATTGCTGAGCTTGGGCGTATTCTGACCGAGGAGTATCGGGATAAGAATCCGGTAGTCATCGGCGTGCTCAAGGGTGTGGTCCTGTTTTATGCGGATATGGTGCGGGAGATAAAAACTTCCTGCCAAATGGAATTTATGCGCATTTCCTCTTATGAAGGAACGGATTCTACCGGCAAAATCATCATCAGACAAGATGTTTCTTCGGATATTCAGGGTCGCCATGTGCTGATTCTGGAGGATATTTTCGATACCGGTAATACCCTTTCTTTTGTTTATCAGCATTTACTGGAGAAAAAGCCTGCCTCTGTTAAAATTTGTACCTTGCTGGATAAGCCCTCCCGGAGAAAGCCGGGTGTTACCCTCCAGGCTGACTATGTTGGTTTTACCATTCCCAATTATTTCGTGGTCGGCTATGGTCTGGATTACAATGAATATTACCGGAATCTGCCATACATAGGCATTCTGAAGCCGGAAGCATATACTTAAATATCGAAGGAGTACGCAATTTGAAAAAACCAAGAATTTTTACAGTGGTGCTGTACATTGTGGTGTTGGCGTTGCTGTTTACCTGGATTGTCTCTTTCTTTGGAAACAAAGCAGATGATCTGAGTTATTCCCAAGTGGTGGAGCTGTTTCAAAATGAACAGGTAAAGAAGTTTACCGTGGACGGGCAAAAAATTTATCTGGAGCTGCACAAGCCCGAAGAAACCACCGGCAAAAAGAATTTGACCTGTGCCCTTGCAAATCCGGACAGTTTTCGTCTGGAAATGAAGGATTTGCTGGATAAGCAGCATGCTGCCGGTGTTTTGGAGGACTATCATTTTGTCCCCCAGGGCAGCTGGTCTGCTTATGAGCTAATACTGCCGCTGCTGATTGTGGGTGGCGTTTTGCTTTTGCTTTGGTTCCTTGCTATGGGCAAGCTGAGCAACAGCGGCAACCCGGCAGCCAATTTCGGCAAAGCACGCACGACCTTAGGTATCCAGGAGAAGGTTACCTTTGAGGATGTGGCCGGTGCGGAGGAAGAAAAGGAAGAGCTGCAGGAGATTGTGGATTTCCTTCGCAATCCTGCCAAGTTTAAGGAAATCGGAGCGAAAATCCCTCACGGCCTGCTGTTGGTAGGCCCGCCCGGTACAGGTAAAACCTTGTTGGCAAGAGCAGTAGCCGGTGAGGCAGATGTGCAATTTCTGTCTATTTCCGGCTCCGACTTTGTGGAGCTTTATGTTGGCGTGGGCGCCAGCCGTGTCCGTGATTTGTTTGAGCAGGCAAAAAAAGTTGCGCCGGCCATCGTTTTCATCGATGAGATTGATGCAGTGGGTCGCAAGCGCGGCTCCGGCTTGGGTGGCGGCCACGACGAAAAGGAGCAGACCCTCAATCAGCTGCTGGTGGAGATGGACGGCTTTACGAAAAATGAAGGTGTGATTGTCTTGGCGGCCACCAACCGCCCGGATATTCTTGACCCGGCGCTGCTGCGTCCCGGTCGTTTTGACCGGCAGATTCACGTTGGCGCACCGGATGTGAAGGGCAGAGAAGATATTCTCAAGGTGCATTCCAGAGGCAAGCGGCTGGATGAAAATGTGGATCTGAAGCTGGTAGCTCGCTCTACGGTGGGCTTTACCGGTGCAGATTTGAGCAACCTGATGAATGAAGCGGCCATTCGTGCTGCCCGGGAAAACCGTAAGGTTCTGACAATGGAAGACCTGAACGAGGCAATGATGAAGATTATGGCAGGTCCGGAAAAGCGCAGTCGCGTGCGGCAGCGTAAGGACTTGAAGGAAACCGCCATCCATGAAGCCGGTCACGCAGTGGCAATGTACCATCTGCCTACCCAGGATCCGGTTCTGCAAATCACCATCGTTCCCCGCGGTCAAAGTCTGGGCGCTACCTGGCATATTCCCAGAGATGACGGCTTCAACCCCACCCGCAACCAAATGTATGAGGAAATTGTGGGACTGTTGGGCGGCCGTGTGGCCGAAGCGCTGTTCCTGGGAGATATTTCTGTAGGTGCTTCCAACGATATTGACCGGGCAACCAAGCTGGCCAGAGATATGGTGGCTCGGTTTGGTATGTGCGAGGAATTGGGAACGGTCAGCTACCTGGACGGTGGCGAGGTGTTTATCGGACGGGACTACCAGACCACCAAGAGCTACTCTGAAAAGGTGGCCGGTACCATCGATGACCAGGTTAAGCTGCTGATTGACAAGGCCTATGCCCAATGTGCAGAAATTCTGAAAGCAAACGAGGATAAGGTGATGGCGGTGGTTGACCATCTGCTGGCCAACGAGTCGATGACCGGCGCGCAGTTTGCCGACTGTATGGAAGGTCGGGAAATTGGCGAGGCGACCAAGGTATCCCTGTTCGACGCACACAAGGATGATATGTAAGAAAAAGGCGCATTGCGATCTGCAATGCGCCTTTTGTTCGCAGTTATTGAGCAGGACCGCGTGTTATGGTTTCCAGAAGCGTGCTTAAATGCTGCGCCTTACGAAAATCAATGCGCTTCCACGGACCGTCGTTTTTCCGAATATAGCGGTCTGACCTTTGGTGAAATAGGCATTGACTACCGTCGGAATAATGAAGCGTAATATAAAAATTGCTTCCCTGCACCCGCTCCAGATTTTCGCGGGGTGTTCCGTAAGGATCAAGGGTGCGCAAATAATGGATGATGGGCTGCAGCTCATCCGGATGAGAGAAAAGTCGGGACGCCTGCAAAGCGCCGTTTTCGTAACGGACATGTATTTCCGTAATGACCCGGTAGGGGACAAATTTGCCCTGACCGTGAATGCGGCAGCAGCCCACCAGAACAAGCAGCGGCAGAAGAAGGGCAGCGCATTTGCAGCAAATTATGAAAATTTTTGATTTCAAGCGCATCCCTCCCAAACTAGAATGCGCACAGAATATCGATTTTATCGTAGAAATAATCAGTAAAAATTACCACAAATAGGTATTATTCAATATTTTTGTCGATGATTTTATTTTTTAATCTCCAGAAATCACGGCATTTCCCTTGAAAGAGTCATTCCGTCTTTTTTATAATGCAATCCACAAGAAGGCGGGGGAAAAGGAATATGGCAAAAATGTGGATGATTGGGATGGGATTGGTCGTCAGCCTTTTATGGGGCTGCAGCAGCGAAGTAATACAAGAATATCCGGTTGCCTCAAAACCGGAGCAATGCATATCTGCTGCGGTACAGAGTGGGACACAGCCCTCCTCTGGCAGTCTGCTTATCGCGGAAAAGCTGATTTCTTACGACGGACCCTATGGAGAGGACAGAAGTGGGGATGCCGTTGTTGGTGTTGCAGGACTGATGCTGTATAATCCCACCGACCGGATGATTGAATTTGGTGTGTTTGCATTACGGCAGGGGTCACAGCAGCTGTATTTTGCCGTTTCTCAGCTGCCGCCGATGAGTCGCTGTTTGATTCTGGAGAAGACCAGAAAACCCTATCAATCCGGGGAAATTGCGGATTTTCGGGAGTTATGCATCCGCTGGGAATATCAGCAGATGTCGAAGCAGCAGTTGGATTATCTGGGCTTTGGCCCACAGCTGACATTGATTAACCGGGATGGACGGGTGCAGCAAGCAGTGGTACGATATAAAAAATATGTCAGGGAAGGGGCATATTATTTGGGCGGCGAGGCCTACTGCATCAGCTTCCTTCAGCTTCAGCCGGGAGAGCACCGCACGATTCTGCCGGAGCATTACCATACTGCGGATACAAGAATCGTAGCCATTGAAACAATATAGGAAAGAGCCTGTTGCGATGCAACAGGCTCTTAAAGTTATCCGCGCATAATGCGCTTTCTGGCGATGTTAATCGGTCCTTCCTGCATGTGCTTCATCCAGGCAAGGCTCTTGCCGCAGCCGTAGGCAACGCAGGATTCTGCGTCATCTGCCACGGTACACATAATACCTGTATGCTCTGTCAGCAACTTGTCCATTCCCCACAGCTGACTGCTGCCACCGGTGAGAGTAATGCCGGTTTCACCAATGTCGCTGACCAGCTCAGGAGAGGTGGAGTCCAGAACGGACAGCACATCATCTGCAATTTGCCGGACAGGGCGTCGCAGTGCTTCATACACATCGCTGGATAAAAGCGTGACTTCCCGTGGTGCACCGGTTTCCAAATCGCGACCCTTGACGGTGTAGCTGATGGTTTCACCGCGAGCGCAGGCGGAACCAATTTGAATTTTTGCATTTTCGGCAGTGGTCTGACCAATAAACACATTGTATTTTTTGCGTACGAACCGTGCAATGGCTTCGTCGAAAGCGTTGCCGGCAACCTTTGTAGAGTAGGAGTGTGCAACACCGTTCAGGGTCAGCACTGCAATGTCAGTGGTGCCGCAGCCGATATTGACCACCATGTGGCCCTTCGGAGACCGCAGATCCAGACCGGCACCCAGGCCGGCAGCCAGAGGCTGTTCAATCAGATATACACGCCGGGCACCGGCTTCAATGGCAGCATTGATGACGGTACGCTCTTCAACTTCTGTGACACCGCTGGGAACGCTGATAACCACACGGGGCTTCGGTGTAAACAGGGAGGTTTTGGCAGCCTCCTTAAACAGTTCCCGCAGCATCTGCACGGTCAGTTCGTGGTCGGAAATGACACCGTCCTTCAAAGGATGCATTGCCACAACGTTTCCGGGTGTGCGACCCAGCATATTGCGGGCGGCAGTGCCGATTTGAATCACCTTGCCGGTGTTTTTATCCACCGCTACAACGGAAGGCTCCCGCACAACCACACCTTTGCCGTCTACATAGATTAAAATGTTTGCGGTTCCCAGGTCCACGCCCAGGTCGTGAGAAAACAGTTGCATATATTTCACCTAACCTTGTTGTTTGTTCCGCTGACGCAGGGCAACGGCACCCAAATAAACTTCCTTTGCCCCGGCTGTTAACAGCACACGGGCGCACTCACCGGCGGTTGCGCCGGTTGTAATAATGTCATCGATCAAAAGGATTCGTTTTCCAACCAAAGCGGAGGAGTTTTCCACCCGGTAAACGCCCAAAACGTTGGCACGCCGCTGCGCCCCGCCAACGATACTGGATTGGGCTCGGTTGTGACGAAATTTACGCAGCAGTCGGACGGGCTCCAGGCCCAATTCGTTTCCCACAGCCTGTGCAAGCAGCTGACTCTGGTCATAGCCGCGGCGCAATTTACGCAGAGGGCTGATGGGAATCCAGGTCAGAAGGTCAAAGCCTTCCGGCTGAATGTGCTGCAGCTGCATTGCAAGCAGTCGCCCATAACCGCCGGCATAGCTGCGGGCATTGTGAAACTTGTACCGGAGCAAGCTGCTCCTCGCCTGACCTTCATAATACCAAACAGCCGCCCAACTGTCAATAAAGGGAAACTTTTTCTTGGACAGTGGGCAGACCGGTGCATCTGTTCTGCATTGTCGGCAGAGGTCCAATTCATCTTTTTGCAGGATCTTTCTGCAAAGCAGGCATTTGGGCGGAAACAGTATTTCGAGAAAGTGTTCTTTGATTCTCATCAGACCTTCCCCTGTAAGCGAAGCTTTAGCCCTGTATAGCGGCGCCCACGCTTGGCATTTTCCGTCATTGCTGCAATGGTCTCACTCCGTCCGACGATGACCAACAGTTCTCTGGCACGGGTGATGGCAGTATACAGCACACTCCGGCTCAGCAGATAGGGAGAACCGTTCCAGGCACAGAGAACAACGCCTTGGTATTCGCTGCCCTGGCTTTTGTGTACGGTCATTGCATAGGCCGGTTCCAGCTGGTTCAATTCCGTAAAATCATAATCCACTTCCCGGTCTTCGAAAACAACACGCATGGTTTCCATACCGGCATCAATGGAGACCACAGTTCCTACATCTCCGTTAAAGATGCCTGTTCCCACGCTGCTGCCGTCCATTTTCTTCCAAACAATGTCATAATTGTTGCGTATTTGCATTACCCGGTCGCCTTCCCGGAAGGTGAAATCACCAAATGCTCGCTCCCGCTTGCCGTTTCCCGGCGGATTAAGGGCAGCTTGCAGGGTTTGATTCAAAACCGCAGTTCCCACACCGCCCTTCCGGGTGGGGGAGAGAACCTGAATTTGGTCAGAGGGGATTCCCATTTTCTGAGGCAGACGGGTGGCGCAGAGTCCGGTGACGGTCTGGCGAATTTCTTCTTCTGATTTGCAGGGCAGGAAGAAAAAATCGCTTTTTACATTCTTGAGGTCCGGCAATTCGCCGTTGTTTACCCGGTGGGCGTTCATAACAATTAAGCTCTCCTGTGCCTGACGGAAAATTTCCGTCAACCGTACCGTAGGAAGTGCCCCACTGCGCAGCATATCTCCAAAGGGAAAACCGGGACCGACAGGGGGAAGCTGATCCGGGTCGCCCACAAAAATAAGCCGCTTTCCAACAGGAATCGCCCTTAAAAGACTGTGCAAAAGAAGCACATCCACCATACTCATTTCGTCCACGATGACCGCATCCGCTTTGAGGGGATTCTGCTCATCCCGCAAAAAGACCATATTTCCGGTGGCAGGGTCAATGGTGCATTCCAGGAGACGATGGATGGTGGAGGCCTCTGCACCGGTGACCTCGGTCAAACGCTTGGCGGCACGACCGGTGGGTGCGGCAAGAACGTAGTCAAGCCCCATCTGGTCCATCAGTGAAAGCAGACCCTTTAAGATGGTGGTTTTGCCGGTGCCCGGTCCGCCGGTAATCAAAAGGACACCGGAGGAAATGGCGGCTTGGATGGCCTGCTCCTGCTGCGCAGAATAGGCAATGTCGCTTTTTTTCGCCAAATCCTTCATCAGTCTGGGTAAATTTTTCGGCGGATTGAAGGTTACGCTTGCGCTTTGAAGCAAATGCTGTGTAATATCCGTTTCTGCCTCGTATAAGGCAGGTAAGTACAAAACCGTGATACCTGCCAAAGCGGCCCGTACCAGCTGATTGGTGGTCACCAGTTCTTCCACACTCTGGGAAATGGCTTCTGTGGCAACGCTGAGCAGCTGCGCAGTTGCTTCAATCAAGTGATTTTCCGGCAAAAAGCTGTGCCCAACCTCCAGATTATAGCTCAGCTCAAACAAGATACCGGCGCGGATACGCCGCTTGTCATCACCGGAAACACCCAGCTCAATGGCAAAGCGGTCTACCGCGCCAAAGGGGGCGTCCAGCCCTTCGTCCATCAAGAGATAAGGGTCGTCATACAACAAATCCACAGTAGCTTCCCCGTAAAGCTTGTAAGCGCGGACGGCAAGCTCAGCCGGCAGCTGATGTAAAGTGAAAAATTCCATCAGCTGGCGCATACCCACCCGTTGGCGGAATTCCTCTCCAATGGCCCGGGCTTTCTCCCGGGAAATACCGGAAATTTCCGCCAATCGTTCCGGCTGCTGTTCCATTACCACAAGGGTTTGATCACCAAAGTGATTGACAATTCTGGCTGCGGTTTTCGGACCGATTCCCTTGATGATGCGGCTGGAAAGGTAACTGAGAATTTCATTGCTGGTTTGCGGCATCAGCCGTTCCAGAAATTCGGCTTCAAATTGGCGGCCGTAGCTGCTGTGATTTCCCCATTTTCCGGTGACCATCAGCCGCTCTCCCACGGCGGGCAGAGGAATGGTTCCCACTACCGTCACCGTTTGGCTGCCAACGCTGAGGCGCAAAACGGCGTAGCCGTTATCGTAATTCTGATAAACCACGGCACCGATGGTACCCTGGAGAATTTCCAATTCCCGCTCAGCCAAAATGCACCCCTCCTTTGTTTGTTCTTTTTATAGTTTACAATATTTTTTGTCGCTTGAAAAGCCTTTTGTAAATCTTTTTTGAAGGTTTGCCTGAAAATGTGCATACTACTATTTGAAGGAAATGTAAATAATCAAAATTCAAGGCGAATTACCCTTGAAATCCGGTGTTTTTTGGGATATAATGGGAAAGTAAATTGGGGTAGCTTGGGTTTAAGGAGAACAGCAATGAAAGACATCACATTACTCACCTGGCTGATGCAGTTAGGGCTGTCTGTGGCGCTTCCGCTGGCAGGATTTATTTTCCTGGCTGTGTGGCTTCGCAATCAGTTTGGCTGGGGTGATTGGGTGCTGTGGGTTTGCGTTGTCCTTGGATTGGTATCCGCTCTGGACGGACTGCGCCAGTCTCTTAAGCTTCTTTCCCGCCTGGGCTCTTCCAAGAAGGAGGACGCGCCCCCGGCCGCATCGTACAATGACCATGACTGATGGAGGTATCCGATGGATTCCCGAAAGTATATTTTGAAGCAAACAGCAATCGTTGCGCTGGGAGAGACGCTCTGTGTCGGCGCAATGGTGGGCATTTATGCATTGCTGAATCATTTTAGCACAGCAGTTGTGCTGGGCGGTGTTGTCGGTGGTGTATTGTCCGTGCTGAATTATATGTTTATGGCCATTGGCGCAATGATTGCGGCGGATAAGGCAGTGGAGCAAAATGTAAAGAGCGGCAAAGCGATTGTGCGGATGTCCCTCATCGGCCGGCTGGCGGTTATGGCAATCGTTTTGATTGCATTTGCAAAAAGCGGACTGTGTAATTTGCTGGCGATGGTTCTTCCCCTGGCTTTTGCCCGGCCGATTCTAATGGTTGCAGATTTTTTTGGAAAGGCAGGTGAGCCTTCAAATGAGCCTGAATGTTGATGGTGCATTTATTTATTTCACCATCCCGATTTTTGGCGGCATTCCTATTACGCAGACAACGGTTTCCTTTTTCATTGTGGCCCTGTGCTTGATTATTGCATCTGTCATGCTGGGGAGAAATCTGAAGAAACGCCCCACAGGCGTGCAGGTGTTGGTGGAAAAGGGCGTCTCTATGATTTACAATTTGACCACCAGCGTTATGGGAGAGCATAATGCCAACTGGGCCCCTTTTATGGGAACCATTTTCTTAAGCAGTATTTGTGGCTCCCTGATTGGCTTGACCGGATTTCTCCGCTCTGCCACAGCGGATTTAAGCTGTGTGCTGGTGTGGTCCGTTATGGTCAGCGTCATTATTTGGTACAATAACATCAAGCACCTCGGCTTCTTTGGATGGCTGAAGGGCTTTACACAGCCGATGGCGGTAATGACGCCGATGAATGTTGTATCGGAGATTGCGCAGCCCTTCTCAATGGCGTTTCGTCACTTTGGTAATGTTGCCGGTGGAGGTGTCATTTCCTCCATTATTTACACGGCGTTCGGAATGCTTTCAGCCACGGTGCTGAACCTGATTGCCAGCGTTGGCTGGCTGACCGGAGCAGGACTGATGGTCTTGGGTGTTGGAATTTTCATTCTGGGACGCAAGCGTCTTCGCTATCAGATACTGAGCTTTTTGACCTTTGCCCTTGGCCTGTGCGGACTGCTGCAGGCGCTGAACCTGCTGTCCGGCGTTCCGGTGCTGGCCTTTGGTATTCCGGCGGTTTTGTCCTGTTATTTCGACCTGTTCTCCGGGTTTATCCAGGCATTGGTATTCACCCTGTTGACCATGGTCTATATTTCCGGCTCTCTGCCGGACCCTGCGGAAGCAGAATCATAAATTGTAAATTAAAAAAGTTTTTTAGGAGGATATTATTATGGAAATGGCTGAAGCTTTGGCAATTATCGGTAAGGCATTGGGCGCCGGACTTTGTATGGGTATCGGTGCTATCGGCCCTGCTCTGGGTGAAGGTAATGCAGTTAGCCGCGCACTGGAGGGCATGGCCCGCCAGCCTGAGATGGCAAGCACCCTGCGTACCAATATGATTACCGGTTGTGCTGTTACGGAAACGACTGGTATTTACTCTTTGCTGGTTGCAATTCTGATTCTGTTTGCAATGTAAGAGTACCCTTTCTCATCATCTCGGCAGAAAGGAGTAACACAAGTGTTTGAAAGTTTTATCGGCGTTAATTTCTGGACGGCGCTGTTTGTATTATTGAATACGCTGGCGATATTTTTCGTGGCAAAGAAATTTTTGTTTGTCCCGGTGAAAAAAATGATTGACAGCCGCCAACAAGAAATCGACACGATGTACGATGAGGCGGATGCGGCCAAAGAACACGCCCTTGCAATGGAGCAGGAATATACCCGGAAGCTGGAAGCGGCAAATCAGACCGGTGAACGACTGGTAAAGGAAGCTGTTGCTCGCGGTCAGCATCGGGAGGAAGAAATTGTTCGTCAGGCGAATGAGGAGGCCTCTGCAATTCTTGCAAAGGCATCTGCAGACATTGCGCTGGAGAAAAAGAAGGCATTAAACGATGCCAAGAACGAAATTTCCGACATTGCGATGGCCATTGCGGAAAAGGTAGTGGAGCGGGAGCTCAATGAGGCGGATCACGCCGCATTGGTGGACGGCTTTATCAACCAGTTGGGTGAGTCAGTATGACGGAGATTGGAACAATATACGGCGGTGCGCTGTATGACCTGGCAGAAGCAGAAGGATTGTCCGCGGAGATTTTACATCAGCTGCAAGTGCTGAATAAAAGCTTTTCCCAGGAGCCTTCCTATCTGTCGCTGCTGGCGGCTCACCGTCTGTCAAAGGAAGAACGGTGCAAAATTCTGGATGACAGCTTTGCCACCCAGGTGCACCCTTATGTGCTGAATTTTCTGAAAATTCTCACACAGAAGGGGTATGTGCGCCAATTCTCCAACTGTTGTACGGCGTACGAGACCCGGTACAACGAGGCAAATAACATCTTGCCCGTAACGGCAGTGACTGCCGTTGCGCTGGATGCCGGCCAGATAAAGCGGCTGACTGAAAAATTGGAGGCACGCACCGGAAAAGCGATTGCTTTGACAAACCGTGTGGATGCCGATGTTCTGGGCGGTATTCGCCTGGATTTTGACGGCAAATGTCTGGATGATACCGTTACCCATCGCTTGGAGTCGGTGCGGACATTGCTGAATAACACCATACTCTGATGGTAGAAAGCAGGAACAGTATGGAATTAAGACCCGAAGAAATCACGAAGATTATTCGTGCCCAAATTAAAAATTATGAGAACAAGCTGGAAGAAAGTGAAACCGGCGTCGTTATTCTGGTGGGCGACGGTATTGCAAGAGTTTCCGGCCTGAATAGCTGTATGGCCGGCGAATTGCTGGAATTCCCCAATGGCTCTTACGGTATGGCGCAAAACCTGGAAGAGGAGACAGTCTCCGTCGTTATTCTGGGCTCTGACAGCGGAATCAAGGAAGGCGATACCGTTAAGCGTACCGGAAAGGTGGTATCCGTTCCGGTGGGCAAGGCCTTGATTGGACGGGTGGTGAACGCCCTCGGTGAGCCCATCGATGGCAAAGGGGATATTGAGGCAGAGGCTTATCGCCCCATTGAAATGCCGGCACCCGGCATCATTGACCGCCAGCACGTCAGCCGCCCCTTGCAGACCGGCATCAAGGCAATCGACTCTATGATTCCCATTGGCCGTGGTCAGAGAGAATTGATTATCGGCGACCGGCAAACCGGCAAAACCACCATTGTTACCGATACCATTCTGAACCAGAAGGGGAAGAATGTTATCTGCATCTATGTGGCCATTGGCCAGAAGCGTTCCACCGTTGCTCAGGTGGTGGAGGGGTTGACTCTGGGCGGTGCGATGGATTACACCATCGTGGTATCCGCAACGGCGTCAGAATTGGCACCGATGCAGTATATCGCCCCTTATACGGGCTGTACCATGGGCGAGCATTTTATGCATCAGGGCAAGGATGTTCTGGTGATTTATGATGACTTGAGCAAGCATGCGGTGGCTTACCGCGCTATCTCTCTGCTGATTCGCCGTCCGCCCGGACGGGAAGCTTATCCCGGCGATGTATTCTATCTCCACTCCCGTTTGTTGGAAAGAGCGGCACAGCTGTCTGACAAGCTGGGTGGCGGCAGTCTGACGGCATTGCCCATTATCGAGACCCAGGCCGGCGACGTGTCTGCCTACATTCCCACCAATGTCATTTCCATTACCGACGGTCAGATTTTCCTGGAATCTGAGCTGTTTAACAGCGGCATTATGCCGGCGGTCAATCCCGGCATCTCCGTTTCCCGTGTGGGCGGCGATGCGCAGATTAAGGCAATGAAGAAGGTGTCCGGCAGCCTGAAGCTGCTGTATTCTCAGTACCGCGAGCTGCAGAGCTTTGCGCAGTTCGGCTCTGACCTGGATGCAGATACCAAGGACAGACTTTCTCAGGGCGAACGCATTGTGGCGGTGCTGAAGCAAAAAAATAATGCGCCGGTGGAAGTGGCGCATCAGGTATGTATTCTCTATGCAGTTACCAAGGGATACCTGAAGGATATTCCTGTGGAGCAGGTGCCGGAATTTGAGCGCCGTTTGCAGGAATTTATGGACAATCGGCACAGTGATGTGCTGGAAGAAATCCGCAATACCGGAAAGCTGGAAGCGGATACCGAGGAAAAACTGAAAGCGGCATTAACGCAGCTGTTAAAGGAAATCCTCAATCCCTGATAAGAAAGGAGGGAGCGTATGGCAACCGTCTCCACCAAGGAAATTAAAAACCGTATTCGCAGTATGGAATCCACCAAGCAAATAACCCGTGCGATGGAAATGGTAGCAGCATCCAAGCTGCGCCATACGCAGCAGCGCGTTGCTGCAGCCCGTCCTTATTATGAAACGCTTTTGGATACCATTGGGGACATTGTTGCTTCCGGATCTGCGGAGGAATCTCCGTATTTGCAGCAGCGTCCGGTGAAGCGCACTGCTTATGTGGTGTTCGCCGGCGACCGTGGCTTGGCAGGCGGCTATAACAGCAATCTGCTGAAGGCGGCCTACGGGGCAATGAAAGAGCAGGATGCAGTGGTGCTTCCTGTTGGTAAAAAGGCGACAGAATTCTTTAAAGCCCGTCAGATTCCGATGCTGACAGATGGTGCAGAGGCGGCAAGCGTCACCGTTGGCGACTGCTTCTCCATTGCGAAGCACCTCTGCAAGTGCTATTGCCAGGGCGAATTCGACGAAATTGTTGTCCTGTACACCAAGTTTGTATCGGCACTTTCTCAGGTTCCGGAAACCCTGCGTTTACTTCCGCTGACACCGGAAGCAGCGGAGAAATCCGGCAAGGAAGTGCTCTATGAGCCGGGGTGCGAGGCAGTTTTGGAAGCCATCATTCCCGAGTATTTGGGCGGCGTTCTCTATGGCGCATTGTGCGAAAGCCGTGCCTCGGAGCAGGCAGCCCGCAGAACAGCGATGAATGCGGCGACGCAGAATGCAGAGGAAATGATTGGCGAGCTGAGCCTGAAGTTTAACCAAGCGCGCCAGGCGGCGATTACGCAGGAAATTACGGAGATTGTCGCAGGCTCATAAAAATCATTCCGTCATTGCGACCAAGCGTATACACTGACACGGCAAGACCGTTTGACGATGGAGATTGCCGCGTCGCTGCCCTTTGGCGGCTACTCGCAATGACATAATAAAGGAGTTGAATCCAATGGCTAAGAACAGAGGAACAGTCGTACAAATTATGGGACCTGTTCTGGATATTCGATTTGAAGAGGGGCAGCTGCCTCAATTATTGAACGCCATTACAGTTGCAAACGGCGATGCAACCATCGTTGCAGAGGTTGCACAGCACGTTGGCGATAATGTGGTGCGCTGCATTGCAATGTCCTCAACCGATGGCTTGCAGCGTGGCGTGGAAGCAACCGATACCGGTGCGCCCATTACTGTCCCTGTGGGAGAGGAGTGCCTGGGCCGCGTATTCAACCTGCTGGGTCAGCCCATTGACGAAAAAGAAGCGGTTGCCGGCGCAGAGCAATGGCCCATTCACCGTGCAGCTCCTGCCTATGAAGAACAGCAGCCGGCGACGGAGATACTGGAAACCGGCATCAAGGTGGTTGACCTGATTTGCCCCTACGCAAAGGGTGGTAAAATCGGCCTGTTCGGCGGTGCAGGCGTGGGTAAAACCGTGCTGATTCAGGAGCTGATTTATAACATTGCCACAGCGCATAACGGCTATTCCGTTTTTACCGGCGTTGGTGAGCGTACCCGTGAGGGCAATGACTTGTATAACGAAATGACGGAGTCCGGCGTTATCAATAAAACGGCAATGGTTTTCGGACAGATGAATGAACCGCCCGGAGCCCGTATGCGGGTAGGCTTGAGCGGCTTGACAATGGCTGAGTATTTCCGGGATGTAAAGCATCAGGATGTGCTGCTGTTTATCGACAATATTTTCCGCTTTACCCAGGCTGGCTCTGAGGTTTCTGCACTTTTGGGTCGTATGCCCTCTGCGGTGGGCTATCAGCCGACACTGGCGACGGAAATGGGCGCACTGCAGGAACGCATTACCTCTACAAAGAACGGCTCCATTACCTCTGTTCAGGCGGTCTATGTCCCTGCGGACGACTATACAGACCCGGCACCGGCAACGACTTTTGCCCATTTGGACGCGACCACCGCGCTGGACCGCGGAATCGCTTCTTTGGGTATTTACCCCGCTGTTGACCCGCTGAACTCCAGTTCCCGTATTCTGTCCCCCGATGTGGTGGGGCAGGAGCACTACCAGACAGCAAGAGATGTGCAGCAAATGCTGCAGCGTTACAAGGAGCTGCAGGACATCATTGCTATTATGGGTATGGACGAGCTGAGCGATGAAGATAAGCTGACGGTGAACCGCGCCAGAAAGGTGCAGCGCTTCCTGTCCCAACCCTTCTCTGTAGCGGAGCAGTTTACAGGGATGGAGGGCAAATATGTTCCTCTGAAAGAGACGATCCGTGGCTTCCGGGAAATCATTGACGGTCAGCACGACGAGATTCCCGAATCCTGCTTCCTGTTTGCAGGCACCATTGATGATGTGGTGGCAAAATTCCGGGGCGGTGAGCAGGGATGACATCCTTTCAGCTGAAAATTGTGACGCCGGATGGACTTTGCTTTGACGGTCAGGCGGAGGAATTGATTGTTCGTACCACCACAGGTGATATGGGCTTTATGGCCGGACATACCAACTGTGTTGCGCCTCTGGGTATGGGGCGTGCAACGGTCGTTGTGAATGGGCAGAAGCGCTATGGCGCCTGTATCGGAGGAATGGTGACGGTACTGGACGGAGCGGTTTCTCTGGTGGCGACGACCTTTGAATGGGCGGAAGACATCGATTTACCCCGGGCAGAGCGGTCTTACGAAAGAGCTCAAAAGGTGCTTAATGACAAGTCTGCTACCGATACAGACATTCGGCTGGCACAGGCGAGACTTCGCCGGGCGCTGGTGCGCAAAGGCGTCGGTACAATGAAATAAAAAAGGTCTGCTGCGATTTGCAGCAGACCGTTTCTTTTATTGATCAAGTCGTTTTTCCACGAAAGCCAGCATCATCGAGTAGAACAGCACAGGCCCCACATTGAAGAAGTGGCAGTCCAGCAGGCTGGTAAGCAAAAGGGTCAGCATTGACACCAGCGGAAACAGCTTCTTACTGGAAAAAGGCTTCAGGAAAAGCATCAGCGTCTGGATGCGGTGATAGCCATAGGCCAACAATCCCACAATGCCGCAGGAAGCAAGGAGCTGAATAACGGTGTTGTGCCATCTGGCAGGAAAGAAGGAAGTGAACGCCGCAGAGGAGGACCATTGATACAGGTCAAAATCCACCGGATAGAAAGTAGAACCAAATACCGGCGCGCTTAAGAACTGCTTCCAGCCGGCGATGTATCCCTGAATTCGTTGGGCAGGATCAAACTTGCGATCCAGCAGAGCCTGGAACAAACGATACAGCCGCTCCCGGAACAAAACAACAATGCATACCAGCACAAGGACGGTGACAATGTGAATAACCGCATTCGCCCGGGCGTGACGGCTGTGCAGCAGAGAAATGACGTAAGAAGCCAGATAAGCGATTACACCGCACAAAATCGAGCCGCGGGAACAGGTGAATAACAAGCCGCCCAGGAACAGAGCACCGGAAAAATAGAAAAAGGAAGTGTATTTTCCTTTGCCGGTTAGAAAGAAGGGGAAGGGAATCATGATGGCAAGCAAGGCACCAATGTTATTGTAATGTCCCCAACCGGAGTATATGTGCGTGCGCTGAATCACGCCGTTTTGAATGATGTTATAGCGCAGGAAGATAAAAATCAATTCTGCCAACAGCACATAGCCGACGCACATACCCGTCCAGGCCAGGTAGGCTTTAGGGGCTTTGTCCCATTTGACAGTGCCGGTAAGGATAAAGTAAAGAGCTACGATTGCGGCGCATTGCAACAGTGCAAACACAATATTTCGCCCGGCAACCTTGGTCAGCTGCTCCGTTCCCAAACCGGACAGCAGGTAAGCACCGCAAAGAACAAGCATACCCGGCAGCAGCTTCCGCTTGGTTTTCCAAAAGGCCTTTTGGCCTAATTCCGGGTCGCGAATCAAACGATAAACAAGGGCAGCGACCATCAAAACAGCAAGGATGATGAGATAAATGCCGCCGTTTTCCATAGAGAAAACGGACTGCGTGTTACGACCGGGGTTGTTTGCCCGGGAAGGGGCAATGTAGGCACAGACCGCCATGGGGATGATCGGAAGCAGGTCTCGCCCTAAAAAACAGAGGTATAGAAGAATAACGGTGAAGCAGGTGTATGTAAACAGCTCTGCACCGAAGAAATTCGCAATGATGGTCAGGAAGCCTATCAACAGAAAGTAGGCAGGCTTATAGAGAAATTCGTCGAAGGCGCGCACATAGGGTGAGCGAGTCAGCGCATCCACCGCCTCATCTCCTTTCGTCGTAAAATGGTTAAATATCGCCATTTGGTCACATTTTACCATAAAAAGGGGAAAGTGTCAATGAAATTTGGAGAAACCGTTAGAGTGCCGTAATAATCGCATCATTGGTCATTTCTACAATAAAAAAGAGGAAGATACCGGATGATATCTTCCTCTTTTTGGTGATCCGCCGGAGATTCGAACTCCGGACCCACTGCTTAAAAGGCAGTTGCTCTGCCAACTGAGCTAGCGGATCAAAAAATGGCTGGGATGGCAGGATTTGAACCTACGAATGCCAGAGTCAAAGTCTGGTGCCTTACCGCTTGGCGACATCCCAATGTTTCCTGCCGACCCTCGGACACGGTGGACATTATAGCATAGTTTGCTCCATTTTGCAACAACTATTTTCGAAAATCCAAGGAACCGTAAGAATCTCTTTTGTAAAGAGATTCTTACAGCGGGGCACGGATATAACGCTCGTGGCTGCGTGGAGAGGGTCGCGCGTGGACACCTGAAACCAACCCCAGCAAAGCGTAAGTAGTGATAATAGAACTGCCGCCGTAGCTGATAAGGGGGAGAGTCAAGCCAATAACCGGCATAACACCCAGACACATACCAATGTTAATCATCACCTGGAACATCAGCGCAAACGCAGCGCCGAAACAAACCATCCGCCGCATATAGTCCTTGGTTTGCGTACCAACCCATACACAACGCCCAATGATGGCCAGCATCAGTATAATCACAATCAGGCAGCCTACATAGCCCAATTCTTCGCCAATGGTGGAGAAAATATAGTCCGTATGCTGCGCGAACAGGTCGCCGCGCTGTGTGCGGTAGCCATTAAACAGCCCCTGTCCCAACATACCGCCGCCGGTGAGGGACAGCAGGCTTTGGGTGGTATGCCACCGTTCATCCAGCCCGGTGGGGTCGATGATTTCCGGTATAATCAACACAAGGATACGGTTGCGCTGTTCTTCGGAGAAAACCTTTTCCCATATAATCGGGGAAATAACCGCAAGAGTTCCGGCGAATCCCAAAGTCCACAGCATTCGCACACCGCCGGCGATAAACATTCCGATGAAAATGGCGGCAAAAATCAAGGTAACGCCCAAATCCTTGGAAATCAGATAATTGCCTCCTGCCAGCAGCAGAAAATGGATGAACATATGAAAAACGGGACCGGGACGGGACAGTCGGTTTTGGTGGGACGACATAATGGATGCCATAATCAGAATATACAGGATTTTGCAAATTTCTGCCGGCTGAACATGGATATTGATGATGGGGATGGGAATCCAGCTGCGGTTGCCGGTGTTATTATCCGTTCCGAAGGGAATCAGCAGCAGAAGAAGGAAAATGTTTACAATGGTAAAAGCGGTACGCTTTTCTGCAAAAATGTCCGTATCGATGGAGGACATTATCATAAACATTAAAACACCAATGAGCGTGGTGCCCATCTGAATGACAATATAACGGGTAGATCCGCCAAATTTAACAGCACTGGTGGCGCTTGCCACAACCAGACAGCCGAAAGCAGAGGTGGCCAGACACAGAATCAGCAAGACCATATCGCCCTTGCGGAAAAAGCTTTTCAATTCTTGCCAAAACTCGCGCATCGTACATCCTCCTTTCCAGCTTTCTCATTGTAACATTATATTAGAAAAAAGTAAATAGACGAAATGTAAAGAAAAGCGGTATAAAAATGTCATTGCGAGGGCCGTAAGGCCCGTGGCAATCCCTTCAGCATTCTGGGGGATTATGGAGATTGCCACGTCGCTTCGCTCCTCGCAATGACGTTGATTTAAATATTAAGCCAGGTAGATGGCTTTGCAGGCAAGCATTGTTTCATAGCAGTCCAGCTTGGAAACCAGCTCCAAGGGCGCGTGCATACTCAAAACAGGCACACCGGCATCCACCGTTACAATATTGCGGTTGGCCATATATGCCGCGACGGTGCCGCCGCCGCCCTGATCGACCTTGCCCAGCGTGGCAATCTGCCAAATGACATCGCTCTTGTCAAAGACGGTGCGAATATGGCTCATTGCTTCTGCAGAGGCATCGGATGCGCCGCTCTTGCCGCGAGCACCGGTGTACTTGCAAATCGATACGCCGTAATTCAGTTTGGAATTGTTCCGACGGTCACAGGTCTCGGCAAAGTTGGGGTCAAAGGCGTTGGAGACATCCGCGCTCAGGCAGAAGGAATTGGCGAAGCAGGTGCGCAGCTTGACATTCTGTGCGTCACACAGCGTTTCCATAAAATACTCGAAAGCATCGCTCTGCATACCGGTAACACCCACGGAGCCGATTTCTTCCTTGTCGGCCAGAATGCAGACTGCGGTCTTTGCGGGGACATCCAGCGCAAACATAGCGGCCAATTCCGCATAGGCGCAGACCCGGTCGTCGTGACCATAGGCAGAGAGAAGACTGCGGTCCAGACCAGCCTCCCGGCAACGGCCGGCAGGTACTACATTCAGCTCAGCGGACAGGAAATCGGATTCCACAATGCCATATTTCTCGTTCAGCAGCTTCATAATGTTCAGCTTCACCATATCACTGCCTTCGCCCTCCAGAGGCTCTGTGCCCAGAATAATGTTCAGCTGCTCGCCTTCAATTACTTTAGCAGCAGTTTTCTGCATCTGGTCAGCAGACAGGTGAATCAGCAGGTCAGAGACCATCAAAATGGGATCGTTATCATCTTCACCGATGGTGATGGTAACGGTTTCGCCGTCCTTTTTGCATACAACGCCGTGCAGAGCCAGAGGGACTGCAGGCCATTGGTACTTCTTGATGCCGCCGTAATAGTGGGTCTTGAAGTAGGCAATTTCGGAATCCTCGTACAGGGGATTGGGCTTCAGGTCCATCCGGGGAGAGTCCACATGGGCGGCGCAAATATTGGCACCTTCGGCAAGAGACTTAGAGCCGATAACAGCCAGAATAATGGATTTGCCGCGGTTATTAAAATAGATTTTGTCACCGGCATTGACGGACATTCCGGCGGAAAGAGGCTTGAAGCCACGCTTTTCAGCTTCTGCAACAGCCCAGGAGGTTGCCTCGCGCTCAGTCTTGCAAGCGTCCATAAAAGCCATATAGTCCTTGCAGTAGCTTTCCATTTCGGCCCGCTGAGCGGCGGTGATACGGCTGTAGCCGTTCTTGGGCGCCATCAGCAGGGAGTCACGCAATTCATCGTTGGTCATAATCATTCTCCTTTTGCTTTTTCTTTTATTATACCTAGCTTGTCCAAAAAGGCAAGACATTTTGCAGTAAATTCTTCTTCTGTGCCGGTATTCTCCAATACGGCATCACAATGGGCGGCGAACCAATCATCGCTATGCTGTGCTGCAATGCGCTGTTTTGCATATTCTTCACTGATGCCATCCCGTGCCATAATCCGCGCAATGCGCACTTGTGCCGGTGCAATAATTGCCACGGTTACATCGCAGATGGAATCCAGAGCTCCTTCAAACAGACCGATGGCGTCGATGGCGGCAAGGCTTGGCTTGCTTTCCAAAAGTTGCATCACTCTGTTTTTAACAGCAGCATGGGTAATTTCATTCAAATCCAGCAAAGCCTGTTCCTGAGAAAAAACGATTTCACCCAGCTTCTTGCGATTCAACACGCCGTTTGTGACAGTTCCGGGAAAACGCCGGGAAACAGAGGCCAAAAGGGAAGGGTCGGACTTCAGCAATTCGTGATAAATGGCGTCACAGTCAAAGACAACACCGCCTTGCCGGGCGATGAGCTGAAGCAATGTGGTTTTCCCACTACCGCTTCCACCGGTGATGCCGATAATCATCCTTCTTCCTCCCCATTTATGATGTGGAAGGCAGCAGCCTTCTTTAGTCGGTTCTGTACAGCGTATGCTACACCGCCACCCTCCGGACAGCGGGCATAGATTTTGGAAATTGCGGGGTCGTCCAGCGTTCTGAGCGCCGCAAACAAGCCAGCAGACAAAGTGGATGCATCGGATTCCTTACCGTAGGACAGGGGATTACAGCCTTTGTACAGCTCCAACTCCTCTTCAAAGCACAAAACCCGATCCTGCTGTGTGATATGCTTGCGGATGTAAGCCGCCGCTTTTTCCCGGGAGCCGGTTACAATGACAATTTCGCTTTGCGGCGCATAGTGACGGTATTTCATACCCGGGGCTTTCACTACCTCATTTGGGTTAATTTGCCCGACAACTGCCTTATCAATCACCAAATCCCCCAGGACGGAAATCAGCTGTTCCGGCGTAATGCCGCCGGGACGAAGCAGGCGGGGGCGTTCCTCTGTCAAATCCACGATGGTGGATTCCACACCTACACGGCAGGGACCGCCGTCCACAATGGCGTCAATTCTGCCGTCGTGGTCGTGAAGCACGTGCTGTGCGGTGGTGGTAGAAGGCTTTCCTGACAAGTTTGCAGATGGCGCAGCGATGGGGACACCGGCAAGGCGGATAATTTGCCGGGTAACTGCATTGTCCGGGCAACGGACTGCCACCGTCGGCAGACCGGCGGTGGTGCATTTTGGAACAGTATCCCGCGCCGGAAGCACCATTGTCAGCGGACCGGGCCAAAAAGCCTCTGCCAGCTGATATGCACTTTGAGGAATGCTGTGGCAAAACTTTTCAATGTCGGAAGCATCTGCCACATGGAGAATCAGCGGATTGTCCTGAGGCCGACCCTTTGCGGCAAAAATTTTGGCAACAGCTGCTTCATTCAACCCATTGGCGCCCAGACCGTAAACTGTTTCCGTCGGAATGGCTACCAAACCGTTATTCTTTATAATTTCTGCTGCAATGGCAGCAGTATTGTCCTGCTGTGCAGGCAAAATCTGGGTTTTCATAGAGATTCCTCCGCATAACAAATTCCACTTGCGGTCAAAAGAGGTTTTCCAAAGAATACGGAGCAGCTGCACTGTGCAACTGCTCCGTGAATATTCTTACACAGTGGGCTGATTTGCAGCCTCGATAATCTGCACAAACTTCTCGGGAACCAGAGAAGCGCCGCCGATCAAGCCGCCGTCAATATCCGGCTGAGCCAACAGCTCAAAGGCGTTCTTTTCGTTCATAGAGCCGCCGTACAGGATGGAAATGGCCCGTGCATTTTTGGAGGAGTACAGCTTGCGCACCACAGCACGAATGCTTTCGCAAACTTCCTCAGCCTGCTCGGGAGTGGCGGTGCGGCCGGTGCCGATGGCCCAGATGGGCTCGTAAGCGATGACGACCTTGCGGATCTTGTCTTCGGACACGCCGGCCAGACCCAGCTTAATCTGCATGGAAATCCACTCGGTGGTGATGCCGGCTTCTCTCTGCTCCAGAGTTTCGCCGCAGCACATAATAGGAGTCAAGCCTGCATTCAAGGCGGCCAGAACCTTTGCATTGACATCTGCATCGGTTTCGCCCATAGCACGGCGCTCAGAGTGACCGATGATCACATATTTACAGCCGGCATCTACCAGCATATTGGTGGCAATCTCGCCGGTATAGGCGCCGCTTGCGTTGGCGTTGCAGTTTTCTGCACCAATACCTACCCGTGTCTCGCGCATTGCACGGACAGCGGCGGGAATGCAAACAGCAGGAACGCACAATGCAATGTCACACCAACGACCCTTGGGCAGAAGGGTTTTCAGCTGATTCATAAACTCCTTGGTTTCGGAGGGGGTCTTGTTCATTTTCCAGTTACCGGCAATGACGGTCTTACGATACTTTCTGTTCATTATTTGTTTCTCCTTTATATGTGACATCTTACGATGCAATTTTCAAAGTTAATGGAAGGGATGTCATTGCGAGGGAGCAAAGCGACCGTGGCAATCCCCATCTAAGAGGAGATTGCCACACCAGTGTACGCACTGGTTCGCAATGACATTCAGGTTCGTATAAATTACTTATCCTGCAGGCAGGCGATACCGGGCAGCTCCAGGCCTTCCAGGAATTCCAGGGAAGCGCCGCCGCCGGTGGAAATATGTGTAATCTTGTCAGCAAAGCCCAGCTGCTCGCAGGCTGCGGCGGAGTCGCCGCCACCAACGATGGTCACAGCGTCAGAATCAGCCAAAGCCTGTGCAACGGCGATAGTGCCCTTTGCCAGAGTGGGGTTTTCAAACACGCCCATAGGACCGTTCCAAACCACGGTCTTGGCGGTCTTTGCAGCTTCTGCAAATGCACTGCAAGCCTTGGGACCGATGTCCAGACCCATCTGGTCGGCAGGAATAGCAGTGCAATCCACATACTCAACAGAGATTTCTGCATCGATGGGGTCAGGGAAGGAAGCGGCAACAGCAGTGTCCACGGGCAGGAGCAGTTTCACACCCTTGGCCTCGGCCTTTGCCATCATTTCCTTACAGTAGTCCAGCTTTTCGTTGTCAACCAGAGACTTGCCCACGGTGTAGCCCTGAGCAGCCAGGAAGGTGTAGGCCATGCCACCGCCGATGATCAGGGTGTCGACCTTTTCCAGAAGGTTGTTGATAACATTCAGCTTGTCAGAAACCTTTGCACCGCCCAGAATGGCAACGAAGGGGCGCTCGGGATTGGCCAGAGCCTTGCCCATGATGGAAACTTCCTTCTGAACCAGGTAGCCGCTGACAGCGGGCAGATAGTCAGCCACGCCGGCAGTGGAGGAGTGTGCGCGGTGCGCAGTACCGAACGCATCGTTGACAAAAATGTCAGCCAAATCAGCCAGAGCCTTGCTCAGCTCGGGATCGTTTTTGGTTTCACCCTTGATGTAACGGGTGTTTTCCAACAGCATCACATCACCGTTGTTCAGTGCAGCAGCCTTTGCCTTGGAGTCCTCACCGGCGACATCAGTTGCCATAATGACTTCCTTGCCCAGCAGCTCGCTGATGCGCTCTGCCACAACCTTCAGGCTCAGCTCCGGCTTCCATTCGCCCTTGGGCTTGCCCATGTGAGAGCAGAGGATAACCTTTGCACCCTGGTCGACCAGGTACTTGATGGTGGGCATTGCAGCGACAATACGCTTGTCAGATGTAATTTTACCATCCTTAGTGGGAACATTAAAGTCACAGCGGCACAGAACACGCTTGCCGGTTACTTCAATGTCTTCAATGGACTTCTTGTTGTAATTCATAGTGATTCCTCCATTTATAATAAGGGATTACCCCTTCATTTTACCAAAATCCTGCAGGCCGGGGAAGGACAGCTGACGCAAAGCTTCATACACGGTGATGGCTACAGCATTGCTTAAATTCAAGCTGCGGGTGTCCGGCAGCATTGGGATGCGGACACACTGTTCATAGTGCTCCTGTAAAAAATTCTCCGGAAGACCCTTTGTTTCCTTTCCAAAGAACAGGTAACAGTCCTGTTGAAAATTTGCTTCGGTGTAGCAGCGGGGTGCTTTTGTGGAAAGACACCACATCTGCTTGACATCATTTTTGGAAAAGAAATCCTGAAGATTTTCATAGTCCAGAACCTCGACGGCATTCCAGTAGTCAAGACCTGCACGGCGAACCGCTTTTTCCGAAATGTCAAACCCCAAGGGGCGAATCAAATGCAGTCGGCAGCCGGTGGCAGCACAGGTACGGGCAATGTTACCGCAGTTTTGCGGGATTTCAGGTTCCACCAGAACGATATTCAGCATTTTTTCACCTCATCAAAGGGAGATTTTATACAGAAATTTAGTTGCCACCCTATTGTATGCGAAAGTTTCCGCAAAATCAATAAAAAAATTGAAAATTTGCCAACTTTTAATAGTATTCACATAAAAATAAGGAGAAATCTCTCAAATTTGTTGAAAATGCGATGGACAGAGGAAAAGGATAAGACCAAGAACGGTTTATTTCAGGAAAAATAGTAAAGTTTTCGTAAATAATCCCATTTTGGGTATTTACGGATGAAGAGAAAAGTTGTAAAATAGTATAAAATGTGCAAAGCTGGAGGATAGTTGTATGAATGAGAAGCATGTGGATCAGGGGCGGCGCAGCTTTTGGAAAACAATGGCGGGGATGACCTGGAAAGAGCGAGCCAAGTACTACTGGTACTACTACGGAAAATATACAATCATCGGCCTCTTGCTGCTGATTATGATGGGAGACATTATTTATCAGACGGTTAAGGAAAAGCCGGAGGTGCTTCTGCGCGGCACTGCAGTCAATGTGAAAATGCCGCCGGAAATGGAGAGAAAGCTGACGGATGATGTTTTGCCCTATATCGGCGGTGAGGATCCGCAGCGGCAGGTGGTGGAGCTGGCACCGAATGTATTGGCGACGGCTGATTTTCAAATGCGGTCGGTGCTCCGTACAAAATTCCAGGGCGGCGCCTATGACTATGTGCTGATGGATCAGACAGCGCTGGATTTGATTGTTCCAATGGAATCCTTTGCAGACCTGAGTCTGCTCATTTCAAAAGAGAAATTGGAAAAATGGAACGAGCGGTTTGCCTATGTTCAGACAGATGAAGATACGCGGCTGCCGGTTGCAATCAATATCACGGGCACGCCCTTGGCAGAAGGGTGCACCTATGAGGGCGAGTATATTTATATCGCGTTTCCGGTGATCGAAAGCCGAGCAGATGTGGTTGAACCGTTTTTTGATTATTTGACGATGGAACTTTTGACGACGGGCGATTGACTTTTTTCTCGTTTTATGAAATAATAACGGCTGAAATAAAAGAAGAAGGGAATAGAAGAAATGACCCAATCCAGAACTCATAACTGCGGCGAGCTTCGGCTGGCAGATGCAGGAAAAGAAGTAACCATTGTTGGCTGGCTGGAAAATGTCCGGGAAGTCGGCTCCAATTTTGCATTCCTTGTTTTGCGGGATTTTTACGGCACCACGCAGGTGGTGGTGGAGACTGAGGAAATGATGAAAATCATCAAGCCTATTAACAAGGAATCTACCATTTCCGTGACCGGTACAGTCCGGGAGCGTGAGAGCAAAAACAACAAGCTTCCCACCGGCGAGATTGAGGTGGTGCCCACTGCCATTAAGGTGCTGGGTAAATGCCGTCACAATCAGCTGCCTTTTGAAATCAATAAGTCCAAAGAAGCGGATGAGAATACCCGTCTGAAATATCGGTATCTGGACCTGCGGAATCCGGCTGTTAAGAGCAACATTGTTCTGCGGTGTCAGACCGTGGCGGAAATCCGCCGCTTGATGACGGAAAAGGGATTCCTGGAAATCACCACTCCGATTCTGACTGCTTCCTCTCCGGAAGGCGCCCGGGACTATTTGGTTCCTGCCCGGAATCACCCCGGCAAGTTCTACGCATTGCCGCAGGCACCGCAGCAGTTCAAGCAGCTGCTGATGACCTCCGGCTTTGACCGCTATTTCCAGATTGCACCCTGCTTCCGGGATGAAGATGCCCGGGCAGACCGCACACCAGGTGAATTCTATCAGCTGGATATGGAGATGGCCTTTGCTACCCAGGATGATGTACTGTCCACATTGGAAGATGTGATGGTTCCGCTGTTTACCAAGCTGGGTAAGTATGACCGCATTTCTGTTGCTCCGTTCCGCCGCATCGGTTTTAACGAAGCTATGGAGCGTTACGGCTCTGATAAGCCCGACCTGCGTATCGATCTGGAAGTGCAGGATATTACTGCTGAGGTTCAGGGCTGCGGCTTTGGTCCTTTTGAGGGAGCAACCGTCAAGGCAGTCAGCGTGGAGGATTTCACACAGGCTCGCAAGTGGATTGATAAGCTTCTGGTGGATGTGGAGGTCCAGACCGGCAACAAGGCTTGCTGGGTGAAAATGGATGAAAACGGCGAACTCACCGGCGGCGTTTCCAAGTTCCTGGCAGGCTGCAAGGATGCGCTGGTTTCCAAGCTGAACCTGAAGCCCGGCTCCTTTGTTTGTATGGCTGCCGGCAAGAAGCTGGCGGCACAAAAGACTGCCGGCGTTATTCGCACTATGCTGGGCAAGCGCGTCCCCGGTCACTTTGATGAAGAGCAGTATGCATTCTGCTGGATTGTTGACTTCCCCATGTACGAGATGGGCGAGGAGTCCGGTCAGCTGGAATTCTGCCACAATCCCTTCTCGATGCCCCAGGGCGGTCTGGAAGCGCTGGAAAAGGCGGAGGGCAATGTGGAGGAGCTGCTGAAAATCAATGCCTACCAGTATGATATGGTTTGCAACGGCTATGAAACAGCCTCCGGTGCTGTTCGGAATCACGACCCGGAAATTATGGTCAAGGCCTTCCAGATGGTTGGTCTGGGCGAGGAAAATGTGAAGGCAAAGTTCCCCGCAATGTACAACGCCTTTACCTATGGCGCACCTCCTCACGCAGGTGCAGCACCGGGAATTGACCGTATCGTTATGATTCTCACCGGCGAGGAGTCCATCCGTGAGGTTATCACCTTCCCGATGAACAAAAACGCCCAGGATTTGATGATGGATGCGCCCACCGCAGTGGATCAGATCCAGCTGGATACGGTACACATCGCACTGAATATCAAAGAATAATAAAAAGCGGACAGGTTAACGCCTGTCCGCTTTATTTGTGTAATCTAATGCGGGAATATAATGCGGTGTAGACGTACGAATGCTTTTAATTGTCTGGGAAGTTCTGTGTGTGAATTTTTTGTCAAAAAAATTTTTATACAAGGTGTATAAAAAGCGGGGGGCTGTTCGTTACTTATGTTGACAGGGAATTCCTGACGACAAAATTGTGTTACGAACGATGGAAAGGGGTGATTCCAATGGGTTTGCGTAAAACAATTGGAATATATGAAGCATAGATCGGTATAAGGATGAGATATGCACCTGCCTTATACTCCACTTTTACGATAGAAAGGATTGCTATTATGAAATGCAACAGATCTAAGGCGTGGCTCGCAATTCTTCTTGTCGTTAGTTTACTGCTTCCAATCATTGCGGATTCGAATTTGACACAGGCGTTAAATACGGATATACTGGAAGCAAAACCAATTACAGAGGAAGACGAGTATATAGGTTCAGAAAGAATAGATGATAATGAGAACGCCGTTATGCCTGAAATTTCGATTGAAGAGCTAACAGGTGAAACACAAATTCTGCAATATATTGATGAATCGGTTTTCGCTCGGCGTGGACATATTGCACGTTTGCCGGAAAGGGAAACACTCAGCAGTTATGCGTTCCTCAACAATGACGGTACGGCGACTGTGTATTATATGGATAAAGATGTGAAATTTATCGATAGTAGCGGACGCATCGTTGAAAAGAACATCCAACTGATTAATGCTAAAAACGGTTTTTCTACGGCTTCTAACAATATAGATGCGCTGTTTCCCAATGATCCTGCGGATGGGATTCAAATAGCATACGGGGGCTATAACATCGCAATGATACCGGAGGGAGGTCAACTCCAAAAAACGGCGCAGAAAAATGAAGAGTCGGTTTGTTATCCAGATTATTTTGGGGAAAATGCGTCTCTGGTATACACACCCTTGTTGGATGGGCTGAAGGAAGATATTGTACTAGATTGCTATACCGGAGTAAATACTTTTACCTTCCGCTTGTTAACGGACGGTTTGCGCCCATATCAAGAAAATGGAAGATTTTATTTAGCAAAGTCAGCAGATGCAGAAACCCGAATAAATCTTGGAGAAGTCGTTAGCTTTGATGCAAAAGGCCGTTTTAGTCTGGGAAATACAGACATCCGTGTAATAAAACCCAGCCAAGAGTATCGGCTAACCATTACGGTGGACGAAGAATTTCTTAAAGCGGAAAGTACAGCCTACCCAGTATCGATCGATCCGACCATAACCATTTCTGATACAACCTATGGAGCCGGGGCAATCGAGGATATTACGGTATACACAGGCAGACCAAATGCGAATTGCAATTGGACGTACTTACATTGTGGATATTACGATGACACATATAAGGTTGCGCGCACTCTGTTCCGGCTGCAAGGGCTAATACAAGATGATATCTACAATTCCTTATCCGCTGCAGATATTAATTCTGTAGAGTTCCATATTCGGGAAGCATCGGGGAATCCGGCGTTGCCTATATATTTATATTCCAATTTTGGAAGTGCAAGTTGGACAGAAACAGGAGCGACATGGTCGAATGCAGGACATATATGTGGAGACCGATATGCAATTGTTTCCCCCGCGAGCAATTCGGATACAGTATTCAATATAACCGCCTTGGTAAGGGCGTGGAAAAACAATACTGCTTCTGCAGCCGCAGGCTTCATACTAAAGAGTTCGGATGAAACATCTATTGATAAAGCGTTTTACAGCTCTGAGTATGGCACAAGCTCATACCGGCCCTATGTAGTGGTAAACTATAATATCAGCTCGTTGTCTGCAACTGTTTGCGAGAATGCAACACAAGCGCTTTCTGCGGACGGCATTTCCGGAACAATAACATGGTCTAGCGACAATACATCTGTGGCAACAGTTAGCAGTACAGGTGTCGTCACCGGAATTAAGGCCGGGCAGGCAACAATAACTGCGTCGGTATCCGGGCAAGTTAGAAGACAGTATACGGTCTATGTTGTGCTTGCGAATGGAGTTTACTACCTTAAGAATAATATGTCCGCATTGTATTTGAGTGCACAAGATTCTGATGTTAAAGCGGGCACGCTGTTAACGCAGGAAAGCAAGCGCACGGCAAGCCCCACGCGCTTTTCGCAGCTATGGAAAATCACCCATTTGGGGGGAGGGAAATATTCTATTCGCCCCATGCACAAGCTAGATCGGGGAATAGGTGTTTCCGGTTCAAATGCTGCGCTTTCGACGGTTAATGAAGATGACAGCCTGGCATTGATTGGAGCAAGCAACCGCTGGACGATTAGCTACAGCAGCTCGGGCTATGTGATTCGACAAAATGGGGCAGCAGATAAAACACTTGCACCACAGGGCTTGTCCAGCACTGCCTATACGACTATGGCGTTTACGAATCCGACGACGCTGAGCAATGGACACAGATGGACACTGGAAAATGTGACCTCGTCTGTGGGCAACCAAATTATCTTCTATGACGGGCGAGCCAAGGAGCTGACAATCAATGCCACGCGCCATGTTGCACCCAGGGGGGGAGCAACATGTGATTCGATGGACCTTTTCGCATCCTTTGTTTCCCGATATACAAACCGTCAAAACATCGCGTGGACATCCAATGATGAGAGTGTAGTGAAGGTACTTGAGGTATCGGGAGATGTGACTGGCGTGACGCCGTATAGTTTTACCACGATTGAGGCAGCGGTAGTTTACGATGGCGTGGAGTATTCCAGAACATACGGGATGTACGTAACGGCAGTACCTGAGGGTGTGTACTATCTGCGTAATAAAGAGACCGAAAAATATGCTGATATATATAATTCTGCAATGACAACTGGAGCAGTTATATGTCAGTCAGATTTTGACGGGGCGAACACTCAAAAGTGGATAATCACTCACCTAGGAGATGGCACATATACTATCAAATCAGCAAATTCTACGAGTGCCATGTATATGGGAGTTCACGGGAGCTCGCCGGCACCCAATGCGAGTGTTATGCTTCGCACGGGCACAGTTGTGAGTGGGATGCGATGGCGCATCATACAGGCCAGTGATGGTGCGTACAGAATAATACCTCAATGTGGTGAGAATGAAGGATTGGTGTTGGCCGTTAACGAAGATTCCATTATTGGTAATAATGCGCCGATACAGCAAAGAAGCTATACTAATGATACGGATTATAGAGATGAATGGCTAGTATATCAGCATCGTGATTATTCATTAATGTTTATGGGATACGAAGAGGGTGACCCTGACATGCCGGGTATTTTGTGGGTTGTTGAACACGCGTTTAATAGCAACCCCTCTATATTAAATGGTTATGCTGAAACATCAATGACTAAATTAGAGATTCAGGAACACTTGTCCTCAAGCAAAGTGTTTGCATGTATCACCCATGGTTCTGAAACATCAATTACTATCTCTAATGGTAGCTATACTTTAGGTGATGTCAATGCACTTTCCGCAGACGCATTTTCGAACCTCCGGTTTGTATATTTGGGTGCGTGTGATACTGCTAAGGGAGGGAGCGATGCTGACAATTTAGTAAATGCATTGTATTCTAAAGGGGCGGATACTGTTTTAGGTTTTAAACATGAGGTCGAGGTTTATGAAACTAACGTATGGACGGAAGAATTTATGCGAAGCATTGCTGCGGGAAATACTATCGATGATGCCCTAGCAGATGCGGATTTTTGGTTGGATTCAAACGTGTTGCTTCCTTTGGACGGATATGAGTATACCGTTTCTGAAGCATATCGTTATTCCATTGGCCCCACAAACATTGCTCCATGTGCTTGATGTTTGAAAGGAGGACATCTATTATGAAAAAAGTGCTATACTTATCAATGATACTTATTTTAGCGATAAATATCACCGCCTGCAATAAAGAGACAAAATACATTCAATCTGAGTTGGACCAAATATTTGAAATCAGTGAAGCTTATAGCTATACAGATAGTGAAGATGATGTTGCACAGCATAAAAATGTTATGGCAGAAAAAGCTGTATCTACATTAGAAAAAGAAGTCGGAGAGAAATCGATTTTTTACAGCGCATCAAAAGAAATCCCCATTTCATACGAACAAACACTGTTTTACCCTGTTGGGGATGTAAAAATACATGTTCATAAAATTGATAATACGGAAAACAGTCGCATTTTGTTGTATGAAGATGGCTCCTTAAACTCAATTCTAAATGGCGATATTGCATCTATTCTTATCTCTCCACACAGTTCTCCAGAGCAAGTAAAAGCAGAATTAGAACCAGCAATTCAAAAATTTGTCGACCTTTCCGAATACCAATACTGCACAATATCTCCGACTACGAGGCAAGACGGCACCTATTCTTTATACCGCTTTACTTATTATAATGAAGTACACGGCTATAGGACCAACTTTGTTAGAATATTAGTCCTCCCTGATGGGCGAGTGGCTACAATACGATTTAGCTTGCCGCTTCCTGATTTGACAACAATAGATTTTGTCCAGCTGAAGGAACGCCATAAAGATGCAATCCTGCTAAAACTGAAGGATATGTTTAACACAAGCAAAAGCGAATATCGTACACATGAAATTTCAGGCGCCACGGTTGTCGTATACCAAGGAGAAGTGTATATTCGATATTTAATTAAAGGTGAAGCGCTGCATTCAACTATAAATACGGAATGTGGTTTTGCGTGCAACCTCTTAATTCCGGCACGACTATGACTGCGCGGATAACGCATCTATATTAAAAGTCAAGAAACCGGACACGATATACAAGGTGCATACCACTGTGTTATGGAAGGTTATAGTGAAGTGGGAGTACCTGCTTACTATTCTGCTGTTTTAAATGGAGAAGCTGAACCCTTCTGTAGTGCCTGTGCAGGAGAATTGATAACGAATATGCATAAAATGATGGATGGTAATGGGGATGTTTTTAACTATGAAGAAGAATAGTATTATGAGAAGTATTATGCTTATTGTGTTGGCGGCATTACTTCTTGCCGGTTGCTCCGGGAAGGAACCCTATACCCTGAAAACAGTTGACGGCGTTCATTATATCGAGGTGGGAAGCGAGTATGCTCCGTCAGAAGAAGATCTACAATTCAACGAGGAAGCCGGATTGAAATTTTCAACAATGGATGAAATGGTAGATGCGGTTCTGAACAAAAAGCTGGATGAAAGCCAGCTGAAAAAGGTCTATACGTTTGATAGGGATGCGAACGGGAAAATAAGAACAGTAGATTTTACCAATCTTGTCGTCCCCGTCGTGCCTGCCAATCATACATTGTCTTCTGAAGTAAGATGGTTGGGAGGGGAATATACCTTTAGGATGAACAGCAAGAGCGGTGCCCGGGCCTATGTTTTCTGCCGAACACCAGAACTCTTCGAATATTTCATATCTGATAAGTATGAATCTGTTTACGGAAGAGAAGGACATAACAACGCGATAAAGAAGGAAAAAGTAGAAGACCGAAATGCAACAGTGGTTTATGTAAAAACAGATAGAGCAGAACTGAAGCATATCATATATTCTTTCCAGGAAGGGCAGACACAGTATACGGTTTTTGAAGATTATACCCTAAAATATGTTGACCCATCCTCCTATCCCTATGTTATTTCCGATGTTATACCAACAGTTGTGAAGCTGTATGTTCGTAACGGAGACTATTGCATAGAATTTCAAATTCGCGATCTCACAGAACGTCCGTCAATGGAGTATTTGAAGCAGTTTAATGTAGAGAAATTCGTCCCGAAAACGTAAGCTTTATTGTTCAATAAATTAAGTCTTAACAAGAGCGGACAGGTTAACGCCTGTCCGCTTCTTCTATAAAAAAGCAGGGGCAGCATCAGCTGCCCCCAAACAAAGAGGAAAGAAAAGAATCAAATCAGCCCATTGCCAGGAATGCAGCCGGATTCATCGGTTGGTCATTGTAGGTGACAGAGAAATGCAGATGGTCGCCCTGTGCACTTTCCAAAAGGGCGGTGTTGGCAACCGTGCCGATGGCATCTCCCATTTTCACCACATCGCCTGCTTCAACGGTTACATTTTCCGCCAAGCTGGCATATTGAGTGGCGTAGCCGCCCTCGTGGCGGATGACGACAGTGTAGCCCATGGTGTCATCCTTAAAAACCGTGTAAACCGTACCCGGCGCAGCAGCGCAGACGGTGGTACCGGCTTCTGCGGCAATATCAATACCGTTGTGCACACGCCAATCCCGGGTGGTTTCATTGTAGCTCAGACAATCCATTGCATAGTCCTTGACGGTGTTGCCGGCAAGGGGCTTTCCAATCGGTCTGGGCCGCTTGATAGGCTCTGTAGAGTCTGTGGGAAGTGTGACACCGGCCTGAACATCATCACCGGGTGTTACGACCCCGTTGGGGGAATTGAGTTGCGGTTCGCCGGTTTGGCTTGCGTTTCTAAAATATACATAGCCGGAAATCCCGATGGCAGCAGCACACAGGATCAGGGCTATGTAGTAGCCCTTCTTGCCAAAACTGCGACTGAATTTAAATTTTTTGCTCATATTAAGCACCTCCGTAATTCAGTATGACCCAAAAAACGGAAGTTAAACCTCATTATGGAATAAATTTGTGAATTTTTGTAAATTACCGTAGGATGCAAAAAATATTGCCGAAATATGATAAAAATCGTTGACATCCGCAAAAATTCGGATATATTTATACTTGTCATAGTATGACAAAAATATAGACAGAAACGGGGGAGGATAATGTCCAAGGAACTCATCAGGCTCCAGGATCTTATCATGGAGTTCGACGGGGAGCGTATACTCGACGGCATCAATCTCTATATTAATGACCACGAATTTTTAACCTTACTGGGTCCATCAGGCTGCGGCAAAACCACAACCCTGCGGATTATAGGCGGTTTTTTGACCCCCACCGCCGGCACGGTGACCTTTGATGGAAAGTGTATCAATGATGTTCCGTCTTATCAGCGCCAGATCAACACGGTCTTTCAGCGTTATGCTCTGTTTCCCCATTTGAATGTGTTTGATAATATCGCATTTGGCTTGCGGGTAGCAAAGCGGCCGAAGGATGAAATCAATGAGCGTGTCAATCGCATGCTGGAAATCGTCAGCCTGAAGGGCTACGGCCATCGCCGTATCAGCTCCCTCTCCGGCGGACAGCAGCAGCGTGTTGCCATTGCACGCGCGCTGGTAAACGAGCCGAAGGTTCTGCTTTTGGATGAACCTTTGGGTGCTCTTGACCTGCGTCTGCGTAAGGATATGCAGAATGAATTGAAGCGGATTCAGCAGACCACGGGTATCACGTTCGTATATGTGACCCATGATCAGGAAGAGGCACTTTCTATGTCCGATACCGTTGTGGTAATGGACAAGGGCCGTATTCAGCAGATTGGCAAACCAGAAGATATTTATAATGAGCCGAAGAATGCCTTTGTGGCGGATTTTATCGGCGAGAGTAACATTTTGGACGGTATTATGCTGGAGGATTTCAAGGTGAAGTTCTTCGGCCGGGTATTTGACTGCGTGGACAAGGGCTTTGAGCCTAACGAGCCGGTAGACGTGGTCATCCGCCCGGAGGATATTGACATTGTTGAGCCGAAACAGGGGCACTTGGTCGGCCGTGTCACCAGCATTACCTTCAAGGGTCTGAACTACGATATTATCGTGGAATTCAAAGGCTTTAAGTGGCTGATTCAGACCACGGACTATTGTGCAGAAGGCTCGACCATCGGCATTCGACTGAATCCGGAAGACATCCATATTATGAAGAAGAGTGAATACTCCGGTATGTTTGGCGACTACAGCTCCTACTCTGCTGAGTACGACGAGCTGGCGGAGGATGTGGCCGATGAAGAGGAATAAGTCTGTGCTTCTCAGCGTGCCCTACATCCTTTGGATGCTGGTGTTTACGCTGATTCCTTTGGGGGTTGTGGGCTATTATGCCCTTACTGACCCGGATACCGGCGCTTTTACCTGGAGCAATATGGCGCAGTTGGTCACCTATTTGCCTGTGTTTGGACGTTCTATTGGGTATTCCATTATTTCTGCCTTTCTTTGCCTGCTGTTAGGCTATCCGGTGGCTTATTATATTGCCCATCGGGGACCTTTGGCGCAGAAGCTGCTTTATATGTTGGTAATGCTGCCGATGTGTATGAGCTTCTTGCTCCGCACATTGGCTTGGGTCGGTCTGCTTCAGGATACCGGTATTATCAATTCCTTTTTGGAATCTATGGGGCTGGCACGGGTGTCGCTGATAAGAACGCCCGGCGCAGTCATTTTGGGTATGGTGTATAACTATCTGCCTTATATGATTTTGCCCCTGTATGCCATTATCGTCAAAATTGACAGCCGGCTGATTGAAGCAGCAGAGGATTTGGGCTGTACCCCTACCCAGACCTTTACGAAGGTGGTATTGCCGCTGTCAATGCCGGGCATTGTTTCCGGTGTGACGATGGTGTTCGTTCCGGCGGTTTCCACTTTTTATATCTCCCAAAAGCTGGGCGGTACGGAAATGCTCATTGGCGACGTCATCGAGCGGATGTTCAAACAGGGTAATAATGCCAACTTGGGTGCGGCACTGAGCTTGCTTTTGATGGTGCTGGTGTTTGTTTGTACCGGCATTATGAATAAGCTGACAGACGCAGACGGAGAAAGCAGGGTGGTTGTATGAAAAAAGCGAATCGTATTTTTACCATCTTGATTTTTGTGTTCCTGTATGCACCGATGCTGGTTTTGATTGTAGGTTCGTTTAATGAAGGCAAGAGCCTTGCCCGGTTTGACGGCTTCACCTGGAATCAGTATGCAGAGCTGTTCCAAGACAGCGATTTGCTGAAGCTGCTGGGCAATTCTATTCTGATTTCCGTGATTGCCAGCGCGGCAGCGACGGTGTTTGGTACAGTGGCGGCGGTGGGCATTTCCAGCCTGAAGCCGAAAATGCGCCGTGTGGTTATGCAGCTGACGGACATTCCTATGACCAACCCGGATATTGTTACCGGTATTTCCCTGAGCCTGCTGTTTGTCTTTGTGGGCACAAAGATGCTGGGGCAGCGGGACAGCTTGACTTTCTGGACGCTGCTGATTGCCCATATTACCTTTAATTTGCCCTATGTCATTTTGAATGTGATGCCCAAGCTGAATCAGATGGACCATTCCCTGACAGATGCGGCGATGGATTTGGGCTGTACACCGCTGCAATCCTTTTTCAAGGTGACACTTCACGAAATTATGCCCGGCGTTGTAGCCGGAGCCATTATGGCGTTCACCATGAGCCTGGACGATTTTGTGATCAGCTATTTCGTATCCGGTATGGACTTTGTAACCTTGCCGGTGGAAATCTACAGCTATACCAAAAAGCCCATTCCACCTAAGATTTACGCCATGTTCACCCTGCTGTTCCTGCTGATTCTGGTAATGATGATTATTATGAATCTGCTTCAGCTGCGCTCTGATAAGAAGAAAGTGCAGGTGAGCAAATGAAAAAGCTGCTTGTATTTTTACTGATGCTCACCCTTTTACTTGGCGTTGTGCCGATGGCGCAGGCAGAGGAAGAGGAGCTGTTCGACGGTGGGAGAAGCATCACCCTGAATGTATATAACTGGGGACAGTATATTGCCGACGGCAGCGATGAGTCTATGGATATTATCGCGGAGTTTGAAAGCAGATATCCCAATATCCACGTCAATTATTCCACCTTCGATTCCAACGAAATCATGTATACCAAGCTGGCCGCCGGCGGTATTACGGTGGATGTAATTTTCCCTTCCGATTATATGGTGGCCCGGATGGTAAAAGAGAATATGCTGATGGAATTGGATTTTGAAAACATTCCCAATTATCAGTATATCGACGAAAACTTCCGGAATATGGCCTATGACCCGGAGAATAAATACTCTGTTCCCTACACCTGGGGTACAGTTGGCATCATCTATAATTCCAAATATGTAAAAGAAGAGGATGTCCAAGCTGGCTGGGAACTTCTGTGGAATGAAAAATATAAGGATAAAATCCTGATGTTTGACAATTCCCGGGATGCCTTTGGCATTGCTTCGTATTTGCTGGGCTACGATGTCAACACCACGGATAGAGAAGAACTGAAGGCCTGCGCCGAAAAGCTGCAGGAGCAGGAACCGTTGGTGCAGCAGTATGTAATGGATCAGATCTACGATTTGATGGAAAATGAGGAAGCGTGGATTGCACCTTACTATGCCGGCGATTATATGATGATGAAGGAAGAGAACGACGATCTCGAGTTCTCTCTGCCGGAAAATCAGGGCTTTAATATGTTTGTGGATGCTATGTGCATTCCCAAGTGCGCCCAGGAAAAGGAAGCGGCAGAGCTGTTCATCAACTTCCTGTGCGAGCCGGAGATTGCAGCTGCGAATATGGACTGGATTGGCTACGGCGTTCCGCTGTCAGCAGCCAAGGAGTATATGGATCCGGAATTGATTGCCCACCCGGTGGCATACCCCAGCGAGGAGCTGTTGTCCCACGGTTCGGCGTACAGCTACCTGGATCCGGCAGTAACGCGGTATGTGGAAGGCTTATTCCTGGAGGTACGCATCAAGGATGGCTCCGGCAGCAGCATGCAGACTGTTTTTGGCTGGGCCGGCATTGGCGTGATGGCTGTACTGGCTGTATTTGCAGGAATCTACGGCAAAAGAATCACCAACAAGAAGCGAAAAGCAAGCTAAAAAAGGGACTGCTTAGGTAGACTGCTCCTGTAAAAACGGACAATAGACAAAAGGCCCCCTGATGTAGGATAATAACTACATCAGGGGGTGTTGTTATGCAACAAAGAAAATATACACATTTCAGAGAGATCGAGCCTCAGATC
>SVLS01000007.1 GCA_015067835.1 Oscillospiraceae bacterium | reverse complement strand
ACCATGAACGAATCCAAAACAGAACGGGAGTGGCGCCGCTGACGCTACGCCACTCCGCTTGAAATTTAATTATCCTGCAAGGGAATCCCTTTTTTGTGCTGTCCGCACAAACTGGGGCAGTTCATTGCTCGTCCCTTTCGTTTTATTCTATACCCTGTATTTCCAGCAAATCCAGGGCTTGCTGACCCAGAATCGTCAACCCGACACTTCCCTTGATGGGATATGCATCGTACTGCGGGCCATATCCACCCTTTAAGGGCTGGTCAAAGGAAATTGAAACAAGGCCGCGCTTTTCCAATCGTTGCAGAGCCTGGCTGCTTTGCTCCCAGGACAGCTCTCCGTCCTCTAAATAGACCGGCTCTACCGATGCTGCACTGCGTGCAACAGGCAGGAACGGAATCTGCCCCAAAAGCTGCAGCATACTGATTTCCTCCGCAGTCAGCACCAGAGTGCTTCCACAGCCGCCGCAGTTTCCGCAGCAACCACCGCAGCCACCTTTACAATTGCTCATTGCGCATCTCCTTGAAGTTTCTTCTCCCGACTCTGGCAGGTAAAGAGGATTACCTGCTTATTGTCTGCCATTTCCTCCAAAATATCCAGAGCAACTGCCAGACGCTTGTCATCGAAGCGTACCATCGCATCATCCAGCACCAAAGGCGCATCCGGAGTCAGCTCCTCCGCCACTGCCAATCGCAATGCCAGATACAGCTGATCCACCGTTCCGTCGCTGCGCCACAACGACGGACGCAGAGTGTTTTCCTCCTCCGTGCCGGTGTGGACACTCAAATCCTCCGTCAGAGCCACCTTGCGGTAGCGTCCATCCGTCAATTTCTCAAACAGTTCCTGTGCCCGTTTGGAAATGCGAGGTGCAAATCGGCGCTGCAGCTCATTGGTAGCTGTACTCAAAGCCTGCTGCGCAATCTCCAACGCCTGATAGGTTTCCTCCAGCTTTTCGATGCGGGCACGCACCTGCTTCAGCTTCTGCCGCAGGACGGACTCCTGCCCCAACGCATCTGCCTGACCTTGATATTGCCCAAGGCGCATCTGATTCTGTTTCTGCTCAAAAGCAGCATTGTTCAGCAGTGCATCCGTTTCCGGGAGGGTCTGCGTCAGCTCATCCGGCTGTGTAGGAGCCGGCACATCCTTTGCCATTGCCTGCAATGCGGCAATCTGGCTCTGGGTGCGCTGGAAATCACGCTGCATATCTGCCAGGATTTTCCACTCCTTCGCCACCGCATCCCATTTTTCCAGACATACTCCAATGGCTTCTCCGCCGGTCAGCTCCTGTAATTGCGCAAGCAGCTTTTCCCGGCGCTGCATAAACTCTGCCATCATCTCCTGATGAGCAAAAAGCTCCTGCTCAAAAGCTGCCTGTCCCTGTGCAAATTCTTCCGCAAGAATCAGCCAACGGGCAATCTCTTCTGTCTCATACTTGGCGCAAAGCCCTGCAATCGCTGCAGCGGCTTTTTTCTTTTGCACGCTTCCAAGTAAGAGCAAAGCCAAGCCCAAGGCGGCACATCCGCCACCTGCAATCAGCAGTGGCAGCTTCATTTCCGTCAGTAAAAATCCGCCAGCGGCAGCCAAAATTGCCAACGTCAGCAGCACAATGCCCACCGCAAGAATGGTCTTTTGACTTTTCTTCTTTTTTTGGTTTTCCAATGCTTCAGCAGTATCTGCCTTCGCTTGGGAGATTGCCGCATCTGCGCGGACGCCTTCAAAGCATTTAAGACACGCCGGCTGTGTGGGTGCGCCTGGAAGCATCTGCTGCTCCATCTGCAGCGACATACTTTCGTTATGCAGCCGCTGTAAGCCGGTTCGTGTCCGCTCTGCTTCCTCTGCTGAGGGAAGATTGCTGCAACGCTTTGTCTGTGCCTTCAGCTGTTCCTGGGCTGTATTATGCAGCGCCATCGCTTCCTGAATGTGCTGTGTTTCTTCTTTCGCCTGAGCAAACTGCAAGGCCACCTTGTGATTTTCCAGCTTTTCAATCCATTTTTCCAGCTCCTGCTGTCTGTCCTTGAGGTGCTGTGCCTGCGTATTCAAATCCTGCAGAGTGTGAAGCTGTTCCTCCAGCTTATTGCGTTCCGCTTCTGCCTGAGGCAGCAAGCCGCCACGGCTGGAACGGCACTTGTTCTTCAAGTCCTTCAGTGTTTGCGCCAGCTTCTCCCCTGCTCCGCTTTCATCTCCCGTTGTAACCAGATTATTCAAGCGGCGGCGAAGAGCATCATCCTGCGTAACAGGCAAATCCGACATTCTCAAAAAGCCTGCCCGGAGGAAAACGCTTCTTTCCACGCCCAGAAGCTCCATTCCGCAGTTGCTGGCCGTCAGTTCCGGCACATCCAGACCGCTTTCCGTTTCATAGGCCCGGAATTCTCCAAGCAAGAGCCGTCCCTTGGTGCGCCGCTCAATGGTAATGTCCCGGCCATTCCAGCACAGCTCCATCTTTCCTTCCATCAGCGCACCGGACCAGGGCGCATAACGCTCCTTTTCTGCCAGGGCAGTCTGGGTGCTGCGTGCCTTTGTGTCAATGCCGTACAGCATCGCCACCAGGAATGCACACCAGGTGCTTTTGCCCCATTCATTGGGCGCTTCAATGATATTCAGCCCCGGCTTCAGCTCTAGCGTTTGGTGCTCCAGTTTGCCGAAGGTAGCCGTCATCGAGTAAATTTTCACGGCAAGGTCACCTCCTGCCCATCCAGAATCTGGCGGGAAATCTGCGCTGCCAACATGATACGCCTGCGCAAAACCTCGCTTTCGCTGTCCAGTCCCTGGTGAAGAAGGCCAAAGTACATTCCCTCCAGGCTGTCCTCGCCCAAGGCACGCCAAAGCGTCTCCTGAGAAATGGTCTTGTCCCGCAAAACCAAATTTTTAACATTGGAAAATTCCGCTGTCAGACCGTCCACATCCACATTGTCACAGTAGCCAGTCAGCGTAATGCGGTAAAAATCGGAGGTTTCCACGCCGGGCAAAAGCGCCGCCAAGCTTTGGGCAGCATCGCCACTGACTTCCAGTACTTCATCATAAAAACGGGGGGTATCCAAGGGGAAAAACTTCTCCTTCGCCTCTTGCTCCAGTGTAATCACCAGCACACCTTTGATGCCTGTTTCATCATAACCGTGTCCCATAGGACATCCGGGCCAGGCACAAAGTCCATCACCGCTTTGGAAGCTATCAGACTTATGGATATGCCCAAGCGCCAGATAATCCAAGCCGGACAGGCGCACCTGCTGGGCGTTTACAGGGCAGTAAGGAGAGGATGTATTGGTCGCATCTGCGTGAAGCACGCCGATATTCCAGCGATAATCTCCCTCTGCATGAAAATCCTCCAGCAGCCCCGGACATTCCATTGCCTCATATCCGGCGCCAAAAATCGTACAGTTAAGCTCCGGAAGCGGAACAGCCTCCATCACCGGATGCTTAAAAATGTGCACATTGGAAGGCCAACGCTCCTCCAGATAGGGTGAGCCCAGCTTACAAAAATCGTGGTTGCCCGGGGTGATAAACACCGGAATGCCCACTTCCTCCAGCGCTTCATAAACCGCCTGGAAAGAATCCTGCGTGTAAGCACCGTCAAACAAATCGCCGGCCAGGAGCATCAATTCGCAATGTTCCTGCTTCGCAACCTGGCATACCTTTTGCGGAATTTTCCGCAATTCCTGCCGCAAAAACCGAGCCTGTTCTTCGCTGCGACCAGTCATCGGTGCATCCAGATGCCAGTCAGCGCTGTGCAGTATTTTCATCGCGTAAATCCACCCTTTCTGCTTGCAGGCACCGTCCGGTTTGTGCATCCACCGTAAACAGCACCGCTTCCATTTTTGTCGGTCCGTTTGCCCATTGATACCGGGTAGGCAAGTCTCCCCGGAACTTGGAAACAGACAATTCCGGACGAATTCCCAAAACAGAATGACTAGGACCGGTCATACCCAAATCCGTCACATAGCCGGTTCCCTTGGGCAAAATCTGAGCATCGGCCGTGGGCACATGGGTATGTGTGCCCCACAGGGCACTGATGCGCCCATCCAGCATATATCCCATGGCCAGCTTTTCAGAAGTAGCCTCTGCGTGCATCTCCACAAAAATCATTTTTGCATCAATCTTTTGGAGAATCTCCTCAATCATCAAAAATGGATTATTGGGGCTGTAATCCATATTGCACCGACCAATCAAATCAATCACTGCAACCGGACCTGCTTCTGTTTCAAAAATGCCGTAGCCCCGTCCCGGAACCTGGGGCGCATAATTCGCCGGGCGCAAAATACGGCTGCAGTCATCCATATACGCCGCAATCTCCCGCTTTCCCCAGGTATGATTGCCCATTGTAATGACATCTGCGCCGGCATCAAAGATTTCCTCTGCCTGTGCCGGAGTAATGCCCACAACGCTGGCATTTTCTCCGTTTACCACGACAAAATCCGCCTGACATTTTCTTTTCAAATAGCGCAGGCTGCGGCAAATCCGATCCATTCCCGGATTGCCAACCACATCTCCAACCGCCAATATTTTCAATTCCACGCGCAACACCTCTTTCAAACGCACTGTAGGCTACGCTTTACCGTACCGATTTGGCATATTCCGTTGGAGTGATGCCAAATTTATCCTTAAACTGGCGGGAGAAATGATGTACCGTTGAATAATGAAGCTCCGCCGCAATTTCCGTAAAATTAAGGTTGCCTTCCCGAATCATCTGCTTGCTTTCCTGAATTTTAATCCGCCGGATGTATTCACCGGGAGAGATTTGCAAATTCTTGTGGAACAATGCCGTCATATAGCTGGGGCTTACATCCACCATCCGTGCCACCACCGGTACGGTCAGCTTTTCCCGAATATGGTCGCAAATATACTGCTGTGCCCGACGGATGATGGCATTTTCTGAATTCATGGAGTTGGAGGCCATCAGCTTGCCGGTAGGTGCCTGATGGCGCAGCAGAATCAGCAAAAGCTGCGTCAGCATCGATGCAATCATATCCATTGCGTAGGGTTCCATACGCTCCTGCTCCCGCAAAATTTGCTGCACCAACGTAATAGCGGCCTGAGGTGGGCGAATCTTCCGATTCAGCAAAGCGTCAAGGTCTCCTCCCTCAATCTCAAAAGATAAGGTTACGTAGCGGGGTGCCATATCAATGTCGGCATACTGCATGTGCCATTGGTTTGCACCGTAGAAAACCATATCGCCCTGCTCCAGAATCAGCTCCTGCCCATCTGCCACAGAGTGAACTGTTCCCTGATCCACATAGGTCAGCTCCAAAACCGGATGGGATTCTCCGGCAAAGAAGAAGCCCCGTTCCTTTTCGTGGTAGAAAAGGGTATAAATCTCGGTGACATGCATACTGCTCTGCACAAGAGAGGTTGCAGGCTCTGTCTGCACACAAATGAGTTCCGGCTCTTCTTGAGACAACAGCTTCACGGTTGCCTGTTCTTTATAAAACGGGGACAAGTAGAAAAATACATTGGCATTCAAGTGCACACGCTTATCCAAATAAAACGACCGATACTCAATGCCGTCCAGGGATACCGAAAGCACCGCCATACCGCTGTTGTTGATTATTCTTGTTTCTTCCACGGCCTGATATACCGTATATTGATTCCAGTTCAGCGTCAGCGTTTTCCATTCCTCCGCTGTACTCTCCTCTACCGCTACATTGCGCTCCGACTCCACAAGGCCGAAGTCCTTAAAGTTCAAATGATTAAGATGTTGAATCATCACATTCGCCCCCTTGAAATGTAAGAATGGGGTCACCCTTTGGTGACCCCATCATTATAACAAAAAAAGTTGAAAATGGCAAATACTTTATCGCTGATATTCGAATTCCAAATCATAAATATCGACAGTATCCCCATCCTGAATGCCCATTTCCTCCAAACGGGCGAATAAACCGCACTTTCTGAGCTGTAAGTCAAAATAATTTTTGGCTTCAAAATCGTCGAAATTGATATTTTGAACCAGTCGTTCCAGCCAAGTGCCAGTCACCAGCCAGGTGCTTCCGTAGTGTTCAATTTCCAGTGCGCTGGGGTCTCCGGCCTCCACCGTCGGCTCCACATATTCCGGCTCATAGATTGTCACGGGAGGCAATGTGCGCAGACGCTCTGCCACCACACGCATCAGGTTCCGTGTACCCTGGGTAGTACCTGCGGAAATTTCATACAACTCGCAGCCAGCCGCTTCCACAACTGCTTTCAGCCGCTGCAAATTGTCAGAATCCGGGCTGAGCAAATCACATTTATTGGCCGCCACAATCATCGGACGGTTGCTCAAATCCACGCTGTAATTCGCCAGCTCATCACAAATGGCGTTGAAATCCTCCACCGGATCGCGACCTTCGCTGCCGGAAACATCCACAACGTGAATCAGCAAACGGCAGCGGTCAATATGGCGCAGAAAATCATGACCCAAGCCGGCGCCTTCCGCTGCGCCCTCAATAATACCGGGAATATCCGCCATCACAAAGGATACCCCTTCTTCCACATAGATTACGCCCAGATTGGGGAACAGTGTGGTGAAATGGTAGTTTGCAATCTTGGGGCGTGCATTGGAGGTAACGGAAAGCAAGGTGGACTTGCCCACGTTGGGGAAACCAACCAAGCCTACATCTGCCAACAGCTTCAGCTCCAGGATCACATCCCGTTCCTGGCCCTTCAGGCCGGCTTTCGCAAAGCGGGGAACCTGCCGGGAGGGGGTGGCAAAATGAGCATTTCCCCAGCCGCCACGGCCGCCTTTGGCAATGACAAAATCCTCTCCGGAGGACATATCAATAATAATGGCGTTGGTTTCTGCATCACGAACCACCGTGCCACGGGGCACCTGAATAATCAGGGGTTCTCCCCGTTTGCCGTTCATTCTTCGGGTAGAGCCATTCACGCCGCCCTGGGCGGCATATTTACGCTTATAGCGGAAATCCAGCAAGGTGGACAAATTATCATTCACCCGCAGGATGACACTGCCGCCATGACCGCCGTCGCCGCCATCCGGGCCGCCGGCCGCCACATATTTTTCACGATGAAAGGCCACCGCACCGTCTCCGCCTTTGCCGCCGCAGACGGTGATGCGTACCTTATCTACAAACATTTCCATTTTTCGTTCCTCCTGTCATCGGAACTTTTTCTCGTTTTCAAGAAAAAGGGCTGTCGCAGATAGTTTGCAACAGCCCTTCGCTTCTCATACGCTTTTACTGCTCGGCGTACACGGAGCACTGCCGACGGTCTTTACCCTTGCGCTCGAACTTGACGGTACCGTCAACCAGAGCAAACAGAGTGTCATCCTTGCCAATGCCAACATTGACACCGGGATGGATGTGGGTACCTCTCTGGCGAACCAGAATGTTACCGGCCAGAACAAACTGACCATCTGCACGCTTTACGCCCAGGCGTTTTGCCTCGGAATCACGGCCGTTCTTGGTGGAACCGCCGCCCTTATGGTGCGCGAAGAACTGAATACCAATTTTTAGCATGGTGTTACACCTCCAAAACTTCGATATAATCTGGATAATCATCCCGCAAATTACACAGGGTAAGCAACATACCGGCAAGAACTGCCTGAACTGCATCTTCCTCATCGCAGGATGTGGGGAGTGTCAAGGTAACGCGAGCATCCTCGTCCTTGACTCTGACCTTGGCCTTGGCTCCGCAAACATCGTTGATGGTAGCCTCTGCCATTGCCACAACAGCGGAAACGGCGGCGCAGACAATATCCTTGCCGTTTTCAGCATATCCGCTGTGCCCGGAGACGGAGAATCCGGTGATTCGTTCGTCCTCGGTAAAAAATTCACATTTCGTCATAGTGCTTTTTACAGAGCAATCTTGGTAATCTCAACCTTGGTGTAAGGCTGGCGGTGACCAATCTTCTTCTTTTCGTTCTTCTTGGCCTTGTACTTGAAGACGGTAATCTTCTTAGCCTTGCCATTCTTAACGACCTTTGCCTCGACGGAAGCGCCCTCGACAACGGGGGTGCCAATCTTGGTGTTCTCGCCATCCAGGACAGCCAGAACCTGATCGAAGTTGACGGTGGACTCTGCCTCGGCGTTCAGCTTCTCAATGTAGAGAACATCACCCTCGGAAACGGTATACTGCTTACCACCGGTCACGATAACTGCTTTCATTTGTTTCACCTACTTTATATTGTGTAGTCTCGCTCTTAGGGCGTGAGGCATACTGCATCAACTTAAGCCCATTCAATGCGGCTGGTCTATTTTAGCATCTTGTGAAGAAAAAGTCAATAACCATTTTCAAACTTTTCTTGCTTTTTTCCAAGATATTTGCTATACTATGGAAAATCATCCCCAAAAGTGAGGCTATATGATGAAGACGAAATTCTGGCTTATTATTTTCGGTGTTGTACTGGTGGTTTGCGCTGTAGCGAGTTTTTTTCTGTTCCGTCCCAAGGAGCAGGTTACCTATGCAGAAATTTATTCTGATAACCAGCTGGTAAAGACTGTGGATTTACGTGAAAGTCAAACCTTTACTATTGAGTCAGAATGGGGCAGCAATGTTATTACCATTTCCCAAGGTGAGCTTGCCGTTCTCACTGCCAGCTGCCCGGACAAGCTTTGCGTCCACCAGGGCTTCTGTAAAAACGGGGCAGATATTGTATGTCTGCCCAATCGTCTGGTCATCCGGTTCGTAGATAAAGCGGGAATTGACGGTGCTGTGGGTTAATATTTCTTTTTTGTAAAAAACCCCTTGACAAAACCTCTTCCCTGCGCTATAATCCGTTATGCGCCTGGACGATTAGCTCAGCTGGCTAGAGCATCCGCTTGACGTGCGGAAGGTCATAGGTTCGAGTCCTATATCGTCCACCAAAAAGAAACCACACCGAGAGGTGTGGTTTTTCTTTTTGGTATGGTATTCAGATATGGGACTCGAAAGGGCGTTAAGAAAAGTGTCCGGTGGACACTTTTTAGCCCGTGGAAGAGTCCTATTGATTTGCAGACGCAGGCATACGCCTGTGGATGTAAATCAATCATAATCCCCTGTGCACTGCCCACCTTTTGTCAAGCGGTAAACCGCTTGCAGTGGGTCAGGTCATAGGTTCGAGTCCTATATCGTCCACCAAAAAGAAACCACACCGAGAGGTGTGGTTTTTCTTTTTGGTATGGTATTCAGATATGGGACTCGAAAGGGCGTTAAGAAAAGTGTCCGGTGGACACTTTTTAGCCCGTGGAAGAGTCCTATTGATTTGCAGACGCAGGCATACGCCTGTGGATGTAAATCAATTCTGCCCACCTTTTGTCAAGCGGTAAACCACTTGCAGTGGGTCAGGTCATAGGTTCGAGTCCTATATCGTCCACCAAATAAAAACACCACCCTCCTGGGTGGTGTTTTTTATTTGGTATGGTATTCAGATATGGGACTCGAAAGGGCGTTAAGAAAAGTGTCCGGTGGACGCTTTTAGCCATTCAGCAGCTCCTCAATATCCACAACCTGACCGGTTGCAATGGAATTGTTCGCTGCAGCACCAATCAAAATGGAATACGCTCCAGCCATCGCGCCTGCTGCGTGTCCCAGCGGATCCGCTGTGTTGCCGCGGAACAGCATCTGACGAATTTTCTCATCTCCGCCGCCGTGACCGCCGGTTGCCTTCGTAATGGCATAATCTGTCACATTGTTGTTTAGATCGTAAAAACGGATGTGCACCTGTTTCTCCGCCTCAAAACCAGTAGAATACAAGCGCATCTCCAGTCGGCCCAAAGAACCATTGATCACAATGTGATGCCCATCATAAGGTGTTGTTGCATTGAGGGAATAGGTCATAATAGCGCCTTTATCGTACTGCACCGTCACACCCATGGTATCGTAAATATCAATATCCTCGGCATAAACGCAGTTATCCTTGATATAGCCGTCGTGCTTCTCATTGCTCTGATAATACCGCTTATCAAAGTCGTCAATTTCCCAATAAAAGTCGCACTTGTCTATGTAGGAGCAGTTAGAGCAACGTTGGCCGGGCATCACTTTTTCTCCGAAAGGATAGTTTTTCCCGCCAAACAGACGCAGCTGACCAAAAGCAGATACTTTTGCAGGCTTCTGGTCAATCCACCAGTTAATCAAATCAAAGTGGTGCGTTGCCTTATGAACCAACAAGCCGCCGGATTTTTCCATCCGGGAATTCCAGCGGCGGAAGTAACTGGCGCCATGCCCGTCCAATGCCATATTTCTGGTGAGCAGCCACTCAAAATGAACGCTGTAGATCTCCCCTAACAAGCCTTGCGAAAGGAGCTCCTTGATTTTGGTATTAACCGGAGAATAACGATAATTAAAGGTCACCGTGACCTTTCTGCCGGTACGTTTTTCCGCTTCCAGAATATCCCGGCACATCACTTCATTAATGGTCATCGGCTTCTCAGTAATAGCATCACAGCCCGCTTCCAGGGCGCGAACAATATACTCTGCGTGGTAGGCATCCGCTGTTGTGACGATGACGCAGTCCGGCTTTTCCACACGAAGCATTTCATCAAAATCCTCGTAGGCCTTAAAATTGCCGCCAGACTCCTTCACAAAGGATTGAGAACGTCCGAAGTTGATATCATACACGCCGCAGGGTACAGCCACATCCTGATAGCTCTCCAGCATTGGCTTGCAGTACATCCAAAGCGCACGCTGGCTGGCGCCGGCAAAAGCATATTTTTTCATCGTACACCCTTCCCTCTCAGAACAGGTACACCCCGGCCGCGAAGCGGCTGGGGTGTTCATTTTAGAAGTCTTAGCCCTTGAGCAGGTCTTCAATATTGACGACTGTGCCTTCTTTGATGGACTTATTGGCCGCAACACCCACCAAAATGGAGTATGCACCGTCCATAACGCCGGCAGCATGACCCAGTGGATCCGGGACATTGCCACGGAATACTGTGTTACGGATGCGCACGTCGCCGCCGCCGTGACCTCCACCATGATTGAGGCCGGTCTGCGTACTGAAGCCAAAGTCAGTAACATTGTTGTTCAGGTCGTAGAAGCGAATGTGCTTCTGAACTGTCTTAGACTCAAAGCCGTTTTCGGGATTGTACACTTCCAAGCGGCCGTTGGAGCCGTTGATGGACATACGCCAGCCTTCGTAAGGTGTATGAGCATTCAGGGAATAGGTCATAATAGCACCCTTATCATACTGGATATTGACACCCATCGTATCATAAATATCAATGTCATCAGCATAGATGCAGTTATCACACATATAGCCGTCATACTGTTCGTTCTCTACATACAAGCGGCGATATGCCTCGTCGGGTTCGTAGTAGAACTCACATTCCTTGGCGTGGGGGCAATTGGAGCAGCGCTGGCCCTTGGTGTAAGAGCCCTCGAAAGGATAGTTCTTTGCACCGTACAAACGCAGTTCGCCAAATGCAGAAACCTTCTGGGGCTTCTGGCCGATCCACCAGTTGACCAGGTCAAAGTGGTGGGTGCTCTTATGTACCAATAAGCCGGCAGAATTCTTCATACGGGAATTCCAACGACGGAAGTAGCTGGTGCCGTGGGCATCCAGATCCATATTCCTGGTAAGCATCCACTCAAAGTGAACGCTGTAAATATCTCCCAGCAGGCCGGAAGAGATAATTTCCTTGATCTTCGTATTAAAGGGCGCATAACGGTAGTTGAAGGTAACGGTAACATTCTTGCCGGTGCGCTCCTGCGCCTCCAAAATAGCGCGGCACTTCTCATCGTCCGTGGTCATGGGCTTCTCGGTAATGACATCACAGCCGGCATTCAGAGAGCGAATAATGTACTCGTGATGGAAAGCGTCCATAGTTGTGACGATGACGCAATCCGGCTTCTCAACACGGAGCATCTCATCGAAATCCTCGTAGACCTTAAAATCGCCGCCGGACATCTCCACAAAGGTATGGGCGCGGCCAACGTTAACGTCATACACGCCACAAAGCTCTGCAACATCAGCGTAATCATCCACCAGCGGTTTGGCATACATATAATACCCACGGTAGCTTGCGCCTGCAAATACATATTTCTTCATAGCAGTTACATCCTTTCAGATTTTTTAACCCTTGTATGTGCTATTCCTATTCTATAACAAATACCACAAAAAACAAATGACATATTTTGCTCACTTTGATTTAATATTTGAACTATCTTGCTCTTTATTTTACTATTAGCTATCGTAGGAATACTCTTTTCGGTATCTGCTGGGTGAAATATGGCAGTGCTTTTTAAATAGTCTGCTGAAATATGCCGCGGAATGAAAGCCGCACAGATATGCAATTTCATCCACTGTCCTTTGAGAGTCCTTCAAATACTGGCAGGCCTGCTTCAGTTTCACTTCATTGAGATAATCCACAACCGTCATCTTCATTGCATCCTTGAAAATCCGACACAGGTGATACTTGGAAATAAAGAACGCGGCCGCAATTTCATCGATAGATTTGATGTTGGCAAAATTCTCGTTGATATAGGCCACAATCGCGCTGATCTTGTCCTCTTCCAATTCTTTTCGCTGGCATTTTGACAGCTCCGCAAGCAGTGTTCCCAGGTAAACGGCATTTTCCACCGGATTCTTACAACGAAGCATTTTCTGAAAGAGCTTGTCAAAAAATATTTGCTGCTCTTCATCCGGCGTCAATATCCAGTTATCAAAGCATTGGAGCAGCTTCGTGGTGGCCTCTCTGGTATAAACCGTGTCCAAAAAGGCCTGACTGAAGTTAATCAGCGTGCGGGCGCCAAATTCGCCTCCGGTGCGATGCAGCTTCCCCGGAGGAATCAGGACAAAATCCCCCATTGACACAGGAAACAGCTTGTCTTCAATAAAATACTCCCGGCTGCCGGCGTCCAGGTGATACAGCTCATAGGTATCGTGGTAATGCATTGAAGGCATTGAGCACTTACCTGCATCCGTGCCGATTTCAAATTTAATTGCTTCCTCAATATTTGCCATTGCAGTTCCCCTTCCATGGCTTGGTGGGTTGGTCTCTTTGATTACAGCTCGTAGGAAATCAGGCTCGCCTCTTGCGCAACAGGCTGGATGCGAAGCAGCATACCCTCACCGGGCTGCAGACTTACGTTCAGTTCGGTCGCGCTGTCTGCCACCAGCTCCTGCGCACCGGTCTGCTTGCTGACCTCATAGACCCGGAATGCTTCCTGCATAGGCAAAGTCGTATCCAGTTCCTTCTCCACATCTCTGTTGACGATCATCAGATAACGGTTGCCGTATTCATCCTCCAGTTCGCCCACAGAGGTGCGCTTGGGCAGTGTACCGCACAGGATCTTGCTGTCTGCAATGGAGTCGTCCATGCCTTTGTAAATCTCAGCATGGGGGCCATAAGGCACCACATCATCGCTGTGGTAGACCAGCTTGCTGTTCAGAGCCATCAGAGTATTTCCCAGGTTCTTAAAGATTCGGTGTGCGTTCTTGGTCTCCTCAAAATACGGGCCCTTTTCGCCGCTCCACTGTATCAGATTGCCTTTATTGTACCGGTCTGCAGCCTGATAATTCTGCAAACCCTTGGCACCATACATAACAGCAATGTACATACCAACCTGAATCATGGGGAATGTCAGCTTTTGGGAATTATAAAGGCCGGATTCGGACTGATAGTAGAACCAGAACGGCAGGTCATATTTTTCCGCCAGCTTCTTTGCCAGAGAAAGATCCAACCACATCACAGAATCGTCAAGCTGTTTTTCCTCATCATACATAAAACCGGGATAGATTTCACAGCAGTCGCCATAAGGATAGAAATCAAAGGACAGAACCGGGGGGTCCAGCCTCTTTACATACTCCTCAAAGCGAGCAGCATACTGGCCGTTTTCCCAGGTGGGCTCGGGATTATAGCTGGGCAGGAATACCGTAAACATCAGTGCTTCCGGATCGTACTTCAAAAGAATGTCAGATTGACGGCGGGCCTCTGCAAATTGCTCATCCACATAAGGCTCATCCCACACATAGTAACCGATGGTATGCTTTCTCTTCTTGATTTCCTCAGCCACTTTACGAATTTCTTCCTCGGGTCTGGGCTTAATATTAAAATCATCCATCGTACCGCCGAAAAGGGACATATCCTGAAATACTAAATCCAGGCCGTGCTTTTCGCACATATCAGAGGCCGTCCAAGCTTGCTCATGGGTTGCCCAGCCCAGTTCCACCAAATTAAATCCGGCTTCTTTCAGGTTTTTGATTGCCAAATCCATATCCTCTGCCTGGCAGCTAAATGTGGACAGGATAAACTCCTTTTGCTTCCATGCAAAGCGCTTATTGCCCAAGGGCTTTCTTTTCAACACAATATTTTTCATTTTTACCGCTCCTTGTTAAAATTTGGGTCCTCTAATGGCAGTATACACGCTCTTTAAATCAATGTCAATATAGTACAAAAAATTCTCCGGCTGTTTTCACAGCCGGAGAACCGATTTTATTCAATTATTCCTCGTTCTTTGCCTCTTCAATGATCTTTGCCTGTGCTGCCTTGGGAACTTCCTCATAGCGCACGAAGGACAGAGTGAAGGAGCCTCTTGCCTGGGTCATCGCCCGCAGGTCGATGGCGTAGCTGCCCATTTCTGCCATAGGCACTTCTGCTTCAACCACGGTGTTGCCGTCTGCATCGGGATTCATACCCATAGGACGGCCACGACGCTTGCTCAGGTCACCCATAACGTCACCAACATAGGATTCCGGAACGGTAACAGCCAAAGCACCGACAGGCTCCAGCAGGGTGGGCATTGCGTTGGGCATTGCTTCCTTGTAGGCCAGAATTGCAGCCAACTTAAAGGCCATTTCGTTGGAGTCAACGGGGTGATAAGAACCGTCGTACAGGGTTGCCTTCAGGTTAACCATGGGATAACCGGCCAAGGGTCCCTTCAATACGGCTTCCTGAATACCCTTTTCAACGGCGGGGTTGAAGTTCTTGGGAACAGCACCGCCGACAACAGCCACATCAAAGATCAGCTCTTCCTGCTCTTCCTGAGGCTCAAAGCGAACCCAGACGTCACCGAACTGGCCGGAACCACCGGTCTGCTTCTTATGACGGCCGTGGGCTTCCACGGTCTTCTTAATCTTTTCACGGTATGCAACCTTTGCAGGCTCCAGAACGGCATCCACGCCAAAGCGGCTCTTCAGCTTAGCCACCAGCACATCCAACTGCTGGTCACCGGCGCCGGACAGCACCATCTGGTGGGTCTCTGCATTGTTAACCAATGTGAAGGAGGGATCTTCTTCGTTCAAACGGTTCAAACCGGAGCCGACCTTTTCTTCCTGACCCTTTGCCTTGGGCGCAATCGCCATAGAATAGCAGGGCTCTGCGTAAGGAATTCCCTTCAAGGAAACAACCTTACGGGCATCGCACAGCGTATCACCGGTCTTAACCTTATCCATCTTGCCGATGGCGCCGATGTCGCCGCATACCAAGGTCTTGACCTCGGTATTCTTCTTGCCGCACATCGTGTACAAACGGCCCAGCTTTTCAGTCTCGCCGGTACGGGCATTGACCAAAGCGGTATCGGAGGTAATCTCACCGGAGAGAACCTTCACGAAGGAATACTTGCCATACTGGTCAGAAACAGTCTTCCAGACAAAGGCTGCAGGCACGCCGCCGGGAGATACCACGAATTCCTCCGTCTCGCCATCAGCACGGGTTGCCTTGTGATAATTGCCCTCAACGGGGTTGGGCAGCAGGGAAATGATATTGTCCATCAGCATCAGGCTGCCCAGGCAGCTAACAGCAGAGCCGCAGAACACAGGGAACAGGCTCAGGTCGGAAACGCCCTGATGCAGACCCTTAATCATTTCTGCATAAGTAAAGTCGCCGCCTTCAAAGAAACGGTCCATCAATTCCTCATCGGTTTCAGCAACGGATTCCTTCAGCGCGTCGTTGAATTCCTCAATCACAGACAGCTTATCATCGGGAAGCTGAATCTCAACCCGCTTCAGATTCTGCATTTCATATGCACGCTTATTCAGTACATCGATAATGCCGGTGACCTTCTTGGAGCTGTTCCAAATGGGAACAACCAGCGGAGCAACCTTATTGCCAAACTTCTCGCGAAGTGCCTCAAAGGTAGCATTGTAGTCAGAATTGTCTTCGTCCACCTTGGAAATATAAATGAAGCGAGGCATATTCCGCTCTTCACAATACTTCCATGCCTTTTCCAAGCCAACGGAGATGCCGTCCTTTGCAGAACATACCAAAATAGCAGCGTCTGCTGCGCGCAGAGCCTCTACAACAGCACCGGAGAAATCAAAGCCGCCGGGTGTGTCCAGCAGGTTGATCTTCGTATTCTTATATTCCAGCGGCACTACCGCAGTAGAAATAGAAATATTACGACGAATTTCTTCAGGATCGAAGTCGCAAACGGTATTGCCGTCTGCGTTTTTGCCCATACGGTCAATCGCGCCTGTCACATAGAGCAGGCTTTCAGCCAGGGCGCTCTTGCCGCTGCCGCTGTGGCCCAGCAAGCATACATTGCGAATTGCGTTTGCTGTATACATATTAATTATAACTCCTTTCGAAAGGGTTCACCCTTTCATTGCTTACATCGGTGCAATGCACCATTGAAATCATTATACACGAAAGTGACGTCGTTTTCAATGAATTTTTTCGTCAAATTGCAAAATCGGCAAATATAACAATAGACATTTGTTCTTCTGTGCAAAACATACAAAAAACCGCCTTCTGAAACAGCAGGGTAAACAAAGAACCCGACCGCGAACTGCGATCGGGTTATCTTTACACATATCTTGCCCACTCTGTAATAACCAGTCCGGGAATCATCCACACCAGCTCATATAGCAGCAGGTTTTGCGGTGTCAGCAGGTATTCTGCCCCAACAACCGCCAGTGCCAGCATAATCAGCAGCCCCAAAATGCCGCCCATCATCTGCACCGCAACACCGGCTACACTGGTAGAATGGACTGTGCGTGCACCGGTCACAGCAAAGGCGGCTCCTACCACTCCCGGCTGGGTCGTCAAAGCCACAACCTCCGCTTCCTCCGTGGGTTTACAGAAAGCAAGTTTATTGCGCACCTTCCGTTCAGGGAATGCCATCCGGCTGGTCTTGACGCCAAATTTCTCTGCGATGAATTCCTCAGAAAGCATAAAATCTCTTGCAACCAGAACCGGCTTAACACCACGATAGGAGCACAGCGTTGTCAGGCTCATTGCCGAAGCCTTGGTCTTATTATAGGTAATGGCAAAAACGCCGTTAAGAACGCTGTCAACCGCCACATAAACTGCCTGTGTGATATTGGTGCTATCCGGTATCCCCACACCCATTTCCTGCATAAAGGACAACGTTCCTACCAGAACTGCTTCTCCATTAACCACACCGCCAATACCGCCGTTGGGATAATGGCGCAATGTTTCCACTTCAAAATGGTATCCGTTGCGGCTTTCCAACAGCTGGCTGAACAGAGGCGCCAAGCCACCGCCATCCGCTATGACCACCGCCGCACTGTATGCTACCACCTGATCCGGATTTCGGCTGCCGTAGAACTTCAGGCCGTTCATTTTCACCGAACCGGAGGGGAACAAATCCTCGTCCGTCAGAGGAAACACTACGGAATTATTCAACGCAGAAACACTTTTCCAGCCGCAAAGCACCACGCCCAGCTTGTGGAGTCTTCTTTCCAAAATAGCCATTGGCCGGGAGGTCACAATAAAGGCCGCTGCAGGCATTGCCATCAGCAGAGCTGCGCTGAAGTAGCGGATGCCGGATATCGGATCGTTCAGGATGCCGCCCACAATTCCCACCGCCAGGCTGGCAAACAGCGCAATCAGCGCATAAGTATTGATGGCTCTGTCCGGGCCGGCGGAGGTGCGGTAGTGATCCATAAAGTCCTCCACCTCTCCCTCTCCACGGAGGATGCCGGGCTTTTCCTCATAGCAATCCTCCTGCAAAACCACGCTGTCCAGACGTGTTGCTCTGCGCATTGTGTCCATCTGCCCCTGTTCCGTGGTGCGCTTATGATATGCACTCCACAGGGACATTGTCACATTCAGGCTAAAGGATGCGCAGCACGGCACGCGAACCTGGTGCAGGCACAAAATGCCGTCGATTACACAAGCAACCAAGCTGAAAAGCAGCAGAGTGTTTAGGGAAAACCGCCGCTTGAACAGGTCGGAAATTCCTTCCATCAACTGATAGCTTCCCAAAACGGTGGACAGCAGCAATCCAAACAGCTGCCCGAAAACCAGCAATTTCATCCGGTGCTCCGGTACTGCGCCCATGGCGTTCAGTCCTGCTGTAAAGGCAGAAACGAGGGTAATCAGAAGACATCCGAAAATCGCCAGCTGTAATTTGCCAACGCCCTGCTCTACCAACTCATAATACCGTTTCTCCGGTCCGGCAATCAGCTGCTTTTTCAGCTCTCGCAGTCTGGATTTGGGGCGGTATACAATCGGCTCAGCAGGGATATACTCCCCTATCGGCTGCTCATATTCCGGTTCCCATTCCTCCGAATAAGGCTCCGTCTTCGGCTCCTCCGGTGGAATAAGCACAGCCGGTGCTTCTTCCTCTTGTCCCACTGGGGTAAACGCAATGGTATCATCAGATTTCACCTGATGCTTTTTCAGTTCCCGGGTAATGTCCCGAATCCGAACCGTATCCTGAGGGATCGCAGGCTGCTTTTGCTCTCTTTGGATGGGCTTTCCGTCCCAGACAACTACATCTTCATCCGGCTCTTCCGGCTTCTCAGCCGGTTCCTGCTCCTGTGGCTGCAGCTGTTCCGGTTCTTCCGGTGCGTGGGTGCCAAATTCCTCCAGGATGTCCTCAATATTCAGTTCCGGATTTTCCTGTTCCCATTGATTCATAATTCTGACCCCCTGCTTATCCGATACGCTGCCGCACCGCCTCATATAGCAGAATCGATGCTGCCGCCGATGCATTCAGAGAAGAAATGCTCCCCCGCATCGGGATACTGACTGTCACATCACAGTTTTTACGAACCAGCGGACTCATTCCATCTCCTTCATTGCCGATGACGATTGCCGTCGGACCGGTTAAATCCGCCTTGTACATCGGAATAGAGCCTTCTGCTGCCGTTCCGAAAATCCATACGCCCTTTTCCTTCAGCTGGCTGATGGCCTGATTGATATTGGTCACCCGCGCCACCTTCATATACTCCACCGCTCCGGCGGATGCTTTTGCCACCGTGGCGGTCAGGCCGACACTGCGGCGCTTGGGAATAATAACGCCGTGAGCGCCGGCACATTCTGCCGAACGCATAATAGCACCCAAATTATGGGGATCTGTCAGCTCATCACAAATCACGATCAAAGCATTTTCTCCCCGCTCTGCCGCTTCCTCCAGAATATCATCGAGGGTATAATAGATATGGGCTGCCGCCAGGGCAATCACACCCTGATGTGCTTTGGTAAAGCTCATAGCATCCAGCTTCCGGCGGTCCACCGGCACTACGACTGCACCGGCTTCCTTGGCTTCTGCCGCCAGCTTTTGCAAGCTCCGATCCGTCTCGCCGGAGGCAATAAACACCTTGTCGATGGTGCGACCGCTGCGCAAGGCCTCCTGCAGTGCATTTCTGCCCTCCAGCTGCCCCTCGACCTCTTCTACGGGTGTTTCAATTCTTCGCTTGTCAAAGCGTCTGTCATTTTTTCTTTCGTTCATAAGGTATCCCTCTTTACAATTCTTCTTATCTTAGATTATAACAGATGATGTCTTTTTGTACAACTGATTTTTTCAAAAACTGTATTTTAGAGGTGTTAACAGAAATTTTACGGCAAAAAACAGAAACATTCGTTGCGGGATTGGAGTTTTTATGATATAATAACAAAAATATGTCCCCAAAGGAGGCAGAATAATGGAGCAAAACTCTAACAAGCATTCCAATAACAATAAAGATGGCAGCAAACGGCCAAAGGGTAATATATGGATCACCCTGATTATTGCAGTTGCCATTGTGATCCTCATCAGCACTGTGTACAATTTTATTGTGAGCAGTCAGTACACCCAGACCACCTATTCCGATTTTCTCAAGGAAATGGAAGACGGGAATCTTTCTGAGGTTCAGCTGGAATATGACCGCATTGTGTACTTGACCAAAACAGAGGCTGCCAAGCCTGAAAGAGAGCAAAAAGCCTGTTACACCGGTCTGCCTGCCGGTGGCGATAAAATGGCTCTGGCGGAAGAATTAAATGCAATGGGCGTCAAGGTGGATCAGAAAATTGTGGAGGACAACTCCACCATTATGATGATTCTTTACTACGCTCTGATGATTGGCATTCTGTTCTTTACCATGCGGATGATTACCCGCCGGATGAGCGGCGAAGGTATGATGGGCGGCATGGGTCGCAGCAAGGCAAAGATGTATATGGAGAAAGAAACCGGTGTCACCTTCAAGGATGTTGCCGGTCAGGACGAAGCCAAAGAGTCTCTGCAGGAAATCATTGACTTCCTCCACAATCCCCAAAAATACACCGACATCGGTGCGAAAATGCCGAAGGGTGCTTTGTTGGTGGGCTCTCCCGGTACCGGTAAAACCCTTTTGGCAAAGGCTGTCGCCGGCGAAGCCGGTGTCCCCTTCTTCTCCATTTCCGGCTCTGATTTCGAGGAAATGTTTGTAGGCGTGGGCGCCAGCCGTGTGCGTGATCTGTTCCAGCAGGCCACCAAGGTTGCACCGTCCATCGTATTCATTGACGAAATTGATGCTGTTGGTCGTACCCGTGATACCCATTTTGGCAACAACGACCAGACCCTGAATCAGCTTTTGGGTGAGCTGGACGGCTTTGATTCTTCCAAAGGCGTTGTGATTCTGGCCGCCACAAACAGACCGGAAATTCTGGACAAGGCTCTTCTGCGTGCCGGCCGTTTTGACCGCCGCATTGTGGTGGACCGTCCCAATTTGCAGGGTCGCTGGGACACGCTGAAGGTACACACCAAGAAGATTAAGCTGGCGGACGATGTGGACTTGAAAAAGATTGCTCAGGCCACCGCCGGTGCAGTAGGCGCGGATTTGGCAAATCTGGTCAACGAGGCCGCTCTTCGTGCCGTGCGGCATAACCGCCAGATGGTAAATCAGGAGGACCTGCTTGTTTCCTTTGAAACTGTCATTGCCGGTACAGAAAAGAAGAATACCGTCCTTGGCGAGACCGAAAAGCGGATGGTTGCTTACCACGAGGTTGGTCACGCCTTGATTTCCGCATTGGAAAAGCATGACGTACCCGTTTCCAAAATCACCATCGTTCCCCATACTGACGGCGCTTTGGGCTACACACTGTACCTGCCGGAAGAGGAAAAGTACCTGTCCACCAAGGAAGAATTGCTGATACAGCTTCGTTCTCTGCTGGGTGGCCGTGCCGCTGAAAAGCTGGTGTTCGGTACGATGACCACCGGTGCGGCAAACGACATTCAGCGTGCCACCGCATTGGCGCGGAATATGGTCGCCCTGTACGGAATGAGCGAGGAATTGGGACTGATGGCTCCCGCCACCGTCACCAACCAGTATTTGGAAGGTCAGGCACAGCTGGATTGCTCGCAGGCAACCGCTGCCACCATCGATACCACCGTGCAGAAAATTCTGGGCGAATGTTATGAAGGTGCAATCCGCATTCTGGCGGATAACCGCCACCTGCTGGATGAGATTTCCGAGTATCTTCTGCTGAAGGAAACCATCACCGGCGACGAGCTGATGGCCTTCATCAACCCGGAAGAAAAGACTCCGGAAGCAACTCCGGAAACGCCTGCCGAAGAAGCAGCCGAAGCTCAGGAAGAATAATTACGATGAGCCTGTTGTACGCAACAGGCTCATCTTTTTCTTTCCATTTTTTGTTTTATGTGATATGATAGGAAAAAAACTTGGAAAAGGAGATTGCTATGCTGTCTATTGCTGAGATTCTGTCCCAGGAGCTGGGGCAAAAGCTTCAATATGTGGAAAATGTCATTGCCTTGATTGACGAAGGAAATACCATCCCCTTCATCGCCCGTTACCGCAAAGAAATGCACGGCACTATGGATGATACCACGTTGCGAAGTCTGGAAACCCGGCTGACCTATTTGCGCAATTTGCAAGAGCGCCGGGACGAGGTAAAGAAATCCATTGAAAATCAAGGAAAGCTGACCGAGGAGCTGTCTGAAGCCATTGACAATGCCGCCACTTTGGCGGAGGTGGAGGATTTGTATCGCCCCTACAAGCAAAAACGGCGCACTCGCGGCTCTATCGCCCGAGAAAAGGGTCTGGAGCCTTTGGCCGACGCAATTTTTGCCCAGGATGGGCAGGATCCCGCTGTTTTGGCAGAAGGCTATATCGACCCGGAAAAGGGTGTCAACTCTGTGGAAGAAGCCCTTGCAGGCGCTTCCGACATCATTGCAGAAAACCTCTCCGATGATGCTGACATTCGCAAGAGCCTGCGCCTTTTGGTAATGCGCAAAGGCATTCTCACCTGCAAGGCTGAGGACGATGCGCAAGATACGGTATATCGGCTGTATTATGACTTCAACCAGCCCATTTCCCGTTTGCTGGATCACCAGATTCTCGCTATCAACCGGGGCGAAAAAGAAGGCATTTTGAAGCCCAATGTGACCCTCCCCGGTAACGAAGGTGCGGCTTTGGTCTGTCGAGCCGCTCTGAAGCCCACTGCCTATGTGTCTGCCTTCGTCCGCAATGCAGCGGAGGATGCTTATGAGCGTCTGATTTTCCCCTCCATTCAGCGGGAAATCCGCTCTGATTTATCGGAGCGTGCTTACAACGGTGCTATTCACAACTTCGCACTCAATCTAAAGCCCCTGCTGATGCAGCCGCCTGTAAAGGGCTTTGTAACCATGGGTCTGGACCCCGGGTATCGCAACGGCTGTAAGGTCGCGGTGGTGGATGCCACCGGCAAGGTGCTGGATACCGCCGTGGTCTACCCCACCTTCAGTGAAAAGAAAAAGCAGGAAGCCATCTTGCTGTTAAGCGGCTTGATGCGCAAGCATCAGGTGCGTCACATCGCCATCGGTAACGGCACTGCCTCCCGGGAGACGGAAGCAATGGCCGTGGAAATGCTCCACAGCTTTCCCGATGCCAGCTATATGATTGTCAATGAGGCCGGTGCATCCGTTTACTCCGCCTCCCCTCTTGCGGCAGAGGAATTCCCTGATTACGATGTCAATCTCCGCTCTGCCGTTTCCATCGCGCGACGGCTGCAGGACCCTCTGGCAGAGCTGGTAAAAATTGACCCCAAGGCCATCGGTGTCGGGCAATATCAGCACGACTGTCCCCAGAAAAAACTGGATGCAGCTTTGGGCGGCGTTGTAGAGGACTGCGTAAATGCGGTTGGCGTGGATGTGAACACTGCCTCCGCCAGCCTCTTGGCGCAGGTATCCGGTCTGAATGGCACTACCTCCAAAAACATTGTGGCATACCGGGAAGAAAACGGCCCCTTCTCCAACCGCAGTCAGTTGAAAAAAGTGCCGAAGCTGGGACCGAAGGCCTATCAGCAATGTGCCGGCTTCCTGCGCGTGCCGGAGAGCAAAGAAATACTGGATCACACCGGCGTGCATCCCGAATCCTATGACGCAGCAAAGGAGCTGCTGGCTCTGCTGGGCAAGGAAGATTTACAGACCTTGCCGGAAAGGTTGGATTCTTATGGCACAGCAAAAGCGGCGCAAGCCTGCGGTGTGGGTGAACCGACCTTGATTGACATCGCCAAGGAATTGTCCAAGCCCGGTCGTGACCCCCGTGACGAGCTTCCTGCGCCAATTCTGCGCAAGGATGTATTGGAGATGAAGGATCTTGTTCCCGGTATGGAATTGTCCGGTACAGTTCGCAACGTCATTGACTTTGGCGTTTTCGTGGATATTGGCGTGCATCAGGATGGTTTGGTGCATATTTCCGAGGTGTGTAACCGCCGTCTGAAGCACCCCAGTGAGGTGCTGAAGGTAGGCGATGTGGTCAAAGTGGTGGTTCTCAGCGTTGACCAGGAACGTCACCGCATCAGCCTAAGCATGAAGCAAGTCAAGAAATAAACAGAAAGGCCACCGCACCAGCGGTGGCCTTTCTTGACATCATTTCGCTTCCTTGCTATAATCGATTACAGCTCCTCCCGGCTGCGAAGCAGCAACTCAGGAGATTTCATAATGACTGTGGTGTTGGCCGGAATGGAACGGGTCACGAAGGCATTGGCGCCAATCACGCTTCCGCTTCCAATGACTGTTTCGCCGCCCAAAATGGTAGCACCTGCATAAATGGTTACCCGATCCTCGATGGTGGGATGCCGCTTAGCACCGGACAGGCTTTGACCGCCCCGGGTGGAAAGACCGCCCAGAGTAACCCCCTGATACAGCTTTACATTGTTGCCGATAATCGTTGTCTGACCGATGACAATGCCTGTACCGTGGTCAATGAAGAAGTGTGACCCGATGGTTGCGCCGGGGTGAATATCGATTCCTGTTGTGCCGTGGGCCATTTCCGTCATCATACGGGGAATCAGGGGCACACCCAGCCGGTACAGCTCGTGTGCCAGGCGATAGATGGTAATGGCATAAATGCCGGGATAAGCCAGCACGATTTCATCATAACCCGTGGCGGCCGGGTCGCCGTCGTAAGCGGCTTGCAAATCCGTCTCCACCAAGGCACGCACCGCCGGAATGCGGCCTAAAAATGCGCGGCAGAGCTCGTCTGCCTGCTCCTTGGGACACACCTTGCGCAGCTGGCTTTTCAAATCTGCCCATACCTGCGCCACAGATTGCTCCAACTGAATCTCCGTACCGCGGAAGAATACAATCCGGTGCAGCTGTGCCAGAATGTTCTTCACTGTGGCACGATCAGGAAAACCTTCCCATTGAATGGTATCCATCTGCCGCTGTTTGCAATAGTCTTCCCAAATTGCATCTGTCAACTGTTGCATCGCCATCTCCCCTTTGTCCGTTTTGGTTGCCGGAAGTCCAGCAACCTTCTATGATATGAACCAGTATAGCACAAATATTCCCACAAGGAAAGGAGTTTTTTTATGTCCGCCTCATTTTCTGCCATAAATATGATTGGAAATACTCCAATGGTACAGCTTCCCAATGACTTTTGCACCATTCTTTGCAAGGTGGAAGGAAAAAATCCCGCCGGCTCTGTAAAGGACCGGGTTGCCCTTTATATGATTGAGGATGCCGAAAAACAGGGTCTGCTGACAAAACAAACCAAAATCATCGAGGCCACCTCCGGAAATACCGGCATTGGTCTTTGTGCCATTGCCGCCGCAAAGGGCTACGATATGACCATTGTGATGCCAGAGAATATGAGCATTGAACGCCGGCAGCTGATGGCCGCCTACGGCGCAAAGGTGGTTCTCTCCCCTGCCGACGAAGGAATGTCCGGGGCAATCGCCCTGTCAGAAAAGCTGGCTAAGGAAGCCGGCAACGCCTTCATTCCTGGTCAGTTTACCAACCCCTCCAATCCTAAAGCCCATTATGAGACCACCGGTCCGGAAATTTGGAGGGACACAGAGGGAAAGGTGGACATTTTTGTAGCAGGCATTGGCACGGGCGGTACTATCTCTGGTGTAGGAAAGTATTTGAAAGAACAAAACCCTCAAATCCAGGTTGTTGGCATCGAGCCTGCCGGCTCTGCGGTCCTTTCCGGCGGCAAAAAAGGTTCCCACGGGCTTCAGGGACTGGGCGCCGGCTTCATCCCGGAGGTGCTGGATCAGAGTGTCCTTGACGAGATTCTTCCTGCCACGGAAGCAGATGCCTATGCCGCGGCAAGAGCCTTTGCCAGAACCCAAGGTCTGCTGGTCGGTATTTCCTCCGGTGCTGCATTATGGGCCGCTCAGGAATTGGCAAACCGGCCGGAAAACACTGGGAAAACCATTGTAACCCTTTTACCGGACTCCGGCGAGCGGTATCTGTCCACCGGTCTTTACGACTAATTGTAAAAGGAGAGCAGTATGGATTTTGGATTCCGACTCTATTTTGAAGATAAAACTGTCTTTATTCCGGAATCGTCCCTAATGGGCGAAAAATCCGGGGATAAAACCATTTATCACACAGAGGTTGCCGACATTCGCATCCGTTGGGAATTTCAAGACATCCCTTCCGGTGCCTTGGTCAAACTTTGCGCCGAACGGGATACTCCTTTAAAGCTTCTGCGGGTGGACACGCTTTGTTTGCATCCTGTCATATACAAAGAAACAGATCATTTGACCTTTTTCTCTAATCGCTGGTCCCGTTCCGGCAATCGTTATCCTCTGGAATTGGAGGAAAATCGGGAATACCTTGCTGATTGTGCCGGCATTTTCCCAAATCTCGCTTCCAAAGGTATCTCCCTAGCGGTGGTTTCCCCTTTCAAAAACATTGTTAGCGCCTGCGCCTCTCGACATAGAGGGTGTATTGAATTTTGTGCCAAAACCGAATTTACTTCCGGTATGCAGGAGCTTTGCGTATTTGAATCGGAATGCGTACTGTTTTTGCAAGATACTACCATAGATGCTCTTTACGAAACTTATAGAAGTCTTCTGCCAAAAAGCACCTTCCCAATGCCTAAGCTCACCGGCTGGAATACGTGGGATTACTATTTGGACCGGGTAACACCGGAAGACATTTATGAAAATATTGATGCGCTCAAACACCTTCCCTTTGCCGACAAGCTTCATTATATTGTTCTGGATGACGGTTGGCAAAAAGAATGGGGTGATTGGTGCGAAAACGAAAAGTTTTCCTGTGGACTGGAACAAGTTGCAAAACGCATTGTTGATGCAGGTTTTGCCGCCGGTATCTGGATGGCGCCGCTGCTGATCAAGGATTCCTGCCCTGCGTTTCGGGCGGATTGGCTCTTAAAGGACGAGTCGGGTACATATTTCCGAGAAATTTACGACACGTATATTTTAGACCCCACCCATCCCGAAGCCCGAAAATTCGTACTTGATACCTACAAGCACTTGTATTCCTGCGGCTACCGACTGTTCAAAATCGATTATCTGTCGTGCCTGCTGTCCATCAAAAAATACCACGATCAAACCGCAACCCCTTACACCGCCCTTGCCCGGTTAATCAAAGACATCCAGGCTTGCACCGGACCGGATGCGGTGATTTTAGGTTGCTCGCTTCCCATTCAATGCGGCAGTAATATCGCTCCTTCTATGCGAATTGGTGTGGACATTCACAATCATTTCTCCCATGTTTCATGGATCGCAGAATCTCTCTCCTGGACTTGGATGTACAACAACTATGTCACACGGATCGATCCGGACTTTATGATTGTGCGAGGAGAAGAAACAGCCGACGAGCCCTTAATTTGGGAGCCCGGTACTCCAAAATATGTTGCACCTAAAAGGGCATCGCAAATGACAGAAGCTGACATTTTTGAATGCCACTGGCGAAATGGCGATCAATTTAATGCCGTAGAAGCAGAAACTTGGGCCAATCTGGTGGCCATTTCTGGCGGCAATATTTTCCTTTCTGACAGGATAGCGGTTCTGAATAAAAAGGGCATTTCCATTCTGACGCAGGCTTTTGATGCAGCATCCGAATGCTGTAAGCCCATTTTCCTCCCAGACGATCGTCGTCTCCCCTCCAAATGGGAATCCGAGAAAGCGATTTTGCTGATTAACTGGGAAGATGTCCCTGTCGAAAAGACTATAACCTTCTGCAGAGCCCTACATTCCTGCAAGCCTTTCTGTCTAAACGATCACAAACTGACCGTCACCCTTCAGCCCCACGAATCTTTCCTAGGTATTTTCGCATAAAGAAATCCGGAGAACGAAAGTTCTCCGGATCTTTTTACACTTCATAGTCAGCCGCAACCCGGGTATCCAGGAAATGCCAGAAATGCTCTTTTGCCGCAAGGTGCAGCGGATGCTTGGTGTAATTCTCCAAGTCCTGCTTGCTGTCAAACTCGGAATACAGCGCATAATCCATACCGGCAAAGGCTCTGCGAATTTCCAGATGGCGCAGACCGGGGATTTTCCCCACCAGAGGCTCCAGCTGGGCTTTGATAATCGCAACTGCCTCTTCCTTATCGACGCCCTCTTTCAGAGTATAAAGTACAATATGCTTAACCATAATATCCTCCCTTATGCAAATACCGGGGCCGGCAAAAGTCGGTCCCGGTATGTAGTAGCCTTATTCTGCCTCTGCCTCAGCAGGTGCTTCAGCCTCTGCTTCCACAGGAGCCTCCTCTGCTTCTGCCTCTGCTTCCTCAGCAACAGGCTCCAGCAGAGCGCGGATGGACAGAGAAATGCGCTTGTGCTCTGCATCCACATCGGTAATCTTAACCTGAACCTCCTGGCCCTCTGCCAGAACATCCTCAGGCTTGCCAATGCGCTTATCAGCGATCTGAGAAATGTGAATCAGGCCATCAACGCCGGGGATGATTTCAGCAAATGCGCCGAAGGTCATCAGCTTAACGATCTTGGCGGAAACCACATCGCCCACATTGTAGCTGGTCATGAACTGATTCCAGGGGTTCATCTCAGCAGTCTTGTAGCCCAGAGAAATCTTACGCTTCTCTGCATCGAAGGAGATAACATAAACATCAATCTCATCGCCAACCTTCACAACCTCAGCAGGAGTCTTAATACGATTCCAGCTCAGCTCGGAAACGTGAACCATACCGTCCACACCACCGATGTCGACAAATGCGCCGTAAGAGGTCAGGGACTTGACAGTACCGTGGTACTTCTTACCCTCTTCAATCTCAGCCCACAGCTGCTCCTGAGAAGCCTTGCGAGCCTCAGAAGTAACAGCGCGGATGGAGCCGATTACACGACGGCGTGCACGGTTGACCTCGGTAATCTTCAGCTGCACAGCCTGACCCAGCATTGCTGCCATATCGCCGCCCTTGGCGACACCGGACTGGGAAGCGGGAATGAACACACGGATGCCCTTTACGGTTGCAACCAGACCACCCTTGTTCTCCTCGGTGATGGTACCGTCAACAGTAGTCTTTTCCTCTACATAGGTAGCCATATCGTCCCAAATCTTCATACCGTCCAGCTTCTTCTTGGACAGCTGCACAGTACCTTCCTGATCGTTGACGCGTACAACAAAAACCTCGATTTCGTCGCCCAGATGAAGAATGTCCTCAGGCTTCACAGAAGGATCAGCACTAACTTCGTCATAGGGAATATAACCGGCGTGCTTGGTACCCAAGTCAACCTGGATTTCGGTGTTGCCGATTCCGGTAACGACGCCAATGACCTTATCTCCTGTATTTAAAGTCTTGATGGACTGCTCCAGAAGCTGCTCAAAGCTCTCCTCCTGTACAGCATCAGCATTGATAATTTCGCTCATAGTCTTATTGACCTCCTTTATTATCCACGCCGGCGTAGAAGCGCCAGCCGTGATTCCAACCTCAGCAACATTCTGAAACATCTCCGGCTTCAGCTCAGATGCGTTGTCCACCAAAGCCACAATTGGACAGTGTTCCCGGCAGATCATCGCCAGTCGACCGGTGTTGGAGCTTTTGGCATCCCCCACCACAACCATCGCCTGACTGGAAGCACTTAACTGCGCTGCCTCTTTCTGGCGAGATTCTGTTGCTCTGCATATTGTATCAAAGATTTTTGCGTTAGTAAACTGTTTTTTTGCGATTTGGACACTTTTTTTCCAAGATATTTCCGTAGAAGTGGTCTGACTGACCATACAAATGGGGAAATCCGGTGAAATTTCACCGCTTTGCGCCCATTCTTCCAGTTCCTCTGCCGATTCAAAGATACGGCAACGACTGCACCAGCCGGCAATTCCTTCCACTTCCGGATGAGAGCGCGTGCCGATAATGACCGGCAGCTGCCCTGCCTGCTCTGCCTTTTCCACAATGGTGTGAATCCGTTTTACGAAGGGACAAGTAGCATCCACAATCTCTACACCCCGGCTTTTCAGCCGTTCCATCACATCCCGGCTGACACCGTGGGAGCGAATAATCACCGTCATTCCCGGCTCCGCTTCCTCCGGCAATTCAATTACCCGCACGCCCATTTCGTCAAATCGGTTGACCACATGGCGATTGTGAATAATCGGACCCAGCGTAACCACTTTTTTCCCTTCCGTAGCCGCCTGCTCCACCATTTCAACCGCCCGGCTTACACCGAAGCAAAACCCGGCACTTTGTGCAACCTGAATGCTCATTATCCAACCTTCTCCGTAATAATATTGCGGATGGTCTGCACCACCTGTTCGATGGTCATCTCGGAAGTGTCCACCTTCACGGAATCTCTGCACATTTTCAGCGGTGCAATCGCCCGGTGGGTATCCTGATAATCCCGCTGCTCAATTTCCTGCAGAATCCGGCTGAAATCTGCCTTTTGTCCCTTGGCCAGCAATTCATCCGTCCGGCGTTTTGCCCGCACCTCAGCAGAAGCGGTCAGGAAAATCTTCACATTGGCATCGGGCAGCACCACAGTGCCAATATCCCGTCCGTCCATCACGACATTGTGCTGACGGGCGACCTCCCGCTGCATATCCAGCAGAACTTCCCGCACCACCGGCTGCGCTGAAATCAGCGAGGCTTTCTGGGAAATGTCTTGGGTGCGGATATCTCCCGTTACATCCATTCCGTTCATAATCATGTGCTGCAGACCGTCTTCATCGTATTCAATTTGAACAGTCAGCTCATCGATGTAACGCTCAACGCCGTCCGTATCCTTTGGACTGACGCCCAGCAAATCCATAAAATATGCCACGGTGCGATAAATTGCACCGGTATCTACATAGTAATAGCCCATTTCCTTTGCAATTCTGCGGGCAATGGTGCTTTTTCCTGCGCCTGCAGGTCCGTCAATCGCAATCGCCACTGTCTTGGCCATCGTTCTTACCTCTTTTCAACTATATTTTCGCAGCTTTGCCAATGCCGCTGCTTCACGGGTCGTCACCTCATCCGGCGTCAGTCCCAGCTTTTCTCCAACCTGAGGCGCACTCATCGGCAGTCCTTCCTTCAAGCCAAATCGCAGACTCAACAGCTTTGCGTCCACCTCGTCCAGCTCGCTGAGTAATTCAGATACCCGCTGGCGCATCTGGAAATAAGCCGTATCCTCAACCGCTTGGGTTTCTGCCAATTCCTCTTCCTCTGGCTCAGGTTCTGCGGTCGTAAAGCTCAGCCGACGGGCAAGATCCACTGTCTGGGCTACCACAGCGGTTTCCTCCACTGTCAGGTGCAGTTTTTCTGCCAGCTCCTCCAAGGTTGGCGTCCGGCCAAGCTCTCCCAACAGCAGCTCATCCACAGCCCGGTAATCCTCCATCGCCTGGCGCATTTTCTGTCCCACGCCATATTGTCTTGCCTGTATCAACAGCGCCCGATGCAGACTTTGTTGGATTTTCCGACGGCAATGACTTTCAAAATCGCCGCTCTCATAGGAAAGAATTCCCTGCCAAAGACCCAGGCTTCCTTCCTGCAGCAAATCCATCAGCAAAACGCCGCGGCCAGCCAAATGAAATGCCTGTTGCAGCACCTGGGCGAGCATGGCATTGGTTAACCGTACAAGCGCATCCTCCTGCCCGGCACGATAGGCCTGCAGCAGCTGCTGCGGCTCCTCGCAAGCAGGAAGCGCTGCAATTTCCTCCAAATAAAGGCGCAGGGCATCGTCCTCTTCCAGACGGCTTATATCCGCTCCCTGAGCAACCCATTCCTTTTCCGTCCGAAGTCGCAGTGCGACACCAGACGACGGAGAAAAATCACCCAGACCCTCCACGCTCAGCAATATATCTCTCTGCTCCAGCATAGAAAATGCATCTTCCAGGCTTTCTTCACTTTCCGGCTCCATCAAAGCCAGAAAGCGAATGCCGTCCAAGCTTCCGCCGGAAGCCACATCCAGAATGACCTGCTCCCAGGGTGCAGTCTCAAAGGTAATCTCCGGTTGCTTCATTCCAAATAATCCTCCAAACCCATACTGGCTCCCATTTTTTGCAGCTTGTCCATCGCCTGACACTCAATCTGCCGGGCGCGTTCCTTGGAAACACCCAACCGCTTGCCGATTTCCTCCAGAGAATAACAAACGCCATCCGTCATTCCGAAATGCAGCCGCAGAACCTCCTGCTGCCGCGGATTCAGCATTTTCAAAAGCAGCTCCATTGTTTGGTTCAGTTCTTCACGCACCAGCGTTTCATAGGGCTGCGGCGCCTGAACATCCTCCAAAAAAGTGCCAACTGTATCGTCATCACCCACCGGCGCATCCAGCGAGCAAATTTCCGGATGCAGCTGTATCAGCTGCTTCAGCTTGCTCACCGATAGTCCGCAGGCTTCTGCCAACTCCTCCTGAGAGGGCTCTTCGCCGTTTTTTTGCAGCATTGCCGCACGCATCATCGCCACCTTGCGGATGCGCTCCGCCGTATGAACCGGCACACGAATCAGCTGATAATGATTCAGCAAATACCGGGTAATACCCTGACGAATCCACTTTGTTGCATAAGTGGAAAAACGGAACTCCTTGGTGTAATCAAACTTCTTTGCCGCCACCAAAAGACCGATACTTCCCTCCTGAATCAAATCCAGCAACGGAATTCCGCGACCGGCGTATTCCTTGGCCACAGACACCACCAGGCGCAGATTGGAATTCACCATCTGACGGATTGCCTCTTCATCAGCCTCAGCGCACCGTTTGGCAAGCTCCCGTTCCTGCTCCGGTGTCAGTCGGGGATATCGACGGATTTCACTTAAATATTGCCGCACATCATCCTCGCCGGCAGATACCGGTGCAGGTTCTGTTTTTGTGAGCAAATCGGTCATTCTTTCATTCCTTTTCTTTCTTTTAGCCTATTGCGGAAAGCAAGCAAATCATCCTCATTGGTAACAGAAGATGCTTGATGCTCGGTGCAAATTGTTGCGATACACCCTGCAAAAGCTTGCTCGTTCACCGTTCCCTGCTGTCTTTGCAAAACACCAACCAGATGGGACATTTCCTCCTGGCTCAAATCCTCCAGAACAGCAAGAGACACCTCTAAACCTTGGCTGTGCCGCTGCTTCAGCTGTTGGAAAACCCGTCCAAGCAGGGGTGACGAAAAGGTTTCCGCTGTCAGGTTGCCTGTCTGATCCAACAATGTCGGGTCACGCAAGGAAAGTCCAATCACCCATTCCTCCGCCATGGCAGACTTCATATTGTCATAGCGAATGGTGCGGCTTTTCGGCTGCAAATTCCGGGCCGGTGCCAAATCAATCTTTTCCTGCTGTTTCTTTTCCTTTGCAGTACGCCGCTTCCAGGCCCGGTTGATTTCCAGCTTCATCGCTTCCAGGCTGATTTTCGCCTTTTCTGCCACACGGCCGGCATATACCTCACGCTGAACTGCACTGCCCAGGGTCGCAATCAAATCCGCAGTTTCCTGCAGGAATTTTACTTTCTGTTCGTCTTCCTTGATGTCGTACTTCCGGGCAATCGCATTAAGCTGATACTCCACCCGATTGGAGGAGTCCTCCAGCAGCAGTTTGAATTTGTCTGCGCCAAACTTGTGCAAAAACTCGTCCGGGTCCTTGGCATCCTTCATTTGCAGCACCTTTACCTGCAAGCCAGCTTTTTCCAAAATCGGAATGGCTCGCTTGGTGGCATTTTGCCCGGCGGCGTCACCGTCATAAATCAAAATAATCTGCTCGGCATACCGGGTCATCAGTGCCGCCTGTTCTTCTGTCAGGCTGGTGCCGAGAGAGGCGACTGCATTGTCGAAGCCGAATTGGTGCAGTGCAACCACATCCACATTGCCCTCCACTAAAATCAGGCTGCCCGCCTTGCTCTTCTTGGCAAGATTCAGCCCGAAGAGGTTCTTCCGCTTGTTGAAGATCAGCGTCTCCGGAGAGTTCAGGTATTTTGCGACGCTGTCATCGCTGCTGAGTCTGCGGCCACCGAAGGCAATGACATTTCCCCGCACATCAATGATGGGGAACATCAGCCGATCACGAAACCGATCAAAAAGATTGCCGTTTTTCTGGGATACCGTCACCAATCCGGAGTCCTTCAGCTCCTGATCCGTATAGCCCTTTGCGCGCATTGCCTTGATAAGCGCATCCCAGGAATTCGGGGCATAGCCCACACCGAAGGTTGTAAGGATTCCCTTCGTCATGCCGCGCCCCAGGGCATAATCCAATGCCTGCTTGCCCACAGGTGCATAAAGCTGACTGTGGAAAAACCGGGCTGCTTCCTTATGTAGCGCCCACAATCGCTCCTGCTGATGATACCGGGACTGATACTGCTCATCCTCAGGAACAGCCATTCCTGCACGCTTTGCCAATGCACGGACGGCATCCGGGTAGCTCAGACCCTCTACCTCCATCTGGAAGTTAATAACACCGCCGCCCTTGTGACAGCCGAAGCAGTAGTAAATCCCCTTATCCGGAGCAACGGAGAAAGAGGCCGTTTTCTCTCCGTGGAAGGGACAAAGCCCAAACATATTGGCACCGGCACGGCGCAGGGTAACATATTGACCTACAACATCCTCAATCGGATTTCTCGCTACCAGCTCATCAATAAAAGATGGTGGAAATGCCATAGAAAACGCCTCCTTTCTTCTTTATGTCATTGCGAACCAGTGACCCGAGGTCACTGGTGTGGCAATCTCCTCCTTATGATGGGGATTCCCACGCCATCCTGTGAGACGGCTCAGAATAACGTAACAACTTTTAAAATGATATTATATCACATAATTCCCGGGTCTGCCAACCTATTCGGATAAAATTTCTCAATATTTACAAACCGATATTATGGCTCGACAGGAAAGGCCCGGTATTCCTTTCCGGTTTCCATTGCCTCAATGGTGGCGGCGCTCATATCTGTCAAGCGGTTCACAAACGCCTCTGCCTGGGTTTGCGCCACCAAAATTTCCATTTCAACCTCTGATGTAAATTCCGTGTTGCGGATGATACCGCCGAAGGCTTCCACCTCCAGCTTTACACGCTCGTAAAAGGAATAAGGGCAGGGTACATACAGCACTGTCCAGACCCGTTTCATAGACTTTCCTGCCGCATCCACGGCAATTTTTGCACCTTTGGTATAAGCGCGCACCAATCCGCCTGCGCCTAAAAGAATGCCGCCGAAATATCGGGTGACAACACAAAGAACATTGTTCAGCTGTTCCTTTTGCAGTACCTGCATCATAGGATTTCCCGCTGTTCCGCCCGGCTCACCGTTATCGGAAAAGCGGCTGGGGCCGCCCCGGATAATGTATGCCCAGCAATTATGGGCCGCATCCTTATACTGCTTTTCCATTTCCTGTATTTTCGCCAGTGCTTCTTCCTCGGACTCCACCGGCCAAATCCGACCGATGAAACGGGATTTTTTCTCTGTAAATTCGTCTTCACCGAACCCAGTCGGCACCAGGTATTCCTCCAAGAGTCAGCACTCCTTTGTGATATATTCTCTCAATTTCCCGTACAAAATGGGGTCCACCACAGTTTCCACGACAATTCCCTCGGCAGTATAGTCCACATTCAGCACCTGGGCATTGCTATGGAGCGTTTCCACCATTCCGCCCTGAGAATAGGGCAAGGTTACCACAATATGATGGCGGCTGTGCCCCAAAGCCTTCTCAATGGCTTTTTTCAGTGCTTCCATTCCAACGCCGCTTTTGGCAGAAATGGCCACCACATCTTCACCGACGGGAATGTCTGTTTTTTCCACCAAATCTGCCTTATTATAACACTGCAAAACAGGAGTTCCCTCTTTTGCCAGCTTCGCTATCAGCTTTTCCACCACCGCAATGTGCTCCTGCCGGTTTTCATCCGACGCATCAATAACGTGCAGCAACAGGTCTGCGTACTGCAGCTCCTCCAGCGTTGCGTGGAAGGCCTCCACTAAATGGTGGGGCAGCTTTGCAATAAAGCCAACTGTGTCCGTCAAAATAACATCCAAATTGTCGGAAACCGTCAACTGACGGGAGGTGGTATCCAGAGTATCAAACAGCCGGTTATTGGCCGGGATTCCGGCATCCGTCAGCTGATTGAGCAACGTTGATTTGCCGGCATTGGTATAGCCTACAATGGCCACCACCGGCACCGAATTTTTCATCCTTCGCTCCCGTTGCACCATACGAACCTGCCGCACCTGCTCCAAATCATTTTGCAGGCGGTTGATTCGTTCGCGAATGTGGCGGCGGTCGGACTCCAGCTTGGTTTCGCCCGGTCCGCGGGTGCCGATGCCACCGCCCTGACGGGACAGACTTTTACCCATTCCGGACAGACGGGGCAGCAGATACTTGTACTGCGCCAGCTCCACCTGCAGGCGGCCTTCCTTTGTTTTCGCCCGCTGGGCAAAAATATCCAAAATCAGCGCACTTCTGTCCAACACCGTCACGCCGATGATTTCCTCCAGCGCCCGAATGTTGCCGGGAGACAGCTCGTTGTCAAATACCACCATCGTGGACTGCGTTGCCTCCACCAGCATCCGCACTTCCTGAGCCTTTCCTTCCCCAATAAAGCTGTGAGAATCCGGTGTATGGCGATTTTGCAGAATCTTTCCGGTGCAAAAGCCACCGGCCGTTTCCAAAAGGGCTTCCAATTCCTCCAGCGTCTCATCCGTTGCGGTCTGATCTGCCCGGAAGCAATCTGCATTTAAGCCCACCAGTACCGCTCGTTCCTGCTCCTGGGTGTGTAACAGCTCTTCCATTCATTTCCTCCATAAAAGAACACATTTTAACTATTATACCACACATTTACTGTCCGGAACAACATTTTTCCGAAAAAAGATACAAAAATCCGCACTACGCATAACGCAGTGCGGATTTTACTCTTACTTCAGGCCGAAACGCTTGTTGAAACGGTCAACACGTCCACCGGTGTCAACCAGCTTCTGCTTGCCGGTATAGAAAGGGTGGCACTTGGAGCAAATCTCAACACGAATGTCCTTCTTGGTGGAGCCGGTAGTAAAAACGTTACCACAAGCACAGCGAATGGTAGTCTGTTCGTAATTGGGATGGATACCTTCCTTCATTTGGTTCACCTCTTTCTTCGTAGTTAAAGGGCATAATAACCCTAACAATTTTTAATCGCTTGGATATAATAACACATCACTTCTCAGAATGCAAGTGTTTTTTTCGTTTTTTTGGAATTTCTAATCAAAAGGCCCAGTTACCGTTACGGAAGATAGGAACGACCTTGCCGCCGGCACAAATGGCATCGATATTCATCGTGTCGCAGCCAATCATAAAGTCCTCATGAATCATCGAGTCATTGACACCCAATTCACGGCACTCCTCCAGCGTTTTATTGTGATGGTCACGGATGGTATCCGGGAAGCCCATACCCACCGCCAGATGGCAAGCTGCATTTTCGTCAAACAGAGTGTTATAGAACAGAATGCCGCTTTCGCAGATAGGGCTGGCCTGCGGCACCAATGCGCATTCGCCCAGATAAGCCGCACCTTCATCCATGGAAAGCATCGTGTTAAGCAGCTCCTCGCCCACTTCTGCCTTTGCTTCCACTACCTTGCCGTTCTCAAACCGCATTGAGAAGTTGTCGATCAGCTGACCCTGATAGCTCAGCGGCTTGGTGGAATAAACAATGCCTTCTGCCTTGCCCTTCATCGGAGAGATGAAGCATTCCTCGGAAGGAATGTTGGGGTTGAATACGATATTCTGACGGCTGGTTTCTGCACCGCCGCAGAAAATTGCCTCCGGAATCATTCCCACAGTCAGATCTGTGCCGTTCTTTGCAGTATAGTGCAGGCTTTCAATGCCCAGAGAATTCAAGTAATCACAGCGCTTCTTCAAATCAGCATTGTGCTCCTCCCAGGCCTTGATGGGATCATCTGTCACGCGGGAAGTGGACAAAATGGCTTCCCACAGCTTTTCCACTGCCACACTGGTACGCTCACCGGGGAATACCTTCTTCGCCCAAGCCTTGCCGGGCACGGCTGCGATGCACCACTGCTCTTTTCCCTCCAGCTGGTCAATATAGGGCTTGATGATAGGATAAGACATCCGTCTAGCCTTGGCGGCCTTGGCCATATTCATACCCTTCAAACCATCCGGGTCTTCCGATATAAGATGAATGCGGGCAGGTACAACATCTACCCTGTGCTGCAGACGCTCCAGCTCCCACTTTTCCATCTTGCCCATGGTGGTCACAGAACGATAGCGTGTATGGATTTTGCTCAGCGGCTGGTATCTCCACTCCACAATTACCTTCTTTGCTTTGGCCTTATAGGCCTCCTCCACTACCATCTGGACAAATTCCGGCTGATCCAAATCTGCATGAATCACAAGCTCCTGTCCCTTCTGGATATTGACACCGCAACGGACAATCAGCTTTGCATATTTTCTTAAAACGGTCTTTTTCATAGGAAAACCTCCTGTTTTTTCTAAAACTATTCCCATTTTACCAAAGTTTCTTTCATTCGTCAATGGTTCTTGCATTCTTTGAAAGATTATCATATAATGAACCTATCCTTGCAAGTAGATTTATAAACAAGGGAGAACGCCTATGCTGACAAAGGAACAGCTACAAGATAAAATTGCAAACGGTCTTTGCTATCTGGACGGCGCCACTGGCTCCAACCTGCGCAATGCCGGAATGCCCAAGGAATGCTGCACCGAGCAATGGGTTCTGGAGAACCCGGAGGTTCTGCTGCAGCTGCAGCGAGCTTACGCAAAGGCCGGCAGTCAGATTCTCTATGCCCCCACCTTTCAGGCGCAGCCCATCGCTTTGGAGCGTGTTGGTCTGGCAGACAGGACGGAAAAGCTCAATGCTCAGTTGGTTGCTCTTTCTCGCCAGGCTGCACCAAATTGCCTGATTGCCGGCGATTTGACCACCCTGGCCGCCTTTTGCGAAAGCTGGAATGATAACAACATTGATTTGCTGATAGAAAACTACCGTCGGCAGATTCGCGGTCTGATAGATGGTGGTGCTGATTTACTGGTGGCGGAAACCTTAATGTATCCCCAAGAAGCCGAAGCCATCCTTGCCGCAGCCGAAATGGAAGGTGCCGGCGCGGTGGCATACAGCTTTGTTATGACTGCTGATGGCTCACTCTATTCCGGGCAGGATGTGATACCGGTGCTAAAGGATTTATCGGACTATGCCGCAGCAGTGGGCTTTAACTGCGTCTGTGCGGATATGATGACACCTTATCTGGTGCGAAAGCTGGCAAAGGAAATCCGCCTTCCCCTGCTATGCAAGCCCAATGCCGGCAACCCGGTTATTGGAACTGACGGCATTGCAAAATACGATATGGGTGCTGAGGAATTTGCCCAAATTCTGCTGGACTGCAAACGCAGTGGAGCAAAATTACTGGGCGGCTGCTGCGGAACAACTCCGGCGCATATTGCTGCTGTCAGGGCGCAAATTGAATCCACTCTCTAAAAACTGCCCTGCCCTTCGGCAGGGCTTTTTACCTTAAAAATGTGCTTTCTCAGCATAATGGAAAGAAATTGTTGCCATTCTTGTCGAAATCTGTTATAATATGGCTGTTATGGGAAAGAGAGTTCATTATTATACCAGCCTTAAAAATGCGCTGGTATGGTTGATGACACTATGTTTGGTCGGCTCGGCAGTGACCCGCATTGTATTCGCCTGTTTGAAAGGACCAGGTGATATGCTTGAGGTGTGGAGTCAAATCGTTCTGCCTGTGGCAGCCACCATGCTGTATGTGTGCATCGTTTTATTCGCCGGCAAAGAACATCTGTACCGCACTGCTATTCCGGTATGGTTGATCATTATTTACTATGCCTTCCGTCCGCACGACATCATTGGTAATGAGAACATCTTGATGATTATGCTGTTTGCCACCGTTTTATTTTTCTGCGGCGTGCTTTACACCATCGTCATCTCCGGTCGTGTGTCCAAGCCCTGGCTGCTGTTGGCTGTATTTGGTATTGGCGTTGCCATCAACACCTGGTTAATTCACGCCAACGGGATTCACGCACCAATTTCAAAGGATCTTTTGCCTGATTTGCTGCTGTTCAGCGGATGCTTTGTTATGACCTTCGCCATTCGTGTGCATCCTAGAAATGAATATCATCCCACCTGGGGTGACCGATGTGACGGTCGCCGGGTTCGCACATTGCCTGCTATGAGTCAGGTTTCCCCCTACATTATGGTAAGGCGGAACGAATCTGCCAATCTGTTTGCAGAGTCCTTTGAAATCACCCACATTGACCGTTACATTCGTCAAAAGCGCCGCGACGGTTATACGAATTTCGGCATTATGCACGTGATGCTGGCTGCTTATTGCCGCGGCGTGTGTAAATTCCCGGCAATGAACCGTTTCCTGTCCGGTCAAAAGGTATACAGCAGAGGTGATGATATTCAGTTCTGTCTGACAGTAAAAAAGGAAATGTCCGTTGATGCGCCGGATACGGTTATCAAGGTCCATCTGAATCCCCGCGATACTTCCATCGATGTATACAACAAGCTTCAAAAAGCTGTGGAGGAAGTAAAAAATACCCCTCTGGACTCCAATATGGATAACACAGCCGGTGTGTTGGCAATGATTCCCGGTGTGATTTTGAAATTTGTGGTGTGGCTGCTGAAGCTGCTGGACTATTTTGGTCTGCTGCCCAAGTTCTTGCTGGAGGTCAGCCCCTTCCACGGCTCCGTTTTCCTCACCTCCATGGGCTCGTTGGGCATCCCTCCCATTTACCATCATCTGTACGATTTCGGCAACCTTCCGGTTTTTGGTGCCTTCGGATGTAAGCGCAGAAGTCTGGAGGTGCTGGAGGACGGCTCCATTGTTCAGCGCAAATATGTGGACTGCAAGTTCACTTTGGATGAGCGCATTGTAGACGGTTATTACTACGCTGCATTTTTCAAGCATTACAAGCGTATTATGGCACGACCCGAGCTTTTGGACAATCCTCCGGAAGAAGTTTTGAAGGATATTGATTAACAATGGAAACAAACCTTTTATCCCATCTCCCCGCCAGCTTTCCCTGGCGGGGAAAGCTTCACTTTTTTGAAGTCCTGGACTCAACAAATACCCAAATTCGCCGTATGGCAGTCTCCGGCGCGCCAAACGGAACTGTGGTTCTTGCCGATGCACAAACTGCAGGGCGCGGTCGAATGGGGCGCAGCTTCCACTCCCCTGCCAGCAGTGGAATCTATCTTAGTTTGCTCCTGCGTCCTGACTGCCCGGCGCAGAAATTGCTGCATTTAACCTGTGCTGTTGCCGTCGCTGCCGCTGACGGCATTGAAAAGGCTGTAGGCATCCGTCCCGGCATCAAATGGACCAACGACTTGGTGGTGGACAGGAAGAAATTGGGTGGAATCCTCACAGAGCTGGTGCTCAACGCCACCGGAGAGGTAGAATATGCCATTATCGGCATCGGTATTAACTGCTCTCAGAGCACAGAGGACTTCCCTGACGAGCTGCAGGAAATGGCAACCTCGCTATCCCTCTGCACCGGAAGACCTGTTTGCCGGGAAGCAGTCATCAAAGAGCTTCTCCTCTCTTTGGAAAAGCTCAGCCAAACGCTGTTTTCTGCTGACAGCCTCCTCGCGCGTTACCGGGCGGATTGCATTACCATTGGTCAGGAAGTATCCATCATTCGTGGCGAAGATGTGGAGCACGGAACGGCGCTGGATGTAACAGAAAACGGTGCTCTAACGGTTTTACTTCGTGATGGAACAATAAAAACCGTCCAATCCGGAGAGGTCAGCATCCGCGGAATGTACGGGTATGTGTAAAATTAAAAATTCTTGTTGCATTTTCAAATTTTATTGGTTATACTGATTATGAGATGAAAAATAAATGGAGGGGTTCATTATGAAATCAACAAAAGTAATCATCCGTATTGTCATTGCCATTGCAGCCATTGCCGGCATTGTCTATGTGGTTGCTGCTTACGGCGATAAAATCGTAGCGTGGTCTCGCAGAATGTTGGGCAAGTATCGTTGCTACCACTGCGACCGGGATTGCGATAACTGTGATTGCGAATGCGCATTCCGGGAAGAAGCTCCTTTGGCTACGCAGATGGATTTTGAAGGCTAAGAGATGCGATGGATATTGGGGTTAAGCAAATTGCTTAACCCCAAATATTTTTATATAAAACAATGGACCTCCCGCAGGAGGTCCATTGCTTATTTAAGGTAATTTCTTATTTCTTCTGCTTTTTCTTCTTGATCACCAGGAATGCAGCTGCACCGCCACCAACTACAACCACTGCCGCTGCGGCAATAATGATAATCATCGTTACGTCAGTCTTGGCAATTTCGATGGTGCCTTCCGCATCTGCGAATCTCTTTCCGCATTCGGTGCAATCCCAGTTGCTGCCGGATGCTACCAGAGTATGGGGCAGCTTCTCAATCACTTTTGTCATAGTCTCGGGGCAGCTTCTGCACTTGAGGGTCATTTCACCTTCATGCAGACAGGTTGCTTCCACTGTGACAGTACCCTTGGTGTTCCACTTGTGACCACGGCCCTCACCGGCAGTGAAGATTTCATCGCCGTTGGCGCCGCACAGACAGCTGATATAGAACTGTGCGCCCTGCGTACAGGTTGCAGCAGCCTTCATATTCTGAATAGCCTCTGCCTTCTGATCGTAAACACAGGTATGCTTACCGATGATCTTGACTGTGTGCTTGCCAGCAGGCACATCAAAGGAGATCATGCCGGCATCGTAGATAGAAGTCGTGGTCTTGCCGTCAATCACAACAGAATAAGGAGCATCATCGCCCACGTTGATGGTTACGAACCGGGTTGCTTCTGCATCGGTGCTGACCACGGTGGTGGGAATGGTTCTGTCAGGCTCTTCCTCCTCAGGCAGAACAATGGGAATCTCCGTGTTCTGGATGGGGAACTTGGCTCCGCGATAATCGACAGCCATGGAAATCTTGCCGTTGGAGCTCATCAGAACGGTTTCACCGAACTTCAGAGATGTGCCCTTTGTGATGGCAAAGCCTTCTGTGACCTCACTACCATAGATACCCATAACAGTCGCCTGTGCGCCGTCGGTAACAGTCTTGCCGCCGGTGATGGTGCCGGTGCCGCGGTTGTGCAGAACCACATCGTCCAGAACCAGGCCGTAGCGAATGGTAGCACCCAAAACGGACGCATCATCGTAAGTCTCGGTAATCTTAACAGTACTGGTAGCTGCAGGCTTGTTGGGGTCAGCCAGGATAACACCGCCGCAGGAAATCAGGGCGTCATCAGCGCGGGAATCGATATTCACCAATTCGAAGCGCAATGTGTGCTTACCGGCAGTCACTTCACGCAGACCGACCACATAGTTGGTCATTCTGACGTTGGTGTTGTAGCCTCTGAAGATATTGGGCAGCGGCTCGCCGTCCAGATAAATTTGGTAGTCACCGTAGTTGGGAGACTGAGGCATATTCAGCTTCACTTCGAAGGTGCCGGAGGTTTCTACCTCAAAGGGCATTTCATACCAGTCGCCAATTTCCTGAGCGCGGAAGAACACGCAGTCATTACCGGAAACGGTAACCTTCTTAATAACCTCGTACAGGCCGTCAAAGCTGGTGCTCCAGGAAACCTTATCAGACGGCTTATTGGTCATACCATACAGGTAACCACGAATCAAGGGGTTGAAGGAGATAACAGCGTCATCACTGACATCCGCATCCATACTGACCACCGTCATAAACTCATACTTCTTTGCAGAAGGAGAGTTGATCTGGATCACAGGGAAGGAGTCTCTGTATTCAAAGGTAGTGAATTCCAGAGCCTCGTGACCAACAAAGTCCAGGAATGCAGCGTCACGGTCCTTCATAACAACCAGCTGATGGCCGTCAGCAGTCGCCTCTTTATCTCTGATAACTGTCTGGTCAAACTGCAAGCCGTTCCAACCGTTGGTGTACAGGTTCCAGTTATAAACGTGGCTGCTTTCAGAATCCAACTCATCAATGATGATGTAGTAGGGCTTATCAATGTGGTTGAGCAGGATGGAGTGACGGTCAGCCTGCGTCAGTCTTCCGCCGTAGGCATCGGCTGCACTGCCTGTCAGATGTCCGTACAAGGGGTTATTCAGCACATTGGTCATTTCGCCCTTGCCCTTCACATTCTGGGACTCGCCATCAACAAAGATGGTAGTATGTCCATCATAATAACCGAATGCATAACCGGGCGCATCTTTACTGCCGCCAATGGAGGCATAACCGAAGTCCGTCAGCATACTGGTGCTGTTAAAGGAGACAACAATACTGTTCTGGTCCCAGTGGTTGTGATCGTGCTGGGAATCGTTGGCAATCATCGTCAGCGCCACATCCAGTGCGCCGAAGCCACTGCGGAGGAAGCCATAGCCAAGCTTGTCAACAGTAACTGCCGTCTGCTGAACATCAATTTCCTCTGCAATAACCGGATTGGGGTTTGCATACAAAACCTTCTCCATTGCAGAAACATTCTCCAGAATGCCGGAATTCTTCAAATAGAAGCCTGCTGTCTCATTACCCAGGTTCTTATTGATCATCATCATGGTCATAAAGAAGTAATGATCCCAGGAGCTGTCAGAAATGTTGGGTTGCACGCCGGAACCGGGGACGGATGCATAGGTAACCCAAGGTACCAGAATTTCCTCAAAGTAGGGGTGATCCCAGAAGGCCTCTGTCTGGGTAGAACGGGACAGAATGTCAACGCCCTTGATAATGGCTTCCAAAGCGTGGTGGGTATAGCTGTAGCCTTCCTGCCAGCCGCTTTCATACAGTTCATCGATGAACCACTCAGCATAACGGTAGCCGGCAGTCAGATAGGGCTCAACCAGATCACGGTTGCTCTCTTCTGCAATACAGCTTGCAGCAACCAGAACGCCGTTAACCTTATTCAGGTTGGTATTGTGGTTGATGTTTGCTTCAATATCGCCAATCAGAGCCTTCAGACCCTTTTCGGCAATGTTGGTATACAATGTCTTGCGCTGCTCATCTGTCAGCAAATCATAGCACATATCATAGACACAGGCCGTACCGTCAGCAATATAGCTGCAGCCCATATCAGAGGAGTACGAAACGCCCACTGCTGCCCGCTGAGACCAGATCTCCCAGTCACACAGACGCATTGCATAGTGAACAGCACGTTCACCATAGGCCTTATCTCCGGAAAGGGCATAAGCAACTGCCAGCGTCCGCATCCGGTCACGCAGTGCCATTGCAAAGTTGGAGAAATAGGGATATGCGCCGGAAGTATATCCGGGAGGGTTCACCCACAGCTCTTCAATGCTGTTAAAGTCTTTAAACTCATTCAGATCGTAGTCAACGCTGGGACCACCGGAGACCCAGTTAGCGCGGAAATAGGTTTCTGCCAGATATCTCTCTGCATCCTCCAGCATTTCCTTATAGGCCTCTCTGACAGAGTATCCCAATTCGTTTTCCATACCAAAGGAAACCGTTTTCTTCAGTTCCTTCAGTTCATCGGCGGTAAAGTAGCTCCGGGGGTGGCCAACTTCATTAAAGTCCACATTGTCCCAGCCGGGAGACTTAACGGAGTTCATTCCTTCAATATCCGGATCCTTCTCCGCGTCATAAACGCCCAGGTAAATATTATCGACATAAGCAGTACCCACGCCGACCATAACCGTACCAAAGAGCATTTCCATTGTAACTGCGGTATCAGGAGCACGGCTCAAAACGCCCAGGCGCTTCCATTCACCCAAAACTTCCTTGGTGCCGCCATAGTAATTGTTGAAGGTAGTGGGAACGACCTTCTTGCCGTTGGCATCATAGAAACGGATATAAATCTGCAGTTGGGTATCGGCAGTGCATTCCACCAAAGCGTGATAGTGTTCACCGGGTGTAACCGGAACACGCTCAGTGGTAAACTGGGTTGCGCCGTTCTTATTGTTATCAGTAAACTTCAAAACGAAGTTGCCGCGGTCTCCGCCGGCATACTCGTCCGTCTGCATATAAGTAAAGCTCAGGCGATTCCAGCCGGGAACGCCTTCCCGATCCTCAAAGCCTGCATTGTTCAGCAGGTTGGAATAATTGGGCATCTCGGGTGCGAAAACACGCTCCAGCTTGAAGTTATCAAAGAAACCCACACCCTGTGCATTCTTACTCAGAGTAATCAGCACACGCATCATACCGGGCTTGCCCTTTTCAGTGGCCTCTGCTTCCAGCTGCAGTTCCTTATGTACCCATTCTGCCTCTTCTCCGCCGCTTCCGCTGTACATCACATTGGACAACTGGTTCTTCTTGTCGGCAGTATAGTAGCTGAAGTGAATCTGGCCGGTGCCCTTCTGATCAAAGGAGAGCTTCCAGACTTCACCTGTAACGACAGGCAGCCAGACACAGACGCCGCTGTGCTCCTGGATAACTGTATTATCCATCTTCAGAGCGTACTCGCCGTCAGTCTTGATATTGGTTTCCACATTGGCTGCACCGGGGGTAGAATACACCTGCCAGCCATTGGGGACATTCTTGTCGCCAAAGCCCTCTTCAAAGCTGGAGTTAGGCAGTACAGGAACAGACTTATCCCGCTTCAAAACCACTTCATCCAAATAAATGGGTGCCTTGGTCGCACTACAAGTCAGAACCCAAAGCTCTGCCTTGACCGCGCCTGCAGGTGCAGAAATAACATCCGTCTGCTTGGTTCAGCTGTTTACACTGTTAAAAGCCTTGGAATAAGAATACGCAGAGGTACCAATGGGATTGCCGCTGGTACTGATCCGCTCGCCTTCCACATTATAGAAGTTTACATATACATAGCTTGTAGAGTTTCCTGTTGCAAAAGGTTCGCTCTTGTGCCAGAAGCTGTAAACATAGGGTAAACCGGGAATGACGTCAATAAAGTTACTTTCAATACCGGTTGTTGTATTCTTATTGGTAGCAGTATTGATGCTGACATCCAGCTTCATAGACTGCTTGCCCTTATGAACATAGTTCAGATTGGTGTTAATCTGGCGCAGAGGAGTCTTTCCGCCCCAGCCTCTCCAGCCTTCGGGCAGACACTCAGCTGCATCAAAGCCACCTTCAAAGGAGCTGTTCAGCGTAATAGTATCGCCGGGCTCTGCATAAAAAGCCACATTGTCAAAATAGGCGACACCGACACCTTCCACTGTTGTAGAAACTTCAACAGCAGCTTTCTTTGCGCCTTCAGGAGCATTCACCTGAACGCTCAGTGCCTGCCACTCCTGCTTTGCAACGGCAACAGACTGAGAAACAGCCTGATCTGCCATTTCTACGCCGTTAGCATCGTAAAAGTGAACCGTCAGTACACCGTGAGTTGTACCGAAGGTTTTTGCGATTGCATAGTAAGGATCACCGGGAATTACCGTTGTCTGTTCGCTGATCGCATTCTGCTTTGCGTCTGCGCTGGCATCCTTGATGCACAAGGACACCTTTCCTTCGGTAACAATGGTGCTTGACTGGAATACAGCCGCCTTATCCGAAACCGTCCAATTCTTCAGATCGTTGGTTGTTTCGAAATCGGGATTCAGCCCATCCAGCAGGTTGGGGTTTGCAGGTGTTGTGGAAGTGGAATCCACTGCATCCACTGCGGTAACAGCCTGAGGAATCACAGTAAAGTGACCCACCAGCATCGCCGCACAAAGAACAACTGCCAGTATTTTTCGAGACATTTTCTTCATGCGCTTATCTCCTCTCGATTTTTCTTTGATAACAGCAGAAACTATACCTCCGCATTTTATCAAATATTCATCCTATTTTAACTGATTTTCGCGCGTGATTCAAGTCTTTTTTTGCTCTCTACGGTGATATTGTCCTACCTGCATAATTTTCCGCCTTTTGCACAAATTTTTCCTTTTCGTTTTAAGCATTTCCCCCAAAAAACGAGCCTCCCACAGTGGGGAGGCTCATCGCATATTCGCTTACTTTGCTGCGCTTACCAACTCAGCAGTATCCTGCGCAATCATCAGTTCCTCGTTGGTGGGAATGACCCAAACCTGAACCTTGGAATCCGGCGTGGAGATCAAAGCTTCCTTGCCGCGGACATTGTTCTTTTCCGGGTCGATCTTTACGCCCATAAAGCCCAGATATTCGCAGATGGCTGCACGGGTATCAGGACCGTTTTCGCCGACACCGGCGGTGAATGTCAGCATATCAATGCCGTTCAGGGCAGCAGCATAGGCGCCGATATACTTCGCAACCTCGTAGAAGAACTTCTGCAGAGCCAGAACGCAGTTCTCATCGCCCTTTGCTTCGCCTGCTTCCAGATCACGGAAGTCAGAAGAGGTTTCAGACAGAGCCAGTACGCCGGACTTCTTGTTCAGCATATTCAGGCACTCATCAACCGTCATACCGTACTTGTTGCAGATGAACTGCACCACACAGGCATCAATGTCACCGGAACGGGTGCCCATAGGCACACCGGCCAGAGGAGACAGACCCATGGAGGTATCCTGGCACTTGCCGTCCTTTACTGCAGACAGAGAAGAACCGTTACCCAGGTGGCAGTTGACCAGCTTGAATTCCTTGGAGCCGTACAGCTCTGCTGCCCGGCGGGCAATATACTTATGAGAAGTGCCGTGGAAGCCGTAGCGGCGGATATCGTCATTCTCAAAATACTCCGTGGGGATGGCATAACGGTATGCCTTGGGAGGCATCGTCATATGGAATGCGGTGTCAAACACAGCAACCTGAGGAGTCTTGGGCATCACAGCCTGGCAGGCACGAATGCCCATCAGGTTGGCAGGATTGTGCAGCGGGCCCAGAGGGATGCACTTTTCAATTGCCTTGATAACCTCGTCGTCAATGATGCAGGACTCGGAAAATTCCATGCCGCCGTGAAGCACGCGGTGACCGACTGCATCAATTTCATCGGTGGACTTGATGACACCGTATTCGGGGTCAACCAGGATTTCCAGAACAGCCTGAATTGCCTCAGAGTGGCTGGGCATCGGGATGTCCTTTACCACTTTATTGTCACCGACCTTATGGGTCAGACGGCCGTCGATATAAATACGCTCGCAAAGACCCTTTGCAGATACATCGCCGGTCTCAGGATTCATCAGCTGATACTTCAGAGAAGAGCTGCCGGCATTGATAACCAGAACATTCATTGGAAATTGCCTCCTATAAAATAAATATTTTCTTTTTTTCCATTTTGTGTTATGATGCACATAGCTGGGTACATTGTACCTCATTTGAAACGATTTCACAACCCCCATTGGGGTACTTTTTTGAAAAAGGAGGGATTTTTTTGAAAACTGTAGGCATTATTTGCGAATACAACCCTTTTCATTTGGGTCACTGGAAGCAATTTGAGCATATTCGCCGGAAATGCGGTCCGGATACTGTCATTGTCTGCCTGATGAGCGGAAATTATGTTCAGCGGGGTATGCCGGCTGTTTTCGACAAATCCTTCCGTGCCCGTGCTGCCATTGACTGCGGTGCAGATTTGGTGCTGGAACTGCCCACGATCTATGCTTTGTCCTCTGCCGAGGGCTTTGCCGCCGGCGGTGTCAGGATTCTCAGTTCCTTCTGTGATGCACTTTGCTTTGGAAGCGAGACCGGTAACGAGAAAGCTTTAATAGAAACTGCCCAAGCCCTGCTTTCCCCGGAATTCTCACCCATTTTGCGAAAGCATCTGGAATCCGGCTGCTCCTTCCCCACCGCCCGTCAGCAAGCCTTGCAGGAAATGGGCATTGACGCTTCCCTGCTCAGCCGTCCCAATGACATTCTGGCAGTGGAATACTGTAAAGCAATTTTGACGCTGGGCTGCGATATGATGCCAATGCCCATTCGCCGGGATGGCAATTATCACGATATTTCGGCAGACAGCGACCATCCTTCTGCCACCTCTTTGCGTCAATTATTGCAGGAGGGAAAGGCTCTGGACGGCTATCTCCCATCGGCAGCTGCTGCCGTCTTCCAAAACGCTCCCATTCATACGCATCAAGCCGGAGAGCGAGCCATTCTTTCGCAGCTTCGCAGGATGGATGACCCGGAATTTGAAGCCCTTCCTTATGGTGCAGAGGGGCTTTGGAGAAAGCTGATGCACGCCAGCCGAAGCTGCGGCACTCTGGAAGAAATCCTGGCTGCCACAAAATCAAAGCGGTATACACGCACCCGCCTGGACAGAATGGTGATGTGCGCATATTTGGGCATTACAGAAACACTTCTCCAGTCGACCGTGCCCTATGTTCGGGTGTTGGGCTTCTCCGACGCCGGCATCCCTGCCCTGAAAAAAGCAAGAGAAACCGGCCTTTTTCCCCATATCGGAGAGAAGACCGGAGATCCTTATGAAAAACTGGAGCAGCGGTGGGATGACCTGTACGGTCTGTTCTGCCACTCTGCCCCTGCGCCCAGTGGGCAATCTGCACTTCGCCGTGTGTATATTCGAAAATAAGACAAGACCCGCCGTTTCAGCGGGTCTTGTTTTCAATATTACAGCTTATCGCCTACCAGAGACAAAGCCGCTTCATCCGCAACCAGAGCAAAGTCGGGATGCAGCTGCAGGATGGATGCAGGCACCTGGGGGGTCACAGGACCGCAGAAAGCATCATAAACAGCCTGTGCCTTATTGGCACCGGTGGCAATCATCACGATGCGCTCGGCCTGCATAATGGCCATCATACCCATGGTATAAGCCTGATGGGGCACCAAATCCTTATTCTCGAAGAAACGGGAATTGGCATCAATGGTGGAAGCAGTCAGATCCACCCGGTTGGTGCCGGTGGAGAAGGCATCAGCCGGCTCATTGAAGCCAATGTGGCCGTTGGCACCGATACCCAGCAGCTGCAGGTCTACGCCGCCCAAATCGCGGATAACCTTGTCGTAACGGCTGCATTCCTTGGCAGCATCCGCCTCTGTGCCGTTGGGCAGATTGGTGTTGTTGGGATCAATGTTAATGTGGGCGAAGAAATTGTGATGCATAAAGTACGCATAGCTCTGGTCATGATCTGCAGCCAGTCCAACATACTCATCCAGATTCACCGTCTTGGTCTTGGAGAAGTCTACATCTCCCTTTTCGCACCACTGAATCAGCTGGCTGTAAGCACCCAGAGGGCTGCTGCCGGTAGCCAGGCCCAGAACGCAGTCGGGCTTCAGAATTACCTGAGCAGAAATAATATTTGCCACCTTACGGCTGGCATCCTGATAGTCTTTCGCACGAATTAAACGCATTTGAAACACTCCTTTGTTTAATTTTTTTCATCTTAGCACTTGCACCCATTTTTGTACAGCGAATCTCCAAAACAAAGTCTATTTTGGTAAAAACAAAGTAAATTTTATCACATTTTCATCTGGCCTTATTTTACTTTGTGGTTTTGGCACTATATTTATTGCCAGATTGTGCTAAAATAGACACATCTTAAGTGAGGAGGGATTCTCTTGAAACAATCAAAACGTTTTTCCACCAAACAAATTGTGATGGTCGGCGTGCTGGCCGCATTGACCTGTGTGGGCTCCGCCATTCGTATCAAAGTGCCCGAGGCCTTTGGCACCTCCGCTTTTCACTTAGGGAACATTCTGTGTGCCCTGTCCGGCGTTTTACTGGGACCGTGGTTTGGCGGTCTGGCTGCCGGATTGGGTTCTGCGATTTATGATATGTTTGATCCTATTTATATCCGGGACTGCTGGATTACTTTCCTGACCAAGGGTGCTTACGGCATCATAGCCGGACTGGTGATTCGCAGCGGAAAAGGAACGTGGAATTACGGAAAGGCCCTTCTGGCAACTGCAGCCGGTGCAATCACTTATGCTCTGCTTTATCTGTCCAAAGCCTTTTTCTACGACGGGCTGCTTTTGCACAATCTGCCTGCAAGCGCCGCAATACTGTCAGTCACAGCAAAAATACCGGCCACAACCTTCAATGCTGTTGTAGCCGTCATTGCCACTCCCTTGCTGGCTATTGCATTGCGAAAAGCCCTCTCTCGCAGCCGATTATCCATTGATTGACAGCCCCTCAAAAGAATGATATATTCATCTGGAAAATGATAGGTTCATTCAAAGGAGGGATGTTATGAATATTGTAATTGCCATTGATTCTTTCAAGGGAAGCTTAACTTCTTTGGAAGCCGGTCGTGCCGCTGCCAAAGGATGGAGAAGAGCTTTCCCGGAAGCCAATATTACAATCAAGCCCATCGCTGACGGCGGCGAAGGCACGGTAGACGCACTGGTGGAGGGCTTGGGCGGCAGTTATCGAACTGTTACCGCTGCCAATCCTCTGGGTAAGCCGATGGAAGGTCGGTACGGAATGGTTAGCGATACCGTTGTGATTGAAATTGCTGCCGTTGCCGGGCTTGCATTGCTAAAAGAGGAAGATCGCAATCCCATGGAAACCACTACCTACGGTGTAGGCGAGCTTATTAAGGATGCCATTGCATCCGGCTGCCGGAAATTCCTGATTGGCATTGGTGGCAGTGCCACCAACGATGCCGGTGTGGGAATGCTCCAGGCGCTGGGTTTTTCCTTTCTGGATGAAAGCGGAAAGTCTGTTCCCTTCGGTGCAAAAGCATTGGGAAACATCGCCTCTATCGAAACAGAAAATGTGCTTCCTGAATTGGAGGAATGTGAATTCCACATCGCCTGCGATGTAGAAAATCCTCTTTATGGTGAAATGGGCTGCAGTCATATTTATGCCCGCCAAAAGGGTGCCTCACCGGAACAGATTTTGCAGATGGACAGCGCAATAGCCCACTATGCTAAAATTGTTGCGCAGGCATTCCCCCAAGCTGACCCCAACCTGCCCGGCTCCGGTGCCGCAGGCGGTCTCGGTTTTGCCTTCAAGACCTTTTTAAATGCCAGCCTGACTTCCGGTATCGCCCTCGTTTTGGACAAGATCGGAATCGACGAATGTATCAAAGTGGCTGACCTTGTAATAACCGGCGAGGGTCGCATTGACAGCCAGACGGTAATGGGAAAAGCGCCAATCGGCATCGCCAAAATGGCCAAAAAGTATCATAAACCGGTGATTGCCTTTGCGGGCTCTGTTTCTTCCGATGCCGCCATTTGCAATCAGCACGGAATCGATGCCATTTTCTCCATCGTTCCCTCCCCCTGTTCCCTTTCACAGGCAATGCAGCGGGAAAATGCTCTGGAAAATATGGAAAACTGCGCTGCGCAGGTTGCAAATGTCCTGGCCATAAAAAACAAATAAGCCAGCGGCAGGGATAGATTCCCTGCCGCTTTGCTGTTGGAATGTCTTGAATTTCTTATCGCTCTATGCTACAATGACATCAACTTCAATAAAAGGGTGAGAGATATGAAGAAACTATGGAGTTATAGTCAAATTGTTTTAAGCGCCGTTTTGCTGGCCTTTGTTTACTATGTCTTCATTGTCACCAACAGCTTTGCTCCGGCAGGCTTGAACGGCATCGCCACAATGATTCAGTACAAAACCGGCTTTAGTATCAGCTATATGTCATTGCTTATCAACATCCCCTTGTCAGTCCTTGCTTATTTTCTGGTAAACAAAGACTTTGCCGTTAAGACTCTGCTTTTCTCTGTGGTGTATTCCACTGTATTTTTGCTTCTTCAGAATTCCGACCTGACTTTCATTCAATATGTCACACTCGGTCATGATACCATCTACCCCGTCATCCTCAGCGGTGTTCTGGCCGGTGTTGTTTATGGCGTATGCTTCAGAAACAATGCCTCTACCGGCGGAACAGATGTCGTTTCCCGGTATATCACAAAAGTGCGGCCTGAGACAAACTTCTTTATCATCACCTTTACATTGAATGCCATCGTTGCAATCGCATCCATTTTCGTGTATTCCGACGGTGTGCTGAATTACAAGCCGATGGCATTGTGCATTATGTATTGCTTCATCTCCACATTTGTGGGAAATCTATTGCTGAAGACCACCAAAACAGCATATAAATTCACCATCATCACCTCCCACAAGGATGAATTTGTGGAAGAAATCACCCACAATTTGCGCCACGGCTGTACGGAAATTGATGCAATCGGAACTTACACCGGCACAAAGAAATATGTTTTGATTTGTGTGGTAAACAAGCACCAACTGAACGATTTTCAGAGTATCATTTCCAAATATGACGATACATTTTCCTACTTTGAAATGGTCAATGAGACCTATGGAAACTTCAAAAACATAAAACAGCATCAGGAAAAGGCTTGACCGACCGGTCAAGCCTTTTTTGCGTATGCAATCTGTCTTATTTGTTGGGGGAAAATACGAAGTTCTTTCTTCCTTCTTCGTATATTTTGCAAATCAGCTTCTGAATTTTCAATGCTTCCCGACCACTGATGGGCGGCTCTCTGTCCTGCTCCACGCAGTCATAAAAATCTGCAATTTCGCGGATGTGCTGGAAGCCCCAGTAATCCTTGCCTCCCTCATAAACTACATCTGGGTCGATTTTCGTCTCAATAGACAGCACGCGGCCGTCGTTGAAGAAAATCTCAGCCTTGTCGTAATCCATCACGACCTTGCCGTTTTCGCAAAGCAGACGAATCTCGATGGGGTCATCACAACCATAGTTGTTCATCGCCCAGAAGCTCAGCGTAGCGCCATTTTTGTACCGGATGAAGCCCTCGCCGGTATCGTCCACCTCCATAATGGAATGACCCCGGTTGGCAAGATGCGCCTGCACGCTTTCAATCTCGTCGTCAATAAACCAGTTGGCCAGGTCAAGGGAATGGATGGCCTGGTCGATAATCACGCCGCCGCCTTCTTTTTCCCAGGTTCCCTTCCAGTCAGACAGGCTGTAGTAGGAATCCGGCTTACTCCAGGTCAGCACCACCCGGGCAGAAATCACCTTGCCCAGTGCGCCGTTTTCCAGATTCTCCTTCACCAGCTTTGCCGAGTCATTATATCGGCATTGGAAGATAATACCGTACTTCAGTTTCTTTTCTTCCGCCAGCTTCACATTATACAGGGCATCCTCCATGGTAATGCTCATGGGCTTTTCACACAAAACATGAACGCCCTGCTCCAGCGCATACCGGGAAATAATCGGATGCAGATAATGGGGTACGCAGATATGCACCACATCAATCAGCTCCGGCTTAATCAGGTCTTTATAATCGTAATATGCTGTTACATTGTATTTGGCCGCCGCCCGGTCTGCCCGGTCTTTCTTAATGTCGCAAACGCCCACAATCTGTGCATTCTGCAAATGATGTGCGCTGGTTGCGTGCATGGTAAAAATATTGCCGCAGCCGACAATGCCGACTCTTAACATAGCGTTTTTCTCCTTCTGTTTCAGACTGCGTTTATTTTGCGATGAGACCGCCGGCTGCTTCAACTTCCTTCTTGACCAGCTTTACAGACTGAATTGCTTCCGCCATTGTCGCAACAGACAGGTCATTCTTGCCTTGCAAGCCCTCCACAAAATACTTCAGCTCATTGTAATAGCCACCCAGACTGGAAACATTGCCGCCGATATCGTTATCGCCTGCAAATTCTTCTGCCAACTCAGGTGTAATGGCACCGCCCTCATTGGGATAGACGGTCAACACACCGTTTGCCAGAACCGCAGTAGCCTTTTCAAACTTAACGCGGAAATCGGCAGTGAAGGGGAAATCGGCAGGATAATTCCAACCAGCCTCCACGCTGATGCTAACATTGCTGCCGTAACCGAACAGGGCGTTGATTTGCTGAATCACACCGGCATCATCCCGATAGGCGTGGGCCTTGACGGTATCCGGATTGCCCAAAATGTAACGGACAAAATCCACATCGTGAATGTGCATATCGATTGCCACGCCACCGCTGTTTTCCACCTGATGCAGCCAGCCTTCCCAGGCCCAGGTGGGCAGCGAGCTGAGGCGGCGGAACTGACCGTGAAGAACCTTGCCGTATACGCCGGAATCCACAGTTTCCTTCAGCCACATATATTCCGTCCACTGGCGGATAACCTGACCGACCTGCACCTTTGCACCGGTCTGCTTTTCTGTAGCCAGCAACAGCTCCATTTCTTCTTCCTTGATACAAATGGGTTTCTCGATAAATACATGCTTTCCTGCACGCATTGCCGCAACAGCATGGGCTGTATGCAAATGAGTGGGAAGGCAGATGTCTACCACATCCACATCCGCGTTTGCAATCAACTCCATACCAGTTTCGTAAATGGCAGCACCCTCACCGGCCAGCTTTTGGGCAAAATTGGGACGCACATCGGCAACCGCAGTCACCTTTACACCCAAAGAGGCCAATGCTTCATAACAGGCAGCGTGCATACCGCCCATAAAACCGCAGCCAATCAATCCAACTTTCAACATTTTTCTTCCTCCTTAGAATTTCTCGTTCAAAATCCGCTCCATAGAAGCAGAGGTGTTGTAAATAATCTGGTCGGAGGCGTAGGCGTACTGAGGAATCATTTCGCCTGCTGCCCAGCCTTCATAGCCGGCATCCCGGAAGGCCTTCATCACCTCAGGCCAATTTACATCACCGGACAACAGATCCACAAATGCATTCAAACCGCCGGGATTACGGCGATAGTCCTTAAAATGGACCTTCTTAATGCGATTGCCCAGAATTCGAATCCAGTGCTCCGGATAACCGGAATACACCACATTGCCCACATCAAAGTAAGCGCCTACATAGTCGCTCCCCACTTCGTCAATGAAGCTACGCATTTCCAGAGGAGAGACCAGGAATTTGTTCCAAACATTTTCCAAGCCGATTTCTACGCCGTATTCTTCGGCAATGGGTGCCAGCTTCTTCACTTCCTCCAAAGCCCGCTGATAAACCACATCATAGGGGACAACCGGCCACTCCGGAACGAACTCCACGGAAACACTTCCGGGAATAATCAAAATGGTTTCAGCTCCCAGCATCTTGGCGCAATACAGCTGACGGACAATCATATCATGTGCTCTCTGTCTTTCAGCGGGATCGTTTGCACTCAAAGAGTCAGCCCAGCACAAACCGCTGGAAATACTGGGAATGGCAATACCCAGCTCCTGTGCGTATGCCTTCAGACTGAGCAGCTCTTCATCCGTGGATGTCATGGTGATCTCGCCGGTTGTGCCGAGCGCCAGTTCAATGCCCTCAAACCCGGCATCCTTGGCTATTTTCATAGCCTCCCGATTGGTTTTGCCTACAAAAGACCAGATGTTAATGGACTTTTTCATGGTTTATCCTCCTTTTTTACTTTACAACGGCCTGCATTGTATGTATAATTCCATTATACATATTCTATCGTTTCTTTCCTTATAAAATCTGCTATGTTTTTTATAATATCGGCTCAAGGAGGATTGCATTGTGGAACTGAACCCTATTCCCCTGAAAACAACCTTCAATGTGCGGGCGGTTGAGAACATTTCCTATTATCGCTGTCCCCAAAACTATGTATTTGCAGGAGAAACCCATAATTGTTGGGAATTTTTGTATGTAGACCGGGGCAGTGTGGTGGTTACCGCAGGAGACACGGTGTATTTTATGAAATCCGGAGAGCTTGCATTTCATCGTCCCGGTGAATTTCACAGCTTTCACACAGTGGGCGAAGCCGATATTATTGTTGTCTCCTTTTATTGCAGCAGTCCGGCGATGCATCGACTGGAGCAAAAAGTATTGCTGCTCCACAGCCGGGAGAAGGATCAATTAAAGCGGCTTGTGGATGAGGCGCAGCAGGTTTATATGCATTTTGAGAATGACCCGCCCTACATCCGAATGGTCAAGCTCGACTCTGCTCCTTGGGCCTGTGACCAGATGATTAAAAATTACCTGGAGCAGTTGCTTATTATGATTTGCCGCCGGGACGACAACATTGGCTTTTCCCAGCGCGCCATTGCCGGCGATCATCTTAACCAGGGTCCTGTTTTGGCGCAAAGAGCAAAAGACTACCTGAACGAGCATTATTCTGAGCAGATTTCTCTTGACAGCCTCGCCACCGCTTTGGGCGTCAGCGTTTCCCAAATTAAACGGGTCTTTCGTGAGCAGATTGGGCAAAGTATGGTCAACTATCTGGCCTCTTTGCGCATCGGGCAGGCCAAGCGGCTGATTCGGGAAGGAAATTTGAATTTCACGCAGGTAGCGGAGCAGGTTGGTTATGAAACCATCTACTACTTCTCCTCCCTGTTCAAAAAACGAACCGGTATGACTTTGACAGAATATGCAAAGTCGCTAAAGGATTGAAAGGCTTCGTCGATATAAAAAGGCTTGACCGAAAGGTCAAGCCTTTTTGTCAGAATAATGTGGTAATCCAATAAATGAATCCATACACCACACTGGCGCTGACACCATACACAATCACCGGGCCGGCGATGGGGAGCGATGGGAGCGCCGCCGGTGGCGGAGTCAAGCGACCTGAGCGAGTGGCCGCGGTCGGTGTGCAACGCAGCCGCTCCGCCGGCAAGGCGCACACCGGGCACCGCAACAGGAGAACATCTTTGCGCCGACACCCAGGATGAAGCCTTCTGCTTGTGTCCAGTTAGGACCAAGTTCCTGATCATCAAAATAATTCAAAATTAAACAGGTGCGCTGTCGAACTTCCGTAATCTTCGGTCTTTGTTTCGCTGTGATAAGTACTTAAAGGCGTAAAACGCACCGCTTTTGCAATCCTATTTAACACATGCTTGACGAACCGCTGATGGTTATCGGCGATCTCCAAAGCGGTATCCCACTGACCATTTTCATCTAAAATTTCAATCCGGTAACGCTTGATCAAGCATTTTGGAAAACCAAATCTGGTATTATTATGGCTGGCAGAATAGAACAACACAGCTGAAGTATGCAATCCATCCGGGTTTCCCTCAGTATATTCGCGGTCAAGATCGCTGTCCATGACCAGCCGCACACCATTTACAAATTGCGGCTGATCAAATGTATAGGTGATGGATTTATTGGTCTTTCCGAAATAGCCGTTATCATTACCCCATATTCTACGATCAAGACCGTTTATCAAATTAGTGCAATCGCCATAGTCGCAGGTGAGTTTCGCCTTTTTCGCCACGGGCGAGATCTCACGACGCAATCCTGGCAAGAAGCAGTCGTCCTCCAGCAAAGCCGCTTGAATTTCCTTGATCTTTGTTTGGGCAGCATCTCTCGGCAAGAGCTCATATTGGGTTGCGATGGCAGCAGCCGTACCCACTGCCTGTCCAATCACGCCGATCGTTCCCATTACCCGCGTTGAGCTGAAAGCCACGTGGCTGGCACTGATATTTCGTCCTGCAAACATCAAGTTATCGATATTTTTCGAATAGAGACTGCGAAGCGGGATGGGATAGGGCTCGCTGAGCCTGCGCTTTTGCAGATGGGCACCGCCCTTGGCATCCATGTGGAAGCCGCCCGGCAGATGATTGTCGATTTGCCAGCCACCATAGGCAACTACATCCGAAAATGGTGTACAGTTTTCCACATCGTGCTGTGTCAGCACATAATCGCCCACATATCGACGGCTTTCGCGTTTGCCGGGCAGAAAACCAACCCACTCCAGATCCCAGTTTTCTGCACCGTGGTCACCGTGGTTTTTCATATGGTCCCATACACCAAAGGCAATTTTCAGCAGTTCGTCCTTTATTTCTTCCGTGTCATCGATGCTGTTTTGCATACCACCCAATTCAATCCAGTAGAAGTTGGTATTGATGGCATACAGATTGTGGGGTTTGTTGTGCATCGCCTGATCATCTGGAAAATCATAGGCCCAAGCCGGCGGTGTATAGGTTACCGGATGATCCGTTTCACGGCACTGCATCATAATACTCATGCCCATAGTATAGCTGTCTGCAACCTCAAGGCCGAATTCCTCATTAAACTCACTTTTCGCTTCACGACCGACTTTGAATTCAGCACCGGTCAGCGGCGCTAAAATGCTGTCGCCGGAGCTATCCACAAAGATCTTCGCATTCACCTCATGCCAGGTATAGGTCGTCAACTGAAAGCCCTTAATGCTTTCAATATGATTGTTTTCAGTCTTTGCCTCGCAGCAGGTGCAGTTCAACAGAAGTTCAATATTCTCTTCAAAGCGCACCTTCTCATACAAAAGAGCATCCCAAGTAGTAAAATTGCGTGTCGGATTGCGATACATATTTTCGAGCAATAGCTCTTCCATAATGCCTGTTTCCTGCAGATCACGAACACGAGTACCCGCACCGGATATCCACATACGGATCTCACTGCTGGCATTTCCGCCTAGAACAGGACGATCATGCATCAGTACCACCTTTGCTCCGTGCCTGGCTGCACTAATGGCAGTAAACATACCGCCGATTCCACCACCGATCACACAAATATCTGCCCGATGTTTCTTCGTATTTAACATAACTCCTCCTTATTCATGCATGCAGTTGGTGGGGATGTAATCCAAACCAATTCCCTGCATATATCGAACATCTTCCGCATTGTCACCGCCCGCAGGCATACTCATATGCACATCTCCTCTTGCAAATCATAGCATGATGATATATACTGATTATATCGTTCCGTAATTAGAAATTCTTTTTAGATTGTGATATATATTTATCATTTTGTGACCACACAGGAGAAGAATTTATGAAACTGGTGTCTCATTATAAAGAAAACAGAAGCACAAACGCTCCACAGATCATAAACTGGCGTAAAAACAACTTGGGAGAATCCCTCTATTATTCCTACCGAGCAACGCACTATAACCGTGCCACATTTCCTTCCCGACTTCACTGCCACGATTACTTTGAACTGGTGATTTTCGAATCAGGAGATATCCATTATATTTGTGAATCCGCCACCTACCAGCCCCATATGGGAGATGTTCTTCTGATTCCACCTGGAATGTTTCACATGTCTGCAATCCGGTGCGACAAAACCTCATATAAACGACATGTATTTTATTTGTATCCAGATGCGCTGGACGCCTTTGGCTGCAGTGAGCTGACCAGTTTTTTGAAGCTGCAACGAAGCGGCCTTACCGTCTTTTCCCTAGAAGAACAGGTAAAAACGGAGCTTTTTACTCTTTTGCTCAAATTGGACAAAGCACTGGAGCTGGGGCAAGATCCATCCTACGAGGCGCTGGCTATCGGTCTGGTAATACAAGTTTTCTTTTTTCTAAATAAAGGCGTTTTCGCTCCCGGCCAGCGATGTACCCCCTTACCGGAGACGCTTGCCGCAATTAAAAAATATATCGATGATAACTTCCGGGAAATATCTTCTGCAAACGAAGTCGCATCTCACTTTTTCTACAGCCGGGAATACGTGTCACGGCTTTTTCGAAAGCACTTTAACACCACAGTTTACGAATACATCAAAGCCCGTCGGATCTCCTATTGCCAAGGCTTGATCGCGCAGGGCTGTTCTATTAGCGAAGCATGCTATCAATCCGGTTTTGAAAATATGTCTACTTTCATTCGCTCTTTTCGAAGCATAGCCGGTATGACCCCATCAGAATACCGCAAAGCACTCGCAAAAAAGGCTTGACCAGTTTGGTCAAGCCTTTTTCATATTAGAACAAGGTCGTTATCCAATAAATAAATCCATACACCACGCTGGCACTTACCCCGTAGACGATAACCGGTCCGGCGATTGTGAACATCTTCGCGCCGACACCGAGGACAAACCCCTCGGTTTTGAACTCAATCGCCGGTGCAACCACCGCATTGGCAAACCCGGTAATGGGAACCAGCGTGCCGGCTCCTGCATACTTTGCAATGTCATCATATATACTAAAGCCTGTCAGCAAGGCGGACAGCGTAATAAGGCTCATACAAGTGGCAGTGGACGCCATTGTTTTCCCCAGTCCCAGTGCCAAATATCCGTTCATCGCCACCTGTCCCAACAGGCAAATCAGCCCGCCGATCCAGAAAGCATTCAGGCAGTCCTTCCACATCGGTGATTTTGGGCTCATCGCCTGGACCATTTTCCCGTATTCCTTTTCCGTCATTTCCATCCCTCCGAAAGCAGTTTGTCCAAAATCGCAAATATTATGAAAATCACCCCCTATTTCAAACTTTATGTTTGCACAACGCCTATGTTTGTGATATGATAACATTTAGATTACTGCAAACAGAGGTTATTGCAATGGATTATATTGTTTTGGATATGGAATGGAATCAGCCCTGGCCCGGTTCTCCCTCAGCCAAGAAGGTGCTGCCGGTTCAAATCAGAGGCGAGATTATCCAAATCGGTGCGGTTCGGGTAACAGAGGAGCAGTTGGTGGCGGACGAATTCCAGACATTGATTCAGCCCAGGATCTATCGGCGATTGAACCGCCGGGTCAGCAAGCTCACCGGAATCAAGGAAGCCCAACTGCATCGGGACGGCATCCCCTTTCCTCAAGCAGTTGAAGAATTCCGTAAATGGTGCGGCGAGGATGTCATTTTCCTGACCTGGGGTTTTGATGACATTGGTATTTTGCGGGAAAACCTGCGTCTTTTCGGACTGAGCGAGGACTGGACGGAGCGCTGGTACAATGCGCAAATGATTTTCAATGCCCAGACAGATGGCTCTTCCTCCCAGAAGGCTTTGAAAACCGCTATGGAAATGTTTGAAATCGAGCCTTCCCGCCCTGCTCACGATGCTTTGGGCGATGCTTATCATACCGCGCTGATTTGTGCAATGCTGGATCTCAAAAAGGGTACAGCACAGTATGAACAGGCTCTTAAAAATCACGATAACGGCTTCCACGGAGCAGAGCTGCCCGGCTGTATTGCGCGAAAGGTTTTTTATGATTACGCCGATAAACGCGCCGCATTGGCTGCTATGTCCGGCGAAGAAAACCTTTGTCCCACCTGCGGCCGTCAAATGCTCAGCTCCCGTTGGTTTGCGCAGCCGGGGCATCGGTATATGGATTTGGCAGCCTGCCCCGAGCACGGGAAATTCCTGATTCGCATTCGTATGTCTGAACAGCCCAATGGCCTGACCCGGGTCAGCCGTTTGACTTACGAGGCCACCTCTGAGGCCGCTGCTGCCTATGCCCGTCGGGCAGAAAAAGCCGATCCCCAGGATCAGCCCTATGCATCCCGCCGTCGCCGTCGCCGCCGTGCGGCCAGCCAGGAAATCCGGGATAATCAGGGCGGCACTACCGCCAGCGAATGAAGACTGTATGCAGAATATCCTATTCCCCTTCGCCGGGAGTGAGGCATCAAAAATAATCCTTGACAGAACGGGATTTGAGTGGTAGAATATGCAAGCGGTGGCGACCAACACACCCGCACGATATATGGGCCTTTAGCTCAGTTGGTTAGAGCCTCCGGCTCATAACCGGATCGTCCCGGGTTCGAATCCCTGAAGGCCCACCACGAAATATCGGCTCTGCCGTTTATATATAGGGGTATAGCTCAATTGGTAGAGCGGCGGTCTCCAAAACCGTAGGCTCAGGGTTCAAGTCCTTGTGCCCCTGCCAAACGCGATAAATCCGAACTCTATTACCGTGATAGGTGATGCGTTCGGATTTATTGTTTATTTGCAAACTACTATATAGCTCTGCACCACTTGATTATTTCCAAAATTTATGATATCATAAATTGTTGAATTTTGCGTATCATCGAAGGAGAAACTATTTTGGATAATCAAGAGAGAGTATCGCTTTTTGTGAAAATTCGGGAGAAGTATCGAGACAATCGTGAATCATGGAACTTCAAAATAGGGATTTTTTCTACTGTTCTGGGAATCGTGATATCTATACTTACGGTTATATATTCTCCCAACAATTGGATTGTTGCAACATCGGTTGTATGTTGTCAATTTATTGTGTTGGTTATGTGTTGCATTACTTATGGTACCTTTCATAAAAATAAAGAACTTTTAGAAGAAACTATGAAAGATTGTAACAGCGAAATTGAGAAAGCACATTCTGCATCGGAAGCAATTAAAGAATCCTTTAATTTGAATGTTGAGTTCTTTGAAAAACACTTGATATATCAAAAGAACACTAATAAACGAATTAATAATTTCCTGACGATTATATGCGATGAAACAGACAGATATTTTTACGATGTTTCAAATATCCAAGACAAATTGAATGCAAAGAAAGAAGATCCAGAGTTTGCTGAGCTTTGCAAACAACAACTGGATCAAGCGCGTCAACGATACAAAAAATCACTGTATACACTCTTTAATAGGTATACTCGTGGTGTTGTAGATGAAACGTTGAAGATAATTATGCATTATTTAACAACCAAAAATATTTTCCTAAACGCATCCATATCGATTAAGTTGTTTGAATCAACATATCATAATGGAACTGAATATAGTAGTATGAGAATATATACTGCGTTTAGAGATAAAGAAACATATGATAAGAAAGAGCGTGAGATAGGTGAACAACATTACAGCATAGATCTCAATGGGGATTTTCTAAAATGCTTGTCCAAAGAATGCTATATTAAGAATAATATAACTGATTCAATGGATGACTATCTAAATCAAAACTTCCCAAATTCCTTGCGACACTATAACTGTACGGTTGTTGTACCAATTATATGTGATTATAAGTCTGACAGACAAATCTTTGGCTTTCTTTGTTGCGATGCATTGAACGAAACATATAATTGTGATATCTTTGATAAAAATTCAGCCAATATTCTGTATGCAACAGCATTGACATTGGGTACATTTTTTGATGGTATGAACTCTGCATGGTCTTATGTAATGGATAAAGAGTTACCGGACTTTTTAACTTATTTACACAGCGAAACGTATAGAGGAGTATAGTTTATATGGCTAATAGGAAAAAATGCGAACCAAACATTGCAGAAATCCGCAGATTAGGACGAGAGTTAGGAATGTCCCGAGGTCGTATTACCAGGAATGTCGGAATTGATACTGTATGCAATATGAAAAGATTCCAGTTAGTCATTCTCCGTGCTGAAGAAAGCGAAACTGTAATGAGGCAAAGAGAGTTTGCCCAACTCCTTTTTACAAAATCTCAAACTTAACAAAAACTGATGGCGGCACGAGTTTTCGTGCCGCCGTTTTTACTTATTTGTCCGAAACCTTATCGATTCGGTTTTTCTTCCATTCTTCAAACTCTTTTTTGCCCTCTTCGCTATTGAAATAGTCGAGGATATCGGGCAAGAAGCACTTAGCAAGTGCCTCAATCTCATGCTCGGGAAGTTCGGACATTAAATCGATCTTAACTTCTTTTTTCATAAGAAGCGTCCTCCTTTCGTGTGAGCTATTTGATTTATGCGACGCAGGTGTTTATCTGCGAAGGGTCAATCCTCATAGGTCTTTAAAACTTGCGGTCGACCGTGACCAAGTCGTTCTGAAACTTCCTTTCTTGCCTGCTTCAGACTCATACCGCAGGCGATCAGTCTCTTTTCCGTTCTTTGCGCATAGGTGTGGCGTAACGAATGCCAACCGTAACCGCCCTCCGCACGCGCTTTCTTTCCTTTTTCAACCATCAGTTTTCTGTCGGGATCCAGAATTTCGTCAATATGATTGCTCATCCAATTGGTTATGGAGTCTTTTTCTTTCTTCACACTATGCTTGTGATTGTCGCAGAACAGATAATCGCTGGACTTTTTGCCCTTTGATTTGGCATAACGCAAAATTTCTTTCAGAACCAAACTCTGCTCGTGTGTGTCAACCGGAACATCTCTCTTGCGACCACCTTTGCCTCTTGGAATATGCAGCTGATTGTTGGCATCGGCTTCCTCCAATTGCCATATGCGTACTGTTACCAACTCATTTTTCCGCAGACCAAAATAGTAGGCAATATACACACCAAATACGATATCTCGCCTATCTCCCTTTTTGGCGACCTCAATCATTTTGGTCAGCTCGCTATCAAGCAATCCACGATTGTACTTACCAACCTCTCGCTTCTCCAAATCCAATTGCTTGTTTTCAGGCAGCTTATTTTTGCAATTGGAATGCTTGCGCCAAAATCGGATCGCAGCCAGCTCGGTCACAAGGTATCCTGCGCTTTTCCCCTGTGCCTGCAGAAAACCAACATAGGCATAGACGTGTTTCTTCGAAATGTTGTTGATATTCTTAAGGCGAAACTCACTTGCCAGAAATTTGGCAAAGCGGTTCTCCAGCGCAGTATGATACCGCTTTCTCGTTTCAATTGATCCGTTATTGGTATTATCAATATCGCGCTTAAACTGAATCGCAAGGTCATTCGACAGATTCGCCTGGGCTTCGGTTAACTCATACCTTATCTGAGTGCCCACAGCCTCACCCCCTTTCACTTAAAATCCGAACGTGCAAAACCGGGACTGATGTTTTGCGTGTTCTGTTTAAGTAATGGGGGAGGTCAAATTCGAGTTTCAAGAAAACTTCACGGGAACGGAGTATTTTATAAAAAATTGCAAAAAATCAGCGGCGACGGAAGGCTTTTTTCTTCCATCGCCGCTGTTGCGGACCAAAATCATATAAAATTATTTTACTGACGAAAATTTTTCGCGGATTTCGAAATGACAGTTCAAGCTTTTAAGGGACACTTTTTATTATTCTATAATAAATCTATATGACTTCGTTTCGAAGAGAAAATCATTTTTATTTCAAAAAGACAGCGGCAAGGCATAGCTGTCCCATTGGCACGGAGGTAAATTTTCCGTGTCATTTCTTATGTTTTCTTTTTCTATGCTCTGAAATGCCTTGCCGTTCGGCGACTTCATCGGGGTTTTCGTCGCCGTTTCTATTTTCTTCGCAAATAGAAACGGCGACGCTTTCGAAAAGATAATCATCAATCATTTCGAAGGGACAGTCATTTTGTCATTTCGAAATGAGCCGTCCCGCTTATCACAGATCAGTTATTAGGCCAGATAACTACCGCGCGGGACTTGTCATATATCATCTCGAAGCGTTCGTCATAGAGCATATCGAAAAGCATATCATATTTAGTTGCAGCAATGAAGGTGAGTACAGCGGATATAATCCGACGCATACCTGCCACGTGACAGGCGTCAGATACTCACGTTCTGACAGCGCAGTGCCGTATACTGTAACTGTTTACAGCGCCTACTAAATTCGGACGACGGCAAGGGTTTCATTTGCCGTTGGAAACCCGGGAAACCTCGGCTGTGTCCTTTGTCGCACAGAGACAGCGGTTGAATTGGACCGTGCCGCACACGGTTGACTGCTTGGCAGATATTCTGCATTGACTGTCGGGACTTACAGCCTCTGCTATCCGCCGGTTTCGTTCACAAGCCACAGTCTTCTTGCGAACTGTTTCGTTGCCTTATCACTAGCTTCAGAACCTTATAGGCAACACTTCCTGGGACTTTTGTTTTCACTTTGAATTCCTCCTTCATAACTATAAAATATATTTTGACTCCGTAACAAGCACCTTGCCTGCCGGAGAACAAAACCGGAGGAATAGAGAATTGAATCCCTACACTTAAGTAGTATGAGTTTTTGGCAAAAAAGTCAAGGGGCAGATATGAATTTTCTGTAAAAAAGTACGCCTACAATACTGCAGGCGAACTTTCTGAAAGTATGTACTTTAATTATGGAATTGCTTATTGACGGATTACATTTGAAAATTATTTAATAGACTACGCTATATCCGCCAAGTGCCCACCAAATGATGCGGAAACCCAGTGTCCACTTCCACATGATTGTCACCTCCTGTATTCATTTTCGTAAGTGGTTTATGTATAATCAAGTGCATTATCGCCTCTCAATCTCCATTGAAACGATTTTTAGCCTTGATTTACATACGTTGTAATGTTTCTCACTTTATG